>JAFTHZ010000009.1 GCA_017457155.1 Ruminococcus sp.
GACTTTTACGCAGGAAGAGATTGCGGAATTAACACATTTCCAAGAACAGTATTTTAAGTCGACAATCTCCTTGCTATATAAACATCTTTAACCTGGTGTACTTTTGCTTACTTTTACCTCGTTTTTACTCCGTTTGGTTACCCTTTCGCAGGAAAAAATAAGAACAATCTGACAAAATTATAATGGTTTGTAAGATACATAAAAAATGATACTTCCAATCTGCCTGTCACCATAGTTGGCATCATAGCCCAAAACTAAAAAGAGGCAGGGGATGAGAGGTTATGTTCACCTCTGTGTGATGTTTGTCTGATATGATGTGTTCTGAAATCCACGGTCCCATGGAGTATACTATATGAAAAACGAGATAAAGAATCAAAAGGAACAAGTAAATGTTACCTCTTTGTTGTATAGGCAGATAAAGGGTATTTCAACGAAAGGTATTATGTAAATTATTATGGTGTTATTTATTCAGTGTGTAGTATGTTGTGTGCTGTTCACTCTGGCAATTATGCCCGCACAATACAAAGACCCCGTCAGGATGATTATGTCCTATCCCCCTGAAATAATAAAAAGGGTAGAGGAGCTCCCAAGGTACAAGGATACCATCAAGCAACGGGAAAAAGCCCACATCAGCAAGAAGGCAGGGGGACTTGTGTTCTTTGTGATTGTGTTCTCTGCTGTTGCGTATTTCTCAGGATGCAGAAGCTTTTGGGAGGCTTTTGTCCATGTGTTTGTGGTGTTTGCCGTTGTGAACATCTATGATCTGGTGGTTCTGGACTGGGGAGTGTTCTGTCACAGCAAAAAGCTCAGGATACCCGGCACAGAGGATATGGAGAAGGAATACAAAAACTACGCCTTCCATCTAAGAGGCGCCGGGGTGGGGTTTGCCCTGGGAGCGGTTGTGGCGTTGCTTGTCGGCGGTGCTGTGCAGCTGCTCTGTTTGTTCTGAACTTTTGGTGGTGATAAGATGATACTCAAAGCAACAGCACTTGGTATTATGGGGACGTTCTATATCTGTTATTTCTCCAAGATGCTCAGTCAGAAAAAGAAGTGTATCCGCACGGATCAGCTGGGAAAAGGCAAAGAAGGTTTTCTGAAGTTTATTGAAATTGCGCTGAAAATCACAACGTACCTGCTTCCGCTGGTGCAGGTCATAAGCATACTGATTTATCCTGAGGATTCCTGTCACCCTCTGCGTATCGCAGCAGTTACCACAGAGATGGTGGGTGTTGTGGTCTTTGCGCTATCTGTTGCTCAGATGAAGGACAACTGGAGGGCAGGGGTTCAGCGTGAGGACAAAACAAATCTTGTGACAAGTGGGATTTACTCCGTAAGCCGCAACCCTGCTTTTCTTGGGTTTGACCTTATGTATATCGGTATACTTTTTGCGTTCTTTAACCGGTGGCTGCTCTTTGCAACGCTCTTTGCGGTATGTCTCTTTCATTTGCAAATAGTGAATGTGGAAGAGGATTTTCTCTTTGAAGCCTTCGGAGAGGAATATCTTGAGTATAAGGGTAAGGTCTGCAGGTATTTTGGTCGTAAGTTTCGGAGAAAGTAAGAAGTCATACGAATAATATGATACGAAAAAAACACCGCGCACGTTTTGTAGGCGGTGTCTTTTGTTTGTGAGATATATGAAGGGTTCAGGGAGCAGAGTTGTACGTGGGTGTTCAGTCCAATATCCTGCCGTCGGTGGAGATGGTAACAATGCTCCAGGGGATGAACTTGCCGCTTGCTTTGAGAGCCTGTCTGACAGCCTGCTCGATGCCGCCGCAACAGGGTACCTCCATGCGCACTACGGTGACACTTTTTATGTTGTTGTTTGCAATTATCTCGGTGAGCTTGTAGGTGTAGTCGATGCTATCAAGCTTTGGACAGCCGATGAGGGTGATGCGGTTACGGATGAACTCGTTGTGGAAGTTGCCGTAGGCATAGGCGGTACAGTCCGCCGCAACCAGTAGGTTTGCTCCGTCAAAGTAGGGGGCGTTTACGGGCACAAGCTTTATCTGTACAGGCCACTGGGACAGACGGCTGCTAAGCTGTGTGGGAGGTATGGTAGAGCTGTCCTCGGCTCTGTGGAAGGTTTTTTGATGTGTGCCGGGACAGCCGCAGGGCAGAGTGGGTTGTTTTTGAGCTTTTGCTCTGAGGACAGCCTCCTCGTTGTATGCAGGAGCCTCTCGCTCTTCAAAGCTGATGGCATCCACAGGACAAGCAGGCAGACAATCTCCCAGCCCGTCACAGTAGTCCTCGCGGGTAAGCTTTGCCTTGCCGTTGACCATCTCTATGGCGCCTTCGTGACAAGCGGATGCACAAGCACCGCAACCGTTACATTTTTCTTCGTCTATCTTGATAATCTTTCTTATCATAAAAGATTCTCCTTTCTTGATTTTACAAGCTGATTATACTATAATAAAAATAACAAAGCGGTTGTATTTACAACAGAAAAGAGTTGTTTTTATGGAAAAATATGTTCCTGTTCTGAAGAGGACCCGACTTTTTTCAGGGGTGACTCAGGAGGAAATCTCCTCTATGCTCACCTGTCTGGGGGCAAGGCTCTTCTCCTATAAAAAAGGCGAGTATGTGCTCCGTCAGGGAGAGCACTTGAGGGATATTGTTGTTTTAGTGGAGGGCAGAGTGCATATTCAGCGGGACGACTACTGGGGCAACCGCAGTATCCTTGGCAGAATCGACGTGGGAGAAATGTTCGGGGAGGCTTATGTTGCGCCCGAAAGCGGCGTTCTGCTCAACGATGTGGTGGCGGTAGAGGACAGCACGGTCATTATGTTTGATGTGAGGCGGGTCATCACAACCTGTCCCTCGGGGTGTCGGTTTCATTCCATGGTGGTTCAGAATATGTTCTTTGCCATATCCGAGAAAAACAGAAAGCTTGTTCAGAAGCTGGGTCATATGTCCAGACGCACAACAAGAGAAAAGCTGATTTCCTATCTTTCTGAGGAAGCAGAGCGCCACAGCAGCTCAGCCTTCACCATTCCCTTCAATCGTCAGCAGCTGGCGGATTTTCTGTCTGTTGACCGAAGTGCCATGTCCAACGAGCTGTGCAAAATGAGGGACGAGGGACTGCTGGAATTTGAGAAAAACAATTTTCGGTTATTATGATATGAAAAAAAGGAGCTGATCTTCGGATCGGCTCCTTTGCTGTTTCTTCTGAGTTTTTTGTGCTGAAATATGTAGCTGATGTACGAGGTTTTCTGTCCTGAAAATCTACTTGTTTTATTTCATCAGCTCGTCTGTGAGACGGAGGATCTCAGGGGCGATCTTCTTGCGCTCGTGCCTGATGATACGGTTATACACAGGATACGCAAGGCACAAAAGTACAATCCCCGCCAGACCGATGACAATGCCTGTGAGCATAGGGTTGTTTATACCGATAAGGTCTGCCAGGTCGGTCATCACAAGGCTCATACCGCTGCCCATAATCAGGGTGCCTATAATGCCCAGCACCAGCGAGACGGCGGTGGCCTTGTTTGTAACTGTGCTGTCAAGACGACGGAGTCTGGTCATATTGTCCTCGGATTCCTGAGGGGTGGTGTACTTGTTTCGGATTGCCTTGATTTCCTCCTGCTCTTTGGCGGAGTATATAAAGCTGAAGGTATCTTTGTTTTCCATGATTTACTCCTTAGGTGTAGTGATAAGTTTCAGTTTTTTTCTGCCTTGTATTATCATGTAAACCGCCATGCAGATTATAAATACTGACACGACGCCTCCCGATGTTGCAAGCAGAAGCTGACCGGTGGTTTCGTCAACGGTGCCGTTCGAGAAGGTGGTCAGCATGGTGGATTCCAGCGTCAGCAGGGACACACAGGCAGCGGCAAGGCTGATTGCCTTGGCGGCGGAGTATACGGGGCTGTTGTATCTGCGGTATCTCAGCACGCTGAGGATTGCTATGGTCAGCGAGCCGAAGGTGTAGGCAGCAAGGGCGATGGTGGTTATCTCGTGATGGTGGAAGGTTCTGTTAAGATGCACCATAAAGATTATCATAACCGACAGAGCAATATTCATCACAAGGAGCACAGCCGCACAGGCTATGTAACGAAGAAGCTCCTGGTGCATTTTTTCGCGGGGGAGGTGCCTGGCTGAATGGCGCACCAGAAAAAACCTCATCACAGCCAGACAGATATAGTATACTGCCAGCGACAGAAACCAGAAGCTGTGGTGTCGGATACCCATTCCAAGCTGCAGCAGGGCATAGGCGGTATTAAATATCAATGAGCCGCGAAGGGAGATATTCACCCGAAGTCTCGCATCATCCTGCCACAGCCTTGCGTATTTGTTATGAGCCTTGAAGTCTCTGAAGAAGCTGATGAGTCGGGGCAGGCGCATACACCAGATGGTCAGGGTGTAAAAAGAGAGAACATAGGAGAGAATCGCAGGCAACGACTCAGGACTCAGAGCCACCAGTGAATATACAAGAAAGGCGACAGATATAGGCAACAGGATTACCATAAGGACTGTGTGAGGGAATAGCAGAGCCTGACAGATTTTCTTTATCTTCATATCAGCACCGCCGAATCCTCACGCTGAAGGTGGAGCCTTTGTGAGGGGTGCTTTCCACGCTGATCTCGCCCTGCAAAATGTCGATGACTCTCCTGACAAGTGCCAGTCCGAGTCCGTTGCCCTGAACCGAATGGGAGGGGTCTCCCTGATAGAATTTCTCAAATATATGTGCTCCCACCTCAGGGGTCATTCCGCAGCCTGTGTCACGGACGCTGACAACAGCATGGTGTTCGGTAGCCCTGAGGGTTATGCTGACCGTGCCCCCTGAAGGAGTGAACTTGAAGGCGTTGGAGAACAGGTTGTTCCATACATGAGAAAGAAGCTCGGGGTCTGCTTTGACTCTGATGTTCTCGGCGATGTCTGTCTCCAGCTGAATCTGTGATTTTTCCCAGACATTCTCAAATCTGAGCAGACACTGGCAGAGCTGTTCTCCCAGATCAAATTCCACCGTCTCGGGATAAATCTGCTGGTTCTCAAGTCGGTTGAGTTTCAGGATGTTTGTCATCATATCTGCCATACGGCGGGAGCCTTCGGTGACTCCCTTGGCATATTCGATGCGCTCCTCCTGAGTCAGGTCAGGAGCCTGCAGAAGTGTGCCGTAGTTGCGCATAACTGCCAGGGGGGTCTTCATTTCGTGGGAAACATTTGCGATGAAATCCGTGCGCAGGGTCTCCACAGAGCCCAGCTCCTGAGCCATTTTGTTGAAGCAATCTATGACCCTGTTGAAGGTGTCGTCGGTACCCAGCCTGTTCTGTGGCTTCACCCTGACAGAGAAATCTCCCTGAACAATCTTCTCTGCTGCTTCGGTGATGTTCCTGACGGGACGCTCCACCGTCAGCTTTCTGCGGATAGAATCTATGATGGTGAAGATAAGACTCAGCAGCGCCACATTCAGGAAGGTTATCTTTGCGGCGGCGCTGATGTTTTCTTTGGAGAGGGTGATGTTCAGGGAATGGGACAGGGTCGATACAAACAGCATTGTGCAGCAGGTGATGACAAAGGCAACCATCAGAAAGAAAAGAAAGTAGTGGTTGAGCCACCGAAGGACGGTTTTTACTATGCTTTGCTTCTTCATATAATCACCGCCTTATATCCGAGTCCGTGGACGGTCTTTATCTCAAAATCCTCGCATTTTGCCAGCTTTGACCTGAGCTTTGTCATGTATACATCCACAGCTCTGGGGGCTGTCTCGGTATCTGCATCCCAGAATTCATCCATAAGCTGGGTCCTGGTAAAGGTCTTTTTGGGATAGCTGAGGAGCTTGTAAAGAATGCTGAACTCTCTGTTTGTGAGGGATATCTCCTCATCCTGCAGGTATGCGGTATGCTCGTCCGCATCCATGACAAAGCTTCCTATCTGAAGCTTTCGTGAGGAGGCAATCTTTGCTCGGCGCAGGAGCGCCCCGATGCGCAGAAACAGCTCGTCAAGGTCGATGGGCTTGACCATATAGTCATCCACCCCGATGCGAAAGCCCCGCTGCTTGGAGGCGATATCGTCCCGTGCTGTCATGAAGAGGATGGGTATCTCCTCGTTGAGGCGGCGCACGTTGGAGGCAAACTCAAAGCCGTCTGTTCCCGGCATCATAATGTCAGACACAATAAGGTCAAACATATTCTCATAGAGTGCGTCGTAGGCGTCGGTTGCGTTGAGACAGCCGAAAGCCTCGTATCCGCTGTGGCTCAGAAAGGAGCACACGGTTTTGTTCAGTTCTTTGTCATCCTCAACCACCAGTATCTTAAACATAGGGTTACCTCCCCGATTTACTGTAATCTATTATACATTATAGCACCAAAATGTTAAAGTTTTGTTTACGCGGGAGGGTTTGTGACAGAAAAAAGCGGGATGCCCAAAAGCCCCCGCCTGTGGTTTCTTACTGAATTTTCTTTGCTTTTTCCAGTCGGATCTGGGCGGCTTCGGTCCTTGCTTTTGCGGCGGCAATCTGCTCTTCCTGTTCCTGACGGGGTTTCTCTACTCTCTGTGCGGGAGTCATATGTGCCTCGTCCCAGGTTTTCTTTGCATCTGCCTTAGCCTTTGCAAAGGTGTTGTGGCCTCTGTTCTCCTGAAAGTTTGCTTTGCTCTCTGCCTTTACAGCCTCAAAATTCGCTTTATCAACCTGATGCTGTGCTTTTGCACTCTCTTTCATATCATTGAAAGCTTTATTCAGGAAGTTTCCCATTATGTTCACCTCAGTCCTTTGTCAGCTTGTCGCTGATTGCAATGATTCTGTCTGCGTACTTTCTGCGTCTTTTGCTCAGGATGGATTTGTAGATGGGGTAGTTGACAATTGCCATGAGCATACCTGCCAGACCGATGACAATGCCTGTGAACATGGGGTTGTCTATACCGATAAGGTCTGCCAGGTCGGTCATCACAAGGCTCATACCGCTGCCCATAACGACGGCACCGATACTTCCGAAGATGTAGGCAAACAGGTTGGCGGGGCGCTTGACCTTTGTGTCCAGCTCCTTCAGCTCATCCAGAGCTGTGTGCTCCTTCTCTGTATACTGGGTGCGGATTTTCTGAACGAGAAAGTTCTGATCATTTTTATTCATATTGATTACCTCTTTCCTTAAGTTTGTGCCTTCAGTATACAGGGTGTGTGTTTTTGGGATGTTTGAGAAATGTTTAAGTTTTATTAAAAAATGCGAGAGACCATCCGTTGAAATACCCCCTACTTGTGATATAATGGCTCTGGAGGGTGAATGATTATGTTACCAACAAGAGAACAAGCCGAGAAACTTCTGGCTGACGCAGAGAAATGCAACCCCGGTGCCTGGGGGAATCACAGTCGTGTTGCTGCATACTGTGCTGAGAAGATAGCCTTAAGCTGTACGGGTATAGATGCAGACAGAGCATACATATCGGGACTTCTGCATGATATAGGAAGGAAGTTTGGTATAAGGCATCTGGGGCATGTTTCTGACGGATATACCTATATGAACTCCTTGGGGTACGAAGAGGTTGGGAGGATTTGTCTGACGCACTCCTTCAACAACGGCAGAATAGAGGAGTATGTGGGCGAAAATGATGCTACCGAAGAGAAGTATCAGATGATCGTCAGCGCTCTTGAGGGGATAGAGTTTGATGATTATGACAGGCTGATTCAGCTATGTGATGCTCTGGCAGGGGTATCCTGCGTGTTGGATGTTGAGGAGCGGATGAGGGATGTGAAGAATAGGTATGGATTCTATCCTTTAGAGAAGTGGCGCAAAAACATCGGGCTTCTTGACTACTTTCGCAAAAAGACAGGTCAGGATATATATAAACTTCTGGATAAGGACGGTTTTCGTATCCCGTAACAGATGTTTTTTTAACAGATTTTGTTTAATGAGAGAAAAATGTTGGATAAAATGGAATTGAGCTCTATACAAATATCTGTGAATATGTTATTTTATAGACAGGACATAGATATTGACTATGAACGGAGATGCTGATTATGAAAAGGACACTAGCTGTAATTATTACAATGGTAACGTTAATTTTTGTTTGCGTATCAGCTGTGTATGCTACAGGCTACGATACTGAGATGCTGACCGCATCAGGGTTTAGCATAGGTGATGTCAATATGGACCACAAGCTGAGCATCACGGATGCCACCAGTATCCAGAAGTATCTGGCAGAGCTTGTTGAATTGAACGAAGAACAGCTTGTGCTTGCGGATACGGACATAAGCGGTATGGTGAATATCAAGGATGCTACGTGCATTCAGAAACAGCTTGCGGGAATCATCGGTGGTGAGAAGCCGACTGTACCAAATACACAGCCCACTACTCAGCCGATAACAGATTCTGACGAGCCGATTGAGCTGCCCTTTGTCCCTGCATTATAATTCTGACCCCATACATTCAGGCAAAAAAGTGGATATGTAGGATAATCTCCATTGTATCAGCCTGAAAACCAACATTAAGTTTATCATAAGAGTATCATAAAGGAGGATTTTCTGTGAAAAGGACTTCGATAATAACAAAGAAAACATTCAGTTTTGTACTTGTTTTTCTGATGGTTGTGTCAATGATTCCATTGTCAGCTTTCTCGGTTTTTGCCGAAGCTGCGGCGGATATGACAGCGACCATCGACACAGGGGAGCAGGTTACTCTTGCGGATACTGATGCCAACGGATACTATGAGATAAGTAACGCCGATGAACTGTATGCTTTTGCGGCGCTGGTAAACGGTGGCAATACATCTATCAATGGTGAGATTACGGCGGATATTGTTGTCAATGAGGATCCTGTGGCGCCCGGTATGACAAATGCCAGAGAGTGGATTCCCATCGGCTACACAAAGGCACTCTCCTACAAGGGCTCTATCAACGGCAACGGCCACCGCATCCACGGACTCTATTATGACAAGGAGACCTCAGGCAGTGACTATACTTTTGAAGGACTGGGGTTTGTCGGTTGCCTTGGCAGTGGATCTGTCAGATACCTGAACACAGAGGATACATATTTCAGCGGAGAATCCTACGTGGGCGGTATGGTAGGATATAACTCAGGCGGTACAATCGAGAGTTGTAATCTTTATCTGAATTATGACAGGCAGATGATGTCCATCACAGGAAAAGACTATGTGGGTGGACTGGCAGGATACAGCTTTGGCGGCCACATTGATCGTTGCAAAAGCTATAATAACGTAACAGGTAACAACTATGTAGGCGGACTGTTGGGATATTATAACGACAGTGACGGAAGAATCGAAGGCGGCGGAGCCGATAGTGAAACCAAAGTTGTAGGTAATAAATATGTAGGCGGTTTTGCAGGTTATACCGAAGATGGCAGAGCAATAATATTTGACTTTGCCTCTGATGTTTGCGGTATAAGCTACGTTGGCGGCGTGGTCGGATACAATAACAAAGGTGTGTTCTCAGGTTGTTTATCCATAGACCCTGTGGTTACGGGAAACTATATGGTTGGTGGCTTTGTGGGATATAACAAAGAAGGCTACGTAGAGGAAAGCATCGAAGGAGTCAAGGTTAACATCTATCCTTGTGAATATGAAAACGGTTTCTGTAAATATTGCGAGAACTACATGCCTGCAGACCTTAACTCGGATGGAGTTTATGAAATCCGCAACGCAGGTCAGCTTTACTGGTTCTCCGAAAAAGTAAATTATGACGAGACCTTTGAAAGTGCGGATGCTATCCTCACAGCGGATATTGTTGTGAACGAGGGCGAGATGTCTGCTGAGACCACAGACGCAAGAGAGTGGCTGCCTATCGGACACAATCTTATATATTGTGGTACCTTTGACGGACAGAACCATACTATTTCAGGTTTGTATATAAACAACACTGATGCGGAAAGTGTAGGTCTGTTCGGCTTCCTGGACTCGGGCGCAGTTGTAAAGAACACAGGCATTATCAATTCCTATTTTTGTGCTGAAATTGTAGCCGGCGCCATAGCGGGTGTTGTTGAGGAGGGTGGCAGAGTTTTCAACTGCTACAACACCAGCACGATCAAAGTCGAAGATGCAGCAGGCGGAATAGTCGGCGCAAACTATAATGGAGCAATCAATCACTGCTACAACAGAGGCACAGTTGAAGGCTACAGTGAGATAGGCGGAATAGTTGGCCTTAATATGGAAGGCATAGTTGGTAACTGCTACAATGCAGCAAGAATTGTAGGACTTTATGAGAATTCTACGGGTGCCCTGATAGGAGAAAGTTATATTGGCAAGGTTGTGAATAATTACTACTTATTCGGAACTTGTTCTTACGGTATTGGAGGAGATTCAAATTCCAGATCATCGGTAAAAACTCTGAATGAATTCAAAAGCGGTGAGGTTGCAAACCTCCTTGGTGAACCCTTTGGCCAGAAGATAGGTGAGGAGAACTTTCCTGTACTTGGCGGCGATACGGTTTACGCCATAAGAAACTGTCAGAACAATATAATTTACAGCAACAATACTGTTATCCACAGATTTGAGGGTAGTACCTGTCTGGACTGTGGTCACGTTTGTGAGCATACCTACACAGACGGAGTATGTACAGCCTGCGGCTATGTTTGTCCGCATAACTTTGAAAACGGATTCTGCACCCTGTGCAAACAGTATGAGCCTGCGAACCTTAATGCTCAGGGAGCCTACGAAATCAGCAACGCAGGACAGCTTTACTGGTTTGCTGATAAAGTGAACAGCGGCAACACGGATATGGATGCTGTCCTCACAGCAGACATTGTTGTGAACGAAGGCGAGCTTTCTGCTGATGCCACAGACGCAAGAGTATGGACACCTATCGGCAACGATACCGCTAAGTATAGCGGAATATTTGACGGACAGGGACATACTGTGTCGGGACTTTTCTTTGATGATACCGAAGCAAATTATGTGGGTATGTTCGGATATATAAGTTCATATAGTACAGTGAAAAACACAGGCGTCATCAATTCCTACTTCAAGGGCAATAACCTTGTGGGTATTCTGGCAGGCCAGAGCGAAGGCACACTCTTCGGCTGCTACAGCGAAGGTGTGGCCGATGGTGTCTGGTATGTAGGCGGACTTGCAGGCGGCAACGCCGGCTTTGTCGAGAAATGCCGTAACGCAGGTGACGTGAGCGGCGAGAGATATGTTGGCGGACTTGTCGGTACAAGTTCAGGCGGCATTATTCATAGCAGCTACAACACAGGTACGGTCAATAGTACCAGAAACGCAGGAGGCTTGGTCGGAAGTATCCTGAACGCTACTGTCAATAATTGTTATTATCTTGATACTGCTTATTCAAGCGGAATTAACGGAAGCGATGTTGAGGCCTGTGCGCAAGCCAAAACCGCCGCTCAGTTTGAGAGCGGTGAGGTTGCGTATCTTCTGAAGGATGATCTGACAGAACTCAACTGGGGTCAGGTGCTTGGCACGGATGCTTGTCCTGTGGTAGGTGCTGACGAGGTATACAAAGTAACAAACTGCCTCAACCAGGAGATTTACAGCAATAACAGCGAAAACCTCCAGCATGAATTTGAGAAAGGCTTCTGCAAGACTTGCGGTGCCATGGACGGCATAGCTCTGGTAGGCGGTTATACAATAAGCCTTGGAGGCAATATTGCAGTTAACTACTACATGCTTCTTTCAGACCAGGTACTTGCTGATGAAGATGCCGGGATGGTATTCACCGTGGATGAAACAGGCTCTGCATACACAGTTGAGGTCCCCGTGAGTCAGGCAACAGTGAGCGGTGATTACTATGTATTCACCTGTGAGGTTGCTGCAAGGGAGATGACATCCGTCATAAGCGCACAGATAGTCATGTCTGACGGTACCGAGAGTGATGTGTTCGAGTACACAGTAAAAGACTACGCAGAGTATATTCTGGCAAATCCCCAAGTTTATGCAAAGGAACAGGACCTTGTAAAGTCAATGCTGAACTATGGTGCATATGCCCAGATCTATTTTGATTACAACACAGATGACCTTGCAAATGACACCGAGTATATGACAGAAGCCGACAGAACCCTCACAGAAACCCTCGACCTGAGCGGATACGGGGAGATAATTACAGGGGATGACCCCGAGGTTTCTTACTATGGTTCGGCACTCTGTCTTGAGTCAGAAACAGCATTTAAGCTTTACTTTGTTGTGGAGGATGGGGCAGAGCTCCCTGATGCAACAGTAAACGGCAAGGAAGCTGAGCTTGTGAAGAACGGCAACCTCTATGAACTCAAGGTTTCTGATATTCCTGCCCACAAGCTTTCGGATATCTATGAGGTCAAGGTGGGAGGACTCACCATTGATTTCGGAGTGTTCAGCTATGGTCACAAAGCAATGGCAGGAACCAAAGATACCTTGAAGAATGTAGTAAAGTCAATGTATGCATACAATCAGTCTGCTGTTGATTACAGAGGCTGATACAATAATACAGATATTCTCTGATTTGGAATTTGATCGTGAGGCTGTCTTGCTGATTGGGTGAGACAGCCTTTCTTTGGTACGGATACTGTGCGAAAGGATACAGAACCAGAGAATTATTAAGGAGAAAATATGAAATTCAGCACAAAGAAGCTCCGGTGGACAAGACAGCCCGAGGACTTTCTGATTACAAACGACAGGATAGAGATAGTCACCGCTCCTCACACAGACCTGTGGCAGAGGACCTACTATCACTTCCGTAACGATAACGCACCCCTGCTCCAGATGGAGACCGAAGAACAGTTCTTCTCCTTCACTGTGAAGACAGAGTTTGACAGCAAGGCTCGGTTTGACCAGTGCGGTGTGGTCATGTACCTTGACAGCGAAAACTGGTTGAAGGCCTCCGTGGAATACGAGAACGAGGAGTTTCAGCATCTTGGGAGTGTTGTGACCAATATGGGCTACTCTGACTGGGCCACAACAGAAATCGACTCAGGGATAAAGTCCATCTGGTATCGTCTCAGCCGCAGAGAGGACGACTACTGCATCGAGTGCTCTGAGGACGGAGTCACCTTCAGACAGATGCGGATCTGTCATATGTGGCAGGGCAAGGGTGCTGTAAGGTTCGGAATCTACGCCTGCAGTCCCGAGGACTCATCCTTTAGGGCTGTGTTCACAAATATGGAGATGACAGAGTGCAGGTGGCTTGCCCACGACGGCCAGCAGCCTGACGAAGATGCCTGAGCTTTTTCGGGATGTTTCCCGCTTGCCCTCAACGAGGCTGTGGGATGCAATATATATCAAAGGGGGCAGCTTATGAGCCACACAGACTACAAGAAAATGTATGATAAAATCTTCAGGATACTTTCTGACCTGACTCCACTCAGGGCAGACTGCGGACAGCTGTGCGATCACGCCTGTTGCAAGGGTGACAGCAAGACGGGTATGAGGCTTTTCCCTCATGAAGAGAGTGTGCTTGGGGTGAGCGTCACTGAGTCGGGGGACAGGCTCGCGGTGTGCGACGGCACCTGTGACAGAACAAAGAGACCCCTTGCCTGTCGGATATTCCCTTTCTTTCCTACAATAGATGAGAGAGGGCGGATATATGTTGAGGCAGACACCAGGGGAGCCTTGCTGTGTCCGCTCATCACCCACATGGACGAGGTCGTCTTTGACAAAAGGTTCCTGAGGGCTGTCCGCAGGGTGGGCAGAATCCTTGCAAAGGACAGGGAGTGTCGGGAGTTTCTCCTCAACGCTACTCAGGAGATAGACACCTATCGGGCGTTTCTGTCAGAGGAATAAAAGAGGCTGCTCATAAGCTCTGATTCTTCCTGCATAAAGCGCAGGGATGAGTTGTATTCTGAGGGGCGCCATGATATAATAGATAAGAGATTTTTATGTAATTTGTGAGGGGATAGGATGTTTGAGAGAATAGGTGAATACCTGAACAACTTCCTGACTGGGGTCAATGATGCCCTGTACGGATATATTCTGATTATTATACTTGTTCTGGCAGGACTGTACTTTACATTCCGATCAAAGTTTCTGCAGATAAGGATGCTCCCTGAGCAGTTCCGCTCTGTGACAGAGAAGCCCAAGGGCAAGTCAGGGGTGTCTTCCTTTCAGGCTCTGATGGTATCCACCGCCTCCCGAGTGGGCACGGGCAACATCATCGGTGTGTCCACCGCCCTGTGTCTGGGCGGATTTGGCTCTGTGTTCTGGATGTGGGTCATCGCCATCATCGGCAGCGCCTCTGCTTTTGTTGAGAGTACCCTGGCCCAGATATACAAGCGCAAGGGCCCCGAGGGCAGCTACGGCGGACCTGCATACTACATTGAGACCGCCCTGAAAAACCGCCCTCTTGCCGTTGTTTTTTCGGTGCTGCTTATTGTCACCTACGGCGTGGGATTCAATATGCTTGCGTCTCATAACCTCCAGTCCACCTTCTCATCCTACGGATTCTATAACAAGGATATCACTCCCTGGGTCATCGGTCTTGTGCTGGCGGTGTTGGTTGCCTTCTGTCTTTTTGGGGGAGGCAAGCGCATCATAAGCGCCACCACCTTCCTTGTGCCCTTTATGGGAGTTGCATACATACTCGTTGCCCTTGTGATATCCCTTATTCACATAGCAGATATACCCCGTATTTTTGGTGCTATTTTCTCCGAGGCCTTTGACCTTCAGGCTATCTTCGGCGGATTCGGCGGATCCTGCGTTATGTACGGAATCAAGAGGGGACTGTTCAGCAACGAGGCAGGTGTAGGTTCTGCGCCCAACGCCTCTGCCTCTGCTCAGGTCAGCCACCCCGTCAAGCAGGGTCTGGTGCAGGTTCTGTCTGTGTTCATTGACACCATCCTTGTGTGCTCTGCAACCGCGTTTATGTGTATGAGCTCGGGTATTGAGCCTACAGAGGAGCTGTCGGGTGCGCCCTATGTACAGGCTTCTCTGCAGAGTGTGATGGGTGCCGCAGGTCCTGTGTTCATCACCGTGGCCATGATACTCTTTGCTTTCACCACCTTACTGGGCAATCTGTTCTATGTGGACAAGAGCCTGTGTCATATTGCAGGCAAAGTCCCTGAGAAAAAGTTTATGACAGTATACTACCTGATCGCCTCGGCTGTTATCCTGCTGGGTGCAGGGCTGAAGGCAGACCTGCTGTGGAACATCGCGGATATTACCATGGGAGCCATGACCCTCATCAATATCCCCGTTATCCTCATCCTCAGCAAATATCCGATGATGGCTCTGAAGGACTACATAAAACAGAAGAAAGCAGGCAAGGACCCTGTCTTCAGGGCCAAGGACATTGACCTGCCCCATAAGGTTGACTACTGGAACTGATTTGTTCCTGACAGAATATGATACTCTGACCCGTACCAAAACCAGGTGCGGGTTTTTTTATGTATTATGCGGGCAGGGAGTCTCCGACTTTTTTTCGGAGAGGGAGTTGCCCTGATTATATGAATTATTCCTCAGAGTGCATAAATCTGCAATTAATGCAGAATTTGTCGGATTTTATGTTGACAGCAGGGTCACATTGTTATAAAATTAATACAAGATTATTTCTGAATTATTAAGAAATGAGGTATTGTTATGAATTGTACAAAATGCGGAAATCCCCTGGATGCAGGCGCAAAGTTCTGCACAAAGTGCGGCAACACCGTACAGGCAGCTCCCGTACAGGCAGCTCCTGACCTTGATCGTACTGTTTCCGTAGCAGGCAACGGTCCTATCCCTACTGCTGCACAGTATCAGGCTCCCCAGCCCCAGTACCAGGCACCCCAGCCTCAGTACCAGGCTCCCCAGACCAACGTGAACTTCAACTTCAATCAGCTGAAGAACTCCACCTGGGACGGCGAGGTTCTTGACACAATCGTTAACTCCATCGTTGCCAGCCTTATCATCTCCATATCCTGCGGTATCGCAACTCCCTGGGCTGTTTGCTACATGATGAAGTTTATCATCGGTCACGCTGTTATCGACGGCAAGAGACTTTCTTTCAACGGTACAGGCGGCGATCTGTTCGGCCAGTGGATCAAGTGGTTCCTGCTGACAGTTATCACCTGCGGTATCTACGGCTTCTGGGTAACTCCCAGACTCTACAAGTGGATTGCTGAGCACATCCACACAGAGGGTTAATCAGAAAGTATATTTTTTGGAGCGGCACTTTTGTGTCGCTCTTTTTTTGTCCGCATCTGTGCGTCATCCGTCAGGCTCAGGGGAGCTTTGTGCTTGCAAGGCGGACGGTTGTGGGGTATAATCTGAGTGGTGTCCCATGTGACAGAATCTAAAGAGAAACTGAAGGGTAATTATGACTGACAGGAATACAAAAGCCACCTTGGCGGCTCTGATTGTAAATATAATATTCGGCTTCAGCTTTATGTTCTCAAAGATAGCCCTCAGGTATGCTCATCCCCTGGTGATACTCTCGGTCAGGTTTACGGTTGCGTTCTTGTGCCTTAACCTGCTGTGGTTCCTGGGGATTGTGAAGATGAGCTTTCGGGGCAAGCCTCGGGGCAGGCTCCTGCTCATGGCACTTGCCCAGCCTATGCTGTACTTTAGCTTTGAGCTGTACGGAGTAGAGCACACCTCCAGCGCCATATCGGGAGTCATCATCTCTCTTGTGCCTGTGGCGGTGATTGTGCTGTCCACCATATTGCTCAGGGAGAAGCCCACCCTGTCCCAGGTGATGTTCTCGCTTTTGTCTCTTTCTGCCATAGTTGCCATCAGCCTGCTGTCTGATAACACAGGAGAAAACAGCCTTCTGGGCATACTGTTGCTTCTGTTGGCGGTGCTTGCGGATGCGGTGTACATCATCCTCAGCCGCAGCGAGTCTGCCCATTACTCGCCCTTTGAGCGTACCTACATAATGTTCCTTGTGGGTACGGTGGGATTCAACCTGATGGCGCTTCTCAGCCTCAGGGGAGGATGGGTTGGTGAGGTTTTGTCGGCTGTGACAAAGCCCTCGTTCTGGGGAGCTATACTGTACCTGTCGGTGCTGTCCTCCATTGTGGCCTTTATGCTCTCCAACTACTCCACCTCTGTGCTTACCCCTGTACGCACCACCTCGTTCTCAAACCTCATAACCCTTGTGTCGGTGTTGGCAGGAGTGTTCATTATGGGCGAGAGTCTCTCTCTGCCTCAGCTTGTGTGCTGTGCACTCATTGTTGTGGGAGTTGTGGGGGTCAACCGTCAGCAGGAGGGCTGAATCTGTGAGTTTTATTTTTGCTTTTGTGTGTGGAGATTTTATTGACAGGAGCATAGATTTGTAATAAAATTTAGGTAATATATTTATAAAAAAAGAGGTTATGTTATGAATTGTACTAACTGTGGCAATCCCCTTGCAGAGAGCGCCAAGTTCTGCAACAAGTGCGGTACCCCCGTGGCAGCTGCTCCTGCTGTGAACAGCCCCGAGGACTTCGAGCGTACTGTGTCTATTCTCGATGATGAGCCTATTCCTGCACAGGTTCCTGCTTACTCAGCACCCGAGCCTCAGCCTGCATATCAGGCACCTCAGCCTGTTGCTCAGCCTGCATATCAGGCACCCCAGCCTGTTGCTCAGCCTGCATATCAGGCACCTCAGCCTGTTGCTCAGCCTACATATCAGGCTCCCCAGTATCAGGCTCCTGCAGGTGCTGCACCCTACGCATCCGTGAGCAACGAACCCAAGGAGAAGAAGAGCAAGTTCATCCGCAACATCGCTCCCAAGGAGGTAAAATCCAAGGCTGTTGTGGGCACTGTGCTGTCTGTTATTCTGGCACTTTTGCTTGTGTGCAACATCGCCATGACTCTGATGCTCCCTGTGTACAACATCCCCTTTGTGTCACTTGCCCTGAGTGCTGAGGGCACAGATGTGGATGCGCAGCAGCTGGACGAGGAAATCGACGAGCTGCTTGAGGAGTATGAGGACGAGAAAGAAGAGATGGAGCAGTCCATCGAGGACGCCAGAGACGACGGTATGCCCAAGAAGGACATCAAGGCTGCTGAGGAGCTGGTCGAGCTGACCGACGAGATGGTGGATAATTTCGCGGATTTCGGAAAGAATCCTTCCCTGATGAACCTCTATACCCTCTATAACAACGTGCTCAGACTTGAGGACGAGATTGTTGACTCTGACGGCTACGACCTGATCGAGAAGTACGATCCTGACGGTATGGTTGACCTTGAGGAAAGCATAGACGACTTTGACGATGGACTTGAGGATGTGAGAGATGTTATGTTCATCCTCTTTGCAGCAGTTATCGGAATGTGGGCATTCGGCTTCCTGTTTGCTCTGTTCGGCATTATCTTCAGACAGACCGCCCTCATCGTTGCAGGTTCAATCTTCAGCTTCTTCTATGCAATCGCCCTGTCAAATGTATTCACCGCTCTGCTGACTCTGGTGCTTGGAATCGTGCTGGCAGTATTCACCGCCAAGGTGAACTCCGCCTACAAGCAGTACAAGAGAAGCTGATCAGTATCAAGATATAAATAATTACTTTGGACACTCTCTTCGGAGGGTGTCCTTTTTCTTTTGCTTTCGGGGAGTTTTCTGTGAGGCCTCAAAAAATAATCCCCCTTCCATACACAGGACCAATTTGAGAGAAATTGCATATAATAATGCAATTTTTCCGAAAAAAAGTCCGATTTATGAGAGGGGGTCTTTGCGGCGCTGTTTGTGTCCGCAGGACTGCCTCGGCTTTGCACTATGAACACAAGGAAAGGAGAGATACTATGGCAGAGCGCAGGATGTTCGCAAGGACCATTGTGGAGTCGGACTCCTTCATCGAGATGCCCCTGTCGGCTCAGGCGGTGTACTTTCATCTTGCCATGAGAGCAGACGATGACGGATTTGTCAGCAACCCAAAGGGTACCCTGCGGATGATCGGAGGCAGTGAGGATGACTGCAGGCTACTGATGATGAAGGGGCTGGTACATATCTTTGAGAGCGGGGTGGTGGCCATCCGCAACTGGAGGATACACAACTACATCCGTGGTGACAGATACAAGCCCACAATTTTTTTGGAGGAGAAGGAGAGGTTCGGGGAGCTTTTCTCAGAGGAAGAAAAACCCCCTCGTTCCCTGTGCGAGAGGAGCGGTCAACCGTTGGTCAACCAACGGGAGACCCAGGATAGGTTAGGTAAGGATAGGTTAGGTAAGGATAGATTAGGTGAGGATAGGTTAGGTAAGGATAGGTTAGGTGAGGATAGATTAGGTGAGGATAGATTAGGTGAGGATAGGTTAGGTGAGGATAGATTAGGTGAGGATAGATTAGGTGAGGATAGATTAGGTGAGGATAGATTAGGTGAGGATAGATTAGGTGAGGATAGATTAGGTGAGGATAAAACAGGCGAGAGCAGAACAGAGGAGCACAGAGCAGAGGAAAAAGTGTCTGATGATATAAAATTCTGTGAAAGAATTATTGAGCTGTATAACAGTATCTGTGTTTCTCTCTCATCTGTTATCGCCCTGAACGAAACCCGTCAGCAGGCTATCCTTGAAAGGCGGAGTACATACACCTTGGAGCAGTTTGAGCAGATGTTCAGAAAAGCCCAGAAAAGCGACTTTCTCTGTGGCAGAGGAGAGGGTAGTTGGCGGGCGAGCTTTGACTGGCTCATAAAGGACCGCAACTTTCCCAAGGTGCTGGAGGGGGTCTATGACAACAGGCACCAGTCGGGTGCCAGCTACGATGTGGACGAGTACGAGCAGTACAGCATATTTGCATAGGCACAGGATGATTAGAAAGAGCAGAACCGGGGCATACTGATACTGACAAAACTATTGGAAGGAGTCGGTACAGTATGATAGAACAGGATACAGTGAAGCTGCTCAGAGAGTGTGACGCAGGCATCAAGATGGGGGTCACATCTATTGATGAGGTGCTGCCTCATGTGCGCTCAAAGGAGCTTTGTGAGCTGCTTGAGAAATGCAAGCAGGAGCACGAAAAGCTGAGACAGGAGCTGGAGGTTCTCCTTGATAAGTACAAGGACGAGGGCAAAAATCCCAACCCCATCGCCAAGAGTATGTCCTGGATGAAGACCAGCGTGAAGCTGGGGCTGGAGGACACAGACGCCACCGTAGCCGACCTTATGACAGACGGCTGCAACATGGGGGTCAAATCCCTCAACAGATATCTGAACCAGTACAAAGCCGCCGACGAAGTCTCAAAGGACATCACCAAACGGCTGATAAATCTGGAGGAAAAGCTCACCATAGACATCCGAAAATTCCTGTGACAAACAGTTTACTGCCGCCTGTGTTTTTTTAGCAGACGGCAGTTGATTTTTTTGGGGCGTAGGTTTATAATCAAGGATATAAAACGACTTTATCCTGCAAAAAATTTGTGCAGGAGTCAGGTCGATTGAGAGTAGGACAGAGATATGAGCTACAAAAAGATTCTGGCACTTCTTCTGGCGTTAATGATGATGCTCAGCGTCACCGCCTGCAAGAAAGCCCCCGCAGAGAAAACGCAGGAAACCTTGCCTGTGCAGTCAACGGCTGACGAGGTGACCCCCGACGAGACAACATCGCCTCTCGCCACCACCGTGCCACCGGAGACCACGGTGCCTGCCACAACCGCTCCCACAGGGGTTGAGTCTGTGAGCTACACCATTGAGCGCAAGAGCCACAACCTGTACAGCAGCTCCACCGATGAGATGACCCACGAGCAGTATTATGACCTGGTTACTCTGCTTGGGGATACTGAGGCAGAGACAGCTATCAACTCTTTCCTGTGGTCTCATTATCAGGGTATAAAAAATGCTTTCTATGACGAATGTAACGCAAAACGCTGCGGATGGGAAGACCATTACCCGTATCAGGTTACCTTTGGTGGGACGGTTACAAACAATTCAAGGGGAGTCTTCAGCATCAAGCATCACATGGACTGGTACGCAGGAGGTGTGCATAATGCTGATGATGCGGGGCTTGTGTTCGACCTGAATACAGGAGAGACCCTTTCCCTCAAGGAGCTGACGGGGCTCAGCCTCACAGGGGTGAGGGACCTGGTCTGGAGGAACATCCAGTACTATCAGGGCGGTCTGTATAGTGATGCCTACTCTAAACTCAGCGGATTTGACTGGAAGGATTACGGATACTATGTAGAGGACAATCAGGTTGTTATCACCTTCGGAGAGTATCAGCTTACATACGGCGCAGGATTGCCTCCCACAGTTTACACAGGAATATTCATTGAATGATATGGTACATAAAAAATCCCCCGATGGTTATGTCCTTTGGAGGAGAAGGTTCAGAATTTAACCAAGAGGTGGTTTTGTGATAATCAGACGAGCAGAGCCCTGTGACCTGCAGGGCATAAACGAGCTTCTTCGTCAGGTGCTCTATGTGCACCATCTGGGCAGACCCGATATCTTCAGGCCATCGGGAAAGAAGTACGTCGACGAGGAGCTCCTGAGGATAATAGAGGACGACAGCTCCCCCTTGTTCGTTGCGGTGGACGAGGACGGAAAGGTGCTGGGTCACTGCTTCACCATTATCAGCGAAGCAAAGGACCACAGCTCCCTCATGGACGCAAAGACTCTGTACATCGATGACCTGTGCGTTGACGAAAATGCCAGGGGTATGCACATCGGCAGAAAGCTCTATGACCATGCGGTGGAGTTCGCCCGTGAGATAGGATGCTACAACCTGACCCTCAATGTGTGGGCAGAGAACAAGTCCGCCATGGGGTTCTATGAGGCTATGGGACTCACAGTTCAGAAGATAGGAATGGAGAAGATTCTCTGAGAGAATCAGGAGTAGTAGAATATGACATATAAAAAGATTCTGGCACTTCTTCTGGCGTTAATGATGATGCTGACTGTCACCGCCTGCAAGAAAGCTTCCTCGGATAAAACTCAGGAAACCCTGCCTGCAACGGCGGACGAGGTGACCCCCGACGAGACAACATCACCCCTCGCCACCACCGTGCCACCAGAGACCACGGTACCTGCCACCACAGCCCCCCCGGAGGTTGAGTCTGTGAGCTACACCGTGCAGCGCAAGAGCAGCAATATATATAGCTCCTCCGACGATGAGCTGCGTCACGAGCAGTACTACGATCTGGTTGTGCTCCTTGGAGATTCGGACGAAGAGTCCGCCATCAACTCACTCATCTGGTCGGACTATCAGGACAGGAAGGATCAATTCTACGACAAGTGCGACCTCTGTGCCAGCGGCAACCAGCCCCACATCAAGTTTACCTGCACCTTCAGCGGACAGGTGACAAACAACTCCAACGGAGTCTTCAGCGTCAAACATCAGCTGGACTGGTACGCAGGCGGTGTGTACAACGTGGGCAACTACGGAATGGTGTTTGACCTGAATACAGGCAAAGAGCTGTCCCTCAGCGAGCTGACAGGGCTTAACCTCACAGGGGTGAGAGACCTGGTCTGGAGGAACATCCAGTACTATCAGGGCGGTCTGTATGGTGATGCCTACTCTGTGCTCAGCGGTTTCGGCTGGGATGATTACGAGTACTATGTAGAGGACAATCAGGTTGTCATTGTATTCAGCGAGTATCAGCTTACATACGGAGCAGGAACTCCTCCCACAGTTTACACAGGAATATTCGTTGACTGATAAGTAAAAGAAAAAAAGAAATCCCCCACACTCCGAGGTGATCGGAAGGTGGGGGTATTTTTTATATCTTCCTTTGGATATTACAGGGGGAAGCTGCTGATGCCGAAGTTTATGATGTCCATCATGGCGGGGATGTTCAGCATGAGCATTCCTGCACAGCCTGCAAGGGTCAGCAGGGGCAGGATGAACTTGACTCTCAGCTTGTCCTCAATCCACTCCATAAGCCTGAACACAAGGGCAAGGATAGCCCAGCTGAAGTACAGAGCATAGAGGATGAGTCCGTTCTCCATAGTGCCCCATCCCAGCACAAAGAGCATCACAAAGGAGAAGAGCGTCCAGCCCATGGCATAGCGGGTGGCCTCATCCTTGAGGCGGGTGACAGCTCCCAGTATTGCCAAAGCAAGGATCACAATGCCGAGGATGCTCAGCCCTGTGATGGGCTTCATGATCCAGGCGTCGTGATCAGCGACTATTGCCTTCTGTGCCACAGGAGGCAGGAAGCAGTTGCGCAGGAAGTGGGAGTACTGGTACAGCTTCTCAAGGTAGGTTATCTCTTTTCCTGTGAAGTGGGTCAGGGTGTTTATCTTGTCCAGGGCATTGATGATAATGTCAAACCGACAGAAGAGTATCAGCAGTACCACATAGTCCCTGACAAAGCGCAGGATACACCAGAGCATCTGAGTAAGCTTCTCTTTGCCCTTGTCCTCTTTTGCACATTTTGCGGCGTAGGGAACGGTCAGCACTCCGCTTGTGAGCAGGGTGGATGCAGAGCCAAAAAGCGCAAACCTGCTGTGAGAGGGGCTTTTCACTATCAGATAGATGCACAGCATCAGCCAGAAGTATGCCACAGCGTATTGCTCCAGCATAAGGGTGAACAGCAGGTAGGTATAGCATGAACAGCTCAGCAGCATAAAGCATCCTCTGCGCAGGTAAGATAGCTCCATGAGCTCTGTGAGCATGAGGTTTGCCATAAGTATCATTCCTGCCTGTATTGCTCCCAGCAGAATCGCCTCAACATAAGGGGGCAGGATAACCCGTGTCAGGTTCACCATGCCGAAGAAAGGCATGGCAAATACAGCGAACAGGGGCTGACGCAGGTCGTTCTCGGGATGAGAGATGATGGAGAATGCGTTCATCTTCACAAGTCCCTGAGAGTCTGCGGTGTAGATGATGTCGTTCTTGATGTCGGTGCCGTAGAACACGTCTGTCTGTACAAAGGCAAAGATAATGTAGCCTATGGTCAGCAGAAGAAGTCCTGTGTATAGCACACGCTCCCACAGGCGCAGATCCCAAAAAACCCTGACCTGTCTGATGATCTCCATAAACTTTTTGTAGAATACGGAGAAGAAGATGTACAGGGCGTAAATACTCAGTATCACCAGCAGATAGCTGAACAGGACTAGAATAAGCTTTATGGGGCCTGTGGCATTGAACAGGGATATGTAGTAGTCAAACTGCTCTCTGGCAGCAAGGGCTCCACCCAGTGCATTTATGAGGGTGAATATCCTTTTTTTGGTGCTGTCGCTTTTCACAACCTGCCACACACAGGGGGCCTTCGCACCCAGTATCACAAGGAAGGCAAGTGTCAGCGGCAGTCCCA
>JAFTHZ010000010.1 GCA_017457155.1 Ruminococcus sp.
ATCTCAAAGCGCCGGAGCTTTGACCTCTCTCCCATGCGGGAGCGTGGTCTTATGCGGTATTAGCAACGATTTCTCGTTGTTATCCCCCTCTTTGAGGCAGGTTACTCACGCGTTACTCACCCGTCCGCCACTAAGCATCACAAGAAAATCCAGTAGCAAGCTACCATCAAATCAGCGTAATGCTCCGGTCGACTTGCATGTGTTAGGCCCGCCGCCAGCGGTCGTCCTGAGCCAGGATCAAACTCTCTAAAATTTGTATGTTAAACACCCGAAGGTGTTTAATTCAATTTCAGAGCTTTTGTGTCTGCTCATTTATAACACTTGCGTGTTTACTTGATGTTTGTTGTGTCATCTTCACTGTAATTATTGAGTACTTATTTCCTCAAAAAAATTACGGGTTCTCTTTGTCTTTGTTGTTCAATTTTCAATGTCCTTGTTCCGTCGAAATCAACAAAACCAGTATTAGTTCTTTGGTGAACTTGCTGTGATTTTGTCATCCCTTCGTGCGGAACGAGTATTATTATATATCAGCACACATTAAAAGTCAAGGGTTTTTTTAAGTTTTTTTCAAAAAAATTTCATAATTTTTTCGCACTCCAAATAGTAGTGTATTTTCTCAAAATTCACCACAACATCTTGTAACATTTCTGACCGCTAAACCCCTTTGACACAACCAAACCAACCCCTTTCTGTACAAAAACTTTACAAGAAAAAGAAAAAGCTGTCTGGAATAATCAGACAGCCTTATTTATTATTGGTTTGTCAGAAAGTGAAACTCTCAGGGGACTCTTCGGTGGGATTTTCTGCTACGTCAGAAGACGCTTCCTCTGACACTTCATCCTGTGCCTCTGCAGGAGACTCCGTCTCAGCCACTGCGTTGTCCATCTCGTCCAGCGCTGCAGCGATATTGCCCAAAATATCATCCACATCCACAGTTACCTGAGGGGCCTCTTCTTCCATATTATCAGCTGATTCTTCCGCCACTTTCTTTGCCTCTGCCTTTGCTTCCTTAACCTTGCGGGTAGCCTCCATTGCACGGGATACTATGTCCTCCGCAGAGACTCTCACCTTTGTGGTTGCATCAGCCGCAACGATCTTTGCGTCATCCAGCGCGTCTGCTGCCACATCACCCAAATCTCCCACAACCAGCTTTGCCTTGTCGGACAGATCCCTGGCGTATTTTACTGAGACTTCCTTGGCCTTGTTGACCTTGGTCTGCATCTCTGCCTTGAAAGCCTCTGTGCACTCGTCAACAGAGTGGGCCTTCTGCAGCTCGGCATAGCGCACCGCCGCACGCTCGATTCTGGACTCCAGATGTTTTATGGTACCCAGAAGCATCTCATATCGTCCGGGGTTCTTGTCAAGTGTTCCTTTGATATACATTTTACCGATCTCGGCATAAGCAACGGTCAGGCGGCGCTTGTCAGCCTCCACAACCTGGGATATGCGTGCCATCTGTGCCTTGATTCTCTGGCGCTCAATCACCTCGCGGGCTGCATCAGTGAAAAGGTCAGTCAGCTTCTGTGCATCAGAAATATTATTGCTCATAAATATACCTCGTTTCCGTTCTTGTTTTTGCCCATTATATATAGTATAGAGAAAAACTCTGTTTTATATGAACACACAGAGCATATCATATACTCTTTCTCTGCTTCTATTATTACATCATTCGGGAATAAAATCAATAAAAATTTATAAAAACGCTTGTCTAAACTTCTCCCTATGCTATAATATATTGTATATACTATTTATATTACGTTTTTTACAGGAGTGTAAAGTATGGCAAACGTAGCTGTTAAGAAGATTCCCTGTCCCAAATGCTCGGAAAACACCGACGCAAAACTATATATGAGCATCAACGCTACCAACGAACCTACCCTCAGAGAGGATATGCTGGACGAGAAGCTCTTTAAATTCCGCTGCACCGCCTGCGGACACGAGGCTCGCCTTACATATCCCGTCCTTTACAACGATATGAAAAACCGCTTTATGATCTACCTCATCCCCGAGATAGACCGTTTTCAGCTGGAGGATGTAGAGCTTGAGCAAAAATACGAAAAGCTCCATAGTGTGAGAAAGCGTCTTGCCCCTGACTTTAACAGCTTCAAGGAGAAGGTCTTTATCTTTGAGTCCGGTCTGGATGATATGGCTGTTGAGATCACCAAGCTGGTCATATCTGAAATGGTAGCAAAAAAATACGGCATCCCTCACGTTGAGGAAGGGTACCTTTCCATGTATGACAGAGAGAAAAACACCATCGGATTTACCTTCTTTGTGGGAAAAAGGAAGGAGCCCTACGTACAGTCAGCCAGACTTGAGATCTACGGCAAATCCGTTACCATTGTCAGCGAGATGGCAATAAAGGACAGACGACTGGCAGGGTTTATCAACATCAACAGAGAGTGGGCGCAAAACGTTCTCTACCGCTATAAGCGTATGAAGCAGCTTGACCGCTCTGCAGAGGAATCATAATATGACCCAGTACGAGCGAATGGTGGGAGAGCTTCCTTACTATGTAGACGATGAACTTCGCCGGATAATGATGAACACCAAGCTCTTGACCCATGAGTACAATCAGCTTTCTCCCGACAACCTGAAAAGGCGCACAGAAATCCTCAAGAAACTTCTGGGCAGTACAGGAGAGCGAGTTCACATCGAACAACCTTTTCACTGCGACTATGGTCACAATATTCAGGTAGGCGAGAACTTTTATGCCAACTACAACCTGACGATTCTTGACTGCAACAAGGTGAAAATAGGAGACAACGTTATGTGCGCTCCCAACGTTCTGATCACAACCGCAGGCCATCCGATTCATCCCTTGTCACGAACAAAATCATGGTACGAATATGCCATTCCCGTGACCATAGGCAACAACGTGTGGCTTGGGGCAAACGTTGTTATAAATCCCGGCGTCACCATTGGGGACGGCACTGTCATAGGTGCAGGCAGTGTTGTGACTCACGACATTCCGCCAAATGTGGTGGCCTTCGGCAATCCTTGCAAGGTGTACAGAGAAATCACCGACGAAGACAGAGACTTCTACTACAAGAACAGAAAATTTGATGTTACCGATTACTGATTCTATACATATATAATAAGAAAACGTCCGCACAAAATTTTCTCTGTGCGGACGTTATTGTTTGTGCTTTTTATTTATCAAAGATTCTCCGTGCTTCGGATATGTCCTTTGAGATTACACTCCTGAGACTTTCTATATCTGAAAACTTTTGCTCAGGACGTATAAACTCCAGAAGCTCAAGAGTAACTTCTGCGTCATAGAAATCTCCTTTTACATCCAGCAAATACGCCTCCACCGTAGGGAGCTCAGAGCCTACAGTCGGTTTCTCTCCGATGTTGCAGACAGAGTTGTACTCTACGCCATCCGTAAAAACTTTTGCGGCATAAACCCCGTATCGAGGCAAAAGCTTCTGCTTATCCACATCAATATTCAGGGTAGGAGTATTAATCTTTCGTCCGATTGCGTTCCCGTGGACAACCTTCCCCGATAAACTGTATCTGTGACCCAACAGTTCTTCTCCTGCCAAAACTTTTCCCTCGGAGATAAGCTTTCTGATGGCAGTGGAGGACACCTGTCTGTCCCCAACCATAACCTCGGGGATGCAGGTCACATTCACACCTTCCTCAGCACACAGCTGTGCGAGAGTATCCGCATCGGCTGCGGCACCTGCACCGAATCTATAGTTATATCCGCAGAAGATCTCCTTTGCTCTCAGCTGCCCCAAAAGCAAGCAACTGACAAAATCCTCCGGACTCATATTTCGCACCTCGTCAAAAGCGACGGTTACCACAATCTGAACTCCCAGCTGCTCAAGCAAAGTGTATTTCTCACTCTCTGTTGTGAGCAGACCGTGGGGCTCCTTACCGGGATTGTCCGAGAAGGTGAACACCACGGGCACGAGTCCTTGGTCTTTGCACTTTACTGCAGCACTGATAACAGCGCTGTGTCCATGATGCACACCATCAAAACGTCCGAGAGCAACTGCGGTATCAACAGGAATAACACAAGGATATTTCAGAATTTTCACAATTGCACCTCTTTGTCGTACGATTTAGTATAGAAGCAAACCCATCAAAAGACTTCCGGGATCAGACCTCTTCTGTTTCCTCAGGAGTCTCCTCTTCGGGAGCTTTTATCTCATCCAGAGCAACACCGAAAAGCTGGTCCAGCTTGTCCTGATCTACAACCATGGAGCTTTCTGCCACTTCTTCGGTCTCAACATCTGCCAGAGCCTCAACCTCAGCGATAGCATCCTCGGTTATCTCCTCGGTTGTGACCTCCTCAAAATGCTGTCTGTACCACAGCAGGAAGGCATACACCGCCCAGATCTGACGGCTGTAATCTCCATCACCCACATAATGATCATCCAGAAAACTCAGAAGCACATCAATATTAAAATACTTCTGAGCAGTAGGGGAGCGGAACTCCTCCTTGATCATATCATAGCAGGCATCCTCGCTTATCCACTGTGCGATAGGCACTGCAAAACCCGAGCTCTTTCTGTCTGTTATATCCTCAGTCAGCACACGGGCGGCTGCCTTGCGCAGAGCGTACTTTGTGCCGTTCTTGTTCACCTTCAGGTTCTCGGGGATTTTTGAGGCTGCTTCCATAACCTTCTTGTCAAGATAGGGCAGTCTCAGCTCCAGAGAGTGTGCCATGCTCATTCGGTCTGCACGCTGAAGCACATCTCCTGCAAGCCACATATTTATATCAAGATACTGCATCTTTGTTAGGGGAGAGAGTTTTCTCACTCTGTGATACACACGCTTGGTAATATCCTGTGCACGGGTTGCCCCCTCTGTGTCCTTGAGCAGTGCAAACTTATCTTCGTTGGAACACAAAAATCCGCTGCCCACAAAAGACTCCTCCAGAGGAAGAACACCCTCCTTCAGAAAGCGCTTTGCCTGAGAGTCGGGAAGAAGTGATGCCAATGCACCTAAAAGCTTTCTTACTCCGTAGGGAACCTTGCTGTAATTACGGAAGCGATAGGGCGCCTTGTATGCCTCATATCCGCCGAAGAGCTCGTCTGCACCCTCGCCTGATACAACCGCCTTCACGTACTTTGATGCCAGGCCCGATGTAAAGTACATCGCCATTGCGGAAGGGTCTGCCACAGGCTGATCCATCAGACGCTGAACCTTGGGAACCGCTTTCCAGAAAGCCTCGTAGGTAACGGTCTCTGAGTAGTGGTCAGCACCTACCTCGTCGCTGATACTCTTTGCTTTCTCTATCTCGGAATTCTCCTCGTCCCCAGCAAAGCTGATGGTAAAGGTTTTGTGACCCTCAAAGAAGGTAGAAAGATATCCCGAGTCGACACCGCCGGAGAGAAAGCACCCCACCTCGTTGCCGCCGCCTTTGTGAGCAGTCACAGAGTCGCTGATGGCATCCGAAATCATATCAACCGCATCTTCTTCTGTCATATCTTCATCGGGAGCAAACTTAATCTCCCAGTATTTATCCTGTGCCACCTGACCGTCTCTGTACCATAGTATGTGTCCGGGAAGCAGGGAATAAACATCCTCAAAGAATGTCTGGGGAGGGAGCACATAACCGAAGGACAGGTAGCTGTCCAGCGCCCCCACGTTGAGTCTTCTGTCAAACTCCGAGTATCTCATGATACTCTTTATCTCAGAGGCAAAAACAATCTCGTTATTATATATGTAATAATACAGAGGCTTGATGCCGAAGGGATCTCTGCCAAGAAAAAGCGTGCCGTCCTTTTCGTTATATACAGCAAAAGCAAAGGCACCCCTCAACAGAGGAAGCACATCCTCACCCCACTGCTCAAAACCGTGGAGGATAACTTCTGCATCCTGGTCGGTCTCGAAGCTGTGACCCAGCTCCTTAAGCTCTTCTCTCAGCTCTCTGCTGTTGTATATTCTTCCGTCAAGGGCTGCAACCAGACTTCCGTCTTCGTTATACACAGAGCCCTGAAGTCCCTCAAGGCTCACTGCACCCATGTACAGGTTGTCGCCGCCATAGAAACCCGAGGCGCTGCCTCTGTGGGATATAGCCTTTGCCATTGACTGTATTGTTCTGAATCTGTTTGGTACCTGTCCCGTAAAACCGCAAATACCACTCATTATATTCACCTCGATTGAATTCTGAGAAAGGGTGCGAAAACTTCATCAAACTTCGACCCACATATTACCAATTTATATTATACCACAAAGCTCCCCACCTTGCAACAAATACCCTGTTGAGATCCACACAAAACCAAAGGCACCGGGCCAACAAAGCCCGGTGCCTTCAGAAAAATGAGGGGATGCAAGCCTCTTCGTCGGCTTGCAATGCAGTCTTTGACTGCATTGAGGAGGGTAGAACAACATGCGCTGATCTATCAGCGCCGATCGATGACGTTTGCGGACCATCACCGATAAGATAATTATATCATAATTTACAGAATAAGTGTGAACGCTATGTTAATTCTAATTGAAATTCCCTGATTGTTACTGTGTTTTTTGCATTTTTCATTGTGCAAACAAAACAAATGTTTGCATTTTTGAATTTGTATGATATAATATATATAAATGAAAAGAAATGATAAGGAGTAGTTTGTATGAAGCCGCTCACAAAAAGTCAACAGAAAGTTTATGACTATATACTCTCCTGTGCACAGGACTCACGTATTCCCTCGGTGAGAGAGATCTGCGCCGCCACAGGACTCAAATCCACCTCCACCGTGCACCTGCACCTGAAGACCCTGGAGGAGAAGGGCCTTATTGAAAGAGAAAAAGGTTTCAACCGATGCATCAAACTCAGTGGCGACGAAAAAGCCACCCGCGTTCCCGTGCTTGGCAGAGTCACCGCAGGTGTGCCCATCCTTGCGGTGGAGGATATTGAATGTTATATTCCCGTCAGCGAAAGCATCCGCCGCGGCAGAGAGCTCTTTGCGCTGAGGGTAGTAGGCGAGAGTATGCTGGGAGCAGGAATCTACGACGGAGATATCGTCATTGTCCATCGCACCCCCGTCGCATCCAACGGCGAGATCGTTGTGGCGATGATCGAGGATGAAGCCACCGTCAAAAGATTCTATAAAGAAAACGGACACTTCAGACTTCAGCCCGAGAACGACGCCTTCGAACCCATTATCACCGATGAGGTTGTCCTGTTGGGCAAGGTTGTGGCACTCTACAGAACCTTTGACTGACCTCTTCATTCACAGAAGCGTCCTCAGAATTCCCTCTGTTTTAGCACGATAAAAAACAGGAATCATAAGCAAATCTTATCATCGACAGAGCTTTTCTCCTCTGTCGATGATTTTATTTTGTAACCGGAAAAATCCCACAACCCCAGAATATAAGCCAATGGCAAAAAATAAACATAGATAATTTTTGACAATCACCGTTACGTAGTTGTCATATTTTATTACATTTCTGTAACTTCTGAATTCTGTTAAAATCGTCACAAAAACCTTTGCTTAATTTTCTTTTAATGAATTATTCCCTTCCAATTTATCTTCTGCGACAATATATTTTGTTAAGATTGCACAAAAAATTTCATTTTCACAATTTGACGCCTGTCTAATACTTGGATATAATGGCAAAGGTGTTATAAATAGAAAAGGGATTTTTGCAAATTCCGTCACCTATATAAATGTAACGAAAGGATGTGAGCACCATGAACAAAACAAATAAAACTCGTTTCGGCGTACTATTTACTGTTATGGTACTGACATTACTTCTGTGTATCTTCACCTTCTCAGTACAGGCGAGAACATCCACTGACGACGAGCAGACAGGTGATGTTGTTTACACAGACGCCATCCTCGAAGCTGCAAACATCAACCTCGGCAAGAATGATGAGATAATCCGCACCGACCGCAATGGTTCCACAGCCCTGACAATTGTCAGAGCCTTCGATGTTGAGATTATGTATCACGGCGAGAGCTTCATCACAGAGTGCACAACCGGCACTGTTGAGGATGCTATCATCAAGGCGGGCATCACTCTCACCGGCGCAGAGGTTGTTACTCCTGACCTTGACACAGAGCTCACACCTGATATGAGCATCAACATCGCATCTCCCTGCGGAGCTACTCTGACAGTTGACGGAGAGACAGCTTCCTACACAATTACCGCAGGCACAGTTGAGGACTTCCTCACAAGCGTGGGTGTTGTTCTCGGCGAGGATGACCTGGTCACTCCCGCACTGACAGACGCTATCTACGACGGCATAGCAATTACCGTTTCACGTATCGTATACACAGAGGAGACCTACACAGAAGAAATCCCCTACGGATATGTTACCGAGGAAAGCTCTTCTCTCACAGTAGGTACATCCAAGATCACCCAGGAGGGTGTCAACGGCGAGAAAACCGTCGTTGCAAAGAACATGTATGTTGACGGTGTTCTCACAGAGACCATCATCATCTCTGAGGAAGTCACCAAGGAGCCTGTTGACCAGATTACCCAGGAGGGTACAAAGTCAGCTTCTTCTTCCTCAAGCTCTTCCAACAACTCTTTCGTTGGTTCAGGCAGCTCCATCAGCAACGCTGCTGGCAGCTTCACTGATATGAACGGAAACACAGTATACTACACCAAAAAGCTCACTGGCGAGAGCACAGCTTACACAGCTCCCGCAGGTGCACTCACCGCCACAGGCGTACCCGCATATCTGGGTGGTGTTGCTGTTAACCCCGATGTTATTCCTTACGGCTCACAGCTCTACATCGTAGGTGCAAACGGCGTTGTCTACGGATACGCCACAGCCGTTGATACAGGCGGCGCTCTCATGAGCGGCAGAGTGTTGGTAGACGTCTTCTATCCCACATATAACCAGTGTATGAACTGGGGACGTCAGAACGCAACAGTATATGTCTTAGGCTAAAAGTTTCGGCTCACTTCGGAATGAAGTGAGCCGTTTTTTTGTTCTCAGAAAGGAGAAGATTATGAAGAAGATTCTTATCACAGGAGGTACGGTTTTTGTCAGCAAATTCCTCACGGAGTATTTTCTGGCCTCGGGATATGAGGTGTTTGTACTCAACAGAAACACCAAAGAGCAGGTACTCGGAGCAAAGCTGATACAAGCCGACAGACACAGCCTGACCGATGAGCTTAGGCCCCACAACTTTGACGCGGTGATCGATGTCAACGCCTACACAAAGGAGGACGTGCAAACCCTGACAGACGCCCTCGGCTCCTTTGGAGACTATATCCTGATAAGTTCCAGCGCTGTATATCCCGAGACTCTACCACAACCTTTCAGAGAAGACTATCCCACAGGGCACAACCGCATCTGGGGCGACTACGGCACAGGAAAATGCGAAGCAGAAGCCTATCTGACAAAGCACTGCCCTCAAGCATATATCCTTCGCCCTCCATATCTATATGGTCCCATGCAGAATCTGTATAGAGAACCTTTTGTCTTTGAATGTGCTCTGGAAGGCAGACCCGTTGTCCTTCCGAAAAAAGATATCCGCTTGCAGTTTTTCCATGTGAGAGATTTGTGCCGTTTCATAGAAATCCTGCTCCATACTCATCCAAGGCAGCGGATTTTCAACGTAGGGAACCCTCTCAGCATCACCGCAAAAGAGTGGGTCACTCTTTGTTATGAAGCCGCAGGCAGGTCCCCCTCTTTCGTCTTAGCAGATCCCTCTCATTCTGTCAGAAGCTATTTCTGCTTTCATGATTACAGCTACGAGCTGGACGTATCCGCTCAATCACAGCTTCTGAAAAAAACAACCCCTCTGTCCGAGGGGCTGAAAGAATATTTTGACTATTTTCTCACGCACAAGGCAGAGTTTGTCTCAAAGCCCTACAAAGAGTATATCGACAAACACATCACCAACCACTGATGTTTCCTCTCTGGAGGGCACCCAGCAGCTTTGTCTTCAGATCGGGATAACGCGCAGAAAGCTCCTTAAGCAAGCTTCCCACCTCTTCTCTCTGGGTGTTCTTATCCATGGGGCAAGCACTCTTCACCACAGGCAGAGCCAATCTTTCTGCTGCAGACGACACCTTGCTTTCATCACAGAATATCATAGGCCTGATAACATGCAGATCCTTTCTACTGAGATAGGTCACAGGGCGGAAGCTCTCCACCATACCCGAGCAAAACAGATTCATCAGCAGAGTCTGGGCTGCATCGTCTGAGTGATGTCCCAGAGCGAGCTTGTTGCAGCCTGCTTCCTTTGCCATATTGTGAAGGATTCCCCGACGCATCTTTGCACACAGGGAACATGGATTCTTCTCCTGTCTTTCCTCAAAAACCACCCGATAAAGCTGCGTCCGCTTTACTATATACTCTACTCCCAGCTCCTGACACAGCTCCTCTATCTGAGAGAAATCCGAATCCTGTCCAAAAAAGCAGGGGTCAACACTCAGAGCAACTACGGTAAACTTTTTGGGATAAAACTTTGCAAGAGACGCAAGTCCACACAACAGCACCAGGCTATCCTTGCCGCCTGATACTCCCACCGCTATCCTATCTCCATCCTCTATCATATTGTATCTCTCAACCGCCGCTCGGATTATTCCTGTGAGTTTTTCCATAGCTGATTCCTCATTAATTCAAATTATATAGTCATTATACACTATTGATTTCAAAAAAGAAATATGTTATTATTAGGCTTGTTGAAATGCTTGTTTGTACATCAAACGAGCTTTCTTACATACGGAGGTATTATATATGAAAAAGATATTTGCATTTACTCTTGCCGTACTTTTGGCTTTTTCTCTCTGTGGTTGTATGAGAAACCCAAATACAGCAAAAATCCCCCAGGTAACCGACCCTGCTGAGGACACAAAGATCGAGGCCAAGGACTACGAAGACACCCTGGACGGTCTTTGCGCATATTTTGCAGATCTGGGATATGCGTTCCCCACATCCGGTGACGAGATTGAGGCTGTTGTTATGGACGCTGATATTATCGGCGCTGATGCGGGCTACAAGTTCACCTACACCTACGGGGGAGATCAGGTTACACTTGAGCTTTACTCCTATTCTGACACAGACAATCAGTTCTACAAGCAGGCTAAGTCTGAGGGCAAGATAACAGTTGCGGAGGATCTGGAGCAGGGCACGGTGGATGTAACCCTCTCTGACAACGGAAAGTACCTTATGATTTACAATGCAGAAGAAGAAAACGAAGAGAGAGAGAACGCCATCAAAGAAGCTTTTGTAGGCTTTCATTCATAATAAACTATAACAAATAACAAAACCTCCGACTGAGATGTCGGAGGTTTTCTTTTTATTCTCAGCGGAGTCTGGCTCCGCAGTTGTTACAAAACATATGCGTAGGCTGTATATTTCCTCCGCAGATGGGACATACTGCAGGGGTGTCAACCTTTGCTGCATAGGGATTCTCGTCCGGCTTTGTATCAGTGCCTGCCGCCTGTTCAGGCTGTGCACAGCAGGGAGGTACAGCATTCGAGGGATCAGTGTAAGAACTGCCTTCGGTGGGAATTCCTATGCTTGTGGGAACAGAATAGAGATTCATTGAGGAGGTCACAGCCTGTGCATACATCTCCTCAGAAAGCTCTGGCACATTTGCCGAGTCGGGACCTGCAGCCTCAGCATACTTGCGAACGCCCAGCATAAAACGAGCAAGACAGATAACAGATATCAGATTTGCCACCGAGTCTGCCAGGGTCCAGAGTGCAGACGGAACCATAATCTCGTCATAAACCTCCACAAGCTCAGAAGGAATCCCAAGAACGTCTCCGTCTGTTGCCAGAGAGAACCCAATCATCACCAGCGCACCAAGCACCGCAGGGACAGCAGTCAGAAGACTTATGACAGTGAATGTACGGGCACCCTTTATCTGAAGCTTGTCTGTATCAAAACAGTTTCGCAGAGAAGAACTGAATCGGAAAGCGCTGATTCCTCTGACGAGGCAGATGGCACAAAGGGATAAAAGCATCACAAACGCCATTGTGATTACAAGACCAAAGTAGGGAACTCCCTCCTCGTGTACAGCAAAAGACAGTACCACGACACCTAAGATAAGAAGGGCAAATCCCACAACTACAGCCACGATAATAGCCGCAACCAACTCAAGAATACCCCAGGCATACAGAAAGTTGAGCCCTGTCTTGGGGGTGGAGTTTATATTTTTATCTCTGGACTTGATATAAACAATAAGCAGTCCCACAAACAGCAGTACTGTTCCGATTCCGATATTCACAGAATAATCCGTGGAGAATTCCATGGTGGTATCCAGCTCCAACTCCTCCAGATAATCACTTATTATTCGGGTGATCCTATCTCCATGGGGTGCCATAATCACAAAGTTGGCTATTCCTGTTACGAAGCTCACTACCACTGCAACAACCATAGATATGATTGCCATCAGAGTTCTGGATGAGGACAGATAAGATTTCATATACTGACGGTTGCGGAGAATCTTCCGCTGAATATACAAAGGATGACCTTGCATATACATAACACCACTCCTATATCTTTTTATGAAATTATATATTCAAACAACAGAAAAATCAATACAAAACCGCCGTAGAAGGTTACGGCGGTCAGTTTTTTATTTTGCAGGAGTTCCGCAACGGGGACAGAACTTCTGGGTATTCTTCAGCTCGAAACCGCAGTTTGCACAGAAACGAGCCTCTGCAACAACGGGTGCGGCTGCTGTCTCCACCTGAGATGCTTCGGGAAGATAATCCTCATCATAAACAGCTACGGTTTTCTCTTCATCCTCTTCCTCTATATATGCAGGAACTGCCGCCTGCACAGGTTCAGAGGAAGGCTCTTCGTATACTTCGGGCTCAGGAGTTCTCTGAGGTTCAGAGCTCTCCTCATAAACCTCAGGCTCGGCAGGCTGCTCATAAGCCGCAGGCTCATAGACCTGCTGAGGCTCACAGGCTGCGGAGTATGCAGGGGTCTCCTGTGCTGCGTAGGCATACTCCCTGGAGGGAGCGGCCTCGGGTACATTATACTGAACCGCCGCATCCTCGTACTGAGGTGACTCATAAGATGCAGAAAGCTCTCCTCTGTCCACGCCGACTTCCTTGATGTGAGCACGGAACGAACACGCAAAGCTCACCATACACACAGAGATAACAAACCAGCAAACAGCTGCGCCCAGGATCATCAGAGCGCACTCAACAAGTGCCAGATCATCCAGCAGATGAGCAATGCCAAACAGGTCGAACACATACTTCAGTATCTCATCAGAGAGCATTGCAGACACAAGAAAAACCAGCGCGATAATCAGTGCACACACAGCTCCTGTAATCTGCACAACAGAAAACGGAATCGAGCCCTTTGTCACAAGCTCGCCGCCAGTTGCGCTGCGCTTTACGGAGGCTGTCATTCTGAATCGTCCGATTGCTCCCACAAGAATGAATGTAAAAATCACAAACAGCAACCCTGCAACACAGTAAAGCAGGATGTCTGTGCCCACTGTGTCCCCCGATACCGTCAGCACTACTGCAGAATATGTAGTTGCAACTGCAGGGATAAGAATTATCGCACAGATGATACAGTCGATAACAAGACCCAGGACACCCCAGATGTGCAACATAACCGCACCTGCACTTGGAGTAGAAAGGGACTTTTTGCTAAGAGACTGAAAGAAAATTACCAGAACTCCCAGACAGAAAGGCAGGGGCATAATATTTATGACAGGCATAAGCATATCGGGATAAATGATCTCAACACCTAACTTCTTAAGCAGAGGCCCGAAAAACAGATCAACCATCTCGGCTATAACCTCCACAACCCCCTGAGAGAAGAATAAACTGCACAGAATCTGAAGGCCTGCCATAACAATGAACGAAAGAAAAACCACAACTCCGATCAGGCAAATCTTCTTTTTCCTCAAAAATTCTTTTACATACTGAGTATTCCTCAGCGAGGCGTTATCCGCCATATAGGATTGAGGTGAATAATCCACAACAACAACTCCCTACTGTAATATCTTAGAAAAATTATATCCTATATTTTTTCACAAATCAATATGATTGAAAAAGTTTTGGGATTCCGCGACTGTATCCCGCTGATCCTCCCCAAAAAACCTGTCTGCGTACCTTTGGTTACATTTTTGAAATTTATTTTTATTCTGTTGACAAACACAATATTACAATTTGTAAAGATTATTGACTCAAAATACCATAAAGGAAAATAAAAGCATAAATCAGTTTTTAATTCAAATAAGGAATTTTTCTTAGTTTTCAGGAAAAATCAAGGGTCTAACCCTGAGTTGTTCACATTTTCCACATAGTTTTCAACATTTTTGTTGAGAATTTCGAATAATACAATGGGTATAGTTCTTTCTGCCAAAATTAAATGATTTTTATGGAGAATTATACTTTATCACGCTACTGTGCTTTGCTTTCCCTCACCTTTTTATGTCCGAAACCCCTATGTTGCGCATAGGAAAGCCTTTTTCTGTCAACTATAATACAGAGAAATCTTTACCCGAGGAGTGATCTGTCATCATAAAGGGAATCAATCGACAAATCATTGAAGTAACAGACACAGGAAACACCTACTACGAAAAAGCATGGCTGGTGGTGCGTCCTGAGTACACACGAATCCAGAGCGGGATTTTGGAGAAAGAGGCACGGGCACTGCTGAAAAACGCAAGCTCACCCTCATGTATGAAACCCAAGCGAAGCGCTGGGTTCTGGCTTGTTCGGCTGGGGCTGTCTGCTATTATGGGCGCAGGAATCTCCACCATATTTCATCTTATTTTCTTCTGAAGATAGGGGACATCCTTTTCTCCGTCATAAATCAAATATCTTTGCATATATTTTACTACCTGACGGAAGGGAGTAATATTGTGAACAGGAGACTTTTCAGAAAACTTGAGCTGTGGGGCGGATTGGTGGTTTTTGCTATCGCCGCCTTTCTGCATTTTTTCTATGACCTGACTGGCGGGTCTGTGTTGGGCACGCTTCTGGGCTCTGTCAACGAGAGCGTATGGGAGCATATGAAGATTTTTTCCATAGCCTACGTCATATATGCTGCGATCGAGTACCTCTGGGCGAGACCGCCCTTCAGAGCTTTTGTGGTGGCAAAAACTATTGGTATGTACTTTCTGGCCATTGGAATCGCTGTGTTCTACTATACATACACATTCTTCACAGGAAAGCCCGTACTGGCGGTAGACCTTATCTCAGGTCTTGTGTTTTCATTTCTTGCGCATCTTGTTTCTCTGCGAATCGTATCGGGCACTCACAATACCGCCCGATATTATCAGACCGCAGTGATACTGTTTCTGCTTGCCTTCGCCATGATTCTGTGTTTCAGCTATTTTCCGCCAAAATCCGAACTGTTCAGGGATGTAGTCACAGGCACCTACGGAGCCATCCCCTCAGTGCCTGACGAGGGCGCTGTTTTCCTGGATGGACATCACCATTCTTCGTAGACAGAGCTCCCATAAAAACTTATTTTTTCTTCTTCTTTTTTCTTATATGATATATTTCGTCAGCACCTTTATGATACAATTATGTTGTATAAGTATTTTTATTCTTAATATGGTAAGGAACGACGAAATATGAGTGATTACTCCAAAGATAACTTCACAAAGGACAACGAGTCCCGCGCAGATGTGATATTTGGCAGAAACCCCGTCAGCGAGGCCATCCGCTCAGGCAGAGCCATCGACTCTGTGCTTGTTGCCAAGGGTGCCAAAACAGGCGCTATCGTGGGAATCCTCGCCAAGGCACGGGACAAGAAAATCCGCGTCAAAGAGGTAGACTCAAAGAAGCTTGACTATATGTGTGCAGGCGGTACCCATCAGGGAATCGCAGCTATTGCCGCTGTGTGTGAATACAGCCAGCTTGAAGATATTTTCTCGCTTGCACAGGAGAGGGGAGAGGCCCCCTTTGTTATTATCCTGGACGAAATTGAGGACCCTCATAACCTGGGCGCAATCATCCGTACTGCAGAGTGTGCAGGAGCTCACGGAGTTATTATTCCCAATCGTCGCAGCGCAGGTCTCAGCTTCACAGTCGGCAAGACCGCCGCAGGAGCTGTTGAGTATGTACCTGTAGTCAGAGTCCCCAACATCCCCACTGTCATAGAGACCCTCAAGGAAAAGGGCCTGTGGGTATATGGCGCCGATATGGGCGGAGAGGACTACTCAAAATGCGATTTCAGCGGTGCGGTGGCACTTGTTATCGGCAACGAGGGCAAGGGCATCGGCAGACTTGTCCGCGAGAAATGCGATGTTATGGTCTCTCTTCCCATGAAGGGCAAGATAAATTCCCTCAACGCATCTGTGGCAGCGGGTATTCTTATGTACAGAGTTGCTCAGTGCAGATAAATCATCCTACCAAAAATACAGGAAGTGATTACCATGGGTACAGATTCCCTGAATCAGAACATATCAGATAAAGAAAAAGAAATCACAATTGATTCCATTATTGAGGAGACCCGTTTTCTCTCAGAAAAAGAGAAGATGGAAAAGGAAGCCCGTCGTCTCAGCGGCGGCAAGAAAATGGAAGAAATATACAGCAACAAGAACAAAGAGGTCCGACTCACCAACCACAATCCTCTGGACGATATTGACGAGGAAACCCCTGCACCATCAAAGCAGGAAGAACCTTCTCAGGAAAACGAGCCTGACACAGTTGTCACCCTCTCTCCCGAGTATGACGAGGATACCACTATCTCTGAGGATGTTATTGAGGATGTAGACAGTCTTAATATCCGCTCCATAAAAATGAAGGATATGGACTCCATCGACATCTCTCTGGATGATGAGGAAGAACAAGAAGAATCCGAGGAGGAGTCTTCCGACTCAGACGCTGAAGCACCCTCAGACAAAGAGGAAGTTATCCCCTCATCCCGGGAGCAGAAGACTCCCGAGGGAATCAGCGACTTTGAGCGACTATTCGGCAAGCCTCAGCCTGTGGGCGCAGTACAGACCGTTGTCTCCAAGGTTCCCGTGTATCAGCACGAGAGCAGAGTAAACAAGGTCCATGTCCGAGCAGGCAAGTTCTCCACTGTAGTAGAGACCGAGTACAAAAAGTACCTGTCCTCTCCCAATCCCGTTATTTCCCAGAGCCTCAAGCCCCTGGAAGAAGAGACCGAAGAAACTCCCCCCAGCTCAGCAAAGCAGGTTATCAACAACGTTGCCGGCAAGATTCTTGGATTCTTCTCCACAGGAGAAGAGGAGACGGAGGACTTCAAGGAACAGACCATCCAGATCGAGGACTATCGCAGCCATCAGGATGCCAAATCCATTATGTCAGAGGTCAACTCCAACATCCGAAAGATGTTTGTCAATTCCGTATACACCTCAGTTATGGCAGCTCTGTCCCTTATACTGACAATTCTGGGCAGAGCTCTGTCCGCAACTCTTGCACAGAGCTTCACCGCATCCTTCATATTCGCGGTGATAAACTTTATCCTGCTGTTCAGCTCCTGCTGGATCTGCAGAGTCACACTTATCAACGGACTCTCTGCTCTGAAGCGTTTCCGCGGAAACTCCGACACAGGTGTTGCCATGGCAACCGTAGCAGGAATTATCCAGTCCGTGCTGTCCCTGATTATCCCTCAGGACTTTTTCTCAGGAAAACAGTACCTTTATACTTCTTTCGTAATAATCGCTCTGTGTCTTAACAACCTGGGCAAGCTCTTCATGGTCAGACGTGTCAAAGAGAACTTTAAGTTCGTCTCCTCAAAGAACCCCGCATACTGTGCAAAGATCTACACAAACGAAGATATTGCCCGTCAGCTCATCAGCGGAACTCCTCAGGACAGACCCATCGTTGCATATCAGCACAAGACGGATTTCCTCAGCGACTTTCTGCGGATATCCTACTCTCCCGATCCCAGCGAGGACACCGCCAGCAAGCTGGCTCCCGTCACACTTCTGTGCTCTGTTTTCGTTGCAGTTATCTATGCAATAGTTGCCAAGGATCTGCTGGGAGCACTCTCCGCTCTGACAATTATCGCCTGCGTGTCTGCTCCTGTGTGTGACCTGCTGGCGGTTAACCTGCCTATGTACAAGCTTTCTAAGGATTGTCTCAACAAAAACGCTATGATCAGCGGATACCCATCCGTAAAGCAGTTCTGCGACACCAAAGCCATTGTCTGTGAGGCAAAGGACCTGTACCCCGTGGAGAGCATCACCCTCAACGGCGTCAAGGCTTTCTCAAACTATCAGGTTGAGGACTGTCTGCTGGCAGCAGCCGCAGTTCTCAAAGAAGCAAACAACCCCATGGCCTGTGTATTCGACCATGTTGTCCAGAGCAGAGGAGGCACCCTCCCCAAGGTAGAGAGCGTGCTCTACGAGGACAAGCTGGGTCTTGTAGGCTGGGTCAACGGCGAGCGTATACTCATCGGATCCCGAGCCCTGCTTGAAAAATACGCCATTTATCCTCCTTCAGAGGATCTTGAGAAGAAATACAACACAGAGGGCAGACTTGTCACCTACCTTGTCCGCTCAGGTGAGCTGGTGGCAATGTTCGTCACTACATATTCCTCGACCCTTCGCATCGCACAGCTTCTGCAGAGAGCAGAGGCAAACGGAATCAGCCTGCTTGTACACACCACCGACTGCAACGTCACCGGCGAGAAGATTGCCGACGACTTCGGAATTTTCTACCGCAGCATCAAGGTTCTCCCCACAGGACTCGGCAACGTGTGTCAGGAGATAACCTCTGTCTCAGAGGACTCCTCCAGGGCATATCTGGCCACAAGGGGTAACTTCCTCTCTATGCTCAGAGCAGTCACAGGCTGTGTGAGGATGAAGAGCAACATCTCCCTGTCGGTTGTTATCCAGCTTATCGGAGTTATTCTCGGTATCCTCATCTTCTCTGCCATGACCCTGTTCGCAGGAGTCAGCGCTGTAAAGAACATTGAGCTTCTTGTATTCCTTCTTTTCTGGGTGATTGCATCTATTGCTGCCCCTGCTATACAGAGGCCCTGACCATCCCCATAAATAAATTATTCCAACGGAGTTGATTTTATGCTTATTGCACCCTCACTTTTATCCTGTGATTTCTCCCGATTTGGAGAGGAGATTGCCCGCATGGACAAAGCAGGCGCGGATTTTATGCATCTGGATATTATGGACGGCCACTTTGTTCCTAACCTGACCTTCGGCGCTCCCGTTATCAAGTGGGTGAGAAAATACTCGGACAAGACCTTTGATGTTCACCTGATGATCTCTGAGCCTCTGAGATACATAGACGACTTTGCTGATGCAGGCGCCGACATTATCACCTTCCATGTAGAGAGCGACAGCGACATAAAGGCAACTATAGACAAAATCAAGTCCCACAACATCAAGCCCGGACTTGTTATCAAACCCAACACCCCTGCAGAGGCTGTGTATCCCTACCTCTCTGACCTGTATATGGTCCTTGTTATGACCGTTGAACCCGGATTCGGCGGACAGAGCTTTATGGAGGATATGCTCCCCAAGGTTACCGCTATCCGCAAGGAAGCGGAGAAGCAGGGTCTTTCTGACCTGCTTATTCAGGTTGACGGAGGAATCAGCGAGCAGAACATCCGTAAAGCCTACGAGGCAGGGGTGGATGTTTGTGTTGCAGGCACCTCTGTATTCAAGGCTGAGGATCCTGCCCTTGCAATCCGCAACATGAAGGACAAGTGTATCTGACGTAATTTTTCTTCTCACAAAAGAAGTTAAAAATATTTTTTAGGAGGTTTTTCGAAATGAGAAACATGAAGAAAATTCTTGCATTTGTAATGGCAATGATGATGGTTCTTTCCATGGGTATTGTCACAGCATCTGCAGAAACAACAGACCAGACCATCTACTTTGAGGTTCCCGAAATCTGGGGCGAATACGGCAGCGTATTCTGCCACATCTGGGCTCTGGGCGGAGATGATCTGGCACAGTGGCAGTCAAAGAAAGAGAAGTGTGTTGAGACTGATACAGAGGGTCTTTTCTCCTACGATGTATCTAAAGTCGGCGGACTTCAGGAGGGTGTCTCCTACGGAGTAATCTTCTCTGAGAACTCCATAGGTAATCAGACCTATGACGCGATTATGAGCACAGAGTGTCTGGGCGACACACTGTTTGTTGATACCACCATTATCTATGAGAATCCTAAGGACAGCAACAAGACCTGTCTGGGTGCATTCTGGAAAAATCAGGATCCCGCTCTCTATGGCCCCGTCAAGCAGATAACCTCTATCGGTACTGTTGTGGGCACAGCTATTCCTCAGGGCAAGAACAATGCTAATCTCCTCATCGACTTTGTTGATGGCGGCAACCTCGAAAATGCAGTTACTTTTCTGGGCCTTCCTGCCGAGCAGATTCTCTTCTCTGTTATTATGGACCTTAACATGACAGAGGCAGAGCTCCAGCAGGTTGCTGAGTACTATGGTCTGAATGACAGCTCCGGCGACGAGCCCACAACTGACGAGATTGGTCTGCTGGGTGACGCAAACATGGACGAGAAGGTAAACGTTAAGGATGCTACCTACATCCAGAAGGCTATAGCAGACCTGGTAACTATGAATGATATTGAAAAACACCTTGCTGATGTAGACGGTAACCTGACAGTTAACATCAAGGACGCAACTGCAATCCAGAAGCATCTTGCAGGAATAGAAACCGGATATCAGATAGGAATTATGATCTGACCTGTTTCTTATATTTCAAAATAACAGAACCTCCTCTGATTTCAGGGGAGGTTCTTTCTTATTATATGTTATATAGAAAAAGTTTTGCTTACACAAAAACTCCCCTTGAGTTTATATCAAGGGGAGTTTCTTATTAATGTATAGGTACTAAAAATTATTCTTCAGGAATTACATCTTCTTCCGGCTCATCTATAACTGCGTCGGCTGCCTCTGCTTCTTCATCTACTTCCTCAGCCTCGAGAACCTGAGCGTCCTCTTCGTGAGGTGCACGTGCAGCAGCTACTACCTTATTGCCGTCTTTGATCTTCATGACGGTGACACCCTTTGAGGGACGTGCACATACTCGGATGGAGCTTGCCAGAATTCGAATGATAACACCATTCTCTGATACAAGGATAATGTCATCCTCCAGGTCAACAACCTTGATAGCAGCAACGTCGCCGTACTTCTCAACATGGTAGTTGATAATACCCTTTCCGCCTCTGGACTGGAGTCGATAGTTATCAATCTCAGAGAGTCTGCCGTATCCTGTCTCAGATACAGTCAGCACCTTTCCGCCCTCACGAGCAACGCTCATGCCGATAACCTCATCCCCCTCGCGGAGTCTGATGGCACGGACACCCCTGGCAAGTCTGCCCATAGGACGAACGTCGTTTTCGTTGAAGCGGATGGCAAAGCCCTTGCGTGTTGCGATGATAATGTTATCATCACCTGTGGTCATACGTACCCACGCAAGCTCGTCGCCCTCGTTAAGCTCCAGAGCAATGAGTCCGCCCTTGCGGTTTGTATTATATGCATTCAGAGGTATTCTCTTGATAATACCCTGACGGGTTACCATAACAAGGAACTTGTCCTCCTCAAAGTCAGGAACTCTTATCATAGAGGTTATCTTCTCCTCTGCTGTGATAGGCAGCAGATTTGCGATATTGATACCCTTTGACTGACGGCTTCCCTCAGGAATCTCGTAGCACTTGAGTCTGTATACTCTTCCCTTGTCAGAGAAGAACAGCACGTAATCGTGGCTGCCTGTGATCATCAGCTCTGTGGCAACGTCCTCTTCTCTTCTTGTCATACCTGCGATACCTCTTCCTCCACGATTCTGGATCTTATAGGTATCTGTGGTCTGGCGCTTGATATATCCGAACTGAGTGAAGGTAAGAACACACTCCTCCTCAGGGATAAGATCCTCAATATCAACCTCTCCGCTGACAGCACAGATCTCTGTGCGGCGCTCGTCAGAGTACTTGTTTCTGATTTCGATGGCCTCATCCTTGATAATCTGCATACGTCTGTCACGGCTGCCGAGAATCTCCTTATAGTCAGCTATCTTAATCTCAAGCTCTTTGATCTCATCCTCAATCTTTGTTCTTTCCAGACCTGTCAGCTGACGGAGTCTCATCTGAACAATAGCCTGAGCCTGAATCTCTGTGAGGTTAAATTTATTCATCAGGTTGGATACTGCTTCTGCAGTGTCCTTACTTGCTCTGATTGTTGCGATTACCTCGTCAATATTATCAAGAGCAATTTTAAGACCTTCCAGAATATGCATACGCTCCTCGGCCTTGTTCAGGTCGAAAGCTGTACGTCTGGTGATGACCTCCTCCTGGAAGTCAACATAGTGGGTGAGCATCTCCTTCAGGTTGAGGATCTTAGGCTCACCATTTACGATTGCCAGCATAATCACACCGAAAGTGGACTGAAGCTGAGTATATGTAAACAGCTGATTGAGTACTACCTGTGCAGATGCATCTCTCTTCACATCAATCTCGATATGCATACCGTTTCTGTCAGAGTGATCCTCGATATTTGAGATACCCTCTATGCGCTTCTCGTTAACAAGGTCAGCAATATGCTCGATAAGTCGTGCCTTGTTCACCTGATAAGGAAGTTCAGAAACAATGATCTTGAATCTGCCGTTTTTCTCTTCGATAATCTCTGTCTTTGCGCGGACAGTAATCTTTCCTCTTCCTGTCATATATGCGGCGCGGATTCCGCTTCTTCCCATGATCATAGCACCTGTGGGGAAGTCAGGGCCGGGCATACACTCCATAAGCTGAGGAATCTCTACATCAGGATCATCAATAACCATACACATGGCATCAATTACCTCTC
>JAFTHZ010000015.1 GCA_017457155.1 Ruminococcus sp.
CAAGTGCAAGCACCCTTGCACACATCTCACTACCTTTCATTTTGTGTAACTTCATCTCAGCCGAACACAAAAACGCTTGTTATATTCCGCAACTTAGGCGCTCCGCAGAATTACACAAAACATTTTCATTTTGTGTAATTTTCTGTATAGGAATTTACAGCGATTTATTTTATGATATAATATAGTTAATGACACACTCCCCTGTAACAAACAACTCAACACGAAGGGATAAATCGATATGTTAGCAAAAGATTATATGAAGGAAGCATCACCTATTATCAAAGACTATCTTTTTTATCTGCAGACTATCAAAGAAAAATCTCCAAAAACAGTTGAAGAGTATTTCATTGACCTAAGAACCTTTTTTAGATTTATAAAAATACACAGAGATATTGTATCTTCTAAAACTCCATTTGATGAGATTCCAATTAACGATGTTGACATCGAATTAATTCGTAGCATATCCTTAGCTGATGCAAACGAGTTCATGGGCTATCTCATGACCGAGCGTAACAACAACAGTTCTACACGACTACGCAAAACCTCTACCCTACGCGGTTTTTTTAAATATCTTACTGTTAGAAAACACTTGCTCGAAACAGATCCTCTGAAAGATTTTGAAACGCCAAAACAGAAAAAGAGTCTTCCTAAATACCTCACCCTTGAACAAAGTATACAGCTCTTGGAGGCTGTGGATGGAACTCACAAAGAACGCGACTATTGCATAATCACATTATTCCTAAATTGTGGTCTACGATTATCTGAGCTTGTAGGACTTAATGTATCGGATATCAGGCCTGATAACACGGCAAGAGTCATCGGTAAAGGCAACAAAGAAAGAATCATATATCTCAACGACGCTTGTATCAATGCTATTAATTCCTATCTTAAGGTACGTCCCGTAGATAATTTAGCTGACAGAAATGCGCTATTTATAAGTAATCATTCAAGAAGAATGAGTCCTAATACAGTTCAGAAAATGGTATATAAAAACCTGGAGAAAATCGGACTTAACGCACAAGGATATTCCTGCCATAAACTAAGACACACAGCTGCAACTCTGATGTATCAGCACGGAAATGTCGATATACTTGTCCTTAAGGAAATTCTCGGTCACGAAAATCTTGGAACCACCGAGATATATACACACCTTAATACTGAACAGATGGCAAATGCAGCTAAATCCAATCCCCTGTCCAAAGTAAAAGCAAAAAAGTAAGCATACTAAAAAGTATGCTTACTTTTTTTAGATATCGTTTTTAATAAGATCCTCGTAAGATTCTCTTTTTACAATAACACGATGACTGTCATCCTTTACCATGACGACAGCGGGTCTGGGGATTCTATTATAATTAGAAGACATTGAATAATTATATGCACCTGTTGAAAGCACAGCAAGGATATCTCCCGGTAATGTATCAGCAATCATAACGTTCTCCTGAATAAGATCACCGCTTTCACAGCATTTTCCGGCTATAGTCACCTTGTTGATACATTCTTTATCCGCTTTCAAGGCATTTATCACCGTATATTCTGCCTGATAGAGTGCATATCGGATATTGTCTCCCATTCCTCCATCAACAGAAACGTATGTGCGAACTCCGGGAATGTTCTTTATTCCGCCAACAGTATATAGAGTCACACCGGCTTCGCCAACAATAGATCTACCCGGCTCAATAGAAACAAAGGGAACTTTCATAGAATGTTCCTTAGCCTTGCTCTTTACTGCATCGCTTACAATTTCAATATAATTCTCAAAATTCTTAGGTTCATCTGAATCGATATATTTTATACCAAAGCCGCCGCCCAGATTTAGCTCTATAATCTCAACTCCATATCGATTACGGATTTCAGCAACAAAATCCATCATAATCTCTGCGGCATCAGCAAAAGGAACTACATCAAAAATCTGAGATCCGATATGACAGTGAACTCCATTGAGGATAATGTTATCCTTGTATTCAAGCGCTTTTTCTACAGCCCTATAGGCCTCTTCGTTCTCAATTGCAAAACCAAATTTTGAATCAATTTGACCTGTTTTGATATAGTCATGAGTATGTGCTTCTACACCCGGCTTGATTCTTATGGCTACTTCAACCTTCTTATTCAAAGCTTTGGCTATTTCAGAGATAGTTCCAAACTCCTCATAGTTATCAACGATTATTTTTCCTACTCCATATTCAATAGCCATCTTCAGCTCTAAGTAAGTTTTATTATTGCCATGGAAGTTAATCTTCTCTGCAGGGAAGCCTGCTTTCATTGCTGTGTAAAGCTCTCCACCGGAAACAACATCTACTCCCATCCCCTCTTCTTTTACAATTCTGTAAATCTCAAGGCATGAGAAAGCTTTGCTGGCAAAATAGGCGCGACCATTTCCGCCATAATATTTGTCAAAAGCAGAAACAAAAGCTCTGCAGTTGTTTCTTATCACATTTTCATTCATTACATATAAAGGAGTGCCATACTCTGAAGCCAGAGTAGTAACATCGCACTCACCAATAAACAAATGTCCGTTCTCCCCTATACGCTGTCCGGGATTTAACATTTAGCTTCATCTCCTGTCTGTAAATACTTATCAATAGCAATTCTGATATCTTCGACACCCTCGCCATTAAGAGCTGAAAAAGGATAATATTTAGTGTTATATCCGCTTAGCAACTCGTCATATAAAGACAGTTGCTTCGAGAGTTCAGTCTTATTAAGCTTGTCCTTCTTGGTCAGAACAACTATAAATGGAAAGCCCAACGAATCAAGATATTCAATCATTTGCATATCATCGGCAGTGGGTTTGTGTCTGATATCGCAAATCTGAACAACAAGAGCAAAATTTCTGTCCTGAGCGAAATAACCTTCAACCAACTCTGCCCAACGCATTTTTTCTGCATCAGAAACCTTAGCATAACCATAACCGGGAAGGTCCACAAGCATAAACTCTTTGAGAGAAAAGAAATTGATTGTAGCGGTTTTTCCCGGTGTAGCACTGACCCGAGCCAGATTCTTTCGGTTGGTTATCTTGTTGATAAGAGATGACTTACCAACGTTAGACCTTCCGGAAAAGACAACCTCAGGCATATCGGACAAAGGAAGCTGAGATGATAAGCCACAGGCCATTTCAAATTTTACATTATTAATATCCATAGGATAATCTCCTGATAATCAATTTAGGTCAGCAGCGCTGCTTGATATCGATAACACCTTGTTATATGATTGCTTCCTAACTTTACGCTCTTGGTTGGTTTTGACGAGCATAATATCAATCACTTCATCTATGCTCTCAACAGGAAGAAACTCAATACTATCGCGTACCAAGGGATCAATTTCAGAAAGGTCAGGGACATTTCTAGCAGGAATAATAACCTTCCTGATACCTGACTTGTATGCAGCAATCGCTTTTTCTTTAAGTCCGCCAATTGGAAGCACATTACCTCTGAGAGTAATCTCTCCTGTCATAGCAACATCATGTCTAACTTTTATACCGGAGAGAGCTGAGCAAACAGCAGTAGCCATTGTGATACCCGCAGATGGACCATCCTTTGGAACAGCACCCTCAGGAGCATGAATATGAATATCCTTGTTCTTATAAAAGTCATTATCAATTCCATATCTGGAAGCTCTAGTTCTGATACAGGTAATGGCAGCCTTAGCAGATTCCTGCATAACATCTCCAAGAGAACCTGTGAGTTCAACCTTTCCTGTACCATCCATAACAGCAACTTCAACAGGTAGAATCTCTCCGCCTACGGAAGTCCATGCAAGTCCATTCGCAACTCCGACCTGATCCTTCTGTGAGTAAAAATCTCCGCTGTATTTTGCAGGCCCAAGGAAATCAGAAATATTATTCTTTGTGATACTTACAGAGGTGCCGTAATTAATAAAGTGAACAGCAGCTTTACGCATAAGCTTCGAAATAATTCTCTCAAGAGAACGCACACCTGCTTCACGAGTGTAATTATCAATAAGCATGTAGAGAGCTACATCAGAGATTCTGAAAATCTTTGAATCAAGACCGTTGTTAATAAGCTGCTTTTTTATAAGATGCTTTTTAGCAATATTGAACTTTTCTTCTCTTGTATAACTGCTAAGTTCAATAATGTCCATTCTGTCGCGAAGAGGAGCAGAAATAGAACTCAGATCATTAGCGGTAGTGATAAACATAACATCAGACAAATCAAAGGGAATATCAAGGTAATGGTCTACAAAAGCAAAGTTCTGCTCTCCGTCAAGAACTTCAAGCAAAGCTGATGTAGGATCACCCTTATAATCATTCGAAAGCTTGTCTATCTCATCAAGCACCATCAAAGGATTCATGGAACCTGCTTTTTTCATACCCGCCATGATACGACCGGGCATTGAACCAACATAGGTTCTTCTGTGACCACGTATCTCAGCCTCATCCTTTACTCCGCCAAGAGATATTCTGACAGCTTTTCTATTAATATCATCTGCAACAGAGAGGGCAATTGAAGTTTTTCCCACTCCGGGAGGACCCACAAGACATATAATATTACCCTTTGAATCAGGATTAAGCTTTCTTACAGCCAGAGATTCAATAATTCTATCTTTGACCTTATCAAGTCCGAAATGATTCTTATCAAGGCCTTCTCTGACTTTTTTAAGGTCAATACACTCATCGGTGTATTTGTTCCAGGGAAGCTCAAGGCAGGTGTCGATATATGTACGTATAACAGATGCTTCCTGGCTGCCATAAGGCATTCTCTCGAGCTTATCACATTCTTTGAGGAGGGTCTTCTCTATCTCCTCCCCCATCTGCTTATTCTTTATAGACTCTCTCAGATTTTCAGCTTCAAGATTAGGATCGTCATTATCTCCTAATTCCTCCTGGATAGCTCTTATTTCTTCCCTGAGAAAAATCTCTCGCTGTGCCTGATCCAAACTTGCACGGGTTTTCTCATTGATCTCTTTCTCAAGCTCAAGGACAGAAAGCTCGTTATTCATCATACGGATGAGAGTTTCTGTACGCTTCTTAACAGAAAGCATCTCAAGAATTGTCTGTTTGTTTCTGTAATCAAGAAGAATATTTCCTGCCAGAAAATCACTGAGGTCTCCACAGCTGTTGCATAGCCCAACCTTAAACATAATATCGGAAGGAAGCTTTGTACTAAGCTCCACATATTTTTCAAAAACAGATTTGAGTGAACGGGACAGTGCAAGCTCTGTAATTTCATCAATGTTGTTATCATCAGCCACAGGCATTACATCTGCACAAAGGTGGGTTCTGTTCTCTACAACAAACTGAACACTAGCCCTGTAAAGTCCCTCAAGCACAACCCTTATAGTATGATCAGGTTGTTTAACAACCTGTACAACTCTGGAAATAACTCCGACTTGATAAAGATCATTAACCTCGGGATTACTATCAGAGGCATCAAACTGAGCTGTTGCGAAAATAAGCTGGTCGTTATTCATAGCATGCTTGATTGCATTTATAGATTTTTTTCTGCCAACATCAAGATGAAGCATCATCTTGGGAAAAATTACAATTCCTCTCAAAGGAAGAACAGGAATGTTGGCTATTAGCGTATCATTAGGGGTCATATTTTACCTCTTAGAAAAAATTGCAATTGCCGTACGCCGATTATTAATTCGACGTACGGCATTTTTATTAATAATAAGATTATTATTTATGATTACTTTTCACTTCTGGTTATGTCAGGTAACGCATTCTCTGTAATAACCTGTTCAGTAATAACAACCTTATCGATTGTCTCATCTGCAGGAACATCAAACATAAGCTGTGTGAGTGTATGCTCAAGTATTCCTCTGAGACCTCTGGCACCGGTCTGCTGCTCGAGAGCCTTCTTTGCAATTGCCTTGAGAGCATCCGGTTCAAACTCTAGTAAAACCTCATCATAAGCAAAAAGCTTTTTATACTGCTTTACAAGAGAATTCTTGGGCTCTGTCAGAATTCGCACAAGAGCCTCTTCGTCCAGGCCAGAGAGAGCTGTAATAACAGGCAGACGTCCTACAAGCTCAGGAATAAGACCGAATTTCACCAGGTCATGAGAAACAACCTTTTCCATCCAGAATGTTTCATTGAGAGTCTTTTTGTCAACAACATTGGCCTCGAATCCAAGGGAGGATGAGTCAGTTCTTTTTTCAACAACCTTCTCCAATCCATCGAAAGCTCCGCCACAAATAAACAGGATATTCTTAGTATCAATACTGATAAACTCCTGTTGAGGATGCTTTCTTCCGCCCTGAGGAGGAACATTGGCCACAGTGCCCTCAATCATCTTGAGAAGCGCTTGCTGAACACCTTCTCCGCTAACATCTCTTGTGATAGAGGGATTCTCGGATTTTCTGGATATTTTATCGATTTCATCTATATAGATGATACCCGTCTGGGCTTTTTCGATGTCATAATCTGCTGCCTGAATAAGCTTCAGAAGGATGTTTTCCACATCCTCACCAACATATCCGGCCTCTGTCAGAGTAGTTGCATCAGCAATAGCAAATGGAACATCTAAGGCTTTAGCCAGAGTCTGTGCCAAAAGAGTCTTACCTACTCCGGTAGGACCTAAGAGTAACACGTTACTCTTTGAAAACTCAATGTCATCATCCTCATTGAAAACTCTTTTGTAGTGGTTGTATACAGCTACACTAAGAGTAATCTTCGCTTTATCCTGACCAATAACATATTCATCGAGAATAGCTTTGATCTCATGAGGCTTCAGAAGCTGTGAGGCATCAATAGACTCTGCTTGAGCCACAGGCTCGATAAGGTCTCCTTCATCAAGAATAGACATACAGAGCTCAACACAGTTATCACAGATATATACATCATTTCCAGCAATGAGCTTGCCGACCATTCCCTGACTCTTGCCACAGAATGAACAACAAACATCACCGTTGTCTTTAGTATTAGGCATAGGGGTCCCCTTTATCTTTTCTCTATTACCTTATCAATGAGGCCATACTCAAGAGCCTGCTGTGCAGTCATAAAGTTATCTCTCTCTGTATCCTGTGCAATAACCTCGTAAGGTTTACCGGTATTCTTTGCAAGAATCTCATTGAGTTTCTTCTTTGTATGAAGAATGTGCTTTGTGTGGATCTCAATATCTGTTGCCTGACCCTTCGCACCGCCACTGGGCTGATGAATCATAATATCAGCATTGGGCAGAGCATATCTCTTGCCGGGGGTACCTGCTGCAAGAAGGAATGCACCCATTGATGCAGCCATACCCATACAGATGGTAGATACATCGCATTTGATATACTGCATTGTATCATAGATGGCCATACCATCAGTAACAGAACCACCGGGGCTGTTAATGTACAGGCTGATATCCTTTGAAGGATCCTGACCCTCAAGATAAAGAAGCTGTGCAACAACAACGCCTGCTGATGCAGAGTTTACCTCTTCATTAAGAATAATAATTCTATCGTTGAGCAAACGGGAGAAGATATCATAGGAACGCTCTCCACGGCTTGACTGCTCTACAACATAAGGTACAAAACTCATAAAATCATCCTTTCGAAATAATACTTAACAAAATTAGAATGACTTATTCAATTATTTCTTCTCGGATGCAGACTTTCTTACGATATCCATTGCACGCTGAACAGCGATATCATCACGCTGGTCCTCAACGTCAACGAGCATCTTTACTCTGTCGATATCTACACCGTAGTTCTCAGAAAGTGCCTTGAACTCAGCCTCAACATCCTCATCAGATACTACGATCTCCTCGACCTTAGCAATCTTCTTCAGTGCAAGACGAAGCTTAACACGACGCTCAGCGTCCTTACGATACATATTCTTCAGAGCATCAACATCCATGCCCATGTATCCGAGGTATGTGTTCATATCCATACCCTGTGAACGGAGACGTGCATCAAAATCACGAAGCATGCTGTTAACTTCGTTGTCATACATCTCCTCAGGAATCTCACCCTTTACAAGCTCAATGAGCTGATCGGTGATTTGATTATTGATGTCATTCTCTTTCTCGTCCTTGAGTCTCTTAGAGATTGTTTCTTTGATCTCCTTCTTGTACTCTTCAACGGTCTCTTTATCACTTACATCCTTAACAAACTCATCATCCAGTTCAGGAAGCTCCTTTGTCTTGATCTCGTGGATCTTGATCTTAAACTGTGCATCCTGACCCTTGAGCTCTTCTGCCTGATAATCCTCGGGGAAGGTTACTGTGATTGTAAACTCCTCACCGGCATTGTGTCCGATAATCTGCTCCTCAAATCCGGGAATAAAGGAACCACTGCCAAGAGCAAGGTTGTAGTTCTCTGCTTTGCCGCCCTCGAATGCTGTATCGCCGAGGAAGCCCTCAAAATCGATTACAGCTGTGTCGCCATCTGCAGCTGCTCTGTCCTCAACAGTAATCATACGGCTGTTTCTGTCACGGATCTTGTCGATCTCCTCATTGATCATCTTCTCTGTAACACGAACTGCCTTAGACTTATAAGTAATCTCCTTGTAGCCATCAACCTCAACCTCAGGCTCAACAATGATAACGGCCTTGAAGATGAACTCGCCGTCTGCGCTGACTTCCTCAACAGACTCAACACCTACAATACGAAGACCTGCTTCTTTTGTTGCGTTCTCAAGAGCCTCAGGATAGCAGAACTCAATTGCATCGGGATAGAAAACATCCTTGCCGTAGAGCTTCTCAACCATCTGTCTGGGAGCCTTACCCTTACGGAAACCGGGAATGCTTACCTGACCAATGTTCTTCTTGTAAGATCTCTGTACAGCAGCCTCAAAGGTATCAGCATCAACAGAAACCAGAAGCTCGTATTTGTTTGTCTCTTTCATTGTGGATGATTTAAGTGCCATTTTTAATTCCTCCAAATATTAAATGTCTTTTTGGTATATTCAAACGACAGGCACAGGATAAAAACCTGTATAGTCGCATGAAATCAGATGAAAGTATATTCCCTCAAACTCTCCGACAACAGCATGTCTGTGAGTTGCCGATCCATGAAGATGTCCATAATAACAATGTTTGATGTTATGAGATTTAAGGGTTTTTATTATTTCTTCACACACAATCGTGTCATAAACAGGCGGATAATGAAGAAATACAACGGGAGTTAAACCTGATTTTTCTGCTTCGGCAATCGACATTTCAAGTCGACCTACCTCCCGGTTCAGAATACGTGTATCCTTCTCTCCTGCTGACTCATAGTTCCAACCTCTTGTTCCGCAAATAGCAAGCCCATCAGCTGAATAAGAATTATTGAAGAGGATCCGAATTGAGTAGAAACCTTTTTCTTCGATATACTCCTCAATTTTTTTCTTAGTCCCCCACCAATAATCATGATTACCTTTTATGAGAATCTTTTTTCCAGGAAGAGAATGAATGAACGCAAAATCTTCATCACATTCTTCGAGTCTCATTGCCCAGGAGATATCTCCGGCAATCACAACAGTGTCATCATCGGTGATTAACTTACGCCAGTTAGATTCAAGTCTTTTAACATAATCAGACCAACCGGAGAACACATCCATAGGTTTGTCTGTGCCGAGAGAAAGATGTAAATCAGCGATTGCGTATACTGCCATTACTTAAGTCCCAGACAACCAAGAACATAATCGGGCATATTATCAGGCTCGATAACGTCGCTGAAACGATCCTCCATTGTTCTTGTTGCCTCCAGAGGAGCAGGAACCGCAACACCTGTCTTTGCGTTCATGCGATCAACTACTGCAAACTCATCGTCATCGGTAACAGGCTGACCCTCAACTGCAGAAAGAACAGCTCTGGAGAATTTATAGGGGCTTGCGGTAGAAGCAATCACAACAGGAGTCTTGTCACCTGTCTGTGCCACATACTTATCATATACATTAACAGCTACAGCTGTGTGTGTATCAGAAAGATAGGAAGCGCTATCGTAAAGAGATGAAATAGTTTTGAGTGTTTCATCCTCAGAACAGAACCCACCACTGAAAAGTTCAAGCACTGTCTTCTTGATTTCATCACTTACGGTGTACTCACCTGTAGTCTTAAGCGCTGTCATATATCCGGCTGTTTCTTCATCGTTTCTGCCTGAGAGAACATAAAGAAGTCTCTCAAGGTTACTTGAAACAAGAATATCCATAGAAGGAGAAACAGTGGTAATAAACTCTCGATTCTTATTATAAGATCCTGTGTTAATGAAATCTGTTAAAACATTGTTGGAGTTGGAAGCACAGATAAACTTGTTTACAGGCATACCCATGCACATTGCAAAATATGCAGCAAGGATATTACCAAAGTTACCTGTAGGAACAACAATATTGATCTTATCACCAAGCTTAATTTTACCCGCATTGACCATATCACAATATGCTGAGATATAGTATACAATCTGAGGCAGGAGACGTCCCCAGTTAATTGAATTAGCACTGGAGAACATCAGACCATTAGACTCAAGAGCACTAATAACCTCTTCGGTAGTAAAGATCTTCTTTACACCAGTCTGTGCATCATCAAAGTTACCCTTGATTGCACACACGCCGACGTTGTTGCCGCCTGTGGTGTTCATCTGATGCTTCTGCATAGGACTTACACCATCACTGGGATAAAATACAATGATCTCTGTATTATCTACATCCTTAAATCCCTCGAGTGCAGCTTTACCGGTATCGCCAGAAGTAGCAACAAGAATAACAGCTATCTTTCCATCAGCGGTTTTCTTCAGCGACTTTGTGAGAAGATGAGGAAGAATCTGCAAAGCCATATCCTTGAAAGCACAAGTGGGGCCGTGCCACAGCTCAAGGATATTGAGCTCGTTGCCCTTATAATCAACAGATACGATAGGAGCGGGATTATCAGAACCAAACTTCTCTGCTGTGTAAGCCTTGTCAACACAATCTGCTATTTCTTCTGCTGTGAAATCAGTAAGATAATCAGAAAGAATCTTCTTGGCTCTTTCTCTGTAATCAAGTTTAAGAAGTGTCTCAAAGGTTATACCATCATACTGAGGAAATGAATCAGGTACAAACAAGCCGCCTTCACGGGAAATTCCCTGAGCAATAGCCTGTGCTGAGGACACTGTCTCGTTATTATTCTGTGTGCTGGTATACATCATAATCTAACCAACCACCCTTTCTATACGAATAATATATTATTTTACACTATTTATCGTAAAAAGTCAAAATCTACTAAAGAAATTATGCGCATTATCATACATAATTTTTTGTACAAGTTGCTCATTATAACCTATTTTCAGGAAAGCCTCATATAAATTATAGATTTTATCAAGAGAATTCACTTTTCGAGGAATATCGCTCCCATCAAAATCAGAACCGATGCACAAATGATCTTCTCCACCTAACGAAAGAAAATGTTCGGTGTGATTAAGTACATCTTTGAGTGATGCAGACTTTGATGATTCAGAAAGAAAATCCCTATGGAAATTAATTCCTACAATTCCTCCCCTGTCAACTATAACACAAAATTGTTCATCTGAAAGATTTCTGCGATGATTACAAATTGACTTTGAATTTGAGTGGGAGGCAACGAAAGGTCTCCTGCTGCACTGTGCAACATCGAAAAACATTTTCTCACTTGCATGTGAAACATCGACGACAATGGAATTATTTTCAAACTCTCTGATACAAACCTTTCCAAAATCAGTCAGCCCCATATTGGTATCTGCTCCACCGCCCAAAAGATTAACATCATTCCATGTGAGTGTGATCATACGCACCCCACATTCTGATAGAGTTTTTACTCTATCAATATCCGATCCAATCACAAGTGCATTCTCAACCGTAAAGAAAAAGCTATGCAAATTAGTGAGCTCGCCGCCCTGATTAATACTGACACCAAAAGTTTCAGCATCGGTTTTTAGCTTTCTGTAAGCTTTTTCAAACAACTCTACAGCTTTATTATCACTTATTCCGTCTGGAATCCAAATAGCCATACATTGGGTCCACGCACTGAACTTCTTGCCGCTAGAAACAGTTACCTCGTTATTAACATCATCAAGCGTACTGCCTGTTGTCACCGCTTTATATAGAGTATCACAATGCAGGTCAAAAAACCGCATAATCTCCTCCTTGAGAAAAGGCATTTTCTATATAGTTGACCTTATAAGGTTTAAAGGTGTTTTTGTCAAGAAAAACCTCAGCCACATCGAATCTTGGTTGTTTGCTGATATTATTTTCATGAATATAACAAAAGGCAGCCAACATTATTTTCTTTTGCTTAGCATTGCTGACTGCATCCACAGGTCTGAGTTCATATTCACCTGTACGGGACTTAACCTCGACAAAAACAATATACTCCTTATTCTCTGCAATAATGTCTATCTCAGAATACTTGTTTCTCATATTCCTGTTCAGTATCCTGAATTTTTTCTTTCTGAGATATTTTTCAACATAGTCTTCCCCAAGAGAACCCTTGGTTATAGGAGAAAAAATACTCATATCAATCACCCAGGATTTTCTTCAGAAAGCTCATTCTATGTATCGGAGAAGGACCATACTCTTTTATCATATCAGTATGAAGCTTTGTACCATAACCCTTGTGTTTTTCAAAGAAATACTGGGGATATTCTTTAGCATATTCAAGCATAAGGCGATCTCGGGCAACCTTTGCAAGAATAGAGGCAGATGCAACGGACATAGAGCGGGCATCGCCTTTGATAATATACTCACAAGGTATTGACAAATCAGGTGTTCTGTTGCCATCAATATACGCAAAGTCAGCAGGAATATCAAGGCCTTCTACAGCACGCTTCATGGCAAGCATGGTTGCGTTTAATATATTGAGCTCCTCTATTTCTTCGACAGTTGAAAAAGCAATGCAGTAGGATAAAGCTGACTCTTTAACTACATCAAATAGTTTTTCTCTCTTTTTTTCTGTAAGCTTCTTGGAATCATTAACTCCATCTATAATTGTACCTGCGGGCAAAATAACCGCAGCGGCACAAACAGGACCTGCAAGAGGTCCTCTTCCAGCTTCATCTACTCCACACACAGATACATAACCTTTTTCGTAGGCAGCCTTTTCAAACTCTAACCAATCCATAATTTACTCCTTATCAATCAGGCAGTTCAAGTGTAACACGTCCAAGCTTCGCTGCTCTGAATTCATCAAGCAACATAGCAGAAGCACGCTCGGTGTTTACATGTCCGCCTGACATAAGCATACCTCGCTTCTTACCAATAAGCTGAAGCAGGTCATAAGAATCTATATCTGACATCTCCTCTGCATCCAAAGAAAACCTCTCAATAAAACTCTGAGGTTTTATTTCTTTCAGCAAATCAAGGAGTCTGACCGCCAGTAATTCTGTATCAAGGATCTGATCTTTTACAGCACCTGTAAATGCCAATCTTTCACCAACCATCTGATCCTCAAACTTTGGCCAAAGTACACCGGGGGTATCAAGAAGCTCAAAGCCTCTGTCAAGAGTAAACCACTGATTACCTCTTGTTACACCAGGCCTGTCCTCCACCTTTGCACGATTTTTCTTTACGATTTTATTAATGAATGATGACTTTCCAACATTAGGTATACCTACAATCATAACCCTGATTGAAGGATTCTTGATACCTTTTGCTTGCTTTTTCTCGATATATTCCTTCAGCAGCTTTCTGCACTCAGGGATGAATTTGTCCAATCCTTTACCACTTCTGCAATCAATAGCAAGGGCTTTGATTCCCTTCTTATTATAAAACTCTATCCATTTGTTTGTAGACACAGGGTCTGCCATATCACATTTATTAAGAAGAATGATGCGAGGCTTTTTGCCGACAAGCCCGTCAATATCAGGGTTAGTAGAAGAAACAGGGATTCTTGCATCCTTGATTTCTACTACTGCATCAACAAGTTTCAGAGATGCTTCAATCATTCTTTTTGTTTTGGTCATATGACCCGGAAACCACTGAATATTCTGATTTACACTCATAATATCACCTATAAAAAAAGCTTACATCAGATAGATGTAAGCTTTTGTCCTTTTACTTAATATAAGTAACCGAAGTTGTTAAAAGGGAAAATAACGAACTGTGCCTTACCAATGATATCGTCAACATTTACGCAACCGAAACTACGGCTATCAAGAGAAACCTTTCGGTTATCTCCAAGAATAAATGCCTGACCCTCAGGAACAGTAAGAGGATACTCGATAGGTACTTCGCCCACATTCTGAGTAGTCTGTGTAGAAACATACTCTTCCTTGAGCACCTCACCGTCAACAGAAACCTCACCTGTCTCAAAATTGATATTTACTTCCTGACCTTCAAGTGCAATAATACGCTTGATAATAGGCTTGTCAATTTTGCTGGCTACACCCTCAGGAATAACTACTATATCCCCAACCTCAGGTTCATAAAAGAAGTTAGTAATAATAACCTTATCCTGATGGAACAATGTATCACACATGGATGTACCATCAATATTAACAAGACGAAAAACGAAAGTAAGTAACAAAATAACGATTACAATAGCAACAACAATTGAGTGCATCCACTCATAAAGTGCGGTTGTAATAGAAGAAGAATTGGTTTCTACCTTGATGATTTCCTGGTCATCAGCACCAAAAGATTCATCCTGGATATCAATATCGTATTCGTCAAGATTGATTTTTTTCATATCTTCACCTAAATGATAGTAAAAAAAGGGACAATCGTCCCTTTTTTGTTTACTTCTTTATTGCTTCCTTAACCTTAGCAGCCTTACCAACTCTATCACGGAGATAGTAGAGCTTGCTTCTGCGAACTTTACCGTGTCTGATAACCTGTACGGAAGTTACATTGGGGGAATTCACGGGGAATACTCTCTCAACGCCAACGCCATAGGAAACACGTCTTACTGTAAATGTCTCGGAAACGCCGCTACCACGTCTTGCGATAACAGTACCCTCGAACATCTGGATTCTCTCTCTCTCGCCCTCACGGATGTTAACAGCTACCTTAACTGTATCACCGATAGAGAACTGAGGCTTCTCACTCTTGATTGAGCTTGCGGAAATTGTTTTTAATGCGTCCATTATTATGACCTCCAATTATTTTTTCGGAAATTCATACCTTTCGGCAGAGGACTAACCATATCAATTGCGACTATGTCGCTAACATTGAACTCGTCGTAGGAAACGACGGAAATTCAAATTCTATAGTATAATAACACATCCGGATATAATTTGCAATAGTTTTTTATTAAAAAGAATTAAATCATCATTATGATTTCTTTTGCAATTTAGACAAAAACTTAGCAAAATAATCAGGCAGAGAAGATTCAAACTCCATATACTCCCCTTCTATAGGATGGACAAATCCAAGTCTGATTGCATGAAGGCACTGACCTGAAAGCTCAGTGATCACCTTCTTGGGACCATATACATCATCTCCGGCCAAAGGGTGGCCAAGATAAGACATATGCACACGGATCTGATGTGTTCTGCCTGTTTCCAATCTACAACTAATATAGGAGAAATCTTTGTATTCTTCCAAAACTTTGTAATTAGTAACAGCGTTCTTGGAATTTCTGTCAGTAACACACATACGTTTACGGTCAACAGCTGCACGCCCGATAGGAGCGTCAACCGTACCTTCACTCTCTTTGAGATGACCATAAATAACAGCACGATATTCTCTGGTAACAGAATGATCTTTTATCTGTTGTGCCAGAGAAGCGTGAGCTAAATCAGATTTTGCAACAACAAGAAGTCCGCTTGTATTTTTGTCGATCCTATGAACAATACCGGGTCTGAGCACTCCATTTATACCTGAAAGTTGACCTTTGCAATGAAACAGTAATGCATTTACCAGGGTACCATTTGGATTACCTGCGGCAGGATGCACCACCATTCCTTTTTGTTTATTTACTACAATAAGGTGCTCATCTTCATAAACAATATCAAGGGGAATATCCTCAGGTGTAGCTTCCAGCTCAACAGCATCGGGGACCGAAACATTGACAACATCCCCTTCTGACACCTTAAAGCTTTTTGCAGCTTGTTTATCATTAACAGTAACAAGGCCTGATTCAACAAGTGAACTGAGAAAGCTTCTGGATCTGTCGGAAATTTTAGAAGCTAGGAACTTATCAATTCTCAATCCGGCATCGTCAGCTAAAATATTAAATGTATAATCCATAATCAACCAACTGATTCCGACTTGTTATTATCTGACTCCTCTTTGGAAGTTTTTCCGTAGAAAAAGATAATAAAGATAACAAGCAATATTGTACCTGCAGTAATGCAATAATCCGCAAAGTTGCAAATAGGAGAAAAGAAAGAAAGTGCCAGAAAATCAACAACATAACCATTGAGGACTCTGTCGATCAGATTACCGATGCCACCGCTGACAATAAGCACAACAGCAGAATAATAAGTCTTTGTTCTGAACTCGGAACGGAACATCAGATAAATAAGTACCGCACATACAAGAAGAGTAACAACAACAAACACCCATCTGAAACTCTCAGAGCCAATGCCAAGAGCCATACCATCATTATGAGTATAGGTAAAGTCAAGCAAACCGGGTATAATGGTCTTTGATTCTCCCAATGCCATATTTGAAACAATCAGGTACTTTGAAACCTGATCAATAATAATGAGCAAAATTGCGATTATCAAGGAAATAATCAAAATAATTCCTCCATAAGAAAGCCAAGCGGTGCATAAAAACACACCGCTTTGACCATAAGATTTTTATCCAATTACTGAAGAACATCTTGCACAAAGAGTGGGATGCTCAGAATTATCGCCGACTGTTTTGCTATATGCCCAGCAGCGCTCACACTTTTCACCTTCAGCGTGACATACTGTAACCTGAAGCTCACCCTCGTCCTTCTTCTCAACTACAACCTCAGAAACAATGAAAGCAGCTGCAAGCTCGTTCTCAACGGACTTGATGAAGTCATACTCAGAACCGGATGCAAGAAGTGTTACTGATGCCTCAAGAGAGGATTTGATCATCTTCTCTTTGATAGAAACCTCAAGCTGCTTCTTAACAGTATCTCTCAGCTCGTGAATCTTGTCCCAGTTAGCAATAAAATCAGCCTCCAGATTGATATCAATAGTATCAGGCATCTGGTTAAAGAGTACACACTCGGGATCTGCATCGGAACAATGAGGCATATACTTCCAGATTTCATCAGAAGTATATGCAAGAATAGGAGCAAGCATTCTTGTCATAGAGTCAAGAATGATGAAAATTGTTGTCTGTGCAGCACGACGAGAAAGTGAATCGGCCTTCTCGGTATAGAGACGATCCTTCAGTACATCAAGATAGAAGTTGGACATATCAACAACACAGAAGTTGTGGATAGCATGATATACCTGATGGAACTCGTAAGTATCATATCCTGCCTTGACCTTGACAATAAGCTCGTTAAGTTTGTTGATTGCCCACTTATCAATAGGCATAAGCTCATCAATAGAGACTCTGTCAGTATCAGGGTTAAAGTCGTTAATATTTCCAAGGATATATCTGGCTGTATTTCTGATCTTTCTGTATGCTTCAGAAAGCTGCTTCAGGATTTCCTTAGAAATTCTGATATCAACATGGTAGTCAGAGGATGCAACCCAAAGACGTAGAACATCTGCACCATACTGGTCAACAACCTCCTGAGGATCAATACCGTTGCCAAGAGACTTACTCATCTTCTTGCCTTCGCCATCTACAACCCAACCATGTGTGAGAACACTCTTGTAGGGAGCTGAACCAAATGCTGCAACAGAAGTGAGCAGAGAAGACTGGAACCAGCCACGATACTGATCTGCACCTTCAAGATACAAGTCAGCAGGCCATGTGAGGTTAGGTCTTGCCTTAAGAACAGCCGCATGTGTAACACCGCTGTCGAACCATACATCCATAATATCTCTCTCTTTTTCAAAGGAAGAAGAGCCGCACTTTGCACACTTTGCGCCCTCAGGCAGAATCTCTTCTGCAGAAAGTGCAAACCAAGCATCTGAGCCTTCCTTACGGAAGAGCTCTGCTACAGCATCCATAGCTGCCTTATCGATGTAGGGCTCGCCACAGTCTTTGCAGAAGAAGATGGGAATGGGCACACCCCATCTACGCTGACGAGAGATACACCAATCCTTACGATCCTGAACCATGGAGGTGATACGATCCTTACCCCATGCAGGAATCCACTGAACATCATCAATAGCCTTTACAGCGTCAGCCTTGAAATCATCAACAGAGCAGAACCACTGATTTGTAGCTCTGAACAAAACGGGCTTCTTACATCTCCAGCAATGAGGATACTGGTGAATAATCTTCTTAAGTCCAAAGAGAAGTCCGATGCTGTCAAGATGCTGTGCAATAGGCTTGTTTGCATCATCTGTGAGCAGACCGCTAAACTGACCTGCCTCCTCAGTGAGTCTGCCATCAGCATCAACGGGAACAATGATGGGAATCTCGGGATAGTTGCGGCATACATCATAGTCCTCAACACCATGACCGGGAGCGGTGTGAACACATCCTGTACCACTATCAAGAGTAACATGATCACCAACGATAACAAGTGACTCTCTGTCAAGGAAGGGGTGTCTTGTCTTGATATACTCAAGCTCGCTACCAGAAATCTCAGCAACGACCTCGTAATTTTCAATACCTGCAGCTTCGAAAGCACTCTTATAGAGCTCCTCAGCCATAATATAGAACTCGTCACCTGACTTGATAACACAATAGTTAAAATCAGGACCTACACAAACTGCAACGTTACCGGGAAGAGTCCATGTGGTAGTTGTCCAGATAACAAAGAATGTTTTAGCAGGATCTACACCAAGAGCTGAAATCTTGCCCTGGTCATCGCTGACAGGGAATTTTACGTAAATTGAGAAACAGGGGTCCTCGGCATACTCAATCTCAGCCTCTGCGAGAGCTGTCTTACATTCGGGACACCAATAAACGGGCTTGAGACCCTTATAGATATATCCCTTCTGAGCCATCTCAGAGAAAATCTCAATCTGAGTAGCCTCAAATTCCTTCTTAAGGGTAATATAGGGATCGTTCCAATCTCCGATAGCACCCAGACGCTTGAACTGGTTACGCTGATCATCAAGATAGCCAAGTGCAAAATCTCGGCAAATCTGACGAAGCTCAACGTCAGAAATAGCGTCAGAGCTGGATACACCGGCTTTAGCTCTAGCCTTCAGCTCTGTGGGAAGTCCATGAGTATCCCAACCGGGAACGAAGGGTGAACAAAAACCTGACATATTCTTGTATCTAACAATAAAATCCTTGAGGACTTTATTGAGAGCGGTACCTAAGTGAATATTACCATTAGCATAGGGAGGGCCATCATGAAGAACAAACATAGGTTTTCCTGCGTTCTTCTCCATAAGCTTGCCATAAATATCATTCTCTTCCCAATTTTTGAGAGTTACAGGCTCGCTCTGAGGAAGACCTGCTCTCATAGGAAATTCGGTTTTAGGAAGATTAAGTGTGCTGTTATAATCCTGGGACATAATTATCTACTCTCCAAAAATATTATCTGTTATCTGATACAGCATTGCTGTCATCATCGTCGTTATTCAGGTCATAGTCATCACCGAACTTAAGAACGCCGAAGGCTCTGCCCTTTTTCTTCTCTTTCTTGGCAATAAACTCATTTGAGAATTCACGGTCGCCAAGATCACTGACAATGTTTACTTCTTCATAATCGTTATCAGCAATATCAATTACAGGAACATCAGCCTGTGCAGTTGACTTTGAGTCAGTCACAGGCTTGGCATCTGTTTTTTTCTCTGCTGAAGCTGAAGCCGCAGGAGCTGTCTTTTTTGTATCTTCAGCCGCAGGAACTGTATCAACAGATTCCTGAGGTTCATCAATAATAATTCTATCGAAATTACGATGTTCCTCTGTTGTAGCAGCGGGAGCTTTAGTCTTTGAGCCTATCTCCCCTGCTTTTTCAAAATCATCTGAGTTATCAGTGGGATAACGCTTATCCATTGAAGCTTCCATAGACTTTATCTTATCAAGACCGGGGAGGTCCTTTGCAATAACCATATGCTTATTGCAATTATTGATAATGTCTTCTCTGAGTTTATTGCACTCAGCAAGAAGCATGGTGTACTGTTTCTTCTGCTGTTTGATCTGAATATTGAGATCATAAAGCTTTGCCTTAGCAACATTTTCTGATTCTTCTATAATATATGCAGCTTTTGCACGTGCTTCCTTAATAGTTGAATCAGCAACACGCTGAGCTGATAATAGTGCATTACGAACTGCATCTTCGTCAGCTCTGTATTCCTCTACTCTGGTAGCAAGAAAATCCATCTTTTTTACAAGATCGGACTTTTCTTTTCTCATCTGCTCCATTGTTATAAGAACCTGATCAATAAAAGCATCTACGTCCTCGGGTTTGTATCCGCCGAGACTTGCTTTTCTGAAACTGATATTCTTGATCTCTTCAATAGATAACATAATATCCCCCTTAAATATAGCGTAACACGCTGATTACCATTCTATCCTTTTTAGTACTACCGGTTTGTTCTCCGATGATAAACTTACCATATCCTCTGATGCTGAGAATATCCCCTTCTGAAACAGTAACAGAAGGCTTGGACACATGAAAATAGTTTAAAAACACCTGATCTGATGAAATCAACTGAGAAGCCACACCTCGGGAACAATTGATACAGGCACTGACAACATTATCTGCGCGCATTGAAGTAACAATAATACGCAGTTCTTCCGTATTAGAACATAACGCGTCGGTATCATCAGAAAAGTAGCTGATATCTACAGAATCACGACCAACCTTGGTCAGCTCGTTTATAAGATATTCCGCTATTTCGTTACGAACAAAAACAACTGATGATTTGTCAGATAAAAGAACAATGTCACCAATACACTCTCTTTTAACACCCATGCCCATAATGGCTCCGAGATAATCTCTGTGAGAAAGAACTTTCTTTCCCTTTGAAACTATTCTAAGAGCAGATATAGGAAAACTATACTCATCAACATCATCAATGGCCACAAATACCCTGGATGCGTTTGAGTAACCACCATACAAGGTATATGAGAAACCTTTATTTTTCAGATACGCTGAGACATCAGCGGACTGGCACTCATTCAAAAATCCATAGAACTTATTAACACTCTGTCCGCTATTACAGATTAAATCGTCGATTCGAGAAAACAGAATCTGGGACTCATCCATTATCAGAAGTATACTCCGTTATTCTCAAGCTCATCAAGAAGATCATCACCTGTAAGATCAACGTGATTGGGAATAATAATAAATGTGCTGGAAGCAACCTTCTTTATCTTGCCTCTGTTTGCATAAGCAACGCCGGAAAGGAAGTCAATGAGTCTTCTGGACATATCCGTGTTTGTGTTCTCAAGATTGAGAACAACAGTGTGAGTCTTGATAAGCTCATCAGCAATTGCTCTTGTTTCCTCGCCGAATCTCTCAGGCTTGAAAAGTGCAACTGCAAGCTTTGCGGTTGTGTTGATGTTAACAACCTTATTTCTTCTGGAAGAACTCTCGCGAACTGTTACGTCCTCATCAAAGTTCTCTGTCTCTTCCTCACCGTAGCCGTACTCATCGTACTCGTACTCGTCGTCGGGAGCATCCCACATACGCTTAAACTTGTCTACAAATCCTGCCATTTTAAATTACCTCCGTAATATTATTTATTATAGTTTCTTGGGCCGAACAAAGATGAACCTATACGAACAAGGGTAGCACCCTCTAGTATAGCCTCACGATAATCCCCTGACATACCCATGGATAAGGTATTCATAGATATATTATCTATGTTTTTATGTGATATGTCAATAAACAGATTACGCATATTTTGAAAATATCCACGAATTTTCTGTTCATTTTCACAAATTGGCGGAATTGCCATCAATCCGTCCACCTGAATATTACTTAATTCTGATATCTGATAAAGCAATTCTTCCAACTTCTCAGGATATACACCCGATTTGTTCTCTTCTCTTCCGATATTAACTTCTATAAGAATTTTCATACATGTGTCAATCTTCTGACACTGCTTTGAAACCTCTGTGGCAAGTTTCAGAGAATCCACAGACTGAATCATACTTACTTTATCGACAATCTGACGAACTTTGTTTGACTGCAGGTGTCCGATAAAATGAAGGTCACACGAGCGCAAGTCATAGTCATCGTACTTTGAGAGAAGCTCCTGAACTTTGTTCTCGCCAATATGATCGAGCCCCAGGGAAATAGCGTAATTAATAAGTTCAGGTGAAACTGTTTTTGTAGCAGAAAGGAATGTAATGTCCTCAGGTTTTCTGCCGCTCATTATTGCCGCTTGAGCTATATTCTCCCTGATTACTTCGTAGTTGTATTTAATATCACTTAACAATCTTTCCATCATACAACTCCTCTCCCTGAATTACAATCTCATCATTCAGCTGAACAGTTTCATCACTGAGGATCGATCCATCAGGCGGATTATCATTTGCAATTACAAAATCCGTTCCTGAATAGAGAATATCGATTTCTTTAAATTTGAGTTCACTGCCAATGAGTACATATACACCCTGAACATTCTTACTAATTTCATTACCTTCAGAATCGATTGTATTAATATAATCAAAATGAACAGCATCCTTGCTGATCCTGATTCCGGAATAAGAATTAACGTCGATCTTCACTGATTCTGTACGAAGATGACTGATAGGGGTGTTCATGTAATTACACTTGAATACAGCTACGGCTTCGGATTTCTTTGAAGCCTGATTCAACGCAACCAAAGTAGCGGGGATGTCGTTACAGGTTGACTCAGGAAAAGATACTGTCATATCCTTGTCAGAATGAGACAGAAGCAGCGCATCATCAGCAGAGACCTTAACCACAACATACCAGTTAAGACCGCTTACGATTTTTCCGATGGTATTCTCGCTGACAGTATCAGGTTCAACATCAATACTAAAGTTATCTACCGTCATATCAGTGATGGTAGTGTAATCAAACTTACTCTCGTATCCATCCGCAAAAGACACAAAATAACCGCTTTTGTCCGTGGTGATCACGTCTGAATATGTAGTTCCAAGACTCTCATACTCTGCAAGCTCAGACTGGAGAAGAGCGATTTGGTCGTCAAAGTTGGTAATTTCTCCTGTGATAATTTTTCTCTGATTAATTGAATAGACAAGGTTATCCGAAGATGTGTTGATTTCTGAAGGCAAATTGGAATTAACCGCAAGAATGGTGTTCTTCAGGTTCTGGTCAATCTGCTTATCAACAGCTGAATAGTCACTCTGAATATTACCATCAGAAACATTCAGACTCTCAAGAGTCTCGATATCTTCTGTCAATTCTCTTATTCTGTTATAATTCAGAGCATCTTCTTCGTTAGAAAAAACATATGCTACATCTGAACCCACAGATACAATATCACCATCATTGACTGTATAATAGAGAACCTTGCTACCGTCATATTCAATGAGAGTCTCATCACGTACAACAACTGCATCTGCTGTGATACTGTCGTTATATGAATAGCTGGCTGCAATCTCAGTGTCAATCATTTTGTCGGTATCAAGGTTACCTCTGAACAAAGTAACACCAAAATATGTGAGTATCAGCAAAATGATAGCGATAAATAATATTCTTTTTAGGATAGACTGTTTCATATAAACTCAAATCCTTTTAAAGAAAGAAATCTAAAAACTGCAGAATAAAACTCATCCTGCGATTTATAATCATCAACATAAAACCATTTAATATTTTTATTCCTCATAAACCATGTGAGCTGACGCTTTGCGTAGCGTCTGGTGGAACGCTTGAGAGTTTCAATACATTCCTCCAGGGTTTTCTCCCCGTCAAGATAGGGCTTAAGTTCTTTATAGCCAATGGCCTGATTTGAAGTATTGCTTTGACATGAAGAATAAAATGCCCGGGCTTCTTCGATAAGCCCATCTTCAATCATAATATCTACTCTACGGTTTATCCTTGAATAAAGTATCTCTCTGTCACGATAGTTAAGAGCAATCATTACCGGATCAAATTTGCTTTCTTCAGATTTCGAACGCAAATTCTGCTCCGTCATTGTCACTCCTGAGGAATAGTATATCTCCATAGCTCTGAGGATACGTTTGGGATTTCGCTGAGGAGCAAGACGTTTTGCACTGTCAGGGTCAAACTTCTCAAGTTCTGAGAGCATATAGTCCAACCCGTATTTATCAAGCTTATCCTGAAGTTTATCTCTGAGTTTCGGATCAGTTTCTGCATCGCTGAACACAACGCCATCCAGAAGACAATCGATATATAAACCTGTCCCTCCAACAAGCACGGGCAGCTTACCGACAGAAGACACCTTTTCAATAGCATCTGAGGCATCTGTCACATACTGTGCTACACTGTATTCGTCCCCCGGTTCTACAAATCCGATGAGGTGATGAGGCACACGCCCCATTTCCTCGGGGGTGGGCTTTGCAGTAGCAATATCCATATATTTATAAATCTGCATAGAATCAGCAGAGATTACTTCTCCCCCATATTTCTTTGCAATTTCAATGGATAAAGCTGTCTTTCCGGAAGCTGTTGGACCTGCTATAGATATTAACTTGATTTTATTATCAGGCATCAAATCACGCCCTGCCAAACTGTTTTTCTATTTCTGATTTCTTCAGAACTATACATACAGGTCTGCCGTGAGGACAATATCGCAAAGAATCATCAGCCAGCATTTTCTGAGCAAGCTCACGAAGTTCTACATCAGAACTTTTGTTGCCGGATTTGACAGCAGCTCTGCATGCTATATTGTGGAAAATCCAATCCATTTTCTCAGATCTGATGTCCCGCTTGTTATTTGCAATGTGGTCCGCCATCTCTATGATAGTATCAGTAATATCCTCTCCTGCCAGATAAGAAGGAGCAGAACGGATAAGAAGAGTCGGCATACCAAAATCCTCAACTTCAAAACCACAATCCCTCATCATATCGAGATTATCGAGAACTTCTGTATACACAGCCTTATCAAGAGAAACGGTCTGCGGGACAAGCAGAAGTTGAGTATTAATACTTGTGTCAGATTTAAGCTGCTCATAAATCATTCGCTCGTGCAGAGCGTGTTTATCGATTAGAATCAGCTCATTCTTAATTTCAATAATTATATATGTACGGAATACCTCTCCAATATAAGAAAAATCGGGAGTAGTCGTATCAACTAAGGCTACAGGTTCTGCTTCAGAAAGTAGTTCTGTCTCATCTGTTTTCTCAGGCTGATTGGCTGAAGAAACAACAGGTGCAGAAGCAGAAATCTTTTCTTCTGTTTCATCTTTAACAGAAGACTCTGTCGCATCTTCAGGAGTATTATCCAAACACTGTCGAGAAACAACAGCAGCAGAATTATTCAGTTCCTGAGTAGGTGATGTCTGATTAATGACAGGAATTTCTTCATGGGCTTCCTTGACTATATCCAAAGCTGAGAAGTAGTTTTTGATCCTGACTGAATCCTCCACCTTAACACTATGATTATATAAAGGAGTTGGTTCGTTAGTTTTAAGAGGAGCTGTGTCATCCATCTTCCTAATGGTAACTCCCTCTGTTTTAGAATGAGAATTATCATCTGCAAGAATTTTTTTGGAATCAGAGTTGACTGATACATCCTTGGATCTCAGATCAAACTGAGCAAAAGGATTTTGTTGTTGCTTGGGATTCAGACCCGAAAGGATAGCCTCCTTGCGCTTATCACCCATATACAAAGCTGACTTGACAGCGTGGTAAACTGCATCGAATAAAGGTCTCTCGTTTACAAAGCGAACCTCTATCTTTGCAGGATGAACGTTGACATCCACAGCCGCAAAGGACATTGTGACATTAAGCACACAGGAAAGAAATTTCCCTACCATAACAGAGCCTTTTCCAGCTTCATCTACTGCGGCGGATGCAGTACGACTGCGAACATATCGGTTGTTCACAAAAAAAGTCTGGAGATTTCTGTTAGGACGGGCAGACTCTGGTCTGGAGATAAAACCGTTGACACGAACTCCATTGAGCTCATAATCAACAGGAATGAGTGAGTTTGAAAAATCTCTGCCGTATACAGAGTATATGGCAGATTTGAGTTTACCATCGCCGGAGGTCTTGAGAACTTGTTTTGAATCCCTGATGAAGGTAAACGCAATCTCAGGATGAGAAAGAGCAATTCTGTCAATTATCAATGATACTGAATTACCCTCTGCAACATCCTTCTTGAGGAATTTCTGACGTGCAGGAATATTATAGAACAAGTCTCTGACAATTATTGTGGTACCCACGGGACAACCGGCATCAGAAAGGTCAATCTCATCGCCACCGTCAATACGATAGCTTGTGCCAACATCTTCGTTGTCAGCACAAGTGATAAGCTCCACCCTGGCTACAGCAGAAACAGAAGCCAAGGCTTCTCCGCGGAATCCAAGTGTCGCTATAGAATCCAGATCATTCTCACAAGAGACTTTGCTGGTAGCATGACGCAGAAAGGCATTGCGCACATCATCACGCATAATACCCATTCCGTCATCAGTGACACGCATATAAGTAGTCCCACCGTTTTTGATTTCCACAGTTATGGAAGTAGCTCCTGCATCAATAGAATTCTCAACTAACTCTTTGATTACGGAAGAAGGTCTCTCAACGACCTCACCTGCAGCTATAAGCTCAGCCACATGTTTATCCAGTACATTAATTCTACTCAATGGTGTCACCTCCTATAATTGAATATTTAAAGCATTTTCTTAAGCTCATAAAGAAGGTTGATAGCCTCAATGGGTGTGAGGGTATCTACATCTGACTCACGGAGTCTCTCAACCACAGCGCTGTCAGCTGAAGGCATAAGAGAAAGCTGCATCTGATCAGGATCATTTTCTGCCGATTCCCTGACATTACGAAAAGTTTCTCTGTTGTCAGGATTATCGTCAGACAGTTCTTTCAGAATCTGTTTTGCACGTGAAATTATCCAGTCAGGAACTCCTGCAAGCTTTGCTACTTCAATACCATAGCTGTCATCAGCTCCACCCGGAACTATGCGACGGAGGAAAGTAATATCGTCTCCCCTCTTTTTCACAGCAATATTGTAGTTCTTTACTCCCTTGATTAGCTCCTCAAGTACCGTAAGTTCATGGTAATGTGTTGCAAAGAGTGATTTTGCTCCCAGTTTCTTCTTGTCTGCAACATACTCGAGCACGGCTCTGGCTATGCTCATACCATCATAGGTAGAGGTACCTCGGCCAATCTCGTCAAAAATGAGAAGGCTTCTGGAGGTTGCTGACTTGACAATACTTGCTACCTCGCTCATTTCCACCATAAAGGTAGACTGACCTGAAGCAAGATCATCAGATGCTCCTACTCGAGTGAACACTGCGTCCACAATACCGATCTGAGCATAATCGCAAGGAACAAAACTACCAATCTGAGCCATAATCACTATGAGAGCGGTTTGTCTCATATATGTGGATTTACCGGCCATGTTGGGACCGGTTATGATAGCAACCCTGTTCTCGTCGTTATCAAGAAATACGTCATTGGAAACAAATCTTGAGCTATCAAGAAGAGTCTCAACAACGGGATGTCTTGAGGCTTTGAGTCTGATAACAGAAGAAAGATCCACATCGGGTCTTGTATATCTGTTGTCAGATGCCACATTTGCCAAAGAACAAAGTACATCCAGCTGAGCCAGAGAATCAGCAGTCTGCTCAATCCGACTCAGGTTCTCAGCAACTATATTTCTGATGGAAGTGAATATCTCATACTCCAAAGCAGTGGTCTTATCCTTTGCGCCGAGAATTCTGCCTTCCAGCTCCTTAAGTTCCTGAGTAATATATCTCTCACAATTAGTGAGTGTCTGTTTTCTTATGTATGTTTCAGGCACAAGATTCTTGTATGAATTTGTAACCTCGATGTAATATCCGAAAACTCGGTTATATCCAACCTTTAATTTTGGGATGCCTGTAGCCTCACGTTGCGATGCTTCAATCTGAGCAAGCAAGGAGGTTGAGTCTGTCATATCGCTACTGATAAGATCAAGTTCACTGTTGTATCCTCTTCTTATCATTCCGCCATCACGGACAGTAAAGGGCGGATCATCGACAATAGCTGCATCGATAAGAGTATGAATATCCTCAAGGGTATCTATGGTAGTGTAAAGATCCTTAAGATACGATGAAGATGAATCAGCAAGCAAGGACTTGATCTGAGGCAAAGCAACGGTTGCTGTGCACAAAGAACGAAGTTCACGGGCATTTGCACTTCCGTATACGATCTTTGTCATTATTCGCTGAATATCAAGGATTCCTGTGAGAACGGAACAAATCTCCAGTCGCTTTACTGTATCATCCACTAGTTCTGCCACAGCAGACTGACGTCTGATAATTGCCGCCACATTCATCAGCGGATTCTCAATCCAGGATCTGAGAAGGCGTTTACCCATAGCAGTTTTTGTATTATCAAGTACCCACAAAAGAGAGCCGCGCTTTTCTTTTGTTATCATAGTCTGAGTCAGCTCAAGATTTCTGCGTGTATTGAAATCAAGACGCATGAACTGATTATTCTCATAAAGCTCCACATCTCTGATTCGCTCAAGTCCGGTCATCTGTGTTCTGCCAAGGTATCCGAGAAGTCCGCCCAAAGCACAGACAAGCTCTGATTTATCCTTGATACTCTCAACAGTGAGAGATGGGAACTGTACATTTAAACTATCCAGAGAATTAAGATATGAAAAATCCTCATCTGCAAGTTCCTCTATGCTGCAGATAAGTCTGTCCTGCACAAATCTTACTATAGATTTGTTGTAAGAACCGAAGCCTCCAATAAGCAGCTCATGAGGATTATAGCTTACAAGCTGATCCTTAAGACTGTCAATGGAGTTTTTTCCCTCAAGCTGTGTAGCATATAGCTGACCTGTTGATACATCACAGAAGCAGACGCCGATGGTCTTGTTCTGATAGAAAGCACAACAGATATAGTTGTTCTTGCCTTCATCAAGCATTGTTGACTCAACAACAGTACCCGGAGTAATAACACGGATAACATCTCTGGTAACAAGTCCCTTTGCTGTTGCAGGGTCCTCTGTCTGCTCACAGATAGCAACCTTATATCCTCTGGAAACGAGCTTTGAAATATAGCCTTCACAACTGTGGAAGGGCACACCACACATGGGAGCGCGCTCCTCTTGTCCACAATCTCTGCCTGTCAGAGTAAGGTCAAGCTCTCTGGAAGCAATCTTTGCATCCTCAAAGAACATCTCATAGAAGTCTCCCAATCTAAAAAACAGGATACTGTCCTGATTGCGCTCTTTAATCTCAAAATACTGTTTCATCATAGGCGAAAGTTCAGCCATTATTGCTACACCTCCTTCGGATAATTTGTTAGTTAATTAGTGACAACCGCCGCAAGTACCACAGTTGCCTGTGCAAGCCTGATAATCTGTTGTATCAGGGTCTTCTCCGTTTGCGGAATTGGAGACAATTGCAAACACACGCTGCATAACTGAATCAAAAGCATTCTTTGACTCGTTGAGCTTCTGCATAGATTCGTTAACCATGATATCAGCATAGAGAGTTCTCATCTTTGTATTGAGCTCTTTGATCTGCTCCTCGTCACGCTCCTCAGCTGTGAGCTTCTCGTTAAGCTGGAGCTTGAGAAGGTTAAATTCGCCAATAAGCTCCTGAAGAGCCTCGTCTGCCTCAACGGCCTTGTTAGCTTCCTGAAGAGCAACATAAGACTCTTCCTGCTGAATTTTTCTGCCAAGTTCTCTTGAAAGTTCAATAATATCCATTTTTATCTTCTCCCGTATTATAAATTTTTTATATTAACTCGCCTCTGAGTATCCAGTTGCGGGCTTCTGTAATTTTAACATTCTGAAATGTACCGATAAGAGACTCATCTCCCGGGACCTCTACAATAATATTGCCGGAAGTTCTGGTAGAAAGAAGACCTTTCTTCTCGATATATTCCTCCACAAGGACACGCTCTGTATCACCTACCATCTTACTGCAGCGCACAGAAGCAATCTCCTCCTGAACTTTAAGAAGTTCTCTGAACCACTTACCCTTCTCTTCCTCTGTGACCACATCCGGCATTTCTGCAGCCGGAGTACCGGGACGTCTTGAATATATGAAAGTGAACAGAGAAGTAAATCCCACTTCCCTCACAAGAGACACTGTCTCACAGAAATCCTCGTAGGTTTCTCCCGGGAAGCCAACTATAACATCACTTGTAAGTGAAACATCAGGAATCTTCTCTTTAGCGTAGTTAATGATACTGAGATACTTCTCTCTGTCATATCGTCTGTTCATAGCTTTGAGAATCCTGCTGCTACCTGATTGAAAAGGAAGATGAAGATGCTTTGATATATGCTTTGAGGTAGCGATTGTATCAATAAGCTCATGAGTACAATCTTTTGGATGAGATGTCATAAATCTGATGATATAGTCTCCCTCAATCTCATCTATCCGACGGAGTAGTTGAGCAAAGGAAACATCCTCATCAAGCCCCTTGCCGTATGAGTTAACATTCTGGCCGAGAAGTGTAATCTCTTTATATCCTGCTTCGATCATAGCCTTTGCCTCGGCCACAATCGCATCACTTGAGCGGGAACGTTCACGGCCACGGACGTAAGGGACAATACAATAGGAGCAGAAATTGTCGCATCCGTGCATAACGGACAGCCAACCCTTGAAACTCTTATCTCTGAGTACAGGAACATCCTCGTATATAGTATTGTCCGTTTCGTCGCAATCATAAATACGATTACCGTGAAGAAGCACATTATAAAGAAGCTGAGGAAACTTTGCTACAGAATGAGTACCAAACACAAGACTGACGAATGGATAGCTTTTACGGATTCTGTCAGTGACTCCTTTTTCCTCCATCATACATCCGCACAAAGCAATTGTGACAGAAGGATGTCTGCGTTTTATATTCTTAAGCGCACCTACATTACCAAACACACGATCCTCAGCGTGTTCTCTGACAGCACAAGTATTGAAAAGAATGAAATCAGCATCTTCGGGCTCCTCAGTAAACGAAAACCCGGCAAGATGCAACATACCTTTTATCTTTTCACTGTCTGCCACGTTCTGCTGACAACCATAGGTATGGATATAAGCCAAAGGCTTTTCGCCACGCTTCCTGATGGCCATTATTTCCGCAATAAGTGTTATGTACTCATAGCGCTCTTGTGGCATTTGTTTGTATTGATATAGATTTGACAGGGCATACTCCCCCAATGTTATTGTTTTATTCGTATATAATACCACAACATCTAACTTATTTCAACCCTTTTGCAAGTATTTTATACAATATATTGGGGATATTTATCGATAAATAAATTTATAATAATAAAGTCAGTCCATACCGGCAAAAAATTGTGGAGTGCTTCCTACAATTACTGTCTCGCATAGGAGATACTGTGTTACAACATTTGTTTCATAAGCGATTATAGGACAAGTAAGACTTATATCAGCATCAACAGTCATATAAATCCTGTGAATCGTCTGGTTGATACCCGCAGATACAAACTCAGAGGTAATATCTGTTGTTGCGCTGCCACCAAGAGTCAGGCTGACATGAATATCCGGACCTATATCAGATAACAACACAAGTCCGGTAAAGGCACCTGCAGGAACTCCCACTGTAACATTATGATCTTGTCGTATTTTTTCTGTAATCGCCAGGGATATACGGGACTTGAGAATATTTATCTGAGAGCTGTCTGTCTGTAAAGATGTGATCATACCTTCGCTATTACAGGAACTTTTCACTAATGTACTGTAATCAATGGATTCTTCAGAGAGCACCTGCGAGGTTGCCATATCAATAGCATTCATTGCATGGATCTCCAGTTCATTATCAACAAGATTATGCACCAAATCCCGAGCTTTAAATTCAAACAAACAGAACATACCCACACCAATCAGCAATATTAAGGCTGATACTTTGCATATTAATCTTGATACCTTTGATTTATTCTTTTTTCTTAACAACAAAAAAACACCCCCTGTGCATCATACACAGGGGATGTTGTCCTTGATAATAAAAAGTATAGTGAGTGATTACTCTTCGTCAGAATGATCACAGCAGCAACAACAATCGTCGTCACAATCAAGATCGCTGAAATCAAACTCAAGAATCTCGTGACACTCGGGACACTCGATCTCTCCTTCAATGAGAATATCCTCGTCAACACAGATAACCTCGCCACACTTGCCGCAGGTTACCTCATAGTATGCCATATCATCAAAGTCATCACAATCGCAACAATCACAATCGCAGTCGCAATCACAATCACAGTCACAATCATCGTAGAAGTCCTCTTCAAGGTTACCAAGATCCTCATCGATCTCATCTACAACGTTTGTCATCTCATCATAAAGCTCCTCAAGGTCAGCTACAGATGCAGCCATATCATCAAGAAGCTCAATCATAGCATTGATAACCTTAACCTCGTCTTTGGACTGATCAAGATCAAGTCCATCAGCAAGACCACGGATATAAGCAATTCGCTCTGTTAATGTCATAATAAAACAACCTTTCAATTATGCACGGCCGATATACTCGCCTGTACGTGTATCAATCTGGAGAAGCTCGCCTTCCTCGATGAAGAGGGGAACCTTGATCTCAGCACCGGTCTCGAGAGTTGCGGGCTTGAGTGCGTTGGTAGCAGTATTGCCTGCAAAGCCGGGATCTGTCTGAGCAACTGTCAGCTCAACAAAGTTGGGGGGCTCTACACCGAAAACGTTACCCTTGTAAGAAAGAACCTTACAAACCATGTTCTCCTTAACGAACTTGAAAGAGTCGCTGAGGATGTCCTTGTTGATGGGAACCTGCTCCCATGTCTCTGTGTCCATGAAATAGTAGAGATCGCCATCGTTGTAGCTGTACTCCATATCTTTTCTCTCAATGAAAGCAGTAGGATACTTATCGTTGGGGTTGAAAGTCTTTTCAACAACGGAGCCTGTGATAACGTTTCTGATCTTGGTTCTGACGAAAGCAGCACCCTTGCCGGGCTTTACGTGCTGGAACTCAACGATGGAAACAACCTGGCCATCCATCTCAAAAGTAACACCGTTTCTAAAATCGCCTGCAGATATCATAAATGATTCCTCCAAAAGTATTGAATTATGCGGACTAACCGCCTTTTTCCTTTTATATTATACAAAAAACACCGATATATTGTCAAGGGTATTATATAATTATTAATTCCTTGGGTATAGAAGCAAAGGTTTCATATCCGTCCTCTGTAACAAGGACAGTGTCCTCTATTCTAACACCAAACTTGTCAGGAAGATAAATTCCCGGCTCAACGGTTACTGTCATGCCTGCCTTCAGTATATCTTTTGAACGTTGACCTGCATAGGGAGCTTCGTGAATCTCAAGTCCGACTCCGTGGCCTGTAGAATGACCAAAGTACTTGCCGTATCCTGCATCTGTGATAATATCACGAGCTGTCTTGTCAACGTCAAATCCTGACACTCCGGCCTTCACAGATTCAAGCGCTTTCAGATGTGCATCAAAAACGATATTATAGATTTCGCGCTGTTCATCCGTAATGTTACCTACTCCGATTGTTCTGGTCATATCGCTGTGATATCCGTCATATACAGCTCCGATATCGAATGTGATAAAATCACCATCTTTAACAGCGTTATCAGAAGGAACACCATGAGGCAGAGATGTTTTCTTGCCTGTAACAGTGATAAGTTCAAAAGCTACCCTCTCTGCTCCCTTGAGTTTCATAAGATACTCCAGACGGGCAGAAATCTCTTTTTCAGTAACACCAACCTTTACAAAGTCAAGAACTTCAAGATACGCCTCCTCGGCAATTTGCTGAGCTTTTCTGAGCTTTTCCACCTCGTCAGAGGTCTTTACAATCCTGAGTTCCCCTATCTTATTAGAAAGTTCAGGTGAATCAATAATTGTTGCGGATAATTTTTCTGACAAATTCTTATATGTGCTGAGAGTCACAGCGTCTGACTCTACGATAACAGACTTGGCACCGATATTTTTGAAAATATCATTAATGCTGTCTATGTAGTTTTCAAATACAACTACGTTAATATGCTTTACACTTTTCTGTACAGCTTCAGCATATCTGAAATCCACAAGAAAGAAAGCATCCTCTTTTCCGATGATAACATAACCCTCAGAATGCTGATAACCCGTGAGGTATGTAATACTTATGTCAGATGTAATAAGAGCTGCATCATTCTCTCCGAGAGAATCGGCAATAGCTTTGATTCTGCTGATATATCCGTTCATAGTAATTTTCCTTTCGATAAAATAAAAAGGCGGACAGTACAAAGCTGTCCGCCTAAGAGATTACCTATACTTGCTCTTGCGAGCTGCTTCGGATTTCTTCTTACGCTTTACAGAGGGCTTCTCATATGCCTCTCTCTTACGAACCTCAGCAATAACACCAGCTCTTGCACACTGCTTCTTGAATCTTCTCAAAGCGTTTTCAAGGGACTCGTTCTCTTTTAATCTAACTTCTGCCATTTCATTTCCCTCCCATCTCAATTACGGGATTATAAAAATCTTTTGTAATTATACATAATTAAGTGAGTTCTGTCAATAGAAAAAACAGAAATAAAATTAAAAATGTCGAATAAACTTAAGGTTTAACAACAATATTGACAAGTTTTCCCTTAACATAGAACTCTTTTATGATATTCATACCGCTGATTGCAGCCTTGACTTTCTCGTCATCATGACAAAGAGCGAGTACAGAATCCTGCTGTGCATCAGCAGGAACATTAAGTCTGGACTTGATTTTACCGTTAACCTGAACAGCAATCTCAATCATATCATCCTTGCACTTTGCCTCATCATATACAGGCCAGGAAGTCTGAGCAAGGATTGTGTCGGCATCCAGACAGATGTTGTTAATCTCCTCGGTTACATGAGGAGCAAAAGGATTAGTCAGAAGAAGGAAAGCCTTAAGCTCTGCCTTGTTGATAGAACCCTTTGCATAGATAGCATTGATAAGAGTCATCAGCGCAGCAATAGCTGTATTGAACTTCATGCTCTCGATATCTTCTGTTACTTTCTTGATAGTCTTATGGAATGCAGAGGACAGCTCTGAGGAAAACTCGTCGCCGTCAACAAGAATATCCTGGAAGTTCCAGATTCTGTCAATAAATCTCTTACAACCCTTCATGGAGTTTTCTGACCAGGGAGCTGCCTGCTCATAGTCACCCATAAACAATACATATGTACGAAGAACATCAGCACCGTATACGTCAACAACCTCATTGGGATCTACGACGTTACCGCGGGACTTACTCATCTTCACACCGTCGGGTCCGAGAATGAGTCCCTGAGCTGTTCTCTTTGCATAAGGCTCTGCACAAGGAACAACGCCGATATCGTACAGGAACTTGTGCCAGAATCTGGAGTAGATAAGGTGGCGGGTTACGTGCTCCATTCCACCATTGTACCAGTCAACAGGCATCCAGTACTTAAGCTTGTCCATATTAGCAAGCTCTGAATCGTTATGAGGATCAATATAGCGCAGGAAATACCAGGAAGAACCTGCCCACTGAGGCATTGTGTCTGTCTCTCTCTTTGCTTTTGCACCACACTTGGGACAGGTGCAATTAACAAAATCTTCAATCTTAGCCAGGGGGCTCTCGCCATCCTGTCCGGGCTCGAAGTTCTCAACCTCGGGAAGTCTGAGAGGAAGCTGATCATAAGGAACAGGTACCATTCCGCATTTCTCACAATGAACAATGGGAATGGGCTCGCCCCAATAACGCTGACGGTTAAATGCCCAGTCCTTCATCTTGTACTGAACACCCTTCTCGCCTATGCCCTGCTTTTCAAGCTCCTGAAGAACTCTCTCAATAGAGCTCTTCTTATCAGTATAACCATTGAGATAATCAGAGTTTACCATCTCGCCGTCGCCTGTATAGGCCTCAACTGAAATATCGCCACCCTTGATAACCTCGATAATATCAATACCAAACTTCTTCGCAAAATCATAGTCTCTCTGATCGTGTGCAGGCACAGCCATAATAGCACCTGTGCCATAACCCATCATAACGTAGTCAGAGATAAAAATGGGGATTTCCTTGCCGTTCACAGGATTAACGCCTACAAAGCCCTGAAGCTTCACGCCTGTCTTATCCTTAACAAGCTGGGTTCTCTCAAACTCTGTCTTCTTTGCACACTCGGTTCTGTATGCCTCAACCTCATCGAAGTTAGAGATCATATCCTTGTATTTGTCAAGCATAGTATGCTCAGGAGCCATAACCATAAAGGTTACGCCAAAGAGAGTATCGGGTCTTGTAGTATATATGCGGAGTGTCTCGTCTGTATCCTTCACCTTGAAATTAACAAAAGCACCTGTGGATTTTCCGATCCAGTTCTCCTGCTGAAGCTTTACATTGGGAAGATAATCAACATCTTTGAGACCCTCAAGGAGCTTATCAGCATACTCGGTTATACGAAGATACCATACGTCCTTTGATTTCTGAACAATATCACTGTGGCAAATATCGCACTTTCCACCCTGAGAATCCTCGTTAGAAAGTACAACCTTACAGGAAGGACAGTAGTTTACAAGAGTTTTATCTCGAAAAGCAAGTCCGTTTTCAAACATCTTAAGGAATATCCACTGAGTCCATTTGTAATAGTCCTCTTCTGTTGTATCGATAACTCTGTTCCAGTCAAAAGAGAAACCTACTCTTTTGAGCTGACTTGTAAACTTCTCAATATTTGTATCAGTAACCTGTCTGGGGTGGATACGTGTCTTGATAGCATAGTTCTCAGTAGGCAGACCATAAGCATCAAAGCCTATGGGAAAAAGTACGTTGTAGCCTTCCATTCTCTTCTTTCTCGAGACAACCTCGAGACCGGAATAAGCCTTTATGTGACCAACGTGCATACCTGCACCACTGGGATAAGGGAATTCAACAAGAGCATAGAATTTTTCTTTGTCAGAATTATCCTTTGCTTCGAATACACCTTTCTCCTCCCAGATCTTCTGCCATTTTGATTCAGTAATCTTATGATCGTATTTCAAAATGAGTCCTCCTCATAAATAATAGATGAAAATTAGTCTGTGATATAGGGTGAGAGATCAACAACCTCGCCGTCCTGCCACAGATGATCAAGTCCATAATACTCTCTTGCTTCGTCAGAGAAAACATGAATAATAACGTCGGAGTAATCAAGCAGAATCCAGGAATCAGAGCCATGGCCCTCAATATGATGGACCATCTTTCCCATTCCTTTCAGCTGATACTCAACCTCATCTGCCAAAGACTTGACATGGGTAGAGTTATTACCTGTAGCAAAAACCATGTAATCAGCAAGAGATGATACCTCATCTATTCTGATAACATTGATTTTTGATGCTTTCTTATCAGACAATATCTTTGCACTTTCAATTGCTTGTTCAAAAGTTGTCATAGCAAATATCCTTTCTACTAGCGGTTGAGAACCAGTTCGTTATATGCTGAGAGTGCATCCGGATGGATGGCACGTTCTTTGCGGACGATATCGGGAATAACAAACCCAAGACCATAGAGCATTCCTTCCTCAAGGGACACTTCACATCTGGCACGCATAACATCCACGTCCTCATAGTCACGCTCATCGCTGATAAAATCAGCAGTAAAAATAATTTTCTCCAGCAGTGACATCCCTGCACGGGCAGTTGTGTGATAACGAATGGAATTGAGTATATCCTCGTCATCTATTCCAAGAGTATCCCTGCAATATACCATTCCGGATATTGCATGATACAATTGAGGGGATGACTTGGAAACATCGTCAAGTATTATACCACCCGCATTTATTATTTGCAACTGATTTTCCGCATCTGTTTCTTTAGTTATGTCATGCAGAATTCCTGCAAGCTCGGCTTTTTGGACATCACATCCGTACTTTTTTGCAAGCTTGACAGCCGCTGCAGCAACATTAACGCTATGGGTATACCTACGATTGCTCAATCGACTTTCTGCTAATTTATAATATTTCTCAAAATTCATATCCATATAACTTATTATCAAATATATAGTCTAAAACTTCCTTGTGAACCAAATGTGTCACATCGTTTCCTGCTGCTATATCATCTCTTATTTCTGTAGAAGAAACAAGTTTTATTGATTGATCCAAAACATCTGTGTTGGCGTTATATTTATCCTTATATAATTTCTTACGAGTAAGAAGATCGTCATAATCAATATCGCCCCTGATTGCAGTAATAACGGTTGCTAAACTGAATATTTCCTCTACCGCATGCCACTGTGGCAGCTGCATAAACGAATCTGCTCCCACAATCAGAAACAGCTCGTCCTGAGGATGACGATCATGAAGCTCACGCAGAGTATCTGCTGTGTAACTTCTCCCCCGTCTTTTGATCTCAATATCACTGACAGAGACCTTGCTATTGTTACCGAAAGCAATCTTGCACATATTGTACCGATGTTCGGGTTCTACCATATAAGCATTATCTTTCAGCGGAGTATGGAAAGTAGGAATAACATATACCAAATCAAGAGAAAAAGCATCTGTCAGCCGCTCTACAAGTCCCGTGTGTCCTTTATGAACAGGATTAAAACTCCCGCCGAACATTCCTATTCTGCTCATACTTTAGCTTTGGGTAATTTTATCTTAGGTTCGTCAGGGTTCTTCTTATATAATACGAACTTATATCCGATAACCTGAACAACATCGCAACCTACATTTTCTGCGATAATATCAGCAGCTTCACGAGCACTGTACTCGCAGGTCTCAAGAACCTTTCCTTTGATAAGCTCACGAGCTTTCAAAGCGTCTGATGCTTGCTTGTAGATCGTGTCAGTGAGACCGCCCTTACCAACGATGAGAATCGTCTCGTAGGTATTAGCAAGTCCACGAAGATAAGCTCTCTGTTTACTTGTAAGCATTATACATCGTCCTTTCTGTTAATTAACAGGGCTCTGAGACCGCGAAGAGCCTGTCCCCTGTGACTGATCTCGTCCTTCTCATCTCCGCTGATACAGCCGAAACATCGACCATCTTTGTAAATAAAGAGAGGATCATAACCAAATCCACCCTCGCCCATAGGCTCGGATGCTATCATACCTTCACAATAGCCCTCAACAGTGATGATATCATCCTCGCTGAATACAAGACATATACTGCAGACAAAACGAGCAGAGCGCTCATGATCCGCATAATCCTTTATCTCTGAAAGAAGAAGGGCATTTCGCTGACTTTGAGGAATATCTTCTCCACCATATCGGGCTGAGTAAATTCCGGGAGCTCCCCCAAGAGCATCAACACACAAACCCGAATCGTCAGCAACAGAAGGCATACCTGACAGTCTGAAAGCAGAGAGCGCCTTGATCTTTGCATTTTCTGCAAAGGTACTTCCGTCCTCTACAATATCTCCGAGATCAACACCTGCATCCTTGGCAGATTTCACATTGATTCCCAGAGGAAGCAGAATTCTCTTAAATTCCTCTACCTTATGAGCATTATTTGTTGCAATCAGAAAATCGGGCATTATTATTCACCTCTGTCAAACAGTGCCTTTGCAAAATCCTGAGGATCAAAAGGCTGAAGATCATCAATCTGCTCTCCCACACCGATATACTTGACAGGAATATCCAGACCATCTCTGATTGCAAGGACAACGCCACCCTTGGCTGTGCCGTCAAGCTTAGTCAGAACGATACCAGTGATACCGGTTGCTTTTCTGAATTCTACAGCCTGATTAACTGCGTTCTGTCCTGTGGTAGCATCAAGAACCAGAAGAATCTCTTTATCAGCATCAGGAAGCTCTCTGTCGATGATTCTGTTTATTTTGGCAAGCTCGTCCATAAGATGCTTTTTGTTATGGAGACGACCTGCAGTATCGCAGATGATAACATCGTTGCCTCTGGCCTTTGCAGAGGAAATAGCGTCAAATACAACAGCAGCAGGGTCTGAACCCTCATTCTGCTTGATAATATCAGCACCACTTCTGTCTGCCCATACCTGAAGCTGATCAATAGCAGCTGCACGGAATGTATCGGCAGCAGCCAGAGTAACACGTTTTCCACGATTGCGCAGATCGTTGGCAAGCTTTCCGATTGTGGTGGTCTTGCCAACACCGTTTACACCTATAACAAGAATGACAGAGGGCTTTGTAGAAATATTCAGCTCCTGATTACCTGTGAGAAGGTCAGCAGTGATCTCTCTCAGAAGAACATTAATCTGATCGGGATCAGTGATACCTTCTTTCTTGACTCTTGTTCTGAGTTCATCACAGATCTTCTGAGCTGTGGGAACTCCCACATCGCCCATAACAAGAAGCTCTTCAAGCTCTTCAAAAAGTTCTTCGTCAATTTTCTTGAAAGATTTGAGCATTGAGTCAATCTGACCAACAACGCTGTCGCGGGTCTTCTTTAGGCCCTCTTTAATTTTACTGAAAAATCCCATAATTATATATCCTTTGGTATGTATTGAATTATCTTGCGTTCATCTTAAGTTTCTCTGCAACCTCGGTAGCCCTGAGTTCAAGAAGTTTAGAGATACCTTCCTCCTGCATGGTCACACCATAAAGCACATCTGCCTCTTCCATGGTTCCACGTCGATGTGTGATGGTGATAAACTGGGTCTGATCTGTGAGGTTCCTCAGATACTTGGCAAATCTGTCAACGTTAACCTCATCGAGAGCAGCCTCAATCTCATCCATAACACAGAACAAAGAGGGGCGAACTTTCATAATGGCGAAGTAGAGAGCAATCGCAACGAGTGCTTTCTCGCCACCGGAAAGTGCATCAAGATTTGTAACAATCTTTCCGGGAGGATGAACAGAGATATCTATTCCGCTTCCGAGTATATCCTCAGGATCAGTGAGCACAAGGCGGGCTGTACCTCCGCCAAATAGTTCTGTGAAAGTGGTACCGAAATGTTTATTGATAAGAGTAAAGCTCTCAACAAATGACTCACGCATCTTCTTTGTAAGCTCACTGATAAGGCTCAGAATCTCTTTCTTTGATTTTTCAACATCCTCCACTTGAACAGACATAAACTCATAACGCTCTGAAACTTCCTTGTATTCTTCGATTGCGCCTACGTTAACAGAACCAAGAGACTTGATCTTCTGCTTCAGTTCATTGAGTCTGCGTTGTGCAGCAGAAACATCCTCAATCTCAGCAGCATGTGCCTCAGCCTCCAGACGAGTCAACTCGTACTCCTCCCAGAGTTTGGAAATAATCGAGTCGTACTTGCTCTGCATATTGACCATACGCTCAGAAATACGAGCAAGCTCAGATGAAGCAAGCTCACGCTCAGACATCTTGTCTTTTTCCAGCTGTCTTAAACGATGGCTCTCTTTCTCTATCTCATCCTTACGGGTGTTAGAAATCTCGATTTCAGCACGGGATGAAGCAATTTCGGATTCGAGAGCGGTTATCTCAGCCTCGGTGACAGTAATCTGCTCAGAAATGTCTGTGCACATCTGCTCAAGCTGTGCGATCTCATCAAAAAGCTCAGACTTACGCTCCTCCTGATTACTACCCACAGCTTTTGAGGACTCGATATCTGAATTGAGGTTCTCGATATCTTTATCAAGAGTTACAATTTCAAGTCTGATTTCCTGAAGTTTCTGAGAAAGTTCCTCTCTCTTTTCTTTAAGATTTGCGCGATTACCACTGATTTGTGCGGCTTTTTCTTCCTGAATGGCAATCTCGTCTGAAAACTCGCTGATTATCTTCTCTGCGTTTTCGCGTTCTTTTTTGTATGATTCAATTCGGGTGTTACAGTTATCAATCTCAGTATCAATTTCTGATAAAGACTGGATAGTAGCATTCTTTTCGTTATCGCAGGATTTCGACTCTGTCTCAAGTCTGACAAGTTCCTGAGAAGCAGATGAAAGATCTCCCCTGAAGCCGAGGATAGATGCTTCGAGAGAGGCTGACTCTGACTGTGCAGCTGTGTATTCTGCCTTTGCCTGCTCTGCTTTTTTCATAAGCTCGTCGGCTTCGCGTTTTATTTTTTCTATCTCAGAGGAGCGGCTCAACAGACCTGAGTTCTTTGCAAAAGAACCGCCGGTAAGAGAACCTCCTGCATTCACAACCTGACCATCAAGTGTAACAACCTTGAATTTATATCCGTATTTCTTAGCAGCAGTTGTTGCACTGTTAAGATCCTCAAAAACCGCAATTCTGCCAAGCAGTGACAGAATAATGCCCTCGTACTGTTCATCACAGGAGCACAGGTCACTGGCGATACCTACAAATCCATAGCAGTCATCAATATCTTTTTCGGCAAGCTTCTTGCCCTTGATGGTATTTACAGGAAGAAATGTTGCACGGCCAGCCTTCTGCTGTTTGAGCATAGCAATGGCGCGCTTTGCATCCTCTTCTGTAGCGGTTACGATATTCTGCATAGCATAACCCAAAGCTGTCTCAATTGCAACAGCGTACTCTGTAGGCACCTTGAGTATACGGGACACAGGTCCGCGGATACCCTTGAGTGCACCGGATTTTGAGCTGTTGATAACAGACTTTACTGAGTGGCTGAAGCCCTCCATGTTCTGCTCCAGATCCAGCAGAACCTTTGCACGACGTGACTTCTCCCCTGCATCAAGAATCAACTTGTCAGCTTTTTGTCTGAGCTGAGAGAGTCTCTCTTCTCTGGAGCTATACTTCATCTCCAGACCCTTGATGGAGTTTGTAAGCTGTGTGATTGTTCGCTTTGTCTGATCGATCTGTAAAGCGTAATTCTCTGACATCTCCTCTAAAACAGAGAGCTGCTCCTGACGTTTTGTCTTATTCTCGTCCAAAACAGTGAGTCTGCTCTCAAGTTCAGAGACAGATGTAACGCTTGTCATAAGTGTGACTCTGGCGTCTGCCTGTCTTGCACTGAGGGATGCTACAGCCGCGGTAATCTCCTGAAGTGTGTCAGAACTGCGACTGGCATCTACATTTATAGTATTAAGAGTATTGGCGAGCTCGTCATACTCTTTTTGTTTGTCAACAATAGTTTTCTTGATATCTTCAATCTGATTGAGTTTTTCATCAATCTCTTTACGGATATCAACTGCGAACATATCAATCTGTTCAAGATTGACACGAATTCTAGCTATACTCTCATTGTTATGAAGAATATCATTCTTTGATACAGATACCTGTGATCTTTTGTCAGATATCTGTGCTTCACAATCCGAAATAAGCCCACGAAGCCGCTCAATCTTTACAGATATCTGTCCGTTTTCCATATACAAGTTATCAGTTTTCTCTGAAATTTCAGAAAGCACCTTATCAGCGTCATCACACTGATTGCGGCTTATAGCGATTTTATCTTCGTAATCCTTGATCACACCTGAGGATTTGTTAAGAGTATCAAGCCAGAGAGCAATCTCCAGACCGCGCTTCTCCTGGGAATACTCCAAAAAGCTCTCAGCTTTTTTTGCCTGGGTTTTCAAAGGAGTGATTCTGGACTCAAGCTCTGTGACGATATCTCTGAGTCTGACAAGGTTATCTTCTGTGTGTGAGAGCTTTCTTTCTGCTTCGGTCTTTCTGTATCTGTATCGAGAAATACCCGCTGCCTCTTCAAAAATCTCTCGTCTGTCGTCGCTCTTTGAGGAAACAATGCTGTCGATCTTACCCTGACCAATCATAGAGTATCCGTCACGACCGAGACCTGTATCCATAAACAGCTCGTTAATATCCCTGAGTCTGACCTGTGTTTTATTAATAAGATACTCGCTCTCACCGCTACGATAATAGCGTCTTGTAACGGCGACAGTATCACCATCAAAGCGCAGAGCTCTGTCGCTGTTGTCGATGGTGAGGGTTACTTCTGCGAAGCCCTGCTGTTTTCTGCCGGTTGTACCGTTAAAAACAACATCCTCCATTCGTGAACAACGAAGGCTCTTGGGCGACTGCTCACCCAGTACCCAGCGGATAGCATCACTGATGTTACTCTTGCCGGAGCCGTTAGGACCGACAACAGATGTAATGCCGGTATTGAAGGTTAATTTTGTTTTATCGGGAAATGTTTTGAATCCCTGAAGCTCTAATGATTTTAGGAGCATATTTTCAGCCTTCCTCTATTCTGATCTGACGATGAACAAGCGTTGTGTCCGGTATAACCCTGACTCTATAACCCATATTATGTAATACTGTCAGATTCGACTTTTTTTGTCCAATTAATTTTGACACCTGCGAAGGAGATACAAATACATTTATCTCCCCTTCTCTGATGTAATTCTGTTTTAAGGTATCAATAGTTTTATTTAGGAAAATTCTGTTTTCACACAATTCTCTGAAAGCAGGATGATATGCACCTGCTACTATCTTCTGCTCCATAGTCTCACTGCTATGAAGACCAACTCTGATAATATTTATTCCTGCATCCTCAAACATAGGAATAAGAGACGCACACAAATCTGCCGCTGAATCTGCGTCAGGAGGAATATATGTCCCCTCTGACCAGAGTCTTGCAAGCTCTGTTCCCTCAAGCACAACCGTCGGATATATCCTGACAGTATCAGGGTTGATGTCTATAAACTCCTCTGCAGTTGCAATATCTATACTATCTGTACTGCCGTATAGTCCTGTCATCATCTGGAGTCCCAAAGAAAACCCATGAGCTTTGATAAGCTGTGACGCACGTCTGACAACATCGCTGTCGTGACCGCGATGATTAAGTCTGAGAACTTCATCATTCATGGATTGTGCCCCAAGCTCAATTGCTGTTACACGATAGTCTGCAATAATACCTAGTACCTCTTCATCAATACAATCAGGTCGGGTGGATATACGAATTCCCTTGAATCTGTCTGTATACTCCAAGGCAACTGACAGTAGAGATATCATATAGTCCCTGTCTATTGCTGTGAAGCTTCCGCCAAAAAAGGCAATTTCAGACTCAGAAGGTAAAATTCCTCCTGATGACAAGGCGATTTCTATTGATTCTCTGACCTGTTCAGGTGTTGTGCTATTTATGCACCCTGTTATTGTATGCTGATCACAGAAACTGCAACGATTTGGACATCCTGCAAAGGGCACAAATACAGAAACGTTTGAACGTTTAATAACCCATCAGCTCCAATGCTTCTCTTGCTGCCTGCTGCTCGGCTTCTTTCTTGCTTCTGCCGCCGCCTTTTCCTATGGAGTTTGAATTAAGCAAAACCTCAGCCACAAAATGTTTATTATGATCAGGGCCGCTCTCGCTGATAAGACGATACTCAAGACGCTCTCCGGGGTTTTTCTGTACAATCTCCTGGAGGGTAGTCTTATAATCGTGAACAGGTTTCTTTCTCATGTTCTTTATCTCGGGCTCAATAAAACCAAGAACAAAACGCTTAGCCTCTTCGTATCCCCCGTCAAGAAAAATAGCTGCAATAAGAGCCTCGAAAGCATCTGAAAGAATAGAGGGACGATCTGCACCACCGCCGTGACGCTCTCCACGACTGAGCTTTATATAACTGCCAAGACTAATCATCTTGGCGAATTTATAGAGGGTTTTCTCACAAACAAGTGAAGCTCTGAGCTTTGTCAGATCACCCTCAGGAAGCTTATCGTAGTTTAAAAATATATGATTTGTAACAACAAGCGAAAGAACTGAGTCTCCAAGAAACTCAAGTCTTTCGTTGCATTTTGTGTTTTTTCCGACTTCATTGGAATATGATGAATGAGTCAGTGCCTCTGAAAAAACGGCCTCATCTCTAAACTCATATCCAATTTTACGCTCGAGCTCGGTCATATTCCTCAACCCTCTGCCTTAATTTTCTGAACAACCTCTTCGATTTCGCCGATAACATTCTTATCAACGTACTGTTTTGTAAGTCTGATTGCACTCTTGAATGCTGCTGCATCAACATTACCATGGGCCTTGAAAACGGGTTTTCTTACACCAAGAATGGGTGCACCGCCGTGCTCACTGTAGTCAAACTGCTTCTTGAGCTCGTTCATATCACCCAAAATCATTGCGGCTGCAAGCTTATTCTTAAGGTTCTTGGTGAGCACACCCTTGATCTTCTTCATAAGTGCAATTGCAACTCCCTCATAAGTTTTGAGAATGAGGTTTCCTGTAAATCCGTCACATACAAGCACATCACAGGCACTGTTGGGAACATCTCTGCCCTCAACATTACCGATGAAATTGATAGGAGTATTCTGAAGAAGCTTGTAAGTCTCCTGCTGAATCTCTGTACCCTTGTGCTCCTCTGTGCCTACATTAGCAAGTCCGACTCTGGGATTCTCTACCCCAAGGACCTTGCTCATATAGGCAGAGCCCATAATAGCAAACTGACGGAGCATCTCAGGACGACACACAAGATTTGCACCGCTGTCCATAAGCATGAACTTTCCGCTGACACCTGGGATAACAGGAGCAAAGCCGGGACGAGAGATACCCTTGATGCGCTTAACAATGAGAGTTGCACCTACACAAACTGCACCGCTGTTGCCTGCAGAAATGAAAGCGTCGCCCTCCCCGTCAGCAAGGAGTCTGAGTCCGACAGCCATAGAACAGTCAGACTTTGACTTCATTATCTCAGAGCCTGCCTCCTCCTGACTGATAACAGAATCGCTGTGAACAATTCTGAACATTTTTGAATCGATTTTATTCTCAGCACAAACCTTTTTTATTATTGTTTCATCACCAACAAGTGTGATGTCAACAAGATACTCTTTGATAGCCTGTGCACTACCTTTGATAATTTCTACAGGAGCGTTATCTCCACCGAAAGCATCAACAATAATCCTCATTACTCATACATCCTTTCTGAAATAAAGGTATCAAGTGACTTAAGTGAGCGTTCAGCATACTGTTCGCCACGAATTTTCTTATCCCTTGAGCGGTTCTCAAGCTCGGGCAAAAGTCCGAAGCTGGCTCCCATGGGCTGGAATTTTTTTACTGACTCGTCTGTTATATACCTTGACAGAGCACCAATCATGGTATCCTCAGGCAAGGTGAAGGTATCACGACACATAAATCTGCGGGCAGCATTGATTCCTGCCATAAGTCCGGAAGACGCAGACTCCATGTATCCCTCTACACCTGTCAGCTGACCTGCAAAGAAAAGATTGGCGAAGGATTTTGCGCTGTAATCAGAACATAAAACCCTCGGACTGTCTATGAATGTGTTCCTATGCATAACACCATATCTGACAAATTCTGCATTTCGGAGTGCAGGAATGAGTCCGAACACCCGCTTTTGCTCAGGGAACTTCAAATTAGTCTGGAAACCTACCAAATTGTACATTGTGCCTGAGGAATTCTCTCTGCGAAGCTGCAAAGCAGCCCAAGGTCTGTGGCCTGTTCTGGGATCACGCAATCCAACAGGCTTCATAGGACCAAAGCGGATAGTATCCTGACCGCGCTGTGCCATCACCTCAATGGGCATACAACCCTCATAAACCTTAGGATCAGCTACATCACAATCGTGCAAAGGGGCTCTCTCTGCGTTTATCAAAGCATTGTAGAAAACCTCATACTCCTCTTTGTTGAGAGGACAGTTTATATAATCATCACCATCGCCTTTGTCATATCTGGAGGCAAAGAACGAGGTTTCGGGATCAATGCTGTCTGCTGTCACAATAGGTGCTGCTGCATCAAAGAAAGAAAGCGAGTCGCCCCCTAGAACAGAAAATATATCCGCGCAAAGAGACTCTGAGGTCAGAGGACCTGTGGCTACAACAGTTATTTCGTCCTTGGGTAATTCATTTACCTCCTCAGAAACAACCTCTATATTCTCCATTGATTTAATCTCTTCGGTTACATATTTAGCAAAAAGAGTCCTGTCAACTGCCAGAGCTCCACCTGCGGGGACAGTACATCTGTCTGCACACCTGAGCAGGAGTGAATCAAGTCTACGCATCTCTTCTTTAAGAAGTCCTGCAGCAGAACCTACTCTCATAGCTTTTAGAGAATTAGAACACACAAGCTCTGCAAAATCATCCGTGTGATGAGCCGGGGATTTCTTATGAGGCTTCATCTCGTATAATTTTACAGGAATACCTTGTTTTGCGATCTGGTACGCAGCCTCGCACCCGGCAAGCCCCGCACCGATTACATTAATATACTTATCTGACATTACTTTTTCTCATAGCCGCAGCCATCTTTTGCACAGTAGAGAGATGGTTTCTTGCCTTTTTTCTTGAACAAGATGGAACCGCACTGGGGACACTTCTCGTTTGAAGGCTCGTTCCAAGACATAAAGTTACACTTGGGATATGAGGAACAACCATAGAAAGTTTTGCCTGTCTTTGTGCGACGGACAATAACATCACTGTCGCAATCAGGACATTTGACACCAATGTTCTCTACATATTTCTTAACGTTTTTACAATCAGGGTAGCCGGGACAAGCGATGAACTTTCCGAAACGACCAACCTTGATAATCATTTTCTGACCACATTTCTCACAGATGATATCTGTTTCATCCTCTTTGAGACGGATCTTAACACCCTCCATATCAGCCTTAGCCTTCTTCAGGGTCTTCTCAAAATCGGTATAGAACTGAGAAAGCAGCTCTCTCCATTCTACATTACCGCTTTCAACAGTATCCAGATCCTGCTCCATCTGAGCAGTGAATTTTACATTGACGATTTTGGGGAATCTCTCCTTCATAAGCTTGACAATTGCCTCACCAAGCTCTGTAGGATGAAGCTGCTTTGACTCGCGCTTTACATACTCGCGATTGACAATGGTGGATATAGTGGCAGCGTAGGTTGAAGGTCTGCCGATACCAAACTCCTCCAAAGCCTTGATGAGAGAAGCTTCTGTGAATCTTGCGGGAGGCTGAGTAAAATGCTGATTTCCCAAAAGCTCCTTAAGCTTCAGGGGCATATTCTTCTCAACGGGAGGCAGAGCACTTACCTTTGCTTCTTCTTCATCCTTTGACTCTACGTATAACTTGGTAAAACCATCAAAATCAACACGATATCCGCTGGCTTTGAATACATAGCCGTTGGCATCGATGTCAATCTGTGTTGTCTTCTGAATACAATCTGCCATCTGAGATGCAGTGAATCGCTCCCAGATAAGTTTATAAAGCTTGTACTGATCAGTAGTGAGATTAGCCTTTACCTCTGCAGGAGTCAGGTTGACTGATGCTGGACGGATTGCTTCGTGACCATCCTGAGCATTGGAGCGGGATTTGAAAAATCGGGGTTTAGAAGGAATATACTCACCGCCGAAATTGTTGCTGATATACTGAGCAGCCTCTTTCATTGCGTCAGCAGACACACGAAGCGAGTCTGTTCTCATATATGTGATAAGACCGGTGGGTCCGATTCCCTCGATATCAACACCTTCGTACAGCTCCTGAGCAACTCTCATTGTACGTCTTGACTGGAAACCGAGTTTTCTGGAGGCTTCCTGCTGGAGTGTTGAAGTAATGAAGGGAGGTGCAGGTGACTTCTTTCTTGTTCCTGACTTAACCTTGGAGACGATATACTCTGCACCCTCCAGGTCAGCGAGAATCTTATCAGCTTGCTCTTTATTAGAAATCTCAATTTTGCCGTTGGCATCACCATACAGGAATGCTGAGAACACCTTGCGGCTGCCCTTGGGATTGAATTTTGCATCAATACTCCAGTACTCCTCAGGCTTGAAGTTGCGAATCTCGTTCTCTCTGTCAACGATGATTCTTACTGCAACGGACTGAACTCGTCCTGCAGAAAGTCCACGTCTGATCTTCTGAGATACAAAGGGGCTGAGCTTGTATCCCACAAGGCGGTCCAGAATACGGCGGGCCTGCTGTGCATCAACAAGATCAAGGTTAATAGCACGAGGAGCCTTCATTCCGGCCTCAACGCCGTTCTTTGTGATTTCATTGAACTCAACTCTGTTTGTATTCTCAAGGTCAAGATTCAGCAAGTATGCCAGGTGCCATGAAATAGCCTCTCCCTCACGATCAGGGTCAGTTGCAAGGTATACTTTATCGCTTTTCTGAGCAAGGGATATCAGCTCATCAACAAGCTTTTCCTTTCCTTTGATAATATCATATCTGGGGTTGAAATTATTATTGATATCAACACTGAGTCGTGCCTGAGGAAGATCACGCACATGACCCATAGATGCTACAACATCAAAGTCTTTGCCAAGGTATTTCTGGATCGTCTTTGCCTTTGCAGGGGACTCAACGATAACAAGTTTTGACATAGTGTACCTCCGTACAATTATTTTAATATATAGTATCTGCCTTCGGTGTTAATAATAAGGTCCCCTATCTCCAAAGCGGAAATAATACGGAGCACCTTATGCACCGGCATACCTGATTTCTCTGCTATAATGTCCACATGGACAGGATCTGCTCCTATTAAATAATATACTTTTCTTTCATCATCTGACAGATCTGCCGACGAATTATGAACAGGAACAGGTTTATTGTCTGTTCTGGTGGAATCCTTATGAGATCGGAGCTTAGTGGGCACCTGACTGAGCACCTCATCCTCAAAAGACAATGAACTCTCGTCGTTATCGGAAACTCCAAGATAGTACTCCGCAACATCTTTATAAGAAGTTACGGGAATGGCCCCTTCTTTGATGAGTGCATTTGAACCCTCAGAATAAGGAGAGTCTACGTTACCCATAACAGCAAAAACATCCTTACTCTGTGATAGGGCAAATCCCACTGTTATCATAGAACCACTGGCCTTGGGCGCTTCCACCACAACCAAACCACGACACAACGCTGAAATGATCCTGTTGCGCTGAGGAAAGTTTCTGGGGGTCGAGGATGTACCGGGCGGATATTCGGATACAAGAGCACCCTTCTGTGTTATCTGTTGACGCATAGCTTTGTTCTCTCGCAGATAGTCATAATCTATACCACAACCGAGAACACAAATTGTGACACCATCGGACTGCAGCACACCTCTGTGAGCAGCACAGTCAATTCCCAGAGCACCTCCGCTGACCACAACGAATCCCACCTTGGAAAGATTAGCACCAAGTTCAAAAGCAGTTCTGATGCCATAAACAGTAGCTTTTCTTGTACCGATAACAGAAACCGTGTTTATATTATCCACATCCGGCAGGTTTCCTGAAACATACAGAACAGCAGGAGGATTCTCAATATCCCTGAGAACAGAAGGATATTCATTCTCGGAAATATCAATTATCTTCTGGTTAAGTTTTTCTGCCTGACTGATAATCTCGTCAGCCTTTGATAAGGAAGTTCTGAGGAGCCTGTTTATCTCCTGAGAGGTAAGAACTCCACTGAGAACAAGTTCTGCCTCACCACCGTCATACAGCGTCCGGATATCGTCGTATAAGTTATACAGGTACTTAGGCTTGGGGCTTGAATATCCAAGTCCAAGAGAAAGCCATATCCAATACCGTGATTTATCTGTCATTTTACCATTTCCCACATCAAGATTCCTGCGGCGATGGCAGCATTGAGGGATTCTGCGACTCCGTTCATAGGAATAGTAACGCGTTTGTGACAAGCACATGCTGTTTCCGGAGTAAGTCCATTGCCTTCGTTGCCGATTGCAATCAGGGTCTTCCCATCAAAAGAACAGTCACAAAGAGACTCCGCCTCACGAACAACCGCTGCATAAGAGGTTCCTGTTTCGTTAAAATCAGAAATAAACCTGACCGCATCATCAACAGTCATAAAAGGCACTCGAAACAAAGCGCCCATTGCGCCACGGCAGACCTTAGGACTATATATGTCGCAACAATCCTTTGTCATGATAACGCCACAAATCCCCAGTGCATCGGCTGTACGTAAAATTGTGCCGAGGTTACTGGGGTCTTGTATGTTCTCTAAAAATACATACTTATTATTAATTGTATCAAAATCAATATTATTGTCAAGAGTTTTTAATACACAAACTACACCTTGAGGGGTCTGTGTATCACAGGCAACAGACATGACCTTTTTGTCTGTTACATACACTTCGCAACCACACTCAAGCAGCGGAGAAAGCGTATCTTTATACTTATCAATTGCTTCACGAGTAACAAGCACATACTCAATTGAAGCTCCGCTGGAGACTGCTTCAAGACACACCCTGAGGCCCTCGGAAACAAAGCATCCCTCTTCCCTTCTGAACTTAGCACTTGACTGAAGTTTAGCTGTGTATTTTATTATTTTATTATCTTTGCTGGAAATCTCTCTCATAATAAATACCTTAAAAATTATGAAAAATAATAATATTAAAAAGTGCGCCCGGGGTAAACCGGACGCAACTTAAGCTTTTTTAGCCTTTAACCTGCTCAACGAGCTTTGTGAATGCAGCGGGATCTGCAATTGCGATCTCAGCCAGCATCTTACGGTTGAGGGTGATATTAGCCTTCTTGAGGCCATTCATGAATGAAGAATAGTTTGTACCGTTAGCTCTGCAAGCTGCAGAAATACGGGTGATCCAGAGACGACGGAAGTCTCTCTTTCTCTGCTTTCTGCCGATATAAGCATAGTTGCCGGACTTCATAACGGCCTGCTTAGCCATCTTAAAGTGTCTGCTCTTGGCACCATAGTAGCCCTTAGCAAGCTTTAAAACCTTTTTTCTTCTTTTGCGAGTCATCATCGCGCCTTTTACTCTTGCCATTGTATATTACCTCCGAATAGTTGATGTTTTATTACTTATAAGGAATGAGACGCTTTGCCTGACGTGTGTTTGTTACGTCGGTAACAGCTGTCTTACGAAGACCTCTCTTACGCTTTGTGGTCTTCTTGTTAAGGATGTGGCTTTTGTTTGCATGAGCGCGGATAACCTTACCGTTCTTGGAAAGCTTGAAACGCTTTTTTGCACCGCTGTGTGTTTTAATTTTAGGCATGTTAAAAATCCTCCTGTTATGATTTTACCGGTTTTGGGGCTAAGAACATAAGCATATTACGACCTTCGAGCTTAGCGGGTTTCTCGATATTGGAAACCTCAGAGCATTCTTCAGCAAAACGCTCCATCAGATCATAGCCGTACTTTGAGTGACCCATTTCTCTTCCGCGGAAACGGATGGAAACCTTAACCTTGTCGCCCTTAGTAAGGAACTTGATAGCTGCGTTGCGCTTGGTCTCGAAATCGTGAGTATCGATATTCAGAGAAAGCTGAACTTCCTTGATATTGATAACCTTCTGATTTTTTCTTGCTTCTTTCTCACGCTTTGCCTGCTCGAAACGATATTTGCCATAATCCATGATCTTTGCTACAGGAGGCTTTGCCTGTGCAGCAATAAGAACCAGGTCCAGGTTCTGATCGATTGCAAGATTCTGCGCTTTGTCGGTGGACATAATACCAAGCTGCTCACCATCAGAAGCAATTACTCTGAGCTCGTCACATCTGATATCCTCATTAATGAGGGTTTCTTTCTCTTTCTTGCTAATGTTGAAGCACCTCCAAAATGATGTAAAAATAATGCGGACAGAAAGCTCCGTCCGCATAACAATACTACAATAGATAATCCAAGGATTATATTGAAAATATTGACCCGTGCAGACGACACCCCACAGGTGAAAGCTCTATGCCTTGCTTTATTGTACGAAAGAATTATAAACTCATTTTCCCTGTTTGTCAATAGCTTTATTGGATATTTTTGAAAATTTATTGAAAAAGAGATTATCTGATGATATAATCATCATATCAAAAAAAACGGAGAACAATATGAATCTTCCTGATAACAATTATAATTCCAACAGTTGCAGCAGTCAAGAGGAATTCTGCGCATATAACACAATTCCCTCAGCCTATGATCCAGCTGTAATTGAACAGAAAGAAAAGAATAAACAGAACAAAAAAGGAATTAATTCAGTAGGTCTTTTGCTGCTTATCAGCAGCTTTGTATTTACTATTGCTGCTGTGGTTTTCAGTCTGATATATCAGCTCTGTCAGGGTACCTACATCTTCCCCTCTGAATTTGACTCAATCCCCGATAACATTTTTAACGGACTCATCAACAGCGCCTCCTTCGGATTCTGTGCAGTAATTTTTCTGAAGTTAACTAAAACAGAATTCTCTGAGGTTCTTGTCTTTGAAAAAATAAAAGCGGGAAAGCTGTTAGGTCTTGTTGCCATAGGCTTCGCTGTTTCTATGCTGTCAAATATGCTGACAAACTTATTTCTGACAAACACCTATTGTTTCGGCATCAATCTTATTTTTGATATAGAATCTCCTATCAGCAATACAGCCCCTGAGATAATAGTTTATCTTTTGTCTACAGCTGTTATCCCTGCATTTTCTGAGGAGATACTCTTCAGAGGCGCAATACTCGGAAAACTGAGAAAATACGGAGATGGTTTTGCGGTATTTGTGTCGGCACTGCTGTTCGGACTTTTTCACGGAAACTTTATACAGATCCCCTTTGCTTTTATTGTAGGTCTCGTTCTTGGACTAACAGTTGTCTACACAAACTCTATGCTCCCTGCCATACTGATCCATTTTGCCAACAATGCATTCTCCGTTATTTTTGACATTCTGGAAACTAACGCAGAAACCTGGGGACTAGAATCAGCACTCATCGATATCAGCTATTATCTGATCGTTGCTGTCTCATCCTTTATAGCCATTGTGGCGGTAGCTCTGATATCAAAAAAAGAAAAGAATTTCATGAAGCTGAATCCTGCTACAACAGATATAGATAACAAAACAAGGAACAAGTTTTTGGTTACAAGTCCTACAATTATTATTGCAACCGTTATTTTACTGATTGAATCAGTAATGATATATTTTTAATGTTTATGGACAGATATGATTTTATGAGAGAAGCACTCTCACTGGCTGAGATTGCGTATCAAAACAAAGAGATTCCCGTGGGCTGTGTCGTTACAAAAAACGGCAAGATTATCAGCCGAGGATATAATCGTACAATCGAAAAAAACAACGTAATATGCCATGCCGAAATTGAGGCAATTCAGGATGCTTGCAAAACTCTTGCCAGCACAAACCTCAGTGATTGCGAGCTGTATGTTACTCTTGAGCCCTGCCCTATGTGTGCAGGTGCAATAATCAACGCAAAAATCAGCAAGGTTGTGTTCGGGGCGTTTGATCTGAACTACGGAGCATGTGGATCTGCAACAAACCTTTTCTCACTGTCAAAAATCCACAGACCCGAGTGTTACGGAGGAATTATGGAGGACGCATGCAGTAAAATACTTTCTGATTTTTTCAGAGAAATAAGGGATAAAAATCAAACGGAGAGCTGAGGCTCTCCGTTTTTTCATTTTATTTAAGGTTATATACCCTCTGTGCTGCAAGCATAATGCCCAGTTTTCCTGCATCAAAGTTGTGTGCACCCTGAAGCCATACAGCATAGGGAGGACGCAAAGGTGCATCACAGGAAAGCTCAATGGAGGATCCAAGTGTAAAGGAACCGGAGGCCATAACAACCTGACAGTCATAGCCGGGCATATCGGAAGGCTCGGGAACAACAAAGCTGTCAACAGGCGAAGCAGCCTGGATTCCACGACAAAACTCCACAAGCTCATTTGCATCGGCAAGCTTAAGCACCTGGATGATATCTCCCCTGTTTTCATTGTATCTCGGGGTAACTTCATAGCCAAGAAGCTCAAACAAAGCAGCTGAGAAAATCGCGGTCTTCATTGCTTCTCCTGTAATATGAGGAGCATTGTAAGCACCGAGGAACATCTCGCGAAGGGTATCAAGAGTTGCTCCAAGCTCCTTGCCTGTTCCGGGAGTTGTGAGACGATATGCAGCCTGCTCCACAAGATCACGACGGCCGGAGATATATCCGCCGGTGCGAGCAATTGCGCCACCGGGATTCTTTATCATTGAACCTGCCATCAGATCAACTCCGCAAGAGTGTGGAGACTCTGTCTCAACAAACTCTCCGTAGCAATTATCAAGCATTATTACAGATTCAGGAGAAACTCGCTTTGTAATCTCGCAAATCTTCTTTATATCCTCAAACAACAATGATGGACGAAGCTCATAACCTCGGGAGCGCTGAATATAGACCATTCTGGGTTTTTTTGAGACTTCTTTTTCGATAGCCTCAAAATCCAATGTTCCATCCTCACAAAGAGCAACTTCCTTGTAAATAACACCAAAATCCTTGAGTGAGCCTGAATAATCAGAATTTATACCAATTGTTCCGCGGATTGTATCATAAGGTGTAGAAGTCACAGACAGCATCACATCATTGGGACGAAGAATTCCGAACAATGCTACTGCAAGCGCGTGAGTACCGCTGACAAAATTATGTCTTACGAGAGCGTCCTGTGCATCAAAAGCATAGGCATAGACCTCATCCAGAGCATCTCGTCCTCTGTCAGAATAGCCGTATCCGCTGCTTCCGCCAAACATCGACTCACAGACACGGGCCTCCTGAAAAGCCTTCAGCATCTTTATCTGATTATACTCTCTTATCTCATCAATACGCTCAAACTGCTCTTTGCACATCTGGAGAGCCTTTTCTGACGCGGATCGAATCATATAATTAACAGTAAAAAAATTATTCATAAAAACCTCACAAGGAATACTTAAATATTTCTTTTTGTTTTATAAAACCACTTTTTTCGTAAAATGGAATATTGTGTTCTTCACATATCAGGCAGTACCTGATATCAGGGTTGTTGCACATAGAAAGCAGAAGCTGTTTTCCATAGCCATTTCCTCGGAAATATTCCTTTGTATGCACAAAAGGAATAACACTCACGACCTCAAATTCAGCAGAAACAGCCGCAACAGCAGCCATATCCCCATCAACAGAATATCCAAAGGCATTCAGCGTATTATGACGCAGCATATGAGATGTGTTCAGGAAGAAGTCTACTCTCTTTTCAGAGGATAAGTCAGAAGTAACAAGCTCCGCTATTAAACTCACATCAGAGACACGCTGTACAGGTACAGAAGCAAATGAACCGTCCCCTGCTTTGGCCATTTCATAACAAACAAGGATCCGAGATAACGTGGCATCTGCAGAGAATATATGACAATAAGAGAAAAGCTCATAGTCAGAAAATCCACGTAAAAAAGAGGATAGCTCTGAAATATCGGCATTCTCTCCCACAAGTGTATAAATCGACTGATTATATCTTAAAATCAAAGAAACCGGAAGATTTGAGTCATCAGAATACTGAACATAATATTGGGAGAAATCATACTCCACACCATAAGAAGCAAGATACATTCTGATGCTACCCTTTATAAATCCGTCAGAGGAAAAATCCTCAAGAACACTCAGGATGAGTTCCTGATTCTGAGTGAGAGATATCATATCACTGAAGCTCCATTACAATGGACATAAAATGCTCTCCACGCTGTTCAAAATCCCTGTACATATCAAAGCTTGCAGATGCAGGAGACAATGCGACAATATCACCACAGACTGCATTTTCTCTTGCTAATGAAACAGCATTCTCCATACTGTCAGCATGAATAATAACGGGATTGCCATCTATATACTCAGGTGACTCTTTTACGGCAGCCTCAATCTTTTTTGATGTTGCACCAAGGAGTATGAGGGTTTTGACTTTGTTACAAATTACAGGGCCCAAAGGAGCATAAGGGATGTTTTTGTCGTAGCCACCGCAGATTAGGATAAGCTTCTCATCAAACAAAGACAGCATTCCACAGGCGGTTCTTGTGGGAGAAGATGCGATAGAATCGTTATAATAACGCACACCATCAAGTTCTCTGACAAGCTGTGCTCTGTGCTTGACTCCGGTGAAGGTCTTTGCAACATGTAAAATAGTTTCGTTAGTGACATAATCCTTCACTGCACAAATTGCAGCCATGAAATTTTCCACATTGTGAAGTCCGGGAATTGCAATATCCGAAACGCTGATAACAGCTTCATCAGACTCATCATCACAATAACGTATAACCCCATCTGAAATATATGTTCCGTGACCTACAGACTGTGTGCGGGAGAAGTTATACACATGAGCCTTTGTATCATCAGCAAAAGAAGCTGAAATATCATTATCAAGGTTAAGTACGGTTTTATCACCAGATAGTTGATATGCCACGATATTTCGCTTTGCATCTATATACTCATCCATATCCTTATGAACATCGAGATGATTGGGTGCAACATTTGTTACAACAGACACAAGAGGGCTCTTTTTCATTGAGATAAGCTGGAAACTGGACAGCTCAACAACAGCAAAGTCATCCTCAGAAATATCATATATCTCAGGCATAAGGGGATTTCCGATATTTCCACCAAGATGGACGGTATGACCCTGAGCCTTAAGAAGCTCTGAAATGATTGTTGTTGTGGTGGTTTTGCCGTCAGAACCGGTTACTGCAATAATTCTGCAGGGACAAAGTTCAAAAAACAGCTCCATCTCTGAGGTAATGGTAATTCCACGATTTCTCATATCAGTGAGAACGGGACTATTGTAGTTCATACCCGGAGTACGGAAAACAATCTCCACATCCAGATCATCAAGATAATGCTCGCCCAGAGAAAGTGTGGCACCTGCCTCCTTTGCAAAAAGGGCATTCTGACCGAGAGCTTCTTCAGTGCGACTATCGCATGCAAAAACAACAGCTCCTGCGTCACAGAACATCTTAATAAGAGGCAGATTACTTCTGCCAAGACCAATGAAAGCAACTCGTTTTCCGGATATATTTTCAAAATAATTATTAACTGATGTATTCATTTTGTCCCTCCGTACAAAAATATCATTACATATAATACAATGTTATTGATAAAATATCAACCGCCTAAACAAAATATAAAACAAAAAAGCAGACGGTATAAACCGTCTGCTTGAAAACAAATAATAAAATCAGCTATCTCTGCCGAGAAGAAAATCTACTGAAACCTCAAGAATATCAGCAAGTGCAACAAGCTCAACATCTGTAACATAACGAATCTGACCCTCAAGCTTTGAAAGACCGGATGCGTTCATATCAACACCATTAACCTGAAGCTGTGCTAACAGCTCTTTCTGCTTCATACCTCTCTTTTTTCTTGCTGCCTCAACTCTGGCTCCAACCAGATTGCGGTCTCCCAGTTCCTGTTTACGAAGTCTCATATAATTTTCTCCCTACTGTATAGTCGAAATGAATCGAATATAATTCTAAATTAAAATTCTGCAAAGTCATTAAGTCAAGTGTGAACACATTATAATACTTTATTCGAAAAAAAACAAGTGTTTTTGTAAATTTATTTAAAAAAATGAAATATTTTGTTAAAAAGGATTACAAAAGAGTTAAAAACTATGCTTTTCTCTGTATTTTAGACAAAAATTCCAGATAAGACTTATTTATCAAATAAAAAATGTTATTATAAAATATATTAAACAAATATCAATTTACAGGTCAAAAGAAGGAGATGCTTATGGGTAACACTCTGAAAAGCAGAAATCTTACATTACTGACGGATTTCTACGAACTGACAATGGCCGGCGGATACTTTGAGAGCGGACTCAAAGATCGAATAGCCTACTTCGATATGTTCTACAGAAGCAACCCTGACAAGGGCGGTTATGCCATAATGGCGGGTATCGAACAAACAATAGAATATTTGACTAACCTGAAATTTACAGACGAGGACATAGAATTTCTGAGAAGCAAAGGAATATTCTCAGAAGAATTCCTCGAATATCTTAAGAATTTCCAATTTAAATGTGATATGTGGGCAGTACCTGAGGGTACGCCTATTTTCCCCGGTGAACCAATTGTCACCGTGAGAGGACCGCTGATTCAGGCTCAGTTCGTCGAAACCATGATACTGCTGTCAATCAACCACCAGAGTCTGATTGCTACAAAAGCCAACAGGCTCAGACGTGCTGCGCAAGGCAGAGCTGTCATGGAATTCGGATCAAGACGTGCACAAGGCTATGACGGAGCTATCTACGGAGCAAGGGCAGCATATATAGGCGGATGCTGTGGTTCTGCGTGTACAATCTGTGACAGAGACTTCGGTGTTACGTCCCTTGGTACTATGGCACACTCCTGGATTCAGTCTTTTGACACTGAGTACGAGGCCTTTAAAGCTTATGCAAAACTGTACCCCGGAAACTGCACCCTGCTTGTTGACACTTACAACACCCTCAAAAGCGGTGTCCCAAACGCTATCAAAGTATTTGATGAAGTGCTCAAACCACTTGGGTTCAGACCTAAGGGCATCAGAATAGACAGCGGTGACATAACATATCTGTCCAAAAAAGCACGAAAGATGCTTGACAATGCAGGATACGACGACTGCAAAATATGCGCGTCAAATTCGCTGGATGAATATATTATCAGGGATATGCAGATTCAGGGAGCACAGGTAGACACATACGGAGTCGGAGAGCGGCTTATAACATCTTCCTCCTCCCCTGTGTTCGGCGGAGTGTACAAGCTTGTGGCAACCGAGGAAGACAATGTAATCACTCCTAAAATCAAGATTAGTGAAAACGTTGGAAAAATCACAACCCCCTGCTTTAAGAAGCTGTACAGACTCTATGACAGAGAGACAAACAAATCAATCGCGGATGTTATTACTCTCCACGACGAAGTAATCGACGATACTAAACCCTATGTTATCTTTGACCCACAGAACACATGGAAGAGAAAAACCATAGAAAACTTTGTGGCTGTGGATATCAGAAAGAAATACATCGAAAAAGGCAAACTCATAGAACCACTGCCTGATATTGAAGATATCAAAAAATACTGTTCACGACAGATTGAGACCCTGTGGGATGAAGTGACACGATTTGAAAACCCCCACACATACTATGTTGACCTTTCACAGAAGCTCTGGGATATTAAGAACGAGCTGCTGAACAAAGGCTGATAAAACAAAAAGGACATCCTTATTCTGAAAAGAATAAGGGGATGTCCTTTTTTTCTTAAAGTTTGCGACCGGATCTGTAAGCCGAGTTCTGTTGTAAGCAGTCATCTATCTTGGCAGGGCGTTGCCGCCGCTGCTCAGTGCCACCTCCCCGGGACACGCCGAGCAAGCGTATCTGTCCCTCCACGGTGTTGCTCCGAATAGGGTTTACATGGCAGCCAAGTCTCCTTGGCTCCGGTGAGCTCTTACCTCGCCTTTCCATCCTTACCTGCAGAGCAGGCGGTTTATTTCTGTTGCACTTTCCCTAGGGTCGCCCCCGGCGGCCGTTAGCCGTTACTCTCGCTCTGTGGAGCTCGGACTTTCCTCGGATACAGCCTTTCGACATTATACCCGCAACTGCTCAATCCGCTCGCAGGATATAATTCTAACCCATAACAGTCTGTTTGTCAAACAATTAATCAATATGTCTGGGCAAAGAATCTATATAGGCTCTGAGTCCATCAACAGTATTGGGAGCCTTGCCCTTGATCACATGCGAAAGCAAAGCATCCAGTGCATGTCCGATGGCTTTGCCCTCAAAACCCAAGGTAATAAGGTCAGAGCCGTCTACACAAAGACCCGATAATGAATAGCACTCACCTGACTCAACTATACGATGAAGCTCATCTTCTACTTTATCAATGTGTGAAAGCTTCTGCTCTCTCTTATACTCAGACTGTGCAAGAATATCTGCTCGACAAATAAGCAAAAGCTTCTCAAAAAGCTCAGGTCCGATTGCACCCAGTACACGCTTGATATCATATGACATATCCCTGAACCGCTCGTCGTGATATCTGACAAGCAAGGATACATCAGATATTATCTTGGTAGGATATGCAAAACGGCGCATAACATCCTCAGCAATTTTACAGCTTATCTTCTGATGATTCTTAAAATGATCCACTCCATCATTATCAGTCGTTTTTGAATGAGGTTTACCTATATCATGAAACAAAACAGCAAAACGGATAACATCGTCAGAAGGAGTATGACTCAGCGCCTGCAGGGTATGTGTCCATACATCGTATTTATGATGAGGATTATTCTGAGCGAGAGCAAACATCGGACTCAGTTCGGGGATAATCACAGATAAAACATCGGAATAATCTGAAATTGCCTTGTCAAAGGAGTCGCTCATCAGAATACCGCTGAGCTCCTTACGGATACGCTGAGGATGAATCCCGGAAAGTTTTGTAGCATTCTTGTGGATAGCCTGTTCCGTATCAGGGTCCACAGCAAATCCAAGACGAGACGAAAACCTGATAGCCCTCAGGATTCGGATCGCATCCTCAGAAAAACGATTATCTGCATCTCCCACACATCTGATGAGTTTAGCATTGATATCTGCCATACCCCCAAAGGGATCAACATAACCTTTTTCGGGAGAATACGCAATTGCATTGACGGTAAAATCCCGACGGGAAAGGTCGTCTTCTACCCTACGGGTAAAGGTCACAGAATCGGGATGACGCATATCACTGTAGTCTCCGTCGTTTCGGAAAGTTGTAATCTCAAATGGCTCTCCCTTACAAATAACGCAAATTGTGCCAAAATTCTTTCCTATATCGATGGTATCATACTCATTAAAACAGGATATTATATCGTCCGGCTCAGCATCAGTTGTGAAATCCCAATCCAAAGGTTCAGTCCCCATCAGGCTGTCCCTGATACAACCGCCTACTGCATAACACTGAAATCCGTTACTGTTAAGTTTATCAAATATAAAATGACATTTTTTCGGAATAACAGTCATGATCTTCACCTCAGGAATATAATAACACATTCAGGTAAAAAAAGAAAGTAAACTTATTTTCTCTCAGTTTTACACTCAGGTTGTACAGAAGTTGTCTATGTATTGGAAATGAGTTTTATTATTATTAAGTTTACCACTATAAAATGCAGTCTATAAGAAAAAAATAAAAGCAGACAGGAGGTGAACAATGAAAAAAGTCATAAAGATCGCTTTTTTTCTATTATTTGCATTTAGTATTTATCTGCCTTGTAATGTGTGGGCAGAAGAAAAAAACACAGTAACTCTGGGTGGAGAGCCCTTCTCCGTTAATTTATTCTGTGACGGAGTGCTTGTAATCGGAACACAGATAGTACAGAATAAAAATCCCGCTGAAGATGCAGGAATAAAACAAAACGATATTATCACCTTTGCAAATGGAGAGAAAATAATATCCAATGAACAGCTGCAGGAAATAATAGAGGATTCAGGCGGCGAAGAACTGAACCTCACGATAAAAAGAGGCGAAGAGAGTATTTATACTACGTTATACCCTGAAGAAGACCCACAGGGCAACTACAAGGCAGGAATGTGGATAAGAGACAGTGCTGCAGGAATCGGCACCATAACCTTCTACAGCCAGGACTTGGAAGGATTCTGTGGTTTAGGTCACGGAATCTGTGACAAGGACACAGGCACGCTGATGCCTCTTGCAACAGGTGATGTTGATATATCGTATATAACATCTGTAACCAAAAGCACTGATGGTTGTGTCGGCAAACTCAACGGATATTTTCAGGACTATGATATTGGTACAGCATTATCAAATAATGAAAACGGATTATACGGAACGATGACAAAATGGAAGGAATCAGGTCAGATAATTGAGATCGGAACCAAATCTGAAGTTCAGACAGGACCGGCACTTGTATACGCAACCATTGAAGGTAGTGTACCCAAATCTTATAATGCGGAGATAATAAATATTAACGAGGAAAACGCAACCAGAAATCTTGTCATCAGAATAACAGACGAGACGCTTCTGGATAAAACAGGAGGAATTGTACAAGGAATGTCAGGTTCTCCTATTGTTCAGAACGGCAAGCTTGTGGGAGCTGTCACCCATGTTATGATTGATAACGTTGAATACGGTTATGGAATCTTCGCAGAAAATATGCTGCGGGAACTTGAGGAAACCTGTAAGAACATGTCATAAAATGCTGTCAGAAAAATACTCTCAAAATTATTATATGAATTTTTCAAAAAAATCCTCAGGAAACTATTGCCAATATTATTAATTTGTGATATTATTTCACTAATAAATAATTTTTATGGGGGATTTACCATGGACAGCAAAACCAAATTTCTTATCACAGAAGAACAGATTGACAACAGAGAAGCAAGCAACAGTGTTTTCTCTGAGCTTGCAGTTACTCCACTATATTGCAAGCGTGACGGAGAAGAACTGGTGAGGAGAATCCAGACAGAAAAACCTGATGTGGTATTTATGGATCTCTTCATGTCCGGGCTTGACAGCATGGGAGTACTGAAGGCAATCAACAGACTTGATAGTTCGGATAAGCCTTTGTTTGTAGTATTCTCTGCTTTTGACAGTCCTACCCTTGAGCGGGAGATCATGTCAGCCGGAGCATCGTATTTTGTAATCAAGCCATATAACCTGAGAAGTCTTGTGGAAAACGTGCTTTGTCTTGTCAAGAGCACAAGGAATACAAATGGAGCCATCCACAAACTGGACAAGAGTGCAGGAATTGAAGTCAGAGTAACAGAGATTCTGCACCAGATAGGAGTACCTGCTCACATCAAGGGTTATCATTATCTGAGAGATTCTATTATAATGTCAGTAGAAAAGCCCGAGGTGATTAACGCTGTAACAAAACAACTCTACCCTACTGTTGCCAAAAACTATGACACAACCTCATCAAGAGTTGAGCGAGCCATACGCCATGCCATTGAGGTAGCTTGGGATCGGGGTGATGTGGATGTGCTGAACTCATACTTCGGATATACAATCCATATCAGTCGAGGCAAGCCCACAAACAGCGAATTCATCGCTATGATTGCTGACAAATTGAGACTGCAACTGAAAAACGCTAGCTGATAAAAAGACCTCTGCCCTAAAAGGTAGAGGTCTGTTCAATTTGTGTTCCCGATCAGCAATCATTGACAAGTAAATGAAAGATTGTTAAAATTATAACGTATAAAAGGAGGTTCAGTATGACAAGCAATATCTTTGATATAAAAGGAATGTCCTGCTCTGCGTGCAGTGCTGCTGTACAAAGAGCCGTAGACAAGCTCGAGGGTATAGTAAAGGCAGATGTGAATCTGCTGACTAACTCAATGACTGCCACCTATGATGAAACTATCCTTAGAGAGCAGGATATTATCAAGGCAATTAAGGCAGCAGGATATGGAGCACAAATCAGAAAAAGTAATTCAGTAGATGATAATCAGAGTAGTCTGGATAAATCCGCAAAAAAACTGAAAATAAGACTTATATCATCCATTATTCTTCTGTTAGTGCTTATGATGGTTGCTATGGGACATAAAATCGGAATTAACCTTATACCCCATAGTATGATGGTTCTTAAAGGAATCATAGAGATTATAGTTCTGATTCCTATTATTGTTCTGAATTTTAAATATTTCTCATCCGGATTCAAGGCAATGGTCAGACTGAATCCAAATATGGATTCGTTGATAGCAGTTGGAGCTTCTGCATCGGTTATCTACAGCTTGTATCTGCTGTGCACAGGTGGAGCTGACCACTACTACTTTGAATCTGCGGGTATGATACTGACCTTCATAACCATTGGAAAGTATCTGGAGAGTAAATCAAAAGCAAAGACTACAAATGCTGTCACAAAGCTTATGGACCTGTCCCCAAAAACATCCATCGTACTCATTGACGGCGTTGAAACAGAAATCCCCTCGAAAGATATCAAGCAGGGTGACATCGTAATTGTAAAAGGCGGAATGAACTTTCCGGCTGACGGCGAAATTCTGGATGGAAACGGTACCTGCGACGAGGCAGCAATTACAGGCGAGAGTCTTCCTGTAGAAAAAAAGCCGGGCGACAAGGTCACAGGAGGAACAATGCTGCTCAGCGGCTATGTGCAGTTTCGCGCAGAGCGGGTCGGAGAAGAGACCACACTCTCGGGAATTATCAGACTTGTTGAACAGGCAACAGTCACTAAACCTAAGATTGCACGTCTGGCTGACAAAATCAGCAGAATTTTTGTGCCTGCTGTAATTTCTGTGGCAATCATAACAACTATCATCTGGTATCTGATATCAAAAGACTTTGAACTCTCACTGATATTCGGTATCTCTGTACTGGTTATTTCATGCCCGTGCGCTCTGGGTCTTGCCACACCAACAGCTATTATGGTTGGCACAGGAAAGGCCGCCGAGCTTGGTATTCTCATCAAATCCGCGGAAGTCTTCGAATCAGGTGCGAAGATCAAATCGGTAATGCTTGACAAAACAGGTACAATCACCACAGGTAAACCTAAGGTGACAGACGTAATTACATCAGTAAAAGATGAAAAAGCTCTGATGGCTGTATGCTCATCTATCGAAAGCATGAGTGATCATCCTCTTGCTCAGGCTGTAGTTGATTATGTAGGAATCATCACAACAGAAAAGGTAACTGACTTTGAATCTGTGACAGGAAAAGGTGTCAGTGCCACGGTTAACGGAATCGAATACAAAATCGGAAACATTACTTTTGCGGCTGATGACAAGCTTGATAACCGACTGAAATCCGCAGGAGACAAACTGGCTACTGAAGGCAAGACTGCTCTGTACATCAGAGAAAACAACATAGTTGTCGGTGTAATCGGAATCGCAGATACGGTTAAAGAGACCTCCAAGGAAGCTGTACAGCTTCTCAACAAAGCAGGAATCGAAACCGTTATGCTAACAGGCGATAACAGAAAAACTGCAGAAAATATTCAGAGACAAGTCAAAATCGATAAAATTAAAGCAGAGCTTATGCCTGCTGAGAAAAATGAGATCATCAGACAATATCAGATAGACAATCCCACTGCTATGGTTGGAGACGGAATAAACGACTCCCCTGCTCTTGCTGTGGCAGATGTTGGAATTGCGTTGGGTGCAGGTACTGATATTGCCATGGAATCTGCTGATGTGGTACTAATCAGGAACGACCTGAGAGATGTGCACACCACACTTGATATTTGCCGCAAGGTTATGCGAAACATAAAAGAGAATTTATTCTGGGCACTTATCTACAACACAATCGGTATTCCACTGGCTGCAGGAGCACTGTACGGTCTTGGGATAAAGCTATCCCCGGAGCTGGGTACAATCGCAATGAGCCTCAGCTCTATATGCGTAATATCCAATGCACTCAGGCTGAAATTTATCAAAAGGGACTACAACACCCATGAAAGCTGCTGTACAAACAAAACCAAAACAATATACATTGAGGGCATGGCTTGCGGACACTGTGAAGCAAGGGTCGCAGAGCTGCTCAGACCTTTGGATAAAAATGTTGTTGTGAGCTTTGAGGCAGGGACTGCTGTTATTGACAGTAATACTGACAATAAGAAGATTACAAAAACAATTGAATCAAACGGATACAAGGTAAAAAATATCAGATAAAAAAACAGGACGCACATCAAATAATGTGCGTCCTGTTATGTTTTTAAATTCCATCAGGAGTATCTGTTGCGAAAACTTCTTTGACTGAGGATGCAAGACCTGCAAGGCCCTGAATCTCTGAAGGAATGATGATCTTTGTGGATTTGCCATCTGCCACCTTCTCAAAAGACTCAAGACTCTTGAGAGCGATTACCTTGTCTGAAGGAGCGGCCTCGTTAAGCATCTTCAGGGAATCCGCATAAGCCTTCTGTACCATCAGAATAGCCTCTGCCTCACCCTGTGCCTCACGAATCTTGGTCTCTTTGACAGCATCAGCCTTGAGGATAGCGGACTCCTTGAGACCCTCGGCAACAAGAATCTGACTACGCTTCTCACCTTCTGCATCAAGAATTCTTGCTCGACGCTCTCGCTCTGCCTTCATCTGCTTTTCCATTGCATCCTGAATCTCTCTGGGAGGAAGGATGTTCTTGAGCTCTACTCGGATAACGCGGATACCCCAAGCGTCTGTTGCCTCGTCAAGGATGATCCTGATTTTATCGTTGATGGTATCACGGGATGTGAGAGTACTGTCCAGCTCCAGATCACCGATGATGTTACGGAGTGTGGTTGCTGTCAGGTTCTCGATAGCATCCAGAGGACGCTCAACACCATAGGTGTAGAGTTTGGGGTCTGTAATCTCAAAATACACAACGGTATCTATCTGCATGGTAACGTTGTCGCGTGTGATAACAGGCTGAGGAGGAAAGTCGACCACCTGCTCCTTGAGAGAAACCTTACGGGAAATCTTATCAATAAAAGGAATCTTAAGATGCAGACCTGTATCCCAGGTAGTATAATATGCACCGAGACGCTCCACAACAAAAGCATTTGCCTGAGGCACTATCTTGATATTTCTGACGATGATAACAAGTACGACAATGAATAAGATAAGAATTAATATTGGCATAATCTGAAACCTCACTTTTTATTACTTACAGAGTGTGACAATAAGCTTGACACCCTCTATAGATTCAACAATTACGGTTGAGCCTTTGGGAATAACACTGTCATCAGAGGATCTGGCCGTCCAACGCTGACCATCAACCTCAACAAGTCCTGTTGATTTATTCCTGTCAATCTCCGTAATCACTCTGGCCTTCTTGCCAATATTGCGATCGGAGTTGGTGCTGGTCTTGTTAACCTTCTTAAGCTTTCTGACCAATGGGAGTGTTACAACCAACGCAACCGCAGAAACAACAATGAATACTACTATCTGCCAGACGACATTATGAAGGAAGAAGGCAGAACAGATGGATGTTACAACTGCGCCGACAACAAACCAGATTGAAACAAGCTGAGCTGTTGATACCTCAACAAAAGCAAGAAACAGAGCTAGCCCCAACCATATATAAGGCATATATTGTTCCATAAATAATCACCTCTTATGTATCAATTTACCTTGATAATTATTTTATCACATGCAGTATATTCCGTCAAATAAAAAAAGCTACACATTACAATAAATTTATGGTATAATAAGAAAAAAGTTACGGATGGTGAGCTTAATATGGCATTTGATACATTTGATGAAGGAATCAGCCTGGGTGGAGTAAGAACAAAAACAGAAGTCAGGATTCTCATCTGCTATCTTTTCACTGCAGTCAAGGAGCCAATGTCAAAAGAAACTATAATAAACGCTCTGCTTGAAAAAGGACTTACCAACTATTTTGAGGCAAGCTCGTGCTTCGACGACCTTGTCAGAGGTGGAAACCTGTGTCCTCTTGATAATAACGCTAAGCTTTACAAGGCAACCTCAAACGGCAAAATCATCTCTGAACAGCTTGAGAATAATCTCCCCCTCACAGTAAAAGAGAGAGCATACGAGTGTGCTATGGCCCTGCTTGAAAGAGAAAGAAACGAAAAAGAGAACAAGGTCTCCATCGAGAAGACAGAAAACGGATACACCGTCAGATGCAGTATATCCGGCGGTGATATGGAGCTTATGTCCATCTCGCTTCATCTGGCAGATATTAATCAGGCAAAAATCGTGAAAAAGAACTTCTATAAGAATCCTCAGATGTTCTACAAGGTTATGATTGCCGCAATGACCAGAAACAATGCACTCATAAAAGACACACTGACTGACCTCGGAAACATATCCAACAACTGAAGCTTCAGATAATATAGCTCATAACCAGCATTGATGCCACACCCGGAATACCTAGACAGGCGGAAATTGTCAGTGACAAGGCAGAAATCGGAAGATATACATTCGTGTATATTCCCAGAATGTTTGTCAAAACCAGAGTCAGAACTCCACATAGCATAGAGAGAAAAGCCCTTTTCAGGGGCTTTTTCTTTTTTTTGAGCTTATATATAAGAACAAAAAGCAGAAGAACAAATACTACAACAATGACCAGATTCCTGACCTGCACAATCATCACTCCAAAAAAATAAGGACTGTGGGGACAAACCCACAGTCCATACTATGTCTGAAATCTGCTGATTATGCTACAGGAGGAGTTGATGTGAAAACAACATTCAGTACGTTCATTGCAATGATAAGAATGAAGAAACCGATAGCAAAGAACTTAGTCCAACGGCTGAGGAAAGCATCGATGGAGCGAGCCTTGTTCTTAGAGAAGAAAGAATCTGCACCGCCGCTGACAACGCCAACGCCCTTGCTGTTACCTTCCTGAAGAATAACTACGATAATAAGTGCAACAGCAGCAAGAAGTGTGATTGCACCTGTGAGGTATAAATACCAAGTCATAATAAACATCCTTTCGTATAAAAGCCGTTAGGCTGAAAATTCGATAGCTTTAATATTTTATCATAAGAATATTAATAATGCAAGTGTTTTTTCTACAAAGAAAAAATATTTTTTAAAAAATAGAAAATCAGATAATTGACAGCTGCTCTGCTGTATCATCTGCCGCAGGCAAAGCTCCCAGAGCGGGTAATGTGCGGGTACGATAACGAGCGGGCTTTGAGAAGGTACCGTCAATATAAGCACGGATGCTCATCAATCTCTGACCCTTCTTGAGTTTCATAACGGCCACACCCTGAGTTGAACGCGAGGTCTTGAGGGCAATGGAGCCTGTATGAAGCAGAAGCATTCTGCCTGAAGACGAAACAAGAAGGAACTCCTTATCCTCAGAGGTAAACTCAACACCAACCAAGGGAGATTTATCAGAATAAGCATTGGTGAGACGCTTGCGGTTGGTTTTTGTGGCGTAGGCACTGAGGGGCACCTTTGCAACCTTGCCATTCTCAAATGCAAACAAGAGCATTCCCTCATAGTCCTTAGTAATTATCATACCAACGGCCTGCTCGCCCTCGTCCATAGAAAGCTTGGCAGGAATATAGTCACCCAGAACACTTGCCTTGGTGTCTGCAAACTCTGAAGCCTTAGTCTTATACACCTGGGCTTTATCTGTGAAGAACAGCAGGTCTGTGTTGTTGGTTGTCTCAATAGAAGTAATGATAGAGTCCCCATCTTTGAGTTTCTGCTCTCCGCTCATTCTAAGAGACTGTGGAGTAATCTTCTTGAAGTAACCGTCCTTTGTGAAGAAAAGGTTGACAGGATAATCAGGGATTTCCTCAACCACATCCTCAAAGGCCTCATCCTCAATATAAAGAATCTGAGACTTTCTGTCTTGGCCGTACTTCTCTCCAACTGCCTTGAGCTCTTTGACGATGATGGTCTTGATGCGTGCCTTGCTGGCAAGTATTGCCTCCAGCTCTTTGATGCTCTCCTCAAGCTCATCAATATCCTCTGTACGCTTGAGAATATACTCACGGTTGAGATGACGGAGCTTGATCTCAGCAACATACTCAGCCTGAACCTCGTCGATGCCAAAACCGATCATCAAGTTGGGGACTACCTCTTTCTCCTGCTCTGTCTCGCGGACAATGCGGACAGCCTTATCGATATCAAGAAGAATCTCACGAAGTCCGTAAAGAAGATGAAGTCTCTCTTTTTTCTTATGAAGTTCAAAGTAAGTTCTGCGACGAACGCACTCGATACGAAACGCGATCCACTCCTCAAGCAGAGCTCTGACTCCCAGAACCATGGGAGCGCCACCGATGAGGATATTAAAATTACAGGAGAAGGAATCCTCCAGCGGTGTCATTTTGTAAAGCTTGCGCATAAGAGCATCAGGGTCTGTGCCACGCTTGAGGTCGATGGTGATTCTCAGTCCATGTAGACCTGTTTCATCTCTTATATCGGAGATTTCCTTCAATTTACCCGCCTTTACCAAGTCAATGATTTTCTCAATAATTGCCTCGATAGTTGTAGAGGGAGCGATAGAAGAGATATCAATACAGTTCTGGCTCTTGTCGTAGGTATACTCGGAGCGAACTTTAATGCTACCGCGACCTGTCTCATAAATATCCTTAAGTGCCTGCTCGTTATAAACAATCTGTCCCCCACCTGAAAAATCAGGAGCGGGCAGTGTTGAGAAAATATCGTGATCGGGGTCACGAATGAGAGCAGCGGTAGTATCACAAATCTCTCTCAAATTAAAAGAGCATACTGAGGATGCCATACCAACCGCAATACCTGTGTTGGCATTAACCAGCACAGATGGGAAGGTTACAGGAAGGAGCGTGGGCTCCTTCATGGTGTTATCATAGTTGTCTACAAAATCAACGGTGTCCTTGTCGATATCACGGAAAAGTTCATTACAAAGAGGCTCAAGCTTTGCCTCGGTGTATCGGGGGGCAGCCCATGCCATATCTCTGGAATAAAACTTTCCGAAGTTACCCTTTGACTCAACGAAAGGATGCAGAAGTGCCTCGTATCCGCGGGACAAACGAACCATTGTGTCATAGATAGCGGCGTCACCGTGAGGGTTAAGCTTCATTGTTTCTCCCACAATATTGGCGGATTTGGTGAGCTTTCCTGTGAGAAGGCCTTTCTTGTACATTGTGTAGAGAAGCTTTCTGTGGGAAGGCTTGAAGCCGTCAATCTCCGGGATAGCTCGGGAGAGAATTACGCTCATGGCGTATGGCATATAGTTCTGCTCCAGAGTATCAACTATTCTCTGTTCTACTATCTCTCCTGCTCCTTCAATAACCCCTGTTGCAGTAGGCGCAAGGACAGGTCTGTCAACTTTTTTCTTTGCCAATCTTCTCCCCTCCTTTAGCTAAGATCAAGATTATCAATATAATTGGCACCATAACTGACGATGTAATCTTTTCTGCCCTGGAGATTATCTCCAAGGAGAACGTCAAACATCTCAGCGGTTTTCTCAGCGTCTGAGGGCATAACCTTAATGAGTCTGCGGGTTGCAGGGTTCATTGTTGTCAGGTTCATCATATCTGCCTGGTTCTCACCAAGTCCCTTGCTTCGCTGTACGGAGTACTTTCCGCTGCCAATCTCCTGAATGTACTTTTCTATTTCCTGCTCTGTATATGCAAAGTATGTCTTGTCCTTTGCGGTGATCTCATACAAAGGAGATTCCGCAATAAACACCTTGCCCTCCTGTATAAGAGTTGGCGCAAGACGATAGATCATTGTGAGCAGGAGTGTTCTGATCTGATATCCGTCTACATCAGCATCAGTACAGATAATGACCTTATTATATCTGAGATTCTCAATATTGAAGGCGGACAGGTCCTTGTTGGACTTTGAGCTGACCTCTACTCCGCAACCGAGAACCTTGATAAGGTCGGTGATGATATCACTCTTGAATATTCTTGCATAGTCTGCCTTTAGGCAGTTGAGAATCTTGCCTCGGATAGGCATAACAGCCTGAAAATACGGATCACGAGCCTGCTTACAGGAGCCAAGAGCAGAGTCACCCTCTACGATAAAGAGCTCGCGCTCTGCTGAATCCTTGCTTCGGCAATCAACAAACTTTGCCACACGGTTGGTCATATCCATTGTGACGGTGAGCTTCTTCTTTAGATTCTGTCGGGTTTTTTCAGCATTCTCGCGGCTTCTCTTGTTAATAAGTACCTGATTGCAGATTTTCTCTGCGTCAAGGGGATTCTCGATAAAATATATCTCCAGCTGATGACGCAGGAATTCTGTCATGGCATCCTGAATACCTTTATTGGTGATAGATTTCTTAGTCTGGTTCTCGTAGGATGTGACGCTTGAGAAAGAGGAAATGACAATAACAAGACAATCCTCCACATCTGCAAAGAGAATTTTTGACTCGTTTTTATTATATTTGGAATTGGACTTCAGCCAGTTATCAATCTGATATACAAAAGCATTACGAACCGCCTTCTCGGGAGCTCCGCCATGCTCAAGCCAGCTGGAGTTATGATAATATTCCGCAACGGAGTGTTTGTTGGAAAAGGCAAAGGCAAAGTTCATCTTGCACTTATACTCGTCCTTATCGGCACGGTCTCTAGCCATACGCTCGGTCACATAATACTGGGGAGCTGTCAAAGATTCCTCCCCTATGATTTCCTTCACATGGTCAAGGATACCGTCCTTGTATGAAAACTCTGTTGTCTCGAATTTATTAGTACCAATCTGGTTTTTGAAAATAAACCTTATGCCCGCATTAACAATAGCCTGTCGCTTGAGAATATCGAGAAAATAAGCAGGTTCAATATTAATATCGGTGAAAACCTCAAGGTCGGGTTTCCATCTGATGATAGTACCTGTATCCTTCTTCGGATATTCCTCCTTCTTCATCTTGCCGGAGATTTTTCCTTTTTTGAAGTTGAGAGTATAGCGGAAACCATCACGTCTTATATCAGCAGACATATACTCGGAGGCGTACTGAGTGGAACAAAGTCCCAGACCGTTAAGGCCCAGTGAATACTCGTAGCTACCTCCATCATTGTTGTTATACTTACTGCCACCATATAACTCGCAGAAAACCAGCTCCCAGTTGTATTTCTTCTCTCTGGGGTTATAGTCAACGGGAAGTCCTCTGCCGTGGTCCTCCACCTGAATGGACTGATCTGAGAAGAGTGTGACAGTTATCTCCTTGCCGTAGCCCTCGCGAGCTTCGTCAATGGAGTTGGAAATAATCTCAAAAGCAGAGTGCTGACAGCCCTCAATTCCGTCAGAGCCGAAAATAACAGCAGGTCTCTTTCTGACTCTGTCGGCGCCTTTTAGCGTAGTGATACTTTCGTTACCGTATTCATTCTTTACATTCTGTGCCATACGTTCATTTCCTATCCTTTAGCTTGTTAATTTTATCTCGTAAAAAGGCCGCATGCTCAAACTCAAGCAATCTGGCGGCGGCTTTCATCTCCTTGGTTAGTGCCTCAATAAGCTCTATCCTTTGAGCCTTTGTCAGGTGACGTGTGTCATCATCAGGATCGTTCTCGTGGGTTGAAATCTCAAGCACATCGGCCACCTTCTTGATGATGGTTTTAGGGACAATATTGTGTTCTTCATTATATTTCTGTTGGATCTCACGACGTCGATTAGTCTCAACAATGGCCCTCTTCATAGATCCTGTCACGCTGTCAGCATACATGATAACTTTGCCCTCGGAGTTTCGGGCAGCGCGTCCGATAGTCTGGATGAGGGAACTCTCGGAACGAAGGAATCCTTCTTTATCAGCGTCCAGAATCGCAACAAGGGAAACCTCTGGAATATCCAGACCCTCACGCAGAAGGTTGATGCCTACAAGCACATCGAATTCTCCCAGACGAAGGTCCCTGACTATCTCCATACGCTCGACAGTATCAATGTCATGATGCATATATCTGACTTTGATTCCAGCGTTTTCCAGATAAGAAGTCAAATCCTCTGCCATCTTCTTTGTGAGAGTTGTGACAAGTACACGTTGTTTCTTCTCTGTGCGAAGATTGATCTCAGAGATAAGATCATCGATCTGCCCCTCAACAGGTCTGACGGAAATCTCAGGGTCAAGAAGTCCTGTAGGACGAATGATCTGCTGTGCGATATGTGCGCTGTGGGATTTTTCAAATTCTCCAGGAGTGGCGCTGACAAATACAGCCTGATTCAGATGTCCATAAAACTCATCAAAATTAAGAGGACGGTTATCAAAGGCTGAGGGCAGACGGAATCCATAATCGACAAGAACCTCCTTACGGGCTCTGTCGCCTGCATACATACCGCGAACCTGAGGAAGAGACACGTGGGACTCATCCACAAAAAGCAGAAAATCATCAGGAAAATAATCAAGAAGAGTGGTAGGCATACTGCCTGCAGCTCGCCCTGAGAGAACACGGGAATAGTTCTCGATTCCCGAACAGAAGCCAACCTCACGAAGCATCTCGATGTCATATCTGGTTCGTTGCTCAATCCGCTGAGCTTCAAGTAACTTTCCTTTGTCATTGAAAAAAGCAATCCGCTCCTCAAGCTCACGCTCAAGTTCTTCGGTGGCTTTCTGGATTTTGTCAGCGGACACAATATAATGGGAAGCAGGATAAATACCTGCATGTTTGACGGTGGCAAGGAGCTCTCCTGTGAGAGGATCGATCTCAGTAAGACGGTCGATCTCATCCCCAAAGAACTCCACACGTATAATTCTATTGGTGGAATATGCAGGATAAATCTCCACCACATCTCCCCTGACACGGAATTTGTTACGAGTCAGAGATATATCGTTGCGTTCATATTGAAGATCAACGAGCTTTCGAAGAAGTTGATCTCTCTCCATTATCATACCAGGACGCAGAGAGATAACCATAGAGCGATAATCGATAGGGTCTCCCAAAGAATAAATACAGGATACAGAGGCTACTATGATAACATCTCTACGCTCTGAAAGCGCAAGGGTTGCACTGTGACGCAGCTTGTCTATCTCGTCATTGATGGAAGAATCCTTCTCGATATAAGTATCTGTGTTGGGAATATATGCCTCCGGCTGATAGTAATCATAGTAAGATACAAAGTACTCCACCGCATTCTCGGGGAAAAACTCCTTGAACTCGGTGCAAAGCTGTGCAGCCAGGGTCTTGTTATGAGCAAGAACGAGGGTGGGTCGGTTTAGTCTTGCAATAATATTTGCCATGGTAAATGTCTTACCTGAGCCTGTTACTCCAAGCAAAGTCTGCTCTCGATTGCCCTGTTCTATACTTCTGACCAGCTCATCAATAGCCTGAGGCTGATCACCTGTGGGCTGATACTCCGACACCAATTTAAATTTGTCCATTAATAATCAGCCCCTTTCTATAAAACGCTAATTAATATTTACGCCATACCATTTTGTCCACAATGGATGTGTATGACTGAATGATTTTGACCACCTTAGTGGAAACATTCTCCTCCTTATAATCAGGCACAACGGAGGAATAGTCGGAATTATTGTTCATGGATACTGCGGTATCCACAGCCTGCAGAAGAGAATCTGTGGTGATACCTGCCAGTACAAAGCAGGCCTTCTCCATAGCCTCGGGACGCTCTGTGGAGGTACGGATACAGACTGCAGGGAAAGAATTGCCAATGGAGGCAAAGTACGCAGACTCCTCGGGAAGAGTTCCGCTGTCTGATACAACAGCGTATGCATTCATCTGCAAGCAGTTGTAATCGAAAAAGCCCAAGGGCTCATGACAGACTACTCTGGGATCAAGTGTGAACCCACTGGCCTCCAGACGCTTTTTGCTTCGGGGATGACATGAATACAGTATGGGCATATCATATTTCTCAGCCATTTTATTGATGGCTGTGAACAACGAGAAGAAGTTTGCATCTGTGTCGATATTCTCCTCGCGATGAGCAGAAAGAAGAATGTATTCTCCCTTCTCGAGACCAAGACGGTCGTGTATATCGCTGGCGACGATGCTTTCAATACTACCAGAGAGAACCTCTGCCATAGGGCTGCCTGTAACAAAGGTGCGCTCTCTGGGCAAGCCGCAATCCGCCAGATACCGTCTTGCATGCTCAGAGTATGCCAGGTTCACGTCGGAAATTATATCTACTATACGTCGGTTTGTTTCTTCAGGCAGGCACTCGTCCTTGCAGCGGTTGCCTGCTTCCATATGGAATATAGGAATATGGAGTCTCTTGGCACCGATAACCGAGAGACAGGAGTTGGTATCTCCCAGCACAAGCACAGCATCTGGACGGAGCTGTGCCATCAGGTCGTATGACTTGGCAATAATATTGCCCATAGTCTGACCCAGAGTGTCACCAACAGCATTCATATATGCATCGGGAGGTAACAACCTAAGATCCTCAAAAAAGACTCCGTTGAGATTATAGTCATAGTTCTGGCCTGTATGCACCAAAAGTGTATCAAAATATACTCTGCACTTGTCGATGACCTTTGAAAGACGGATTATCTCGGGTCGGGTGCCAACGATAATCATAAGCTTAAGCTTGCCGTTATTCTTGAAGGATACCATATTCTCGCTCATTAATATTTCAGTCCTTTCGGAAAATATTATTCAACAATCTCAAAAAAAGTATCGGGTTTGTCAGGGTCAAAGCTCTCGTTTGCCCACATTACCGTAATCAGCTTGTCTGTATCTGACAGGTTGATTATATTATGGGTATAGCCCGGCAGCATATGTACCGCCTGAATCTCATCCCCTGAAACACGGAAGTTGAGAACCTCATCAGTTCCGATTTTTCTCTGTTGAATGAGAGCTTGTCCGTAAACAACAATGAAAAACTCCCATTTGCTGTGATGCCAATGCTGACCCTTTGTAATACCGGGCAGAGATACATTAACACTAAACTGACCACAACCTGAGGTCTTGAGCATCTCAGTAAAACTACCCCTTGCATCAACGTTCATCTTCAAAGGGAAAGAAACCTTTCGCTCGGGAAGATACGACAGATAGGTGGAATACAACTTCTTTGAAAAACTGCCCATTGGTATGGAAGGCATCATAAGTGTCTCAGGCTGAGAAGAAAACTCCCTCAAAAGAGAGACAATCTCTCCAAGAGTAACTCTGTGTGTTGTTTCAACCGCAAAATATCTGCCCTCGCTGTCAAATTCAACGTCCAGTCCATTTATATTACATCTGTGTCCCCCACCCTCAAGCAGAGAGATCATCTCATCAACAAGGTCATCAATATAGAGAAGCTCAAGCTCTACGGAAGGATCGTTGACAACAATGTCAAGGTCATTTGCTATATTGTGACAAAAGGTTGCTACTGCAGAGTTATAGTTAGGTCTGCACCACTTGCCGAAAAGATTGGGAAAACGATAAACATAAACGGAAGCTCCTGTGCTTTGAGAATACTCAAAAACAGCCTCCTCGGCTGCACGTTTGCTCTTGCCGTATTCACTACCCTCAAACCTTCCAACAAGACTTGCCTGAGTGGAGCTTGAAAGCATTACGGGACAAGGGGACTCTCTCTCAGAAATCAGAGAGAGCAGGGTTTTGGTGAAATCAAGATTTCCCCGAGTAAACTCACAGTTATCCTTGGGACGATTGACTCCTGCAAGATTAAATACAAAATCTGCCTGAGCACAAGCTGTCTTAAGCTCCTCAAACGTAGAGTCAACATCGTAAAGATAAAGGTGATCGATATTAAGACCGGGATGAGTCCTGTCCTTTCCGTCCCTGATATTCTCAAGTGAAACAGTCAGGTTGCGGCCTACAAAACCCTTGGCGCCTGTTATTAAAATATTCATAAACTATCCTCAGAATTCAATATTCATCTTAATCAGTTCGTCACGGATATATTCAAGAGAAAGGAGCTTTTCTTTGACCTGCTCAACAGTGAGCAGACAAGTGTTGTTGGAGTTAAACTCCTGCAGAGGATTACGCTCGGTATCTCCCTTGGCATAATATTTATCATAGTTGAGGTCTCTCTTGTCACAGGGTACACAGTAGAAATCGCCCATATCCACTGCATTTGCACACTCTTCGTTAGTAAGGAGTGTCTCGTACACCTTCTCACCATGACGGATTCCGATGGTCCTGATGTTATCTTTGTCTCCGCCAAAAAGCTCACAAACAGCCACAGCCAGAGTCTCGATGGTACAAGCAGGAGACTTGCGGACAAGAATATCTCCTGTGTTACCCTCCTGGAATGCAAAGATAACCAGGTCCACTGCCTCTTCCAGAGACATGATGAATCGGGTCATTTCAGGGTCGGTGATAGTAATAGGCTGATTATTCTTTATCTGATCGATCCAAAGAGGTATCACAGAACCGCGGCTGCACATAACGTTTCCGTAACGTGTACAGCAGATCTTTGTTTTCTCAGGGGATACGGTACGAGATTTGGCAACAACAACCTTCTCCATCATAGCCTTTGAGGTACCCATAGCATTGACAGGGTATGCCGCCTTGTCTGTTGAGAGGCATACTACACATTTGACTCCCTCCGCAATAGCTGCGGTGAGAACATTATCTGTACCAAGAACATTTGTCTTAACTGCCTCAATGGGAAAAAACTCACAGGAAGGAACCTGCTTGAGCGCAGCAGCATGAAAGATATAGTCTACCCCGTACATTGCGTTTCGCAGGGAATCCACATCCCTCACATCACCAATGAAGAATTTAATCTTATCGGCGACCTCAGGCATTCTGGACTGGAACTCGTGACGCATATCATCCTGCTTCTTCTCATCTCTGGAGAAAACACGAATCTCGCCAATATCTGTATGAAGAAAACGATTGAGCACAGCGTTGCCAAATGAACCTGTGCCACCTGTTATAAGTAAGGTTTTGTTAGCAAACAAAGACATAAGGACTACCCCTCTTATATAAAATTTATATAGTATTATTTCAGTACATCTATGGAATTAAGCTCCTCAAGTCGTCTTGTGTAGGCTTTTTTTACATCCTCGCAATAAGGCAGAGAATAGTCCTCCACACCCAGCAAGCGAAGCAGATACTCAGTAAAAGACGGATTGAGGATGAGTAGCGGACCGATGAGATAAGTGCCGAAGAAATTATTTCTGCGTATTCCCTCCAGACGAGACTCAGGATTGAGGCCGATGCCCTTTACCACCTGAGCAAAATAGCCGTTTGTATTATCTCCATACATCTGAGTAAACTGGCTCTTAAAACCTACAATATCAATATTCTCAAATTTGCCAAGAAAGTTAGAGTTGTGACGCTTCATCATTCTTCTGACCGAATACACATCAAAGATGGACAGAGCTTCTATCTGCTTTTTGTCGTCGGTCTCAATATATTTGCCAAAAACTTCTGCGGAATTGCCTGTACAAAGAAAAACTGTGCCTTTGTCAATAAGCTCTATGAGTCGGTCACGATAGGGTCTCAGAGCATTGATGACAAGTTCCTGAGAATGCTCACTCATAGCACCCATATAAATCATATCCACATCCTCTGTAACAAACAGAGGAGTCTCTGTGATGAGAGTCTCATTGACACTGATACTCTTGCTGCAGGAGGAAAAATATTTGATATTGAAGAGATCGCCGTACAGATTACAAATCTGAGGAAAAAGGACTTCCAGCTTCATTACATTTCCTCCTTGAATTTATTTATGAGTTCCTCTTTGAGCTTCTGTGCAACTGATACACAGTGAAGATCATAGAGAACTATGATTTTATCTGCGGCAGTATTTACAAGACGAGAGACAGCCGAATAATCATCGGTGGTTGTGATAACATCCTTGCTGACTCCTGCCACGAGTAGGCGGACAGCATCGTCCAGATGACGGGCTCCGACTGCTACAACCTGAATAATATCGGGAGAATTAAGAAGTTCGAAATCTGCATCATACATCCAGCACACGTTCTCGGGAGATTTCTCCACTCCTTCGATCTCATCAAGAAGAAGTACAACAGATTTCGTCCCCTCGAGCTTTCTTGCATAGCTGAAAGCTCTTGAGCAAGCAATAGGATTCTGAGCCTTGGAGAGAGTCATGAGAACTTCCTTGTTACCGTATGATGCCTCGCTGTAGCGGCTGCCAACAACAAAGATGCGGCTTTTCCTGATAGTATCAGGAGCAAGGCCAAACTCGCGGGCAAATGCTACTGCTGAAAGGTAATTATAAATATTGATGATATTAGAATTAGGAAATTTGTATTCCTGAACAGTACCATCTTCTTCTCTGAGAGTCATCATCATGTTGTCTCTGTCAATCTCGGTCAGTCGATACCTGATAACATCGGGGGACCCGAAGGAACATTTGGGACAATGGAGTCTGCCAATGTGATGGTATCTGCGGAAATCATATTCAAGCAAAGAAGAGCACTCAGGACAAATACGCAGGTCACAGGAAAGGTTAGCTTCCTCTGACTCCTCGAAAGACTGCTTATCTATGCCAAAGAATACACAAGAGTTGCCGGGAGCAAGGTTGGAAGATATAGGATCATCACCATTGAGGATGAGCTTTGTACTCTCGGGGATAGATGTATCCAAAAACTCTTTGATAAACTCTGTGTGTGCGTTACGTGTGAGTGAATCACGGAAAAGATTGGTACAAAGAAGATATGTGGGCTTTACATATGGATAGATAAGCTTTGAGCTTCTCTCGTCTACCTCAAGAACAGCAATACTGTGCTTTGTCTTGCCCGAAAAAGCAGAGCCTGTCACAAGTACAGAGGCTATACCTGTGTAGGTATTGGATCCTTTGTCGTTGCAGAGCACATCGTATCCGGCATCTGTCAAAAGAAGGCGGATCATATTGGTGACGGTAGTCTTTCCGTTAGTACCAGTGATAGCGATTATTGTCTCAGGCTTTGAGACCCTATCAAGAAAATCAGGGCAAAGCTTCAAAGCTACAACACCGGGAAAATGGCTGGCATCTCTGCCTGTGAGTCTGACAAGCTTATAGGAAATCTTTGCTGTCCACAGGGCAATTTTAAATCGTAAGTTTTGTTTTTTCATAGTTATTCCTCTTTATATAGGTATCAGTCTCCTGTAATAAATGCGGAGCACAAGGAGGACTCACGCAGGGAAACAAAGTCATTATCAGATACAATAATGTGATCCACAAGCTGAACTCCGATAAGCTCAAGGGCTGCTGCCAGTTCATTGGTGGCACGGATATCAGCACGGCTGGGTAGAGCTACTCCGCTGGGATGATTATGTGCTATGACTGCGTTGGTTGCATTATAGCGCATTGACAGATCTACTATCCTCCTCACAGGAACATCTGCACCGCAGGAGGTACCTGTTGCAACTACTCCACAGAAAAGTTCCTTACCTTTGGCATCGGTAAGCAAAAGAATTAAATGCTCATCGATTCGCCCAATGAATTTGGGAAGGAAATACTCCCCCACATCATCAAAAGAAATAATTTTGCTGCGGGAGTTGTTTCTGTCGTCCAGATAAACTCGTGATATATCGGGAATCATACGAAGATACACCGCCACATTTTCTGAGAGACCTGCGTTTCTCAGAGAATCATAGGGTGCCTCAAACACAGCACTCAAAGACCCGAAAGAGTCGAGGAGTCTGTGTGCGATAGGGTTTGTGTCAATCTGTTTATAGCAATTATACAGGATCATCTCCAGTATCTCGTGGTCCTCGAAATTCTCGAACCCTCCTGCAAGGTATCTTTTGCGCATCCTGGCACGGTGACCCTTGTGTTCTTCTGCCATATCTTCACCTCGAAAATATGTCGATAAAACTATAATTACCGACACTAATACACAATAACCCCATTTTATGTGTATTATAATCTATCTGAACGGATAAAACAATAACTTAAAAGAATTAAGACACAATATATACGAATTTTCTACTTCTAAAACTCAATATAAAGTAAAATGGCTGACAGAAAACTGTCAGCCATAAAGCACATTATTCAGAAAACATCTGTGTAGATAGATATCTGTCTCCTGTATCGGGCAGGATAACCATAATATTCTTGCCTGCATAAGCATCACACCTGGCAAGCTCCAAAGCTGCATGCAAGGCAGCTCCCGAGGAAATACCTACAAGAACACCCTCAACCTTGCCAAAAAGTCTGCCTGCGGTATATGCCTGCTCTTCAGAAACAGTTATTATGCGATCAATAACGCTAACATCAAGAACCTTCGGCACAAAACCTGCACCAATCCCCTGCAGTCCGTGGGGACCCGGCTCCTCTCCTGACAGCACAGCTGAGGAAGAAGGCTCTACGCCTACAATCTCAACTTCAGGTTTCTGCTCCTTTAGATAACGTCCCACACCTGTTATGGTTCCGCCTGTTCCAACACCTGCAACAAGCACATCAACTTCTCCGTCCATATCCTCGAAAATCTCTGGACCTGTTGTGAGGAAGTGCGCCTGAGCATTGGCAGGATTAGAAAACTGACCTGGTACAAAGCTGTTTGGAATTTCTTTTGAAAGCTCTTCTGCCTTAGCAATTGAGCCGCTCATACCAAGCTTACCGTCAGTGAGGACAAGCTCCGCACCATAAGCTGTCATAAGAATCCGACGCTCTACAGACATTGTATCGGGCATAACAATAATTACGCGATATCCTCTGGATGCAGCAACAGCCGCAAGACCGATGCCTGTATTGCCAGAGGTAGGTTCGATGATAACGGAGTCCTCGGTAAGAATTCCTTCTCTCTCAGCACAATCGATCATATTCTTTGCGACACGGTCTTTGATGGAACCTGCGGGATTCAGGTACTCAAGCTTCGCAAAAACACGGGCTTTCAGTCCGCATTCCTTTGATATAGCACAAAGCTCGAGGATAGGTGTTCCTCCTATAAGACTATCCACTGATTTATGAATCTTCGGCATAAAATCACCTTAATAATAAAATGTCTGATACTTATTGTTTGATAAGCTTATAGATAAGAGTATAAAGCTGGTAGGCCTCCTCATTGGTCAGCTTGACGCATTTTGCCATTTCGCGAGGAACCTTAAGTGCTTTATCACGTAGTTCCATTCCAACCGCTGTGAGTGAAATATCCAGATTACGCTCATCTTTGTAGGATCTTGTTCTGGTGATGAAACCCTTCTTCTCCAGTTTCTTGAGAAGAGGAGTCAAGGTACCTGAATCAAGGTACAACCTGTCACCAAGTTCCTTTACAGTCATAGTACTATGCTCCCACAAAAGCATCATGGTTATGTACTGTGTGTAGGTCAGATCCAGTTCATCCAGAAAAGGCTTGTATAATCGTATGGTTTCCTTAGCCGCAACATACAAAGGAAAGCATAATTGATTCTCCAATTTCAGAGAATCATATTGGGAATTTGACATGATATCGTCTCCTCAACTAAGTTTTTCCCCTATTTTTTATATATAATTATAACTCTAAATAAAATAATTACAAGTGATAAATACCAATCAAATTGACATTGTCATAAGAAAAGTCACTGCCATAACAGTTACACATGACATAACAGCAACTATTGTAAGGCTATGTCCTCTGACTGCAAATATCATGGCAACAATCAATCCTGCTGCGGCAGCATAGATATTTCCTGTGGCATACAAGGCGGTTGGAAAGGTCATGGCAGCAAGAACGGTATATGGAATATAGTAAAGAAAAGACCTGATGAAAACATTTTGAATCTTCTTCTGTACAGCAGCAAAAGGAATCGCCCTTATAAGATATGTAGAACCTGCCATTATCAGAAGATATATCCAGAACTCCTTGTTATTCATGTAGCTCGCCCTCCTTCACAGGAAAGGTCACAGCACCAAACACCGCTGCAATCACAGCACAGAGACTTATGGAAAGGCCCTGTGACACAACAGACAGAATCGGCACATAATAAAAAGCACAGCTGAGCGCTATTGCTACAATAACAACAGACAAAAGCTTCATAGAATCCTTTGCTTTGGGCGCTATGATAGCGATAAACATTCCGTATATTGCCAGACACAGAGCGTTCATTATAAACTCAGGGAGTACATTGCCAAGTACTGCTCCGAAAAGTGTTCCCAAAGTCCAACCAAAATAAGGCGCAACCGTCAATCCCGCAAAGAATCGGGTGCTGACCTGAGACTCGCCTGATGCCACAGCAAAGATCTCATCAGTCATAAAGAATCCGAATATCCATCTGCGAATTCCCGAAAACTCAGGAGACGTCTTCTGAGAAAGTGACACAGACATAAAGGAATATCTTATATTAATAGTAAGCTGAGAAATTAGCATCTGTATATACTGACCGGGGTCTATCATAATTCCGATACCTGCCAGCTGTCCTGCAGAAGTGAGCGTTGTCATAGAAATGAGCACAGCCTGCCACCACTCAAAACCGTAAGACACAGCGAGGATGCCGAATGTAAAGGACACAGAGAGATAGCCAAAACCTATGGGAAGTCCGCACCCGAGTCCTTTTCTGAAATCTTTCATAGTAAAACAAAAACCTTCTTATCACCGGATAATACTACATAGCTTACCACAAAAAATCAAATATAGCAACAAAAGACGACGAGATTATCGCCGTCTTTTTATTCAATAAAGTATTATCTTCAACTTATCAGATATCCCTGTCATAGAGCATAGCAGCAATAAGCACAATAATAACTGAACCAATATTATGTACCAAAGCTCCTGTGGCAGGATTTAAAAGTCCGAAGAAAGACAGAATAATTGCAATAAAATTTATTGCCAGAGAAAGAGTGATTCCAAACCTGATGGTGGAGAGCGTTGACCTTGAGAGACGTTTGAGATACGTAAGCTCCTTGATACCGTCAGTTGTGAGTGCAATATCTGCAGCCTCAACAGCAATATCGCTGCCGATTGTGCCCATGGCTACTCCCACTTGAGCGGTTTTGAGGGCAGGGGCATCGTTGACACCATCACCTATCATACAAACTTTTTTACCTTCTGATTGGAGCGTGGTAACAGCATTGACCTTATCCTCAGGCAAAAGCTGTGAACGAACATTGCTGATGCCGATTTTATCAGCAATATACATAGCAGTTTTGTCGTTGTCTCCAGTGAGAAGAACTGAATCAACACCCATAGATGCAAGCTGACCAACTACACTTTTCGCCTCAGTTCTGAGCACATCCGACATTGCAACAATACCCAGTACACAAGTTTTATCAGAAATCAGAACAGAGACTTTTCCGCTTTGACGTAGATCTGACAGAATATTCTGAACTTCAGAACTAATACTGATGTTATTCTCCGAAAGATATGATTCACTACCGCAGTAATAGCGGATATTATTTATCAGGCCGCTGACACCTTTGCCTGCAATCATTGAGAAATCTGATACATCAGAAATATCAATACCTTTCTCCTCTGCTTTTGAAACGATAGCCTTTCCAAGTGGATGCTCGCTCCTTGATTCAACTGAGGCACAAAGAGACAAGAGTTCATCTTCGGTATAATCCTCGGAAACTGTGATAACATCAGAAACAGAGAGTTTACCCTTTGTCAGTGTTCCTGTCTTATCAAATGCTACTGTATCGACAGACGCCATCTTCTCCAGTGCTTCGCCCGACTTAATGATAACACCGTGCCTTGTGGCCTGACCAATGGCTGCCATAACAGCTGTTGGTGTTGCGAGCACCATGGCGCAAGGACAGAACACAACCAGGATAGTCACAGCAACAACAACGTCCTGACGAACTATACCTGCTATCACAGCAACCAACAATGCAAGAGGGACAAGCCAACTAGCCCATTTGTCAGCAGTACGCTGCATGGGAGCTTTATTATCACGAGCAGAACGGACCATTCGGATGAGTTTTTGCAAGGATGAATCCTCTCCTACTCCTACGGCTTTAATATCAATGCTTCCGAATCGGTTGATTGTTGCACAGTAAACATCATCACCCACAGTCTTATCAACAGGAAGGGATTCGCCTGTAACCACAGATTGATCTACGCTTGTGTTGCCCTCAATAATAACACCATCCACAGGGATTGTCTCCCCCGGAAGGATCCTGAGGATATCCCCTTTTCTGATTTCGTCCGCAGAAACGATTCGTTCTACGTCGTTTTCTACAATTCTGCCCTGTGTGGGAGTCAGGGATATGAGATTATGAAGCCCTTTCCTGGCTTTCTCCGTGGTTTTGTGCTCGAGGAGCTCTCCTAATGCCATCAGAAAAGCTATCTCTGCAGCCGCAAAAAGGTCTCCGATAATCACAGATGCCAAAAGAGCCATAGATATCAGCAGAGGCGAGGATATTCTTCTGATACCTTTGGAGATAATAAGCTTTTTCATTGCGCTGTAGATTATGGGAATACCTGAAATCAGAATTGTAATCCACAAAGGGTTCAGGAATATGGGAACATCCACAGATAACAAGGACAAGATAATTCCAAGAGCAAGAATGACTCCGCTCAGAACAACCATTTTTACATCTTCTAAAAACTCAACGATACTTTTTATCATTTTCTCTTACTCCTTTCGTTGACTTTAGCTCAATAATGTTGTACGATAGATTCGTTATAGAACACTTTGTACGATTATTATATTACAAAGCTATCAACCTTTTTTCAACAATCAAAAATTAGAAAAAGTATGATAATGAACAAATATTCAAAAATGTTCAGGAAAGGTTAATTATGGACAGACGCCAACAAAAAACAAGAAAGGCCATATTCGTAGCTTTCAGGAGCCTTCTGGAGAAGAAAAGATACGACCACATTACTGTTCAGGAAATCATAGATGAAGCCGATGTTGGCAGAAGCACATTCTACGCCCACTTTGAGACAAAGGACCTGCTGTTGGATGCTGTCTGCGAAAGCCTTTTCTATCATATCTTTGAGAATGACCCCTGTCCCTGGGTAGGTCAGGACAAGGATCTTCAGTCGAAACTGTCCCATACCCTGTGGCACATCAGAGCTGAGAAAGAAAACCTGACGGGAATTCTCCTGTCTGACAGCGGTGAGCTGTTTATGAGGTACTTTAAAGAACACCTGAAGATTATGTTCAGGGAACATCTTTCTGTGTTCAATATTGATGTCCCTGAGGATTTTCTGCTGAACCATCTGGTAGGAAGCTTTGCAGAGACAGTTACATGGTGGATGAAAGAAGATATGAAAACATCTCCCGAGAAGCTTGCTGAATACTTTATGAAAATGACTGAGACCCACTAAAAAAACAGCAGACGACACAAGATGTCAATCTGCTGTTTAGTGATATTCTTATATTCTGTTTTGCTGATAAAGAGTATGATATTGTAAAGATTTATTTCTCCCTATGCGAAAACACACGCCTGATAAGCATTGCGATAGCGGTGATTATGTATCCTGCTGCAGTAAATCCTGCAATATAGATAAACAGTGACCAAGGATAAGAAACATACTGCTGCACGATACTGTATACAGGCAAAGACGGCGCATAATGAGGACTGAAGAAAAACATATTGAAGGTCTCATCACCGACAAATCCCGTAAAATAAGCAAGCTCGTTCAGAATAATGGCGATTATCACATTCACCACAAATACAGGCAGAGCTCTGAGAATTGTTTTATGGTCGAGTTTCACGGCTTCTGAGAACATCAGATAAATGCCTACAACTATCATTAGACCGTGGCATATCATTGTTTGGATGTTAATTCCAATTGTACTGATAAACACCTGGGCAGGGTACAACATTACGCATAAGCCCGCAAACAATCCGTAGGTTGCAAGATATGAGTAGAGGGCATCCCTCACCTTGCAGGGTCTGAGAAGTCCTGCCAGGAGCCCCACATACATTGGAGTTGAGCAAAACTGAAAAGGAAATGCATACCACTGATAATCAGTTACAATAACGCCATCGGTAACAAAGAAGGTGTAGTTTATCTGCTTGTATACCTCAAGAACGATTGATATGACAGATGTATACAAAACTATTCTCCGTACCGTCTTTTCCTCGGCTGAAGAAAAAACACGGCATAACAACACTGCGACCAGAATTGTCAGTACAAGGCTCAGAATATGAAACCAACCGAACATTACGGGAGTGGTCATATCAAAGTCGAGAAAGGTCAGCAAAGACACAAGAATTTTCATAGAATCACAACCAATATTACTCATCAATATTCCATTAGAGAATAATTCAAAACATAATATAATATATCATAATTTGTCGTAATAATCAACCTTGTGGCTAAGACATTATGAAAAATCACTTCTGTCTTTGTCCCAAAGAAAAAAAGCAAAAAGTATTTACATAAGGTCAAAGAAATTTTATTATAATATATGAACAAAAATGTATATAAAGTCTGAGCAATATAAATATTCTCTGACAAGGGGCTGATATTGTGTCCAACGGAAAAATAGCAAAATTCAGGATTCTTTGCAAAACGATAATTCAGAATTACTTTAAGCACAGGATAAACAGAAGTGCAGCGGCGCTTGCATATTATCTGCTTTTCGCGTTCTTCCCTCTTCTGATATTTATAACAAACCTGTTGGGTGTACTGGATCTTGATATTCACAACATAACATGGGTGCTGCAGCAGATTCTGCCTGCTGACACCATTGAGATAGTTAAGAACTTTCTGGATTATATAGTAAATGTTTCCAATCGTACATTAATGTGGATTGCTCTGACTATGACCATATGGTTCACAACATTGGCATCACAGGGACTTATGGATGCGGTACGACAGGCGCATAATCTGGAGCGACCCGCTCGTCCTGTTATGTATACAATAAAGCAGATACTGTTCACAGTTATTTTGCTTTTTGTTATTGCACTGACCCTGATACTTTCCTTTGTGGGAGAGAACGTAATCATCTTCATCATCAATCTTATCCCCAACCATATCTTTCACATCACGGAGGATCACATCAATCTGTGGCATTACCTAAGATTTGTGCCTATCGCTCTGCTGATGTTTCTCGGTATCGGCACTCTATACGGAATCTCTCTGGACCACAAACCCAAGGTCAAGTCTCTTTTGCCGGGAACCTTTTTCTCTCTTATCCTATGGCTGATGCTGAGTATGGGATTCTCGTTCTATGTTGAAAACTTTGGTAACTATTCCTTTGTATATGGAGCGCTGGGAGCTGTTATTGTGCTCCTTGTGTGGCTATATATGAGTGCAATAATTCTGATTCTCGGAGCTGAGCTCAACTCTACGCTTCAGACAGTTTATGGAAATAATAAACTCTCAGCAGACAAAGCTGAAACCACAGACCGCAAGACGCCTTCAAAATAAAAAAGGAAAGCAGGATGCGTGATGCATCCTGCTTTTTTATTACTTATTACTTGATTAACTTGTTGATAGAATCCTGCATCAGAGCATATGCAACGATACCTAAACCAAAGAAGCAAAGACCAAGATACACAAGACCTGTGTAGCTAGAGCTCATACCTCTGTTTGTCTTGAGTCGGTCAATGGTTTCTCCCTGCTTGTACATCCAGAAATATGTATAGATTCCGCAGGTAACAAGAGACAGAAGAATTGTCACAGGACCTGAAACAGCTGTGGTATCACCGGAAAGAGTGTTCAAATCCTCGGTGAGGGTGAACATCCAATAGATAGCATAGAGACCGCAGGTTACAATAGTGAGAATAATGTAGACCACCAGATTTCTCTCAGGAACAGGGGCAACAGGACGATAGGGCTGCTGGTACTGGGGCTGCTGATACTGGGGCTGCTGGTACTGAGGCTGCTGGTACTGAGGCTGCTGGTACTGAGGCTGCTGATACTGGGGCTGCTGGTACTGAGGCTGCTGGTACTGAGGCTGCTGGTACTGAGGCTGCTGGTACTGGGGCTGCTGATTATACTGATTATTATTGGGATCGTAATTATTATTCATAATACTCATTCCTTTCTTATTTATGACATTATACGAAATAAGATTTATTTTGTCAATGATTATTCAGTTTCAGTTAACATATTCATAAACTAACAAAATATCATATATTCATTAATATTGCATTCTCTTTCATATTATTAACAGACACTTCCCCACTTTCATCAAAAAGAGGAAACAAATCGTTATGTGTACAGAAGTCATTGACCCATGAGATTGTAGCATCGTCTTCTATCAGGTGTATAAATGGATAAATCAGATTCAGGCGAAGTCTTATATCGTTCTCGTTAAATCGATCTGATTTATGCTCAAAAACATTTTCAATATAAAAATCGATAATGTTTGTATTAGAAACGATAAGTTTGAAATAATCTCTGTTTACAATCTGATTGTTGATTGGTTTGGTATCGTACCCCATATATCTGAAATCTGAAAAACAATGGATTTAATATTCACTAACACACTCAGATTGAGCGTCATTGAAAATAAAAAGACGATAATTCTTTTTATCAATATACAGTTGCGCTTTACTTATCTCTTGTATACCACTTATGCCTGTAACATATCCGAGATTATCATACAACTTCATATGAACCCCCAAAATATAAATTAGAATAAATACAGGATAGTGCACAAACAGATTAAAAGTCAACTAAAAATGATTAAATATTTTGGATCTATAAAAAACCGCCAATCAGCGTAAACTGAAAGGCGGTTTTGTGATTTAACCAGGATATTTAAGTTTGTTCTTTTGGGGATAAACTAGTTTGTCTGGTGACATTTGATATTATTCCCACTCGATAGTGCCGATGGGCTTGGGAGTAAGGTCGAAAAGAACGCGGTTGATACCCTCTACCTCGTGAGTGATTCTGTCGGTGATACGATGGAGAACATCGTAGGGTATCTCCTCGATGGTTGCAGTCATGGCATCGGTGGTATTGACAGCGCGAATGATTGCAGGCCAGCCTTCATAGCGGCTCTCGTTTTTGACACCTACGCTCTTGATATCAGGAACAGCGATGAAATACTGCCATACCTTGCCAGCGAGACCACAGTTGTCGAACTCCTCGCGGAGGATTGCGTCTGCCTCGCGCAGTGCATGAAGCCTGTCGCGGGTGATTGCACCCAGACAACGTACACCAAGACCGGGGCCGGGGAAAGGCTGACGATATACCATTGCATGAGGAAGACCAAGAGCCTCACCTACCACACGAACCTCGTCCTTGAAAAGAAGCTTGATGGGCTCAACCAGCTCAAACTTCAGATCCTCGGGGAGACCGCCAACATTGTGGTGGGACTTGACTGCCTTTTTACCCTCAGCCTGCTTGAAGCTCTCAAGAATATCGGGATAGATAGTACCCTGTGCAAGATATGCAACACCCTCGAGCTTACGAGCCTCATCAGCAAAAACATTGATAAACTCTGCGCCAATGATCTTTCTCTTCTTCTCAGGATCGCTGACACCTGCAAGAAGATCGAGAAAACGATCAGTAGCATCTACATATATAAGGTTAGCATCAAGCTCCTTGCCGAACATATCAATTACAGCCTCGCTCTCGCCTTTGCGCATAAGACCGTGGTTAACATGAACACATACAAGCTGCTTGCCGATAGCTTTGATAAGAAGAGCTGCAACAACAGAGGAATCTACACCGCCGGAAAGTGCGAGGAGAACCTTTTTATCTCCTACCTGTGCACGGACCTGTGCGATCTGCTCATTAATGAACTCCTCTGCAAGAGCAACTGTTGTAATACGCTGCATGCTTTCGGGACGCTTGTTATTTTCCATATACAACACCTCTTTGAAAAAAATATATAAATATTATAAGTCAATGCTTTTTTATTTTCAAGTAGATAGTTCTAATTTATACAGAAAAATACTTTTATCATCCCTGATAATTTCTGTAAAAAATATACATATTATCAACTTTTTATAAAATACCCGTAATAAATATCTCTGTTCCGATTAATATCAGGATCAGACCACCGAGTATGGAGGCTTTACCAGAAAGCTTTGTACCGAATTTTTTGCCGATGATAATACCTGTAACACAGATGATAAAAGTGACAGCAGCAATCACTAAAGCGGATATGAGCGCCATCATAATATTATAATCAGATATGGTGAAACCTACGGAGAGGGCATCGATGGATGTAGCGATTCCCTGTATCAGTAGCGCTGTCAAGCCAACTCCTGCACAGGTCTCAGACTCTTTGTGCCGAATAGCACCCACAATCATACTAATGCCGATATACAGAAGAAGTCCGAGGGCTATATATGGGATAAACTTTTGAAAGGACGAAAAAAAACTTATGAAAGTATGCACACATACCCAACCTATCATAGGCATAAGAGCCTGAAAAAAGCCGAAGACACCTGCCACAAGGCACATCTTGCGTCGCTTCATCCCGGGCTCGTTGAGACCGTTTGCAAGAGACACAGAGAATGCATCCATTGCAAGTCCGATTCCAAGCAGCACGCTGTTGAAAAAGAACATAAAATTCAAGGTCACTATTATCCCCCACTTCTGTAAATATTAAAAAACCACATCTGTAAGCTACAAATGTGGTTATGGGTATTGGTGCCGGTAGTGGGACTCGAACCCACACGGTATCGCTACCAACGGATTTTGAGTCCGTCACGTCTGCCAATTCCATCATACCGGCGTATGGATGATATTATACACTATAAAACAGTAAAAATCAAGATTTTTTATGCAGGACAGAAATAATGATACTTCTGTCCTGCAATATTTATCAGATGTTAAATTCGTCGTTTTCGATCTGAGTGATCATATCAACTCGACGGGTATGACGATCACCGTCAAAGGGAGTATTGAGGAAGATATCTGCAAGCTTTACTGCTGTCTCTGAGTCAATTACTCTGCCGCCCATGGTGATGATATTGGAATCGTTATGACGGCGGGTCATTTCCGCACAGAACTCGTTGGTAACGGTTGCAGCACGAACGCCCTTGACCTTATTGGCAACGATTGCTACACCGATACCGGTTCCACAGCAGATGATGCCCTTCTCGCACTCGCCTGTTGCAACAGCCTTGGCTGCCTTGTATGCATACTCGGGATAATCTACGCTGTCCTCTGTGTAGGTACCAAAGTCCTTGTACTCGACTCCGGACTCTTTCATATACTCAACAATAGCGTTCTTGATCTCAAGACCGCCGTGATCACAAGCAATTGCTACTACCATTTTTATCTCTCCTTTAATATATAGATTATTTATTTGATTCGATTTTTTCTTTACGTTCCCGTTCTGCCTGAGAAAGACGCAGATATGAGGGCAGAAGCTGAGCGGAGCTTTGAGGCTCTTCTCCCTGACGGATGTGGTCAAAAGCAGCAGCCGCAACAGAGGAAGCTCGCTGATATCTCAGCGCTTCAGGGGCAAGCTCCACAGAACAATCTGTATCTGCAAACTCCTTCATTACAAGATGGGCTCCGTCACCCACAAGGATAACCCGCTCTGTAGAATATACAGCGGTTATCTCATTCTTCAGCTCCTCGATGGAGATGGCTCTGTCATCGCACAGGCGCTGAACCTCTCTGCCTTTGATACGGAAGAGAGCATTATACACCTGATTACGACGGGCGTCCATAGCGGCACAGACAACTGCATCAGTAACAGTCAGATTGTATGCCATAGACTCGAGAGTGGAGATTGCCATACAAGGGATCTCAGCAGGGAAAGCAAGTCCCTTGGCTACAGAAACCCCTATTCTCACTCCTGTGAAGGAGCCCGGGCCGTTGTTGACGGCAATCATATTCACATCAGAAATATTCTTGCCGGTAACGGTGAGCAGGCTCTCAACCATGGGAACAAGTGTACGGCTATGGGTGAAATCCGTATTGACGAAATACTCTCCAACAAGCCTGCTATCCTCAGACAATGCCACGGACGCAGCAGTTGCAGAGGAATCGATTGATAATATATACATTGGTTTACTTCCTTTTTATTATACGAGTGTTCATATCTTCTCCGTAGGAAAGCTCGATGAACAGGGTATCCTCAGGCAGGTAATCCAGGATATTCTCGCTCCACTCAATTATGAGCAGACCTTTTCCCAGATAATCATAAAAGCCTGTGGAATAGAGATCGTCCTCGTCGGAAACCCTGTACATATCAAAGTGATATACGGGAACAGCTCCGTTAAGATACTCATTGACAATAGAAAACGTGGGACTATGAACACCTTCTTCTATGCCAAACGCTTTGACAAGGCCTCGGGTGAAAGTAGTCTTGCCTACACCGAGTCCTCCGAGCATGGCAACAACCTCTGTACCTGAAAGCTCGGATGCGATCTCAGAGGCGATGCGCTCTGTATCCTGAAGGCTGTGAGATATATACTCTGTCATATCAGAACAAACCATCTATCTTGCCCTCAGAGCTGACATCAATACGCTCTGCGGCTGGAACCTTGGGAAGTCCGGGCATAGTCATAATATCGCCTGTATAAACAACAACGAAGCCTGCACCATTGGAGAGCTTCAGGTCACGGACAGTAATGGTGTGGCCTGTGGGAGCTCCAAGCTTTGTGGGATCATCGGAGATAGAATACTGGGTCTTTGCAACACAGACAGGAAGCTTGTCTCCACCAAGAGCAGAGATCTCCTTCATAGCCTTCTCGGCAGCTGCTGTGAAGTTGACGGCATCCGCACGATAGATCTCACGAGCGATAGTCTCTACCTTCTCACGGATAGACATTGAATCGGGATAGAGAACGGTGAAATCGGAGGGTTTCTCGCAAGCCTCGACAACCTTATGTGCAAGCTCTACACCGCCGTCGCCGCCGTTGGCAAATACATCGGAAAGGGCAAAGTCAGCACCCTTCTCGATACAATACTCCTTAATGTAATCAAGCTCCGCCTGTGAGTCTGTGAGGAAACGGTTGATGGCTACAACTACGGGAACTCCGTATTTGCGCATATTCTCAATGTGAACACCGAGATTTACAATTCCATCCTTGAGTGCGGAGAGGTTCTCGTTGGCTGTCTCGGCCTTGGGCACTCCGCCGTTATACTTAAGTGCACGACAGGTAGCAACAAGCACTACTGCGGAGGGCTTGAGTCCTGCGTATCTGCATTTGATATCAAAGAATTTTTCTGCGCCAAGGTCAGAGCCGAAGCCTGCCTCGGTAATGCAGTAGTCAGCAAGCTTCAGAGAAAGCTTGGTTGCACGGACAGAGTTACATCCGTGTGCGATATTTGCAAAGGGACCGCCATGCATAACAGCAGGGGTTGCCTCAATTGTCTGAACCAGATTGGGCTTGAGAGCATCCTTGAGCAGAGCTGTCATAGCTCCCTCTGCCTTAAGGTCACGGGCATATACAGGCTCACCTGAATAGTTATATGCTACAAGGATATTGCCCAGACGCTTCTTAAGGTCATCGATATCAGATGCAAGACAAAGGATAGCCATAACCTCTGTTGCAACAGTGATTACAAAACCATCCTCACGAGGAACACCGTTGACCTTGCCGCCGAGACCTACGTTGACAAAACGCAGAGCTCTGTCGTTCATATCCAGACAGCGCTTGATAAGAATTCTGCGCTGATCGATTCCGAGCAGGTTACCCTGCTGGAGATGGTTATCAAGTAAAGCACAAAGAAGATTGTTGGCAGATGTGATAGCGTGCATATCACCTGTGAAGTGCAGGTTGATATCCTCCATGGGAAGAACCTGGCTGTAACCGCCGCCTGCGGCACCACCCTTGATTCCGAATACAGGACCCAGAGAGGGCTCGCGCAGTGCGATGATAGCATTCTTGCCGATTTTTGCCATAGCCTGTCCCAATCCGCAGGTAGTAGTAGTCTTGCCCTCGCCTGCAGGGGTAGGATTGATTGCTGTTACGAGAATAAGCTTGCCATCAGGCTTAGTGCTCAGACGAGCTGCCAGCTCATCGCTGAGCTTTGCCTTATATCTGCCGTAGGGCTCAAGCTCCTCGGGTACAATACCGAGAGCATCTGCAATCTCGGTTATGGGTTTAAGTTCTGTCTGTTGTGCGATCTGAATGTCTGAAAGCATGGTAGTCGCTCCTTTTAGAATATTAAATACTGAATTGTATATACATATTGTAAATTATATCATCGAGATGCGCTAACTTCAAGTATTTTATCAACTTTTCTCTTTTGGTCTTGATATTTATGGAAAGTTTTTATATAATAGATAAACACGAAAGGACGGTGAGCAGATGAGAAAATTCTTCTCCGGTATCGGAGACTACATTATGAATACTGATAAGGCCCTATGGATATTCGCAATATCTGCTACTGTCTACGGACTGCTGCTATTATCCAGCGTTGAGAGAGCAGGCGGAAGCTATGTTACCACTCAGATGTTTGCCGCAGGTATTGGAATTGTCATCGCTGTTGTTATCTCAGTGATAGACTATGAGTACATCGGCCGACTATGGTGGCTGCTGGGTATTGTTGCTCTTGGGCTGTTTGTAGCGGTTTTTCTGTTTGGTATGACTGTTGAGGGTACGGACGACACTGCATGGATCAAGCTTCCCGGCGGACTTACCTTCCAGCCATCTGAGCTTGTAAAGATTCTGTTCATTGTCACCTTTGCAAAACACCTGGATTTTCTGAAACAAACAGAAAAACTCAAAAGCTTTATTGCAGTTATCTCTCTGTTAGGTCATGCAATGATTCCTATCATTATTATTCACCTTCAGGGCGATGATGGTTCGGCGCTGATATTCTTCTTTATCGCGCTGATTATGATGTTCACGGCAGGTATTCAGGCAAGATACTTCATAGCTCTGCTGGGACTTGTGGCTGTTGGCGTTCCTGTTCTATGGAATGTTATTATGAATGATGAGCACAGAAATCGTATACTGGCACTGAACGATATTGACGGAAATGCTCTTACTGACTATGGATATCAGCAGTATCAGAGTAAGGTATCCATCGCATCCGGCGAGCTGACTGGATACGGACTTGGAAACGGCGTCAGAATTGAGCGCGGATTGGTTCCTGAACAGTACAATGACTTTATCTTCTCCGTAGCAGGAGAAGAGCTGGGATTTATTGGCTGTGTCCTTCTGCTGACTATCCTCATGATAGTTATTGTGAGGGTGTTCATTAACGCTCTCAAGGCAAGAGATGATATGGGATCATACATCTGTTTCGGAGTATTTGCAATGCTTGCCTCTCAGATACTGATCAACATAGGAATGGTTATCGGATTCCTTCCTGTTATAGGAATCACTCTCCCCTTCTTCTCTGCGGGAGGTACCTCTGTGATGTGTGTGTTCTTTGGAATAGGACTTGTACAGAGTGTGCACCTGCACAACAAGGACGTGGAGACCGTCAAGGTCAGCTACACAAGAAACGAAAGAATCAAAATATAAAAATCACAGGCATCGAGAATACGGTGCCTGTTTTTTATAGTTAAAAATCCCTGTGACAGGATTAGTCACAGGGATTGTTTATTTATGGATACATTTACTGAAGCTCAAAGAGCCATGTAACGATCTCAGGCATTACGCAACGCCATGCAGTCTCGTTGTGCTGGTTCTTCTCTTCATAAGCAAATATCATCTTATCTGAAGGATAACCAAGGGCTTCCATCCACTGAGGCATAGCCTTAGCGTAAGGGTTAAGCTCTACCTCAAGAGAATCTCCGCCGCCGTTGTAGAAGTAGATTCTGGGAAGCTCATCAGGATTGGAGAAATCGAACTTATCAAGATATTTGTCCCAATCGGCCTTATCAAAAAGCATAAACGCAGGTGAAAGTGAGCCGATGTTGCCAAATTTGTCCATATGCTCCATGCCAATGTAGAATGCCTCAAGTCCGCCTGAGGAGCTACCTGCGATGGCATTGTCCTCGGGTTTGTCAGAGACATTGTAATTCTCACAGATATAGGGCATAACTGTGTCTGCTACGAAATCGGAGAAGCGCTCGCCGGTACCGTTGAGGAATCCGCCGTATGCATACTGAGGAATGATGGGTCCGATATCGGGAGTGAGCTCGTTGTCACGATTACGTGAGTTGTCAATACCTACGAGGATAATTCCCTCGCCGCCGTTGTGCTGGAGGGATGTGACGGTTTTGTCAGTTGCCCAGATTCCATTGAATGCTGTTGCAGAATGGTCAAGGAACTGGTTCTGTCCGTCCAGAAGGTAGATTACCTTGTACTCCTTGGAGGTATCCTCAGGGTCATATCCGTTGGGAGTCCAGATGTATATGGGTTTCTGGTATCCATCAGGATAGTTGAGATTTACGGTCTCCATCTTGCCGTAGTTTGCCTCATCAAAAGCATAGATACCAAGCTGCATTCCGCTCTTGGGAGTCTGGGATGTGATGTAGAAGCCTGAGCTTGCAACAGACAAAGAAGCATTCATTGTCTGGCTCTTGCCGTTGTTGAATACAACACGGTTATACACAGAGACATCAACTTCCATCTTATAGATCTTCTCACCAAAATCGTTGGTACCATGAAGAGTCATGGCAACACCGGGCCAACTTGCATTCTCAACGCCGACTGACTCATTATAAAGATAAGCATTGACGGTAGACCAACCTACATTGTTTGAAAAATAAATAGTGATATTAGTATCCATTTTTTCCTCCGGCTGTGTTGTTGAGGGAGTTGTTGTACCGGGTTCTGTAGGATCATCGCCTATAATAGGCTCACCTACAGGGTACGACTGAGGTAACATAGCAACATGCTTTTGAATTACTGTTGCATCCTTGATATTTACGGCCTCTGACAGATCAGCATCTGCGCAAAGAAGCTGGGTTTCATCAAGAGTAACAATCATGGCCAAATGCTTCTGTATCAGAGTGGCATCCTTGACGTTTACTGAGGAGTTAAGGTCTGTGTCACCATAATACAGGGTGGATCCGGTATCATCTGCGGAAACTGCGACCATAAAAGTCAGTGAAAGCAGAAGCACCAGAATCGTCGAGATAAACACAACTATCTTCTTCATTACATTACCTCCGTTATCTGTGATAAATAAACAGAATATATAAGACATCGGATAACCTTCTTACCTGTAGTCTGCTGTATTGCCTCACGATAAAGCTCAAGTTGTTTGGAATACATTGAAAGAAGGTCATCGGTGTTATTCACACGATCCGTCTTATAATCTACTATGATTATACCACTTTCTGTTTCAATTGCAAGGTCTATTGAACCCTGAAGAATCACTGAATGTTCAGAAACTTCTCCTGTGAGAGTGTCATCTGTCATCCCTGCAGGGATATCAACCGTGAAGCGATACTCTCTGTGATAAGCTCGGCTGTTGAGAGCAAGAGTGATAATATCGCTATGGATAAAATTCTCAAGCTGCTCTATATCCAGAGAATCAGCCTGAAGCTGATCAAGAATTTCATGGTTCACAAGACGACGTATCTCAGTTGAAATATCCTCGCGAGCCCGTATATAATCACAATTCTCAAGGAAAAGGTGCATAGCTGTTCCTCGCTGAGCAGGAGTCAGACCGGACTCATAGAATGCGGCGATCCTCCTGAGAGAATGGCTATGCGGGTTATCAGAGGATTTGTGAGCAATCTCTGAGGCGGTCACCTTCTGAGGAAGGGTACAATATGCCTCGTAAGGATATTGATAATCAAAGCGCTTTGAGATAACATCCGCAAAATTATCGGGAGCATCCTCGTGAAGTATACGTGAGGACACAGTGCCGTCTGCATCGATGAAGGTAGGCTCTTCTTTGTTTGAGGAGAACACAACCTTAAAATTAGAGGTATCTTCGCAATAAAAATAATAAATATCATCCATATGCCCAAAGGACCTAAGCTCGTCACCGTTGGGATGAAGCAAAGCACAGATAACAAGCCAGTCGCTGAGGTATCTTGAGTTGCTTACTACGTAGCCATCTACACAATACGATGTTAGCTTTGCTGCAAGAGAAGTCACGTAATTTTGCATATTTTTCCTTGATGCCAGCATAATCAGACGTTCCTTGGCACGGGTCATTGCAACATAAAGCACACGAAGCTCATCGGCTTTCTCCCGCTTTTTGATTTCAAGAGAGACCGCTGTACGGGTTATGGTATTGTATCTGCATCGGGTGTCTTTATCATAGAGCTTGCAGGCAAAACCAAGTTTGGAGTCTATAAGCGCATTCTCGTTAGCATCCGTGGAGAATTGTCTGCCTGTGTTTGCAAGAATACAAACAGGAAACTCAAGGCCCTTGCTTCCGTGAATGGTCATAATGCGGACAGCGTTGAGATTGTCGTCGTTGCCGCTGACTGCTGCAGGCAGATCGGTACCGTCACGCTCAAGGCGATCAAGATAATCTACAAAAGCGCTGACACCTCTGGCAGAGCCGTTCTCGTAACGATTAGCATACTCAGAAAGCAATCTGAGATTTGAAACAGCAAGCTCTCCCCCTGTGGTCATTGCCACGGAGAGAAGTCCTGTCATATCATACATTGTGTTGATAAACAAATCAGCGGGCATTGTAAGGGACAGATCCCGCAGGGTATCAAGAGTGCTGAGAAAGGCTGAACTCTTTCTGTCTCCGCTGTCTGCAAAGTTGCGAAGAGCGATAAACAAGGAAGACTTGCGGGAAGCACTTCGGATACATGCCATATCGTCAGGAGTGAAACCGAACACAGGCGACATAAGTACAGACGCCAATGGAATATCCTGAATGGGGTTGTCGATTACCCGCAGGAAATTAACAGCCAGTTTTATCTCCAATGCTGTGAGAAAACCTGCAGAAGCCTTGCACACAGCAGGGACTCCGCAACGCTTGAGCTCCTGAGCATAGATATCTCCGTACTTGTTCATATTTCTCATGAGAATCGCCACGTCACCGAAAGTGACAAGTCGCTGCTCTGAGTTATCGGTTATATAGGTTTCCTTACACATTCTGTGGATAACGGAGGCCATGTGACGAGCCTCGACCAGGCTGACATCATCCTCGTCCTCATCGTCAAAATCAAGATCAATGAGGTGAAGTTCTGTGCAGGGAGAATCAGCAGGAGGATATGGCGCCTGAGGTACCAGATACTCCTCTTTGTTATATTCAATCTCTCCTGTGAACTTAGTCATCAGCTGAGAGAATGTGAAGTTTATGTAGTCAGTAACTTCCTTTCTGCTGCGGAAGTTCTTCTCAAGAATCACCTTGGAAGGATAGTTATCCTGCTCCGGGTCGTAGTAAGGGAGGCTTTCTTTTCTGGAGATAAAAATCTCGGGCATAGCCTGTCGGAATCCATATATGCTCTGCTTGGCATCACCTACTACAAAGAGATTCTTGCCACCTGAGCTGACTGCGTTGAAGATTAGGTCCTGAACCTCGTTAGCATCCTGATACTCGTCTACCATTACGTGATCAAAACGCTTTGATACAAGCTTTGAAACCTCTGTAAATTGAGGTTTCAAAGAAGAACCATCAACCAACAGATCCAGAGCCCAATGCTCTATATCAGAGAAATCAGCTATTTTGCGCTTACGCTTAAGATCGCTATATATGGAGCTGAATTCTTTGACACATCTGAACATCTGATTGACGATGGGTTTCTGAATCTCCAGCTCAGCTATGAACTGCTCCTCGTCACAGAAATACATGGACTTTATCTTGTCGATAACCTTTCGAAACTGTTTGCGGTTTTCTGCCACATGAAGTTTAACAGGGTGATTTGTGAATCCTGTGGCTACGAGTCTGCCTGCCTCAAATGAATTGACAGCAGCGCGGGTTTTGTTCCAGTCGCTTTCTTTTAATGCAGAAATAACATTATTGATATACTCCTGATCACGCAAGAACAGTTCTCCCACCTTGGACATCAGCTCAGGCTCATCTTCAAGAAGGAGCAGAGAATCACGGACCAGACCTTGGGCATAAAGCGCAGATAAATAGGCATGCTTAAAAAGTACAAAACTCCAGTCATTCAACTCACCACAGGAACAGTTGTCATATAGTCTTTCTCTGTCTTTGAGCCAAGAGCGCTCGAAGGGGTGAGAACGAATGAAATCATACAAACGAAGAATATTCTTCTCAAGGCGCCTGTCATCACGGGCAGATGAAAAGGCATCAACAAGATCGTAGAAGCTCTCAGCTGCGTTCTCATACATTAAGTCAAGGGTGTGAGCCATAGCCTCCTGTCTGAGGACAGACAGCTCTCCATCCTCAGCAATACGAAAGTCCCCTGCCTCATCGTGAGAGCTCTGATAGAACTCCTTGACCAGATCGCCGCAGAAGCTGTCTACGGTTGATATGTGTGCACAGGGCAGATGAACAAGCTGCCTACGATACCAGGAATTGTGAGGATCGGAGGATATAAGACTATTTAGAGCCCGATTGATACGCTCACGAAGTTCGGCCGCCGCGGCACGGGTATAGGTCACAATAAGAAGACGATCGATGGGTACAGGGTTGGAGCTGTCGGTAACAATCTGAATCACTCGTTCTACAAGGACGGCTGTTTTGCCTGAGCCTGCGGCAGCGCTGACAAGAACAGACCCTGAGCGTGCCTCTATGGCTAATTTCTGATTTTCGGTCCAGTTTCTGCTCATTGTGTCACCTCCTGTGACTTGTCATCAACAAGTCCAAGCTCTGAAATAATCTGATCTCTGTCCAGCTTTGTGATATCCCTCACCGGGTCTGCGTCAGAATGTCCGCAGACAGATGAATAGGGACAGTACTTGCAGGCATCGTAGGTATCAGATGCAGGGTTGGGGCTTATTGTGCCCGAGTGGAGCTCCTGCTCCATCTGTGAAATAAGAGAATCTATCTTTGAGAAAATTGCACCGAACTGCTCAAGGGTTGCCAGATTGTCCAAACCTTTGAGATCATCGCCCTTGAGACTGACAGGGATATATACACCGGTGCAGTCCTTCTCCATAGCTTTGAGGATATCGGTATCATTCAGGATAAGGCCGTTCATCCGAAGCTTGGAGTTTATCTCCTTGGCAATTTTATCGGAAGGTGCGTTGAATGCAGCATCGATAACAGGTGCTATGGCGGGCATATACAGAACGCCTGCAGGAGTGACCGCTCCGCCGAAGAACTCTCCCCCGTTCTTTGTCAGGGCGGAAAGATAAATCAGCATCTGCATGTTGAGGCCGTACATTACATCAGAAAGCTCAAACTCTTTTTTGCCCGTTTTGTAGTCAACAATTCGCAGATATGTTTTGTCTCCGTCACGATATACATCCGCACGGTCTACCTTGCCGCGGATTGTGACGGTGTTGCCGTTTGTCAGGGTGAGTTTGTAGGCAGGCACGTCGTTTCCGATATCAAGCTCAAATGCCTGAGGAACAAAGGAGGACTGAGAAAGCTCATTGATGAGATGTCTGACAAGGGCAAAGGCAGAATCACCTACACGATTAAACAGGAAACGGAAACGATGAGTCTTGTCTTCAAGACCGCCCATATGATTCTCTGCATACTGATCCATTATACTACGGATCTCTTCCTTAATCTCAGAATCACTGAGCAAAAGCAGAGCTTCCTTGTCATACTTTTTAATAAAGTATTCCAGTATGTAATGAACGAATGAGCCGTACTCCATAGCATCCATGGTTGCGGGTCTTCGCTCCTTGAGAGCAAGGCCGTAATTGAGAAAGTATCTGAATCTGCAGTTATGATACTGCTCTACCTGTGAGGCAGAAAGCCTCAGATCTGAACCAAAGAGTTTCTCGGCGTTGAGCTTGTCCTTGATTACAAAGGGAGCACGTTCGGCAGCTCGGGTCACGGCCTGAGCAGAATCTTTATATAATTCGTTATTAGAATAATAGTTTCTCAATGCCTGTGTGACACCATCAGAGGAAGTTACTCTCTCCGCAAAAATATTAAAGGAAGGCTTGTGTGCCCACAATCTGTCTGACACAGGAATCAGGGAATAATGCTCGGGGGTCAGGTTATCAAACAATCCCAGAAGCTCCGTAACAATAACGGAGGGTTGAATAATGGTGCCTGTAAGGTTAGCGGCAGGATAGCTGCACAGAAGCTTGTCTGAGGCGCTGGTGAGTGCATAGTAGCACAGGTACTTCTCACGGAGAGTGTGAGTCTCCACAGATGGATCAGAGAGCAAACCCTGCTCAAACAACTCAAGACGCTCAGAGTCAGAGAAAAGTCCGCCTGTGCTCGGTGACGCAGGAAACTCGTCCTCAACAGCACCAATGACAAACACAACTTTTTTGTCGGATAGTCTGAGTCTCTCTATATCACCCACTGTGACCTGATCTGCCGAATGAGGAATGAAAGCAAGCTTCTGGCTTGCAAACTGAAGCTCCAGAAGTTCTGCAAATTCCTTTGGAGGTATTGTTACATTGTTGAATAGACGGCTTGTTCTGTCAAGGGTATCGATGAGAATATCCCACAGCCTGAGCTGTTCCTGAGCAAGGTGATAGCAGGAGGCTTTCTCCAGAGAATCGTAAAGACGCAGGATCTGCTTGTCAACACCCAGCTCCAGAAGGAGATTATACAGGTGAACACAAATGGATTGTCCATTGGTACGTCCGGTCTCCTGACGGAAGTGATACAGCGGCATAATAATCTTTTTTCTGACCTTTTCCACACGAGAAAGCTCAACCATATCCTCAGTAGTGAACTCATCTGCAAAACCACGGGGATTGGCTGTAAACTCCGAGAAAAAACCTTTGCCTGTGATGGACCAGGTGAAGATATAGTTCTCAAACAATGCAGCATCTATGCTGTCTATATCCACAAGGCCCGACTTGACAACTGACAGGACAGATTCCTTAGTAAAACAGTTTTCTTTGAAACTGCTGCTGATTACATCAAAAACCGCCGAAACAAGCTTCATGAGAGGCTTTGAGAGAATGTGGGACGTGGTGTCCATAAAATATGATATATTATATTTTTCCAGAGCAAAGTCAAGAATACCCTCATAAGGCGTGAGACTTCGGCTGACAACAGCAAAGTCGTTGTAGCGATAGCCCTCTTCCATAACAAGACGTCTGATGTTGCGGGCCACATAGTCGGCCTCGTCATATCTGTCTCGGGCAACATAAACTTTGAGGGAATCTTTATTATTTATCGTATCGGAAAAGCTGTCGCTGCGAAAGATATTTTCTTCGATATGTACAAGTTCAGGAGAAGTAAAATATCCGTTATAGTCGCACACAACAGGATCTGAAACATCAATATTGTTATCTGAGGCTGATCTTCTAAGACGACTGAGGGTCTGTTGGGATATGCCGAATATATTATCCTCATAAATCATTCCATCATCAGAGGCTGTAACCAGCAGGTCCTTGCTCTGACGCATAAGCTCCTCAACAATCAGGAACTCAGGCTCTGTGAAGCTCAGATATGAATCGATGCATACGGTATAGCCCTCGAAGATTTTCTCCTCTTTCAAAAGATCAAGGGCAAAATTCAACGCCCCATCAGGGTCCTGATAATACTGTGTGAGTAAAGCATCGTAAGTATTGAAAATGAGAGAAATATCGTGGAGCTTTTCGGACAGGACCTTGTCACCGATTTTGGCATAAGAATCAGAAAGCACACTATGGGAAACATTACTGCGTGAAAACTCTGTCTTTGTCTCCAGCATCAAAGAGACAAACTGAGGAGATGAGCTGTCTATGTCATAATGCTTCAGTTGAGATGAAATCGACTTCAAAGCATAGCTCATCACCAGAACTTTGTCGGCTTCTTCTGCTAAACCGGTGGATTTACAGTTTGTTTCGCTGAAGATATAATCACACAGACGGGAAAAACCCAGCACTGTGATGCTCCTTGAGAGTACGGGACCCAGCTCACGCAGGAAGAACTTCTCTGTGTCAAATGACTGCTGGTCAGGCACTATCATCAGGAGCTTATCCTCCCCCTGCTTTGCAAGAGAAGACAGGTAGTTTCTTACATATTCTGTTTTGCCGCTTTTGCTGCGACCTGATATTAACTTCAGCATAACAATACCACCTAAAGATTGTTTTTACTTATTATAGAAAAGTCACTGTACCAAAAACAGTACATTAATCTGAAAAACAGCTGCATACACGGCTGAACACCTCAACTATCTTCAGCCGAAATTCATACTTGCCGTCTGAAGAAAGAATTCTGTATTGTGGGGCTGTGAGGCTTTTATCCAGAGAATCAGTATCAGATGCCGCATAAAGACACAAGGATGGATACATTACACACCACCAGTTCTTGCCCTGAGCCTTGCCGATGCATATACGCAGAGCATCATACACACCTGAAGGCATAGTAATATCTCCGTAATATCTGGTATCAAACCACACCTTGTCTATCAAAGCGGTGACCTCATAATCAAAGCCTTCGTCGATAACGACCTGCTCTGCAACAGAAACAAAATCATCTATATTTTTGCTGACAATTTCCATAGCTTCGTCCTTGCTGTGTACGTCAGAAAGAAGAGTCTCTCCATGAGCAATAACGGCATCACGAACTTTAAGCTTTAAGGCCTGATCCTGTTTGCTGTCAGAATTTGCAAGGATATGAACACGGAAAACGCTGTCACTGATCTCCTTACACTCTCCCTCAAAAGGAACAAATGTAAACAGAATTGAGATAACAAAGCCTACGCAAAGAGATTTCAAAAACAGTTTCATTGTAAAAAAACCCGCCTAATCAGTATTTTCACACTGATTATTGACAGGTTTCTTTCTGCTTATTCAGGGAGGGAAATGTCTGTAATAGTGACTCCGCTCTTCACAGGTTCAGTCACATACACATCCGTGTACGTCTCACGGAGAATGGACGCGCACTTTTCTGCAGCGGAGGCAGTCAGAAACAGTCCGAACACCGCAGAACCCGAACCGCTCATAGCAGCCCCTCTTGCTTTGTTGTTATACATAATTTTCTTTATGGAAGTGATTTCATCAAGAGCAAGCACTTCCTCAAAATCATTATGAAGATAGTCGGACACGTTGCGGATGCTTCCACTTGAAAGTGACTGAAGACACAGGTCAGTATATGAAAAATCAATCCCCTGACGCTCATCTGCCAGAGCATAGGCTTTGGCGGTGGAGATTGAAATCTCGGGCTTGCATATAAGCACGTAGCATTTGGGAAGAGATCTGACCTTCCTGAGGGTTGTGCCCGTACCTGTGGCGTGACGGGTGCCGCCCAATATACAGAAAGGCACATCGGCTCCTACCTTCTCGCCTATCTGACAAAGCTCTTTCTCGCTCAGACGGCAATCATATATACGGTTAAGGATAACTATAACAGCAGCGCCATCCGCACTTCCTCCTGCAAGCCCTGCACCAAAGGGAATGGATTTTTTGATGTCTATCCTCACCTGGCCATGTGAAAGGTCTGTATACCTGAAGAAAGCCACTGCCGCCTTGTGGGCAATGTTGGTATGGTCGCAAGGAACACCCTCTTTGTCACAGGTGATTATGATGTCACCATCTGTATCACAGGACCCGGGGTCTGCCTCAACCGTAACCCGCTCATACAGGGACACTGCCTGCATCAGCATAGATACATCGTGGTATCCGTCAGGTCTGCGCGAGAGGATATCCAGGGTGAGGTTTATCTTTGCAGGTGCCAATGCTTCTACTCGCATATTAAAGCTCCTCTAAAAATTCTTTTATTCTGCTGACTGCTTCGTTGAGATGCTTGAGAGAATATGAATAGGATACTCTCACAAAGCCCTCTCCACACTCGCCGAATGCGTTGCCGGGTACAATAGCGACCTTCTTGCTGTTGAGAAGTCTTGTGCAGAACTCCTCAGAGGAAAGGCCTGTTGACTTGATGCATGGGAACGCATAAAAAGCTCCGTTAGGCTCAAAACATGTGAGGCCCATAGAGTTGAAGCTGCCCACCACGAATCTGCGGCGCATCTCATACTCAGAGCGCATCTTCTCAATGTCCTTGTCGCCGTTTCTGAGCGCTTCGATAGCAGCATACTGAGAAACTGTGGGAGATGACATGATTCCGTACTGATGGAGCTTGGTCATCATGGCAAGTATCTCAGAGGGACCGAGAGCATATCCAAGCCTCCAGCCTGTCATGGCAAAAGCCTTGGAGAAGCCGTTGATAACAACTGTACGCTCACGCATACCCTCAAGGGATGCAATAGAAACATGGCTGCCGTTATATGTAAGCTCGCTGTAGATCTCGTCGGAAATCACAAGCAGGTCATGACGAATAATAACCTCTGAAAGAGCCTCCAGGTCGGCCTTGCGCATAACTGCACCTGTGGGGTTGTTGGGATATGAGAGGATAAGAAGCTTGGTTTTGTCAGTAATGGAAGCTTCCAGCTCCTGAGGTGTCAGTCGGAAAGAGTTCTCTTCCTTAGTATTGATAATTACAGGAACAGCTCCGCTCATCAGAGTCAGGGGCTCATAGCACACAAAAGAAGGCTGATGAATGAGCACCTCGTCTCCGGGATTCACCATACAACGAATGGCAACATCAAGTGCCTCGCTGCCACCAACTGTGACAAGCACCTCTGTGTCGGGGTCATATTGCAGGTCGTACTTTCTGGATGCAAAGCCTGAGATCTCTCTGCGCAGCTTGTCAAATCCGCGGTTGGGAGAATACCAGGTTTTGCCACCCTCCAGAGAATCAATACCCGCCTTGCGGATATGCCAGGGGGTCTTGAAATCAGGCTCTCCGATAGACAGAGAGATGACATCATCCATCTCTGCCACAATATCGAAGAAGCGTCTGATGCCTGAGGGCTTTACGTCCTGAATTGTTTTATTCAGATAATTTTTATATTCCATCAGAACTGCATACACCTTTCATCTTTTGCACTGTCAGAGAGGATAACTCCATCGTCCTTGTATCTCTTGAGAATAAAATGAGTTGCTGTGCTGAGAATACCATCCAGAGTAGACAGTTTTCTTGCAACAAAGGAGGATACATCCTGAATTGTGTCACCCTTGACAGTAACACCCAAGTCATATGTACCTGCCATCAGATGAAGAGAGGATACCTCTTCAAAGTTCATGATCCGCTCAGCAATCTCGTCAAAACCGGTCTGACGCTGAGGAGTGACCTTCAGCTCAATATAGGCAGTAACTCCGCTGTCCTGAACAACCTCCCAGTTGATGGCTGCCTGATAACCACGGATGATACCCTGTTTCTCGTAATCTTTGATACGTTTTTTAACGCTTGCCTCGTCCTCACCCAGAAGCATGGAGAGCTCGGATGTGGTGTAAGCGGAATTCTCGGAGAGAAGTCTGAGAAGTTTGTCCATAATATTATCTCCTTACTATAAAACTAATTTATCTACACAGTAGCCGCCAGCGCGGCATCAGCATAATTCAGAACGTCAGCACAGACAGCGGCAGCGATTGCAAACAGCTCTCTGTGTTCCTTAAAAATATTAAGCTCATAGGAGCCTGTAGCCAGATATCGGTCTGCAGACTGATACAGCACGGGAGTGTTGTCAGCGTCAAAAATCTCAAAAGAACGCCTGTCAGTGCTTCGGCACAGCACCCAACTTATGCCGTGAAAGTGAAATTCCGTACGGGTGCGGACATGGGTGGCTGTCATAGAAAACCGCTCATGTCCATCGCTGATGCTGAAGGCATAGAAAACATGGAAGGGAGCCACTCGGATAATCACAAGAGGATTGTCGTTCATATCCAAAATCGCCATTCTGTCTACTGAAGAGGAACGCCTTCCGCATATTCTGTATTTCTCTCTGCCATTTTCATCATATACAACAAATCTGGAACTGTCGCAGGAATTGTCCCGTCTGAGAAAAAGCTTCAAATAATCACCATCTTATCATTAAATGACAGAGGAATCTGTCTGTTTGGTAATTAGTATGCATCAAAATCTTAAAAGAATTATGAAACACATAGTATTAAATAAGCTTTTTATGAATTTCCTTGCCAAATATCTGATATGAGCCACGACGTCTGTATCCGAAATCTTTTGCATAACACATAGTGTAGCCGACTACAAGCCAGAAGCTGATGACAAGATAACTCATATCAAAGAGGATCGTCTTCTCGATAAGGGAATAACAGAAATAAGAACCAATAAAAGCCAGCAGACAAGGATAAACGCTGTACTGCATTATATGTCGCTGAACGTACCATACAGGTAGTATGACCCGTAGGTACTTGATAAGAAAGGTCATAAACAATATAAATCCGATAATACCTGCTGTAACAAGAATTGTCAGGTATCCGTTATGAAGGTCCGTGTAACCTATGAGGAAAAGTCCCTCATAGTTACCGTAGAGTCCGACCCTTCCGCTGACTTCTACGATACTATCATAGAGATTGCCCTTGCCGATACCAAATATGGGATGGAGCTTGAACACCTCCACACCTGACTCCCAAAGAAACCAACGACTGGTAAAACCTGAGTCCTTGCTGGGAACAAAGAACATATCGGCGCTAAGCTTGTCAACCTCTGATTCACTGATACCTGTCTCGCTAAAGAATGCGGCAACACCAATTCGACAGAAGACCCGGACAAACATCATAATGCTAAGCACAAGAAGTCCCATAGCAACAAGAGTGAAAAAACGAATCAGCATGCGCTTAGGAGTAAGGTCCTCTACGGGTGAGAGGAACTTCATAAGAACTATAAGAGCCGCATAAACAACAAGCATCAAAAGGCTTCCGTTGCTGTCACAAAGGAGCAAAGCCACACAGTTGCACAGAACACAGCTGACAAGCCATATACGGCTTACACGCTTCTGGCCTGAATTTACGATAAAATTGGGTTTTGTAAGCATATGACAGAAGATAATTGCCAAAGCAGAAACATAACCCTGATAGTTGGGATTGATGTAAAATCCTTTGAACACATTCTCTGTGTAGTACATATAATCATCAAACTGTCCCTTGGTAAAGAGCATCAGAACAAGTCCAATGAAGGTAAACAAAGTGCCAAGATAGACAGAAAGCCTTGCAATAAGGTAAAGCTCCCATCTGAAATCGATGCCTTCCTCCGTATGCATACCATAGAACACAAAGAAGCATATAACACTATGAAGCAGCATAAAGAGATTATAGAGGAAAGTATTTACATCAGAATTAATATTGATGATTGTAGTAATGGCAAATGAAACCAAAAAGGCCATAAGCCATAATCCAAGATACATCTTTGTGTGAATCTTCTCCTTGACTATCTTATACACTGTCAGGGCAAGGCCCCAGATAAACAGCACCACAAGGATAGCTACTGCGGGAACAACCGCGTACATCACAGTACAAAAAAACACGCAAAGCAAGTATGAAACCCTGAACAACGAGGTATCAAGGAAAAGAGATCTGAGCTTTTGCATAATAAATCCTCTTGTAAGAGATTATTTTAATACTTCGACAATTGTTTTGAAAATAAGATACATATCACGCCTGAATCCGAATCGTGAGATGTACTTAAGGTTATACTCCATCTTCTGCGGAAGGATAACGTTGATGTACTGAGCATCTATATCCTCACACCCCTCCAGAAGCTGTGCCTCATCCTTGAACATAATACTGGCAAGAGAGGTAACACCAGCAGGCATCAGAAGTGTGGCCATCATCGAAGGAGTGTATGCCTCAACGTACTTAGGCACCTCAGGCCTGGTGCCTACAATGCTCATCTTACCTGACAATACATGAAAAATCTGAGGGAGCTCATCCAGACGGTACTTGCGCAGTATCCCGCCTATTTTTGTGACACGGCTGTCCCCCGCCTTGGTTACAAGCTCTCCGATTTTATCGGCGTCTGTACACATGGTGCGGAACTTCCAGATTCTGAACTGTCTGCCGTAGGTCGTGACTCTGACCTGCTTGTAAATGACAGGTCCCTTGGAGGTAACCTTGACCAGCAGAGCGATAACAAGCATAGGAAGAGCAAGAATAACAATGAGCAACAAAGAAGCTATGATATCTATCACACGCTTCCAAAACAGGCTCCACTGCTTTTTCTTCAGTATATCATAATATGGTCTGACCGCCTCTGTGCGAAGCTCCGAAGGCAAATCAGAAAAAGATTTCATTATCATAATCAACCTCAGAATTATTTTTTTGAGATATATTCTTTTATATTATACTATTAATATTAAAATTTTTCAACTATTTAGCTAAAATATATGGACTCGACAGAATTCTGTTATTTCAGGAGTAGATAGGATGTAGAATAAAATTCAGTTAACAATATTTTTATATGGCATATACTTGACTAAATGTTGTGTTATGGGTAAAATACTTTTTAGAGAAACAATTAGGAGTGATTATATGAGCAACGAATACTCACCCGATCTTGTAACACTGGTTGACGAGGATAACGTTGAGCACAACTTCGAGATACTTGATACTATTGAATTTGACGGAAAAGAGTACTACGCTCTATACCCTGTATTTGACAACGCGGAGGACAGACTCAGCGACAGCGGCGAATACTACATTATGGAGGCTCTGGACTCAGAAGAAGGCTGGGAGCTCAGCGAGGTTGACGATGATGACCTGATTGACAAGCTTGCCGCTATCTTTGAGGAAAGATTCGAGGAAAACTACGGAGAATGATCCTCCATCAATATTTGAATAACCATCCTGCCTGATGCGCGAATGGGGCTAAAATAACCCTACAACCTTTAAATCGGGAGCTTTGCTCCGATAGTGGCGTGCAGACCTCCCCTATACGGGACGAAGGGAGCCAAAAGCTATCGGGAGGGCACCCACCTGCTTTTTTTAGTAGCAGGTTATATTATAGCCACATACGATCAGGCGGGAGTCTTTTTTATATTACAACCCGTATGATACGGTTTAACAGGAGAATACATAAATGAAGATTTCTGTACTTGGCTGCGGAAGATGGGGCAGCTGTATTGCGTGGTATCTGGACAAGACAGGACACGAGGTGCTCTCCTCGGGTCTTGAAAATGCACCTGAATTTATCACACTGAAAGAAACAAGAAAGAACGACTACCTGGAGTTTCCCCAGAGCATAGAGCTCAGTTCTGACCTGGAATATGCAGTAAACAGAGCCGAGGTAATAATTATCTCCATATCCGCTCAGCATCTCCGTGAATATATGGCTGACATCTCCAAATACAATTTGGACGGCAAGATCATCGTCCTGTGTATGAAGGGTGTAGAGGTTACCACAGGAGCCAGACTCAGTGAGGTTGTGGGAGATTTTGTGGACGAAGAAAAAACACCCATAGCAGTATGGGTCGGTCCCGGCCATCCTCAGGATTTTGTCAAGGGTATTCCCAACTGTATGGTTATCGACAGTAAGAACGAAGAGGTAAAGAACTTGCTTTGCAGGGAGCTTTCCAGCTCACTCATCAGAATGTACATCGGTAACGACTTCCTCGGAAGCGAGATCGGCGCTGCTGCAAAGAATGTTGTCGGCATTGTTGCAGGTATGCTGGACGGTATGAACTATCAATCTATGAAGGGTGCGCTCATGGCAAGAGGCACAAGAGAAATATCCAGACTTATCGAAGCCATGGGTGGCAATCCCCTGTCTTCATATGGTCTGTGTCACCTGGGAGACTATGAGGCAACACTCTTCTCCAAATGGAGCCACAACAGAATGTATGGAGAAAAATTCGTACAGGGTGACAAGTTCGACAAGCTTGCAGAGGGTGTTATGACCACAAAAGCTCTGAAGAAACTGGCCGACAAATACAATGTGGATATGCCCATTGTATCCAATCTCTATGAGATGCTCTTTGAAGGCAAGTCCTTTGACAAAGCACTGGAAGATCTTTTCGGAAGATCAGTCAAGCAGGAATTCTAAACATAAAACAAATCAAAAAACAGCCGGGAATTTCACTTCCCGGCTGTTTTGTTTTTATAAGGCATCGCACAAATCCTTAACGGACTGATAACGTTCATCAGGAGAAATAGCTGTGCATTTCTTAATTACACGTCCAAGCTGTCCCGAAGGAATGATCTCGCAGGGATGATTACCTGTGATCATTACATTTAGAAGAATCCCCATAGAGTATATATCTGCCCGTGCATCAGAGCGAGCTGTACTGATAAGTTCGGGAGACACATAGCCTACGGTTCCCATGATCTCGGTGTCCTTTTTCTCGGGAGTGATATATCTGGAGGCATTAAAATCCAGAAGCACTACCCTGCCGTTTTTTGTAACAACAATATTCTCCGGTTTTATATCCCTATGAACAATGTTATTACTGTGAAGGAAATCGAGGGCGTTGCAGACTCCCCTCAATACAACTTTAGCACCTCTGACGCTATACCTGCCTGTTTCCATAACCTGAGCAATGGTCAGACCTTCGATGTATTCTTCCAGCACAATCTGACCATCCTTAAGATTTATGGTGTCATAAATCTCAGGCAGGTTGGGACATCTGTAGCCTGAGAGAAACTCATATATACCCGAATGCTCAGAAAGCTGATGCAAAACCATATCTCTGCCCAGGGTATTGTGTCTGAGCCTGAGGGTCTTGCAATTATTCTTATCGGAGAGTACACAGATAAGCTTATAGTTCTGAAATACTATTTTTAAATAGTCCTCACAAGTCATATCATACTTATCCATACTCATACCCCGCCATTCCAGTTTTTATATACAGCACCATAATAGGATGCAGAGTTTCTGTAGTATCGCAGATTACGATCACTACAATCATATGCGCAATGAATAGTGAGGGTACCTGACCTTTGGGATGGGTCAACAAAAGCAGTGGTCTCTGTATATATACTTTTGCCACAGAAATATATATCCGTCAGGTTTGTACAATTATAGAATGCGTTTCCCCATATAGTCTTCACAGTTGATGGAACGATCACAGACTTCACAGTACTTGATACACCGCTGGCCGAAAAGCTCAGGGGCATAATGGCAATAACTGTTTTTCCGTCAATCTGAGAGGGAATCACATACCCTCCATCAGATGAGGTACCATTGACACCTGTGATTACGATCTCATCTGACGAAAACGGATAATTCGCACTGAAATCGTCTCCACGCTGAGCCTGTCTGTATGTATAGGAAACATTGCTCGCAGAGGGTTTTTCCTCTGTCTGAGGGGAATCCTGCTGTATATTCTCCTGAGGTTTTGTGGTAATTGCAGGTGTCTGGGAAGAGTTCTGGGAAGAGTTCTGAGAAGAGTTCTGGGAAGAGTTCTGGGGAGTATCAGCCTGAGGCACTTTGTTCTCCTGCTGCGGATTCACGGTCGCACCTTCTGTGACCTCGGGGTTATTGTGAGCATTGAAGTCTGCCTGCGAATCGGCACTCCCGATCAGAGATGACTCGGGGTCGTATATGGTTATATCCTTGTCAAGAGAATCATCCGATATATGTGTATCTGAAACAACATTTGATACTATAGTCTCATCCTGAGTAGCAGAAGCGGAATCAGGTGCACTGCCTGTGCAAGATAAACGAAGTAGGAGAAAAACACCTAAAACAAGGAGTAAAATCAAAAGCACCGCAGCAGACAGGATAACAGGAAAACGCCTTTTGCCTTTGCTGATATCAGGAACATTCTTTTTTTCCTCAAGAGAGCTCATACAGTAAAGGCAAAACACCGCATTATCCTCTATCTGTGCTTTGCAAAAGGGACATTTCTTCATATTTTCACCTAGCCGAGGGTCTCAAATCCGTAATCATAAAGAAGCTCGTTGATCTGAGGCACAGTAAGATTGTTGCATACTCCGTAAATCACAATGCTGTCAAAAGGAAGTTTGACATAAAGCTGAGGGTACCCAGCACTTCTGAGCAGAGTCTGCACCTGCTGCAGATTCAGCCTCATGCCGATACATAAGGAAAGGAGCTTCTTACGCTCGGGCACACGGACTCCCGAAAAAATCTGATATGCATAAACCTCTGAAAGCTCGGAATCACGAATAACCTGAGATTTCTTCAGATTGCTCTCACAAAGAATCTGTGCAAGCAAATCAGAAAGAGAGTCAGAAACCATATACTCCTTGTTCTCAGAGTAAAATGTCCTGAAATTCTCACAAAGTCCCAATTCCTCGATTATCTTTCCCGTATCCTTGACCATTTTACCACCTCTTGTGTACGTTTCTACATAAGCATACCACAAAATAATTATAAAAACAACTATGCTATCAGCATAGGACTTTGTTATCTTTGAGGATTATAATTTAGATAACAAATAGAAAGAAAGGGGCCCATATTATGACACACAACAATACCGGAAACAATGAACAAAATAATATGATACGAGAAGCAAAACAAGAATTAATTGAAAATAATGTATCAGAGGTTGCAACAAGCCAAAGAAAATCTAACAGAATTGTGAAACTTGTGCTGACTGCTATTGCTGTTATAATTTTCATACCTCTTCCCTTCTACGGCAAGCTTCTGTTTCTTCAATACGCACCGCTGATTATAGCAATTATTTTCTTTTTATTGTCAAGCTTTTTCAACAGCGGAAAAGATTCAAGCAATGCCAATTCAGAAGAAAACAGACGCCTAATAACAGCCGTTGAAAAGAAGCCCGGAAATGAAACAAAACTTAAACTATATTACCTATGGGAAGGCATCGTACTGATTACACAGGTTGTTGTCGTTATACTGCTGACTATATTTGCTGATGGCGGGTTCTTTAATAAAATAACAACATTTTTTGTTTCTGCAATTATGGGTCTGATATGTTACACAGTACTCACAGGACAAGCACATGCAACCACAACTAAGGGTAAACCAAAGAAGGACAAGAACGGACAAACCAGCTTCGAAAAAACCATATTCCCCAATAAGGACAGAGAATATGTAGTTGAAACAAACACATACAGAGACGAAAATGGAAATCATTATGATTTAAATGGTGTTCCTGTTCCTACCCCTGTAAATATAAACATCAAGAAATAAATAGAACCACAAATTCAAAACATAACATTTCATAACAATAAAAGTAAAAGGCGGTACAGCAAAAAGCTGTATCGCCTTGTTTTATTACATAAAGATTAATTGTTGATCATTGTGGCCGCGAGAACTGCCTTGATGGTGTGCATACGGTTCTCTGCCTCGTCAAATACGATGGACTGCTCTGATTCGAACACCTCATCGGTAACCTCAAGTGCATCAAGTCCGAACTGCTCTCCTACCTGCTTGCCTACACCAGTGTTCAGGTCGTGGAATGCAGGCAAACAGTGCATAAACACTGCGTCGGGACGTGCACCCTCCATGAGGGTTTTGTTGACCTGATAAGGAAGCAGGTCCGAAATACGCTCCTGCCATACCTGTGCAGGCTCACCCATTGATACCCATACATCAGTATAGATAACGTGTGCGTTCTCAACTGCCTTCTTGGGTTCTGTCTCAAACTTGAGTGTGGCGCCTGTCTCCTTTGCGATTTCCTGACACTGAGCGATGAGCTCCTTGTTGGGGAAATACTTCTCGGGTGCACAAGCAGTGAAAGACATACCCATCTTTGCACAACCTACCATAAGGGAGTTGCCCATATTGTAGCGAGCATCACCCATATAGACGAAGTTGATACCCTCAAGGGTGCCAAACTTCTCTTTGATTGTGAGGAAATCGGCCAGAATCTGTGTGGGATGGAACTCGTTGGTGAGACCATTGAACACGGGAACTCCAGCCTTCTCGCTAAGCTCTTCGACTATCTCCTGACCAAAACCACGATACTCGATTCCGTCGTACATTCTGCCCAGAACACGAGCTGTGTCAGCTATGCTCTCCTTCTTGCCCATCTGGGATGCATCGGGATCAAGATATGTTGTGCCCATTCCCAGATCATGAGCTGCAACCTCAAAGGCACAGCGGGTACGGGTGCTGGTCTTCTCGAATACAAGAGCAATATTCTTGCCCTCACAAAGCTTGTGAGGAATACCAGCCTTCTTCTGAGTCTTAAGAAGTGCTGCCAGATCGATTAAAGAAGAAATCTCTTCCGAAGTAAAATCCAAAAGCTTCAGAAAGCTTTTGTTCTTTAAGTTCTTAAGTGTGTTTTCCATATATTATGCCTCCGTTTTACATGCGGTTTTTATATTCTCAACTGCCTGCTTCAGAGTATCCCAGGGAATATTGAGAGCAGGAAGTAAACGAAGTTTTGTTTTTGCTTTAATAACAAGCAGACCATCAGCCATACAACGGTTGACAATCTCATCCACAGGCTTCACTGTGGTGATACCAAGCATAAGTCCCATTCCGTCGATGGAGACTACGCCGTCAGCAGATGAAAGCTCGCTGCGGATGTACTCTGCCTTCTCCTTGACCTGAGCAAATAGTTCATCATCCAGACGACTAAGAATACTGAGAGCACCTGCACAACAGATGGGATTGCCACCAAAGGTGGAGCCGTGGTCACCGGGTACGAAGACCTCAGAAAGCTTATCTGAGAGCATGGTTGCACCAAGAGGAAGGCCTCCTGCAAGTCCCTTGGCGGTTGAAATGATATCAGGGGTAACACCGTAATTCATATAGGCATAGAGGGCACCTGTGCGGCCGTTGCCTGTCTGTACTTCGTCAGCGATGGTGACAATGTCATTCTCTGCACAAAGGCTGAAGATTGCATCCACAAACTCCTTGCTGAGAGGTGTGACTCCCCCCTCACCCTGTACAAACTCGAACATGATTGCGGCAACCTTGTTGTCTTTTACCTTGTTTTTCAGGTCCTCAATATTATTGGCCTCGACATAGTCAAAGCCCTCTGTCAGAGGCAGAAACTCATTGTGAAAGGTATCCTGTCCTGTAGCAGCAAGGGTTGTGATAGTTCTGCCGTGAAAGCTGTTTCTGAGGGTGAGAATGGTAAAATAGTCATTGCCACGTCTGGCAGCAGCATACTTACGGGCTGCCTTAATGGCACACTCATTGGCCTCTGCACCTGAATTTGAAAAGAACACCTTGCTCATTCCTGTGCGTTGACACAGAAGCTCGGCGAGCTTCGCACAAGGCTCAGTAAAGTAAAGATTGGATGTATGAGAAAGGGTGCTTGCCTGAGAAGCAACAGCCTGAGCCCATACATCATCTGAATAGCCAAAAGTGTTAACTGCTATACCCGTGGACATATCAATGTATTCTCTGCCATTCTCGTCATAAGCCAAAGAGCCCTTTCCCCTTGTGATAGTCAAAGGAAAACGGCCGTAGGTATGAGCTATATATTTACTATCAAGTTCTTTAACATTCATCGGAAAAATCCTCCGCAACCATAGTACCTGCACCCTCATTGGTGAGAGTCTCGATAAGCAGAGAGTGGTGGACTCTGCCGTCCATAATAATAACTCGTTTTACTCCGCGGGCTATAGCCTCAAGACAACACTCAACCTTGGGTATCATACCACCGGAGATTGTTCCGTCGCGGAAGAGTCCTACTGCGGACTTTGTATCAATAGCGGTGATGAGAGTTGAGGGATCGTCCTTATCACGCAGGATGCCTGCGATATCGGTCATGGTGATAAGGCGCTCTGCCTTCAGCTCACCTGCAATATATGCAGCAGCTGAGTCAGCATTGATATTATAAACGTTGCCCTCATCGTCACATGCAACAGTGGAAACAATGGGAATATATCCGTTATCAAGCAGATCGTTGATGGGCTCGACGTTGACTTCGGTAATACGACCCACATAACCAAGACGCTCGTCCTTCTGAACAGCTTTGATCATCTTGCCATCGATACCTGAGATACCCATAGCTTTTCCGCCCTTGGTCTGGATAAGGTTGACAAGACTCTTGTTGATCTTGCCCGCAAGAACCATCTGAACAATATCGATGGTCTCCTTATCGGTTACACGCAGGCCATCGACCCATTCTGTCTCCTTGCCCATCTGCTTCAGGGTGTCGGTAATCTCGGGGCCGCCGCCGTGAACGAGGACTACCTTGACACCGATAAGCCACAGCAGGACTATATCCTGCATAACTTCCTGCTTCAGCTCCTCGCTGACCATGGCGTTTCCGCCGTATTTGACTACAACTACTTTTCCGTTGTATTTCTGAATGTAAGGCAGAGCGTGAGTCAGAACTTCTGCACGCTGTGCGTTAGTAATATTTAAAGACATCTGTATCTAATCCTTTGTGTTAATTGGTTGGGATTATGTACGATAATCACCGTTAATACGAACATAGTCGTAGGTCAGGTCACATCCCCAGGCACAGGAGGAGTACTCCCCTACACCCAGGTCAACCAGAATCTCGATTTCCTTCTCGAGAAGAATCTCCTTTGCCTTCTCCTCGCTGAAGGGGACTCCTGCACCATCTACGCAGACAGGAAGCTGACCCTTTGCGGACCTGAAGGAAACGGACACTGTATCGGGATTCAGGTCAGAAACACCATATCCCAGAGCACAGAGAACACGGCCCCAGTTTGCGTCAGAGCCGAACATAGCTGCCTTGACGAGAGATGAGGTGATGACAGACTTAGCTGCAAGCTTGGCCTGCTGCTTTGAGGCTGCACCCTCTACCCTACACTCCACAAGCTTTGTGGCACCCTCGCCGTCAGCTGCAATACTGCGACAAAGATAAACTGTGACAGTGTTGAGAGCCTTCATAAAGGTCTCGAAGTCCTCTGAATCCTCCGCAATCTCCTTATTGCCGGCAAGGCCGTTTGCAAGGATGGTGACCATATCGTTTGTGGAGGTGTCTCCATCAACGCTGGTCATATTAAATGTATCCTGAATATCTGTGCTGAGAGCCTTCTGAAGCATTTCGGAAGAAACTGCACAGTCAGTAGTAATGAATACAAGCATAGTCGCCATATTGGGGTGAATCATACCTGAACCCTTGGCGATACCACCGATACGACATTCCTTGCCGTCAATCTCAAATGAAACAGCAATCTCTTTGCGGACTGTATCGGTAGTCATGATGCCCTCCGCGGCAAAGGCAGAGTTATCACCCAGACCTGAAACAAGCTCAGGGATTCCGTTCTTTATGGGAGTGATGTCAAGCACCTCGCCGATAACACCTGTGGATGCAACAACAACGTCATCCGCAGGAACACCAAGCTCAGATGACAAGAGACTGCACATCTGCTGTGCTATCTCAATTCCGTTGGCATTACAGGTATTTGCATTGCCTGAGTTACAGATAACCGCCTGAGCGTATCCGTCTGAAATGTTGCTCTTTGTGACCGCTATGGGAGCTCCCTTGACCAGATTGGTGGTATATACAGCAGCTGCTGTTGCACGCTGAGAGCTGTAAATGAGAGCAAGGTCACGTTTTGATTTATTTTTGCGGATACCACAGTGGATACCGTTGGCAGTAAAGCCTTTTGCAGCACAAATGCCGCCTTCGATTATTTTCATCAGTTCACGTCCTTAATAACAAGGGAGGTTGTTTTGTCAAGGCCGAGAGCGATGTTCATACACTCAACGGCGGCACCCGACGCACCCTTGCCAAGATTATCATAACGGGCAATAAGAAGGATTCTGTCCTCATTACCCTCTACTGTAATCTGCATATTATCATAACCTGTCAGCTCGTTGGATGAAATGAAACCGCTCTCATCCATCTTCTCAACAAAGCGTACCAGGGAATCTGCGTATTTAGTTCTGTATGCTTCTTTTATATTTTCGATTGTGTTGCCTGCAAGAAGCATGGAGCTGTGAAGAGGCACTGTAACCTGCATTCCGCTGTAAAAATCGGCAACAACAGGGCTGAATACGGGGCTCATACTGATGCCTGTGATAGCGGTCATCTCGGGAATGTGCTTGTGCATCTGTGCAACACCGTACTGACGGGGAGACGAAAGTGCCTGCTGTCTGTTCTCGTCCTCGTAGTCTGCGATCATCTGCTTGCCTCCACCGCTGTATCCTGTGATGGAAAAAGCGCAGAGGAGTGTATCAGGGCTGATGATACCGGCGCTGACAAGAGGATATATCAGAGCGATAAAACCGCTGGCATGGCATCCGGGAACAGCGATACGCTTTGATATTCTCACCTTATTGTAAAAATCATCGGAAAGCTCGGGAAAACCATATGCCCAATCGGGATTTGTACGATGGGCAGTGGAAGTATCGATGACAACTGTGTCAGGATTGTCTATAAGCGACACAGCCTCCCGGGCTGCCGCATCGGGCAGACACAGGAAGGCAATGTCAGCTTTATTAAGCATTTCTTTACGAGCCGCAGAGTCCTTTCTGAGAGATTCCTCAAGAGTGAGAATCTCAAGATCTGAACGCTGGCTGAGTCGGTCAAATATCTTAAGACCGGTTGTGCCGGCCTTGCCATCTATAAAAACTTTTATCATTTAGCTAAAAACTCCGTAATATAGTCTATCTGGTCCTGTACAGACTTGGGACCTGTGCCACCCTGAGAGATGCGCTTGTTGACGCATGCCTCAAGAGAAATCTCATCGTAAACATCCTCATCAAACAGCTCGGACAGTTCCTTGTACTTATCGAAGGGGAGCTCCTCCAGGACGGTGTTGTTGCTGATACAATAAGCAACTGTCTCGCCTACAAGCTTATAGGCGACACGGAAGGGCATTCCCTTCTTCACAAGATAATCTGCCAGGTCTGTGGCATTGATGAAACCCTTGCGGGATGCGGTGAGCATATTGTCCTTGAGAACACTTGCGGTGGAGATCATGGGCTCAAAAACATCCAGACACATGTTGACGGTATCAACTGCGTCGAATATAGCCTCCTTGTCCTCCTGCATGTCCTTGTTATATGCAAGGGGAAGTCCCTTGAGAGTAGTGAGCAGTGCCACCAGATCACCATAAACCCTGCCACACTTGCCGCGGATGAGCTCTGCCATATCGGGGTTTTTCTTCTGAGGCATAATGGAGGAGCCTGTGGAGTAGCTGTCTGAAAGCTCAATAAACTTGAACTCCCAGGAGGACCACATGACGATCTCCTCGCAGAAACGGCTCAGGTGCATCATCAGAACAGAATATGCTGAAAGAAGCTCCAGACAGAAGTCACGATCGGAAACTCCGTCAATACTGTTCATGGTGATGGAATCAAAACCCAGATGCTGTGCCTCAAAGTAACGATCTGTGTTGTAGGTTGTACCCGCGAGAGCACAACAACCGATGGGAGATGAATTCATACGCTTTATAGCATCAGAGATACGTCCGCAGTCACGGATGAACATCATGGCGTATGCCAGAATATGATGAGCAAAGGTTACGGGCTGAGCACGCTGAAGGTGAGTGTAGCCGGGCATAATTGCGTCAGTATTCTCGGCTGCCTTGTCACGCAGTGCAGCGATAAGGCTGTAAATCTTGCTGAGAATCTGCTCATTCTCTGCTCGCAGATACATACGGATATCAAGAGCTACCTGATCGTTACGGCTGCGGGCAGTATGAAGACGCTTGCCTGCGTCACCGATACGCTTTGTAAGCTCAGACTCGATGAACATATGGATATCCTCGGCGTTCATATCGAAGGCAAGAGTGCCGTTGTCGATATCCTCAAGAATTGAGGTGAGTCCGTCGATGATCTTTGCTGAGTCATCAGCGCTGATAATACCCTTGGACGCAAGCATGAGTGCGTGCGCAATAGAGCCTTCTATATCCTGTTTGTACATACGGCAATCAAAGCGGATGGATGAGTTGAAGTCATCTGCAATCTTATCCAGCTGCTGAGAGAATCTGCCTGCCCACATTTTGTCCATAATGATACCTGCTTATCTATGTAGTGAAAATACTGAATCTAATCAGTCAAGACCGTTCTTCTTCTTCATACGAGCGTAAACGGTAGTTGACAGACCGTAGAGATTGATGAAGCCTGTTGCCTCGGACTGATCGTAAACATCGTCCTCGTCGAAGGTTGCAATCTCGGGATCATAGAGTGAATAAGGTGAAGAAACGGATGCGTTGATCATGTTGCCCTTGTAGAGCTTGAGTGTAACATCACCTGTAACAGTACGCTGGGTTGTCTTTACGAAGGAGAGGATAGCCTCAGTGAGAGGTGTGAACCACTGTGCGTTGTATACAAGCTCTGCCAGCTTCTGAGCAACAAGTGCCTTGTAGTGTGCTGTGTCCTTATCGAGACAGATTGTCTCAAGAACCTGATGAGCCTTGTAGAGAATTGCACCACCGGGAGTCTCGTAAACACCACGGCACTTCATACCAACAAGACGATTCTCAACGATATCGAGGAGACCGATGCCGTTCTCGCCGCCCAGCTTGTTGAGGGTAAGAACCAACTCAGTAGCGTTCATTTCCTTACCGTCTACTGCAGTGGGAACGCCCTGCTCGAAATGAATTGTAACGTAGGTGGGCTTATCAGGAGCCATCTCGGGGGATACGCCCATCTCGAGGAAGCCCTCTTTGTTGTATGTAGGCTCATTGGTGGGATCCTCAAGATCCAGACCCTCATGAGAAAGATGCCAGATGTTCTTGTCCTTGGAGTAGTTGGTCTCACGGCTTATCTTGAGAGGTACGTTGTGAGCCTCGGCGTAATCGATCTCTTCGTCACGGGACTTGATATCCCACTCACGCCAGGGAGCGATGATAGGCATATCAGGAGCAAAAGCCTTGATAGCCATCTCGAAACGAACCTGATCGTTACCCTTACCTGTGCAACCGTGGCAGATAGCATCTGCGCCCTCTGCGATTGCGATCTCAGCAATACGCTTTGCAATGGGAGGACGAGCAAAAGCTGTGCCCAGCATATAATCCTCGTAAAGTGCACCTGCCTGTACACAGGGGAAAACATAGTCGGTGAGGAACTCCTCTGTAAGGTCCTCAACATAGAGCTTGGAAGCACCGGTCTTCAGAGCCTTCTCCTCAAGACCCTCCAGCTCGTCAGCCTGACCAACGTTACCGGAAACAGCGATGATCTCGGGATCACCATAGTTCTCCTTCAGCCAGGGAATGATGATGGATGTATCCAGTCCGCCGGAATAAGCAAGGACGATTTTCTTGAATTCTTTGTTGTTATTCATTTTGATTTCCTCCAAATTGATTAATATTTTAAGAATATGCATAAATTTTATCATATTTAGAATATTTATGCAAGCTTTTAGATTCAATAAATAATATTTTCAGTAGTTTGCTGTAAACCACCAAAAGTACGTTGTATCTTTTGGTAATATTAACTATATAAACACAGATAAATACGGATCCAGAGGTGATAAGACCTGTTGAAAAGACAGGAATCAAAGGAGAATTATATATATTCCGTCTCTTAATCAATATGTATACTCTGCATATTTATTCATCATTATGCATAATACAATGCATAGTAAGTTACTTTTCTGTTCTGTAGTACATATTCTCACCGATATAGAGAATATCGTCGCTGATTGTATAGTACTGCTCAGGATACTGTGTAACCGCAGTTCCGTCATGATAAGAAAGATTGAGGACTCCATCCTGGGCGGAATAAACATAATCCACGGTGAATTTGTATCCGTAAACCATAGACTGATCAATGTTATACACAGCAGTGCCATCCTCAAAGAACTCATAGGAATCAAGGTAGATATCGCTGTACCAATATCCTGTCAGGTTATCATCCACCTGTCTGAAAGAGGAAGGCTTAAGTTCATAATCAGGCTTCTCTACTCTGATAAAGGTCTGGCCTTCTTCGGGAGTTTCGTAATCTCTGTAGACAGTCATAGTGTCTTTCTTGATATCAAAATTAAGCTTTCCGTTCAGATACTGGAAATCGCTGTCGTAAAGATACTTGCCTTTGCCCAGATCGGTGATAATTGCTTTGCCCTCGTATACAGAGCTGCCAATGTGCATTCTGATGTCGCCCTCCTTGGTAAACTGAAAGGCTGCGCCGTCAGAAATCGCCTGATTGAGCAGATGGTCATTCTCTGAGTTCTGTGAACCATCCGACAGCATCCAGTAGTCTTTGTACAGGTCAGCACCACCACAAGCAGACAGAGGCAGAATCATAATCATCGCGAGAAAAAACAGAATAAACCTTTTCAAATCGATCCCTCCCGAGAACATACTATAACTAATAAATTATATAAAATCAGCGGTTGGATGTCAACTGTTATCCAACCGCTTTGTTTATGTATTAATATGCACTGTAGTAGAGCTTTCCAACATCGCTGCTGTCAAGTCCCAGAAGCTGAGAAACTGTGACAAATCTATAGCCTCTGTTGTAAAGGTCGTCAATAGCAATACAGAAAGCATCGTAGGTATTATAATAAAGGTCATGCATGAGAATAATATCGCCCTCGTCTGCTGAACGGAGGATGTTGTTGGCGATGATGTTCACATTGGACTGAGAACGGGATGAATACCTCCAGTCGATGGAATCCACGTTCCAGTTAATAACAGCAAAACCTGAGCTCTTGACTCTGGCGGATGTTATAGAACCGCCTGTGGGTCGCATAAGCAGAGGGTACTCACCTGTTACCTCGTAAATCTTATTGGCAGTTTTGTCAAGCTCGGTCCTGAAGGTGGTATCAGAACAGGAATGGTAGTAGTTCTCGTGAGTCCACGCATGAACACCAATCTCGTTTCCACAGTCATAGGCATACTTCATAGCGTTGCGCTGAGTGCCGTATACGCGGTTACCAACTACGAAGAAGGTGCCCACTCCCCCATACTCAGCCAGCTTATTTACGATTTTGTAGGTAAGGTCATAGTGAGGGCCATCGTCAAAGGTGAAGGCAATATACTTATAGTTGCCATCAAGAACAGGAGCCTCATCACCTGTTCCCTGAGGACGATATGAGGGTCTTGTGGTATCTGAAGAAACCTTGTTACCTGCGGGTGTATAGATAGTATCGTCGGGGACAGTCTCGGCTACTGTGGTTGCAGGCACTGTTGTTGCAGGGACGGTTGTAGCGGGAACTGTGGTAGCCATAGTTGACTCATCCGCAGAGGTAGTCCCCTGAGTCGCTGTCTCATCAGCAGTAGAAACAACATTATTCACAGGCTTGGTAGGTGTGCAACCTGCGATAATAATAAAGCAAAGCATTAAAGCACAAATTGCTACAAGTGATTTTTTCATTTTCTCTCTCCTATATATAAATCAGTTATTTCGTCTTAAATCGATAACATTATAGTTTATATAACAGGAAAGGTCAATGTTGATTATGACAATATTTTGAATATTTCGACATTTAATTTAGATAAGCTGACACTAACGAGGACAAAAAAAGACTCTCCCATAAAGGGAGAGTCAAATAAAGCTGTGATTAATACATTCCGCCCATATCAGGTGCTGCAGCTGCAGGAGCAGGCTCCTTGATATCTGCAACAAGAGACTCTGTTGTGAGAACCATAGATGCAACAGAAGCTGCATTCTGAAGAGCACTGCGGGTAACCTTGGTAGGATCAACGATACCTGCAGGGATCATATCTGTGTAAACCTCGTTGAGAGCATCAAAGCCGTAGCCTACTTTCTCCGAACGAACGATATTCTCTACAATGACAGAACCCTCAAGGCCTGCATTGGCAGCGATCTGGCGAACAGGCTCCTCAAGTGCCTTGAGCACGATTGTCATACCTGTCTTCTCGTCACCTGATGCTGTGTCCACAAGTGCCTTGACAGCAGGGATAGCATTTACAAGAGCGATACCGCCGCCTGCAACGATTCCTTCCTCTACGGCAGCCTTGGTTGCTGCGAGAGCATCCTCAACACGGAGCTTCTTCTCCTTCATCTCGATCTCGGTAGCAGCACCAACCTTGATAACAGCGACACCGCCTGCGAGCTTTGCAAGACGTTCCTGAAGCTTCTCTCTATCGAAGTCGGAAGTTGTGGTCTCAATCTGCTGACGGATCTGAGCAACACGGCCGCTGACTGCAGCAGGATCACCTGCACCGTCAACGATGATGGTATTCTCCTTCTCTACCTTGACCTGATGAGCCTGACCAAGCTGTGCAAGGGTTGCATCCTTCAGCTCAAGGCCCAGATCAGAGGTAATAACTGTACCACCTGTGAGGGTAGCAATATCCTGAAGCATCTCCTTACGTCTGTCGCCAAAGCCGGGAGCCTTGACAGCAACGCAGGTGAAGGTACCACGGAGCTTGTTGAGCACCAGTGTGGTCAGAGCCTCACCCTCAACATCCTCTGCAATAATCAAAAGCTTTCTGCCTGCCTGAACAACCTGCTCAAGCAGAGGAAGAATCTCCTGAGTGTTTGAAATCTTCTTATCTGTAATCAGGATGAGGGCGTCATCAAGAACAGCCTCCATCTTGTCTGTATCTGTGACCATATAGGGTGCGATGTATCCGCGGTCAAACATCATACCCTTGACAACCTCGCTGTATGTCTCGGCTGTCTTTGACTCCTCGATGGTGATAACTCCATCCTGAGTGATCTTCTCCATAGCCTCGGCAATGAGTGTGCCGATGGTCTCGTTTGCGGAGGAGATTGTTGCAACACGAGCAATATCCTCAGAGCCCTTTACCTGAACGCTGTTAGAAACAATTGCGTCAACTGCAGCTGCAACAGCCTTATCGATACCCTTCTTGAGCATCATGGGGTTAGCACCTGCTGTGACATTCTTCATACCCTCACGGATGAGTGCCTGTGCAAGCAGGGTTGCGGTTGTTGTACCATCACCTGCAGCGTCGTTTGTCTTGATTGAAACTTCCTTAACAAGCTGTGCGCCCATATTCTCAAAGGGATCCTCAAGCTCGATCTCCTTTGCGATAGTAACACCATCGTTGGTGATAAGGGGGGCACCGAATTTTTTATCGAGTACTACATTTCTGCCCTTGGGACCAAGGGTGATCTTCACTGTGTCGGCAAGCTGATCGATGCCGCTCTTGAGAGCCTTGCGGGCATCCTCGCCGTATGCTATCTGTTTAGCCATTAAATATACCTCCTAAATTATCAGCAATTACTCTACAATGGCAAGAATATCTGACTGACGAACGATGATATACTCCTCGCCGTCCAGTTTAACCTCTGTGCCGCTGTACTTTGAAGTGATGACCTTGTCACCTACGTTCACGTACATTGTAACCTCTTCTCCGTCGATCTTGCCACCGGGGCCGACTGCGATAACGTTTGCAAACTGGGGCTTCTCCTGTGCAGCAGAAGAAAGCACGATACCGCTGGCGGTAGTCTGCTCTGCGTTGTCTATCTTCAGAACGACTTTGTCAAGTAAAGGTTTGATTGTCATATATATCCTCCTAACACAATTTCAAAATTAGCACTCGCATCTCACGAGTGCTAATAATATTCTATACCATATATTGTAAAAAATCAAGTGTATTTTGACGCCAAATATAAATTTTGTGTTAATAGTCTGTCAAAGATTTTCAGGTAGTGGGTTCTTCCTCCCCAACAATTCTGCTATAAGATGACAAAGCGGAAAGATCAAGAGAAAAGCTATCCGCAACAGAAGAATTAACACACTCTCCACAGATATGAGCATACTCAACTGCTATATCGCTGACAGGTTTCAGATCCTTGAGTATAATCAGAGCAATCTCTGCGCTGCTGTAGCCTATCGCCTCATGTACAGGGAAGCAGGTAGCAAGACAGCCCTGCTCAACCAGATTCTCGGTAGTTGAGAAAACAGGGATTTTGCTATCCTTTGCACCCGAAAGAATCTCTGACAAATATGTTTCTGTCAAGCTGTCATCGAAGAGATACAAAGCATCACCCTTCTCCAAAGCAGAACTTAGAGCAGACTCGTACTCCTTCTTTGTGGCAGCAGTATATGCAGTATACTCGAGACCCAGAGCCTTAGCCTCTTCCTGAGCCAGAGTTGAAATAAGAATAGACTCCTCGTCAGATGTATAGTAAAGTCCTGACACTGTTTTTGCATCAGGAAACAGAGTCTTTATAAGCTGGAGCTGTTCTCTGACGGGAGTGTAATCGGAAACGCCTGTCAGGTTTTTGTCGGGTTTTTCGCAGGATGTGAGAAGTCCTGTCTCGATAGGGTCAGCCACGCAGGCAAACACCACAGGGATCTCGGACGTAGCTTTTGATGCTGAGGAAGCGGCAAGCTCGCCAATAGCATAGATAAGGTCAGTATCCTCTTTGACAGCATCCTGTGCGGCGGTCGAGGCTTTATCTTCGTCTCCCTCGCAGGTCAATACTGTGACAGAAAGATTATCTCCCTCTACAAATCCATTCTCCTCCAAGGCTGCCATAAAACCTACGTAAGCATCATCATTCTCTGCATTATCATCACTCTTGAGAACAGAGATGGTGTAGGACTCTGTATAGTCAATAGGGTTGGTAACAGGCTCCTTGGGAAGTGTGGAAGTAGGAGCTGTGGTCTGGGTTGTATCTCCTCCTGAACAGGAGCAAAGAGCACAAAGAATAACACAGGATAATAACAAAGCAAAACTTCTTCTGAGTAACCGACTTACTGATTTTCTCATAACAATCCTCCGATATTATTAACTATATTTATAACATGGAATAAAAATTACTGATTATATCAGGTATAGTACATATAAAGCTGACACTGAAGCATACCGTTGTAGAGCTTACGACGCTTGTCAGCACGTCTGCCGTAGCATTTTTCAAAGTCGTCATCAGGGGTGATCACAGAATAACTCCAACCCTTCTTTCGCTCAAAGAGCTTTCCCATAGTTCGGTAGAGTTCCTCTGCTTCTCTGACAGATAGCATACGTTCTCCGTAGGGCGGATTTGTAATCAGGGTACCTCTCTCCCGCTGAAGGGAAAAGTCTCTCAGGTCCTGCTGTATAAATTCAATTCTGTCGGCAACACCTGCTCTCTCAGCGTTACATCGGGCAACGGCCAGAGCCTCTGTATCGATATCGCTGCCTACAGCAAAGAAGTCGCAATCCCTGCGCTCGAGCTGTCTTGCAAGCTCTCTCTCCTGTTCCCAGACAGAGGCGGGAATGCACTCCCACTCCTGAGCCGCAAAGCTGCGGGATATACCGGGAGCGATGTTGAGAGCTTTCAGCGCAGCTTCAATGAGAATCGTACCGCTACCGCACATTGGATCTGTGACAAAATGATTGGAACGAACACGACTCAGCTCCACCATGGTGGCGGCCAGAGTCTCGCTGATAGGGGCATCGTTAGACTGGGTTCTGTAGCCTCTTTTATGAAGAGGAGCACCTGAGGTATCAATCATCAGGCTGACCTTATCCTTGCGAATAATGAACTGAATCTGGTGCACAGCACCCGACTCAGGAAGCCAATCTGAACCATATACCTCGCCAAGGCGCTTTGCCACAGCCTTCTTGATGATCTTCTGACAATCGGAGACACTCATAAGCTTAGAGTCAAGACAGCTGCCCTTCACAGGGAAAGCTTCCTCAGAAAGGATAAAATCCTCCCAAGGGAGACCATAGGTCATATTGAAAAGTGTCTCAAAATCTGTTGCTTCAAATTCACCCATAAGGATCTGGATACGCTCTGCACAGCGGGTGCGGATGTTGGCTCGGGCAAGGGTCGAAAAATCTCCTGTGAACAGGACCCGTCCTGTCTGTGCCTGTACATCCTCAATATCCATAAAACGAAGCTCGTTGGCAACTACTCCCTCAATACCGAAAAGGCAGGGAGCGCTGAATGTTAATTTCTTCATCTATACCTCAATTACAAAATCAGGCAGGAGATTATGTCCCCTGCCTGATGAATTTTTCAGTTAGTCATTTTTTGATGGCTCAAGCAAGCCATATGCACCGTTGTTGCGAACATAAACAACGTTTATCTCCCCTGTCTCGGAGTTTGTGAACATATAGAATTTATGGCCTATCATCTCCATCTGGAGTATAGCCTCCTCCACAGACACAGGTTTGACAGGAATCTGTTTTTTGCGGACAATACTGAGTTCATCCTCCACAGGAAACTCTGCGGTATCATCCACATACAGGTCATCGAGGGATCCGGTCTTGAGTCTCTTTGAGAGACGGGTCTTGTGCTTGCGAAGCTGACGAGAGATAAGGTCTACAACCTTATCAAGAGCATCGTTCATCTCCTGCATTGTGGACTCTGCACGATAAACCATAGAGCCGTCACGGATGGTAATCTCCACCGTCTGACGATTCTTCTCCAGGGTTACGACTACGGTTGCCTCAGCGGAATCTGAAAAGACTTTCTCGATTTTTTTCAGTTTGCGCTCCACAAGCTCCTTGAAATTATCTCTGAGGGTAACTTTGCGTGCAACATAGGTAATCTTCATACGGATACCTCCTTTGGGTGTGGATATTAAATTATTTTCTGCCGCCGTGACCTCTGCGACTATAACCACGGCTCTCGCCGCCACGCTTGAGGTCGGACATTCTGTCCTGGCTGGACTTTTTGAACTTGTTCATCATATCCTCGAAATCAGGGTTGGAAGAGATTGTCTCCTCCCAAACGCCATCGGGATAGAGAATAGGCTGGGACACAGGCTTACGCTCCTGAGGTCTGCTCTGGGGCTTGCGCTGCTGGTCCCTCTGCTGAGGAGGACGTCCTGCAGGCCTGGGGTTATCAGAGCGCTGGGGTCTGTCCTGAGCCTTCTTGATAGAGAGGGCAATCTTGCCCTTCTCGTCAATGGAGAGAACCTTGACCTTTACTGTCTGACCAACCTGGCATACGTCGTGGATATCCTTGACAAAGCTGTTGGACACCTCTGAGATATGTACCATTCCGTCGGGTCCGTCGGGCAATGATACAAATGCTCCGAAGTTAGTTATACTTGTGATTTTTCCCTCATAAATCTGTCCAATTTCCGGTTTCATACTATTCCTTTTCTATTCTGTATATTTTTTGGGAGACTTTCAGTCTCCTGCAGAGTTGATAAAAACACGTTCTCCCTGCTCAACAAGATCAAGATCCTTGCGAGCCTTGCTGATTACATACTCAAGATACTCCTCATCGGAATAATTCTTGACCTGTTCAATGTCGGCATTCTTTGCCTCCTGAATAACAATCTCGTTATTGATGGCATTGAGCTGCTCTTCCTTCTCAGCAATCTGGGAGTTGATGGAGGCGATAGCATAGACACCGTAAATGAGGAACGCAATAAAGACTACGCCCAAAGCGATATACTTAAATGGAGTCGAAGACTTTTTTTCTTTCTTTTCTGCCACGATGTCGTTCACCTCTGTCTTTCCCGGGTAATTTTGATACTAAAAAAACACCTATATATCCAGTAATATTATACAATATTCTTCCTGCAACTTTCAAGACCCTTTTGGATGTTTTTGAGAAATAATTATAAATTAAACAAAGTAAGCTCCGTATTTTTTTGAATAAAAACTCAAGTATAAACCTGATAATACGGCCTGCGGTAAAAAAATACAGAAAAAATCCCGCCACCATCCCAATAAGGGTGAAGTACCTGGTACTGCCTCGGGAGAAGCCCATACTGAAAAAAACACAGGAAAAAGCACAGACCAACATAAACATCAGGTCCAGAAGAAAAACAGAACCCTTGCTCCTGCACAAAGTAATCCTAAGAAGTCTGAATAAATCATAAACTATTCCCAGCAATACACCAAGAACCAACGACCAAAGCAGACAATACATCTGCTCTCTGAGAGTAAAGTCCATGCTATCACCTGAAAATTCTGGACATAAAGGACTGTTGCTTTGAATCTCCCAGATACTGCATCGAGATAATCCTACAGTCAACAGACACCTGCCCCGTATCAAGAGAAAGAGTGCTGATATGCAGGCTCTCTCCTTTTACAATAAGATTTCCCTCTGTGGTTAGAATGTTGACTGTCTGCTCGTCAAAACCCGAAACGTCAACCACACCTGTAACAGAAAGAGATTGCCTCTGATTAATAATAACATTATGGGGTTGTGAATTAGTCTGAATATCCTGCATAAAAACCTCCGCGTATATTTGTTCCAGATAATATACGCGGAAGAATCAAAGATTATGAATTCAGACAGGTTTGTACATAGCGTCTGCGTCCTCCTTGCGGACATGCTCCAGGACGCTTACAACCTGAACTTTAATAACTTTCTCTCCGAAAGTGAGAGCAATAACATCCCCTATCTTCACATCATAAGAGGCCTTTGAGACCTTGCCGTTGACAGACACCTTACCTGCAGCGCAGGCCTCGGACGCAACGGTTCTGCGTTTGATGAGTCGGGAAACCTTGAGATATTTATCCAGTCGCATAAATCCTCCTGATTATCTAAAAAAATAATGGGCATACCGAAGCATGCCCATGCGAAACAAATTACTTGTTTACAGCGTCCTTGAAAGCCTTACCAGCCTTGAATGCGGGAACCTTGGAAGCAGCAATCTCGATCTTGTTGCCGGTTCTGGGATCGCAACCAGTTCTAGCGTTTCTTACTCTCTGCTCGAATGTACCGAAGCCAACGAGAGAAACCTTGTCGCCAGCAGCTACTGCATCAACGATAGCGTCGATAACAGCTGTAACTGCCTTGTCTGCATCCTTCTTGGAAATCTCGCTCTTTGCAGCAACTGCTGCTACTAACTCAGTCTTGTTCATAATGAACCTCCGTGTAATATTTTTTATTTCTTCGGCGAATGCCGATTAATAACATCCTTAGGTGAAAAGATCACTTTTTCTTTGCTTCGTCCCAGAGGGCGTCAAGCTCCTCAAGGGTAGCGTTCTTCATATCCAGTCCTTTGTCATGGGCAAGCTGTTCAACCACAGCAAATCGGGAAATGAACTTATCGCAAGCACTGCCCAGGGCCTGCTCACTGTCTACTCCAATAAAACGGGAAACGTTGACAGCGGAGAAGAGTACATCACCCAGCTCCTCGTATGAAGCAGCAGAGTCTCCTGATTCAACCGCACAACGAAGCTCCTCAACCTCTTCAGAGAGCTTTGATAAAGCGCCGCTTGCATCGTCCCAATCAAACCCGCACTTGCGCGCTTTGTTCTGAATCTTATCTGCGCGGATGAGAGACGGCAGGGCATGGCTGACACTATCCATAGCCTGTGCCTGAGTGGACTGTGATTTAGTTTGCATTTTGATGTTGTCCCAGTTTTCCAGAACCTTGTCTGAGGTTTCAGCAATAACATCAGAGAAAACATGAGGATGACGGACAATAAGCTTCTTGCAGATACCGTCACAAACCTCATCTATAGAGAAGCCGCCTGCATCCTGATCGATCTGTGCATGGAATACAACCTGGAGCATAACATCTCCCAGCTCCTCACACAGAAGCTCAGAATCGGCAGTATCGATAGCTTCCACCGCCTCGTAAGTTTCTTCAATAAAATTGCGTCGGATGCTCTCGTGGGTCTGTTCCCTGTCCCAGGGACAACCGCCGGGCTCGCGTAATATACGAAGAATGTTTACAAGATCGTAAAAATCGTAGTTATTCTTAAATTCAAAATCCATTTTGAATTCCTCCGAAAATAGTGCCAAAACGCACTGGCACTCAAATATTTTACCTTATAAGGTGCAGTTTTTCAAGTATTATTACAATTTTTTTACCTTTTGGGAGCATTATAATTTCATTCCTCGAAAAAGTATGCAATATAAACAAAGAAGCAATATAAAATATAGCAGATATGCCGATTGAAATCACTACATTAATGCCCAGCAGATAGTAGCATACATAGGCACAGACTCCGCACACAGCGGCAGAGGCCAGAGGCTTGAGGAAAACTGAGGCAAAATTCAGTCTTATACGGGAACCCCTGATGAGCATATACATAGACACAACGCACATCACAAGATAACACACGGTGGTACCGATGGCGGCGCCGACAATGTTGATATAGACATTACGGGCAAACAGGTATGACACGATAACTTTCAGAGTCATTCCGAAAATATAAACATACATGGTATGCTTCACCTTTCCTATTCCCTGAAGCATACTGCAGATTGGAGTCAAGAGTCCCATAAACAGGGTTGCAATTCCCAGCACTTGCAGAGACTCTGCACCGAAGGTTGCTATGTTGGGATTTGTAAAGAACACAAGGCCAAGGATAGGTCCTGCAAGAACAGCCAGGCCTACTCCGCAGGGAAAAGCTACGATGGAAGTCAGCCTGAGGATCGTCTCCATGGATGAAGCAAGCTCTTCTTTGTTGCCCTTTGTGTAGGCATCGGTAACATTTGGCATGGCGCTTGTGCCGAAAGCCTGGGTCACGGATACAACGATTGATGTAAGGGTCAAAGCCGCGCTGTAATATCCCCAGATGCAGGTATGAATCGTTATCTCGTCAGTTGCTATCTCCGTATCAAGCACATGATTGTACTCTGCTAGCAACAGATGAGGCTGATTCAGGGCCATATTGTAGATAAGGTTCTGTATGATTGTAGCATCAACCGTACTGGAAAGGCTCATAACAAGAGCACCCACGCCAATAGGCAGAGCTGTGCGGTACATCTTCCTGAAGGTCTCGCGCTTTGAGACAGCCTCAAGGGAACGGGCGTAGTACTCCTGAGGAATATCGCCCTTTGTAAGCGCAAAACGAACCCTGAGATACACAAAAGCAAGGACGCTGCCCATGGTGATTCCGAATATGGAAGCAGCCACAGATATAGAAACAAGAGTCCTGTAGGCTGCGTCAGCAGAATCAAAGCTCATGCCGAAAATGGTCCCTGTAGCTTCAAACTGACCCTTGCCTGTGTAGACGATAATATAGGAAAGCACCACACCGATGGCAATCTTGGACACAGCTTCGATAAACTCTGACAAAGCTGTAGGGGTCATATTACGCAGGCCCTGATAATATCCTCGATAAATAGACACAAGGCATCCGAAGAAAATTGTGGGAGCCAGCACCAGCATAGCAGGCTGAGAATATGGCGATTGAATATACTGAACATAGAAGAAGCTGCCAACTGTCATTATGAGGAAGAACACAAGTCCCATAATGATGAAGAAGGGTTTTGACACCTTGTAAATCTGCTTTATGTCGTTGTAGCGCTCCTTGGCATAGCTCTCTGAAACAAGTCGGGACACCGCGACAGGGAATCCTATGGTTGCCAGAGTATAAAGAGGAACATACAGCTCGTAAGCATTGGCAAACAGCGCAGTACCAAACTCTGCGTAGTTTCCGCCAAGAACGCCATACAGATTGGTGAGCAGGATCTTCTGTGCCATTCCGCACAGCTTAACTGCCACCATACTGATGGTTAGTATCATCGCACCTTTGAGGAAGCCTCCGGAGGCGCTTTTGGTCTTAGTATTTCGGGACATAAAAAACTCCTTGGGTTATGATAAAGAAAATCCGTGAACAACGATCAAAGATTAGCGTAGAATTCTTCGATAGCATCTTTGCGCTTCATAAGCTCCTCAAAACGAGCATTATATTCATATGGATACTTGAAGTTAAATATACGCTCTATCCTATCGGAGGAGGTGTCTCTCATCTTGGTGACAGCACCTGCACCACAGGCAAGTATAGTGTGGGTCTCGTCCATTATGTATACGTTATAGAGACCCTCAAAGCCTTTCTTTGACCAACCTGTGTTTTCCATATTGCCCAGCATCTTGCTCTGTCGATAGAGATAGTATGGTGCAAGTCCGCATTCGTTGAGCTTGTTGTATCCATAGGTGAGCATACGGGAGACAGAGTCTGTATCCTCACGCAGTATCTGCATATTGTCACCTGTGAGACGGGAACTGCGTTTCATAGACAAGGTGTGGATGGTGACGCTCTCGGGAGAAAGACCACAGATGCCGTCTATGGTACGCATAAAGCTCTCAGGGGTATCCCCGGGAAGTCCGGCGATAAGGTCTGTGTTTATATGACCAAAACCTATTTTGCGGGCAAGAGAAAAGGAGTCAAAGAACTCCTGTACGGTATGTCGTCTGCCGATGTTTCTTAGCACCTCATCACTCAGGGTCTGAGGGTTGACGCTGAGGCGATCACAGCCTCCGTCATAGAGAGCTCTGAGCTTGTCCTCAGTGATGGTATCAGGGCGTCCTGCCTCAACTGTAAATTCACGACACATGGACATATCGAAATTATCCGTCACAGCCTTGAGTATCACAGACAGGTCATCAGCGGACAATGTTGTGGGGGTGCCTCCGCCCATGTATACAGTCTCAAGCTTCAACCCCAGGTTGCGGGCGATATCCCCTGTGATAGAAATCTCCTGACAGATAAGTCTCACATAATCGGGAATGAGATGCCGAGCCTTCTCTACAGACTGAGACACAAAGGAGCAGTAACTACATCGGGTGGGACAAAAGGGAATTGATATATACAGAGAGAAGGACTTATCCGAGGACAAGTCAAGAATCTTCTGCTCGTTTTTGCAGGTTATACAGGCAAGGTCTGTCTTTTGATCTGACACAAGGAGCTTACGGGCAAAATACTCCCGTGCTCCTTCCTCGCCCAGATCACCACGGAGCTTTCTGAAAAGTTTTATGGGACGGACACCTGTCAAAAGCCCCCAGGAAAGAGTCACTCCTGTATACTCGCACAGAAGCCTGTACAAAAGCGTTGCCATGGAAAGCTCATCGTCCTCCCCCTTCTCCTCAGAGAGGCTGCGCTCAAATCCATCAAAGGAAACCGAAACCCTCATATCCTCTTTGTACTCGGTGAGAATATAAGGAGCCTGAAGCTCACAAGGGGCTACCTCACAGGAAACCACAGCTATCTTCTCATTAGGGAAGAAAGCCCGTGTTAAATTCTCAAGTTCATAGTGAAACTTATGGTTAATTGCGTATAAATTCATCATATCATAACAAAGCTAAAAATCATTAATTATCAGTAAACAATCAGCGAAGATATATATTTGTATCCCGCTCACAATCAAGGGTTGTGGACATATTATGTCCGGGATAAACCTTGTAGTCTCCTTCGAGATTCCTCAGTCTATGAAGAGACTTCATCATCTGAGAAGGGCTGCCGGTGGGAAAATCCGTGCGACCCATAGAACCGCAGAACAAGGTATCGCCGGAAAATATCACTCTGTCATCCTCAATAATGTAGCATCCGCTGCCCTGAGTATGACCCGGAGTAAGAATGAAACGAATTTTGGTATCTCCGAGTGTCAGGGTATCCCCCTCGGACAAGAGGAACTGTGCATCAAAACCCGAAAGCTCGCAGGACGAAACCATAGCAGACAGGTTGAGGCTGCTGTCACGAAGGAACGGTGAGTCTTGTCGGGAGATAACAATATCTGCATTATACTTCTCGGAATAATAGAGGGCACCGCTAATATGATCAAAATGCCCATGAGTAAGGAGAATATACCTGAGCTTTCCCTTGGGCAGCTCACTAAGGGCCGCAGAGAGAGAAGCACTTCTGTCTCCCGGGTCTACAAGGGCAGACTCTCCTGTTGCAGAATCGGTCAGAAGATATGAATTTGTACCCAGAGCACCAACACAAAAGGATCTGACTTCTATCATTTGCTAAGCTCCTTTGAATCTATAATCAGGGTTACGGGACCGTCGTTGAGAAGCTCTACCTTCATATCAGCTCCGAACTCTCCCTGCTCTACAGAAACAACACCTTGCTCTCTCAAACAAGCACAGAAGTACTCGTAATGCTCCATAGCCTCTGCAGGCAGAGCTGCATTATCAAAGCTGGGGCGTCGGCCCTTGCGACAATCAGCACAAAGGGTGAAGTTGGAGATAACAAGCACTCCCCCGTCAATATCTGCAAGTGACAGGTTCATCTTGTCGTTTTCGTCGCAGAAAACCCGCAGGGAAGCAATCTTTCTGGCGAGGGCCATGGCCTCAGCGTTATCATCGCCCTTCTCCACTCCCAGAAGAATCAGGAATCCCTTCTGTGTTCTGCCGATTATTTTTTCGTCTACTGTTACTGTGGCGTATGCCACACGCTGAATTACGGCTTTCATAATATATCCTTTACTTAATATCAGGTCATCTTTCTGTTTACGGAAACGATGCCGGGAATTGTGTTGAGTCGGGTAACAACTGTCCTCAGGTGAGCTGTATCGTTGACATCGATGGTCACGTTGATAACTGCCTGACCCTCGTCAATGGTGCGGGTATTAAGACTGCGAATCATAATGTGAAGTGCAGAAAGCTGATTGGAAACATCAGCAAGCATACCTGTACGATCCTGACATATGATTTCCAGGGTACTCTGGAACACCTCTCTGACCACATTCTGCCAATGTGCCTTGACCCAGCGCTCGGGCTCCTCTGCCTGAGATATGTCCTCGGGCACATTTGTGCAATCACATTTATGGATAGACACACCATAACCGCGTGTGATGAATCCGATGATGTCGTCTCCGGGAAGCGGATTACAGCAACGGGAGAACTTGATGAGGACATCGTCGATACCCTCAACAACTACACCGGAGCCCACCTTCTTCTTGCCGACGGGCTTCTCAATAGTGGCAGGAACAGGATCATGAGTGTGCTTTACATAAAGCTTCTGGTACAGCTCGCGTATACGAGGCATAATCTTCCACAGCTGGATTCCGCCATAGCCAATGGCTGCATAGAAGTCCTCCATGGTATTCACCTGAATCTTCAGGTTAACCTTGCTGAGGAAGTCAGACAACTCCTCTTCGGGGATGCTGATGGAATATTTGCGAAGTTCCCTGTCAAACTCAAGTCGTCCTTCGATGATATTCTCTTCTCTCTTCTCCTTCTTGAACCAGGAGCGTATCTTGCTCTTGGCCTCGGAAGTCTTGACGATCTTCAGCCAGTCACGACGAGGACCCTGAGCTTCCTTCTGTGTGAGGATCTCAACGATCTCGCCTGTCTTCAGCTGATAATCAATGGGAACAATCCTGCGGTCTACCTTAGCACCTACCATGCTGTTGCCTACAGCAGAATGGATATTATATGCAAGGTCAATAACGGTTGAGCCTGCAGGAAGGTTCACAACATCTCCCTTGGGGGTGAATACAAATACCTCGTTGGGGTTAAGGTCGGTTTTGATGGTGCTGACGATTTCGGTACCGTCAACAGCCTCCTTCTGGGTTTCCAGCATCTTTCTGACCCAGCTGAGGTTCTCTTCCAGGGAATCACGCTTTCCGCCTACACCTGCCTTATACTTCCAGTGAGCGGCAATTCCGTACTCTGCGGTGTGATGCATATCCCATGTGCGTATCTGAACCTCAAACGGAATACCACGATGGCTGATAACTGTGGTATGCAGAGACTGGTACATATTAGGCTTGGGGGTAGAGATATAGTCCTTGAATCTGTTGGGGATGGGTTTGTAGATATCGTGAATGATACCCAGGACATTATAACAATCGGTCACAGACTCAACGATGATTCTGACAGCAAAGATGTCGTAAATCTCATCAATGGTCTTGCCCTTCATATAGGTTTTTCGATAAATACTATGGATGCTCTTTACTCTGCCGCTGATATACACATCTTTAATAGCGTCGCGGCTACGCTCCAGAATCTCTTCTTTCAGCGAAGCGATGAACTCTTTTCTGTCCTGAGCAGTGTTGTTGAGCTCGTTCTCGATCTCCTCGTAGCCCACAGGGTCAAGATAGCGCAGAGAAAGATCCTCCATCTCTTCTTTGACGGCTGTGATACCCAAACGATGAGCGATGGGAGCATAAACCTCCATATTCTCCAGAGCCTTGTCTCGACGCTTCTGCTCGTGCATACAGCCAATGGTACGCATATTATGAAGTCTGTCTGCAAGCTTGATGATAATAACTCGGATATCGTTGCTCATAGCGATGAGCATCTTACGCAGGTTCTCTGCCTGCTGTTCCTCACGGTTGCTGTACTTGATTTTGGCAAGCTTTGTGAGTCCGTCTATGAGCATGGCGATATTAGAACCAAACTCTTTGGTTATCTCTTCCAGAGTTATTTCCGTATCCTCTACAACATCATGAAGAAGTGCCGCAATAATGGACTCGGTGTCCATTCCAAGTCCCACCAGAATACAAGCAACCGAGGTGGGATGGAGAATGTATGGAAGTCCAGAAACACGCTTCTGGTCCTTGTGGGCTTCCTCTGCATAGCGATAGGCCTTCTCGATACGGTCGATGTCGAATTTATATCCGCTGGCACGCAGAAGCTCCATAAGGTTATCGTAGTCATTATAATAAGTCATATCACAAGTGTTGCTCATACGCACACCTCCATGAGTTCCTGAATAATGGGAGCAGAATCAAGAGAAACCTTGCCGTTTACGGGACAAAGGTTGATGTCTGCTTTGGTCATACCCTCGTGCATCTCTATGAGTCCAAGCTCCACCATAGCGGTCAGAATAACCCGAAGCTTACCGAGAGGCAAAGAAAGCGCCACAGCAAGCATATCCACTGTTGAGCTGTAACCTCCCTTGTCACGAAGGAATCTATATACACATGAAAAATCATTTCTGTCAGGCAGAATGGATTTTGCATCATACACCGATATGCTCCTGCCTGTGACAAAGCGCTCAAAGATACGCTCTGAGACAAGCTGAGCCTCTGTATCCACAGATGAAAGCTTGATTTCTCTGGCGATGACAGAAAGATATGTATTGCCTGCATAGAAATTTTTGTCAAGGGTAACTGCAAGATCAACCACGTCCCCTGTGTTGTATGCAAAGCCTGATACATCCACATTGAAACACATAACTGTTACACGTGCGTTATCACGGGATACAACAAGCTTGCGATGTTTGCCCCCTGACAGCTCCCTGATATCATCAATCCGCATATTATACAGGCCGAAAACCGGAACAGGATTGCCTGCACCAAAGGGTTCAAGTGCCCGGATACTGTCAAGAAGTGACAACTCAAGCAAAGAGGGATTAAGCTTGCAATCAAGAGAAATCTCGGGCAGGGGCATCTCGTCGAGAGAATCAACATAGTCGTAAACCGCATCCTTGAACAAATCGATATTGACACTGTCCAGAGAGAAACCTACCGCCATGGGGTGGCCTCCGAAGTGAACCAGAAGGTCACTACAGGAGAAAATCGCATCAGAAAGCGAGAAACCCTCCACAGACCTGCCTGAGGCACGGGCTGTATCCCCTTCTCTTGAAATAATAATGGTGGGTTTGCCAAAAGCACCTTTGACTCTGGCGGCAACAATACCGATGACACCCTGGTGCCAGTTGTCGCCATCAATAATAATAATACTCTGTTGTGTGATAGAGGGATCATCACGCAGTCGCTGATCGATCTCTGCCAATATATCCCGCTCTATCTGCTGGCGGGTATAGTTATCCTCGCTGAGCTCGTCTGCCAAAGAAGATGCAAGGGTCTCGTCCTCTGTCAAAAGAAGCTCCACAGAGCGGGTAGAAAGCCCCAGCCTGCCTACTGCATTGATACGAGGCACGACTGTAAAGGCAAGGGTACCTGAGGTGACCTCTTTGTCCTCGTATCCTGCGCTGCGAAGCAAAGCACGGATGCCTACTCTGTCGCTATCCTGAAGATAGCGTATTCCTTCCTTTACCAGGGAGCGGTTCTCGTCTGTGAGGCTGACTACATCGCCGATTGTACCCAAGGATGCAAGGTCTGCAAAATTTGACAGAAGCTGATCCATATCACAATACTCACCCTCGATTGCCATTACAAGCTTGAAAGCCACACCTACTCCCGAAAGCTCCTTGAAGCTGCTTGGACAATCCTCACGATGGGGATCTACCACAGCAACAGCAGGAGGAAGTACATCAGGTACGGTGTGATGGTCGGTAACTACTGTGTCTATACCGAGGGATGAGGCATACTCAACCTCCTCATAAGCCGAGATGCCGTTATCCACAGTCACAATAAGGGACACGCCTCTGTCTGAAAGCTCCTTGATGGCATCGGCGTTCATACCATAGCCCTCATCGGCTCTGGAGGGTATATAATAAATCACATCCGCTCCTGCTGACTGAAGATATGAGTACAACAAGGCTGTGGCTGTGACACCATCTGCGTCATAGTCGCCATAAACACAGATCTTTTCATATGAATCGATAGCAAGACGGATACGGTCAGAAGCTTTATCCATATCCTTGATGGTAAAAGGATCAGCAAATACAGGTTCATCGCTGAGAAACTCTCTTATCTGATCCTCATCGGTAATACCACGGATGTTGAGCAGGACAGAAAGAAGCATAGGAATACCCATACTTTCGCTGATGCTGAGTGCCCGAGGCTTATTCAGTTGTGCAACAGACCATTTCTTCATAACCTGCTCCATTTATATAGAATATCGTTTTAGTCTTTAGGGTCAGAGAGAAGCTCTCTGGCATAATCATAGGCACCCTCACCCACGCTGACTCCACCCATAATACGGGCAAGCTCCTCTACCCTGCCCTCATAATCAAGAGCAGTAACCTGAGTGTAGGTTCTGCCATTTTGTTCGGTTTTTCTGATAAGATAGTGAGAATCCGCAAGGGCGGCTATCTGAGGCAGATGAGTGACACACAGAGCCTGGCAGCTCTTGCTGACATTCCTCAGGGCGTCTCCCACCCTGCGTGCTGCAGAGCCGGAAATACCGCTGTCCACCTCGTCAAAGATAAGGGTATCGGTGGGGTCGTTCTTTGACAGGACGGTCTTGATAGCAAGCATCATACGGGAAAGCTCACCGCCTGAGGCGATTTTTGCCACCGGCTTGGGAGGCTCGCCTGCGTTGGTTGAAATGAGAAACTCTACCTGATCACAGCCGTTCTCTCCCAAGGGACAATTACACTGAGATACCTCAACGGTAGCACTGGGCATATCAAGTTTATGCATTTGTTGAGCGACTTGTGCACAGAAATCCTTGGCAACAAGCCGACGTTTCTCGGAAAGTTCGGTGGCAAGGCGAGTGCATTTCTGTAGTGCCTGCTCGCACTCCTCTGCCAGATGCTCTCTGTCCTCCTCGAACCGCTCAATAGACTCAAGCTCAGCCTGGATATCAGAAAGATAGCTGAGCATATCCTCAACGGAGTCACCGTATTTTTTCATAAGTTTTGAGATAAGATCCAGTCTTTGCTCGATCTCCTCAAGTCTGTACGGGTCATCCTCCAGACTATCTGCCTCTGAAGAGATATCTGAGGCAATATCCTGCAAATCATAGTAACAACTGCGTATGCGCTGTGCAGCCTCTGCCACGGAAGGCAGAAGTTGAGCAGCATCATCAACGCTGTCGGATAAATCCGATATCATTGACAGAGCACCCGAAAACTCTCCCGAGTCCCCTGTGAGCAGGTAGGATGCTGATGAGAGAAGCTCCCGGAGTTTGGAAGAATTAGAGAGGATAGTACGCTCCTCGTTGAGGGCTTCTACCTCGCCAATCTGTAAATCCGCCGCAGACAACTCCTCAATCTGATATCGAAGAAGGTCTGCTCTGCGGGCTCTGTCTCTGTCATCCCTGTCCTTCTGAGACAGGATGCGGGACAGTTCCCTGTACTTTGAATACTCCAGACGATACGCTTCAAGATCGGGTCCAAGATTCCCCAAGGCATCAATATATCCGATATGAAGGTCAGGCGACATCAGCTCGTAGCCCTCGTGCTGGCCATGGATATTGATAAGGTTGAGGCCAATCTGACGAAGAACAGCCATGGCAACGGGGCGTCCGTTGATACGACAGTTGTTCTTTCCGCTGAGAGTAAACTCTCTTTCCACAACCAGCTGACCGTCAGACAGCTCTATCCCAAGCTGAGAGAGCACATTGGACACTTCTGTTCCCACCTGTGCGAAGGTAGCGCTGACAAAAGCAGAAGTTGCCCCTGTGCGCACAAGCTCGCGGGATGTACGTCTGCCAAGAACAGCGGAGATGGCATCGATAACGATACTCTTACCTGCACCTGTCTCACCGGTCAGAACATTGAATCCCGGGGAAAACTCGATATTTGTTTTTTCGATAACAGCTATATTCTCGATATAAAGATTAGTCAGCATATAACTTCCTGCTTTGTAAAAAGATTAATAATTATCAGGCTATGTATTTCTTAAGTATTGTAAGAAGCGAATCAGCAGAAGCATTATCTGTACAGGCGATGAAGATTGTGTCATCTCCTGCCAAAGAACCTACTACATTTGACAGATTCATGGAATCAATAGCAGCACATGCAGCCGATGCCATACCGCTGAAAGTCCTGACAACCACCAGATTCTGGGCTGTATCCACAGAAATCATAGAACCTGAGAGAATGCCTGTAAAGCCGTTCTTGACGTCAGGTTGGATGCCTGTGGGGGCACAGTATCTGTACTTTCCGTCTATGGAATGTGACTTCTGAAGTCGGAGGGTCTTGATATCTCTGGAGACAGTGGACTGGGTTACTGTGTAGCCCTCCTCCTCCAGCTTTGTGAGCAGCTCCTCCTGAGTTGTGATGGGATACTGTTTGATAAGGTCGAGTATTTTTGCATGTCTGTTAAGCTTCAAATCAGTCACCTTCCTTCAATTTTTCACCGGCGATTTTATAGAAATTCTTATCTTTCATAATATTCATAAGTAATGTGTGCTCTGAGCGACTCACCCTGACAAGATCTGAACGCTGAAGCTCCACAGACACCTGTCCATCAACAGTCAGGTAGGCTGTATCGTGGGATTTGCAACGGACAGAAAGAACTGTGTCCTCGGGAAAAATAACCGTTCTTGCGGTCAGCGAATGAGGACAAACGGGTGTAAGTTCGATGAGCCTCATACAGGGATCAATAACAGGACCCCCTGCTGAGAGGGCATAAGCTGTGGAACCTGTGGGGGTTGAAAAAAGAAGTCCGTCTGCTCTGTAGCTACAGATACTCTCTCCCTCCACAGAAACGTCCAGATCGATGATACAAGACAAAGCTCCGCGGGAGATCACAGCATCGTTGATAGCAAGATAGGATTCACTGCTTCCATCCTCATGGATAACACTCACATCAAGGATCATTCTCTCCTTAGTGTCATAATTACCTGTGAGAAGCCTTTTAAGCTGAGATATCTCTGAGGGTTCAAGCTCGGCTACATAGCCAAGATGTCCCAGGTTCACACCGATTATGGGCTTGCCTGACACGGCGGCATGGCGGGCACTGTGAATGATAGTGCCGTCTCCGCCAACTGTAACTGCACAGTCACACTGAGCAAACAGCTCGTTGTCAGTGCGGAGTATGGTAATAGCTCTGTGAGATATGTAGTCCCGGGCCTTCTCTGTCATAAACACACAGGCACCCTGAGAAATGAGTATGTCTGCAATCTCCAGCGAACAGGTGATTGCTTCTACTTTATCATAATTGGGTATAAGGGCAATATTCATTACTTCTGCCCCTCCTTTGAAAGCTCCTTATGAGAAACATCCGCAAGCTCCTCGGGGGTTATCTCTGCATAAAGGGTTGGTTCATCGCTGACACGAATGTGGATAAGATACTCTATGTTGCCCTCGGGACCTTTTACGGGAGAGAAATCAAGTGCAAGAACATCAAAACCGCACTCCAGACAAAAATCACGGATACTCTCAATAACTTCTGCATGGACACTCTTGTCGCGGACAACACCCTTCTTGCCGACTTTCTCTCGTCCTGCCTCAAACTGAGGCTTAATGAGACATACTCCGCAACCCTGAGAGGTAAGTAGCGGTCGAACAACAGGGAGAATCAGACGAAGAGAGATAAAAGAAACATCTACGGAGAAGAAATCTATCTTCTCGTCTATCATATCGGGAGTAACCTTGCGGAAATTAGTGCGCTCCATATTGACAACACGGGGGTCATTGCGAAGCTTCCACGCAAGCTGACCATAGCCCACATCGATGGAGTAAACCTTCTTTGCGCCATTTTGGAGCATACAGTCGGTGAACCCTCCTGTTGAGGCACCAATATCCATGGATGTGACACCCTCGAGGTCCAGAGAGAAGGAGGTCATGGCTTTCTCAAGCTTAAGCCCTCCCCTGCTCACGTATTTAAGAGCAGGACCTCTGACCTGCAGGTCGCAGTCCTCATCGTAGGTTGAACCGCACTTATCAGCTTTCTGGTTATCAACATACACAAGTCCTGCCATAATAACAGCCTTAGCTTTTTCCCGACTTTCTGCCAGGCCTTTTTCGTATACTAAAACGTCAAGTCGTTTCTTCATAATAAGTTAACTCCGATTATTCTTCATAATCTCATACATTCCCTCAGCATCAAGCTTCAGAGCATGGAGTGCCTCCGTATCCTTGGAATGAGGGATAAACATATCCTCGATAGCGGTTATGCGGTAGGTACCGTCAAAACCAAGCTTCATAATATCAGACTCAAAACACTCTGCCACACCGCCCGAACGCATACCTTCCTCAAAGAAATGTACACGTCTGAATCCTGCGGCGAATCGGGCAGCATCGGGATCGATGGGTTTTATGCGGCAAAGCTTAAGGATGCAGACCTTCATACCCAAAGACTCCAGCATATCCTTTGCTTTGCAAGCCTCAGAGAAAAGTCTGCCGTAGGTAACGATGAGTCGGGATGCGTCAGGATTGCCGTAGATGCTGAAATTCACACTATTATCTGTGAAGTCTTCAGGGCGGTAAGGCTCTGAGCCACGGGGATATCTGACAGCGGTAAGTCCCTGACAATCGTACAATGCTGAGGAGAGAGAGTCAGTAAGCTCGCTGAAATAACAGGGTGAGAAAATAGTTGTGCCGGGGATGGAATTGAGGATTGATACGTCAAAGACTCCCTGATGAGTCTCTCCATCCTCACCTACGATTCCTGCCCTGTCAACACCAAGCACAAGATGCAGATTCTGGACAGCTGCGTCATGGACAAGCTGGTCATAGGCACGCTGAAGAAAGCTGGAATAAACCGCAAACACAGGGAGCATACCCCTGCTTGCAAGTCCTGAGCCAAAGGTCACCGCGTGCTCCTCCGCAATACCTACGTCAAAGAATCTGTCCTTGTACTGCTTTGAGAATTCTGTGAGTCCTGTCCCCACAGTCATAGCCGCAGTGATAGCACACAGGTTACGATCCTCCTTGGCAAGGTCACACATAGCCTGTCCGAAACGAGCGCTGTAGGAGTCCGAATGAGACAGAGGCTCACCCGTATCCACATCAAACTTACCAATTCCGTGAAAACTCTTTGGGTCATCCTCTGCAGGCTGGTAACCCTTGCCTTTGACAGTGACGGCATGGATAAGTACCGGTTTGTTGGTATACTTGGCGGCCTCCAGAGCATTAAGGACTGCCTCCATATCATGACCATCAACAGGACCATAATATGCAAATCCAAAATTCTCGAAGAGATTTGTCTTGTAGATTTTCTTTTTGAACCAGTTTTTCATTCTTGTGAGTCCGTTGACAACGGGAGTTCCCACAAGAGGGACTTTGGTGAGGACACGCTCAAGGCCGCTCTTGGCGCTAAGGTACCAAGGGCTGATTCGGATTCCTGTCAGATGCTTGGGGATTGCACCTACGTTCTTTGATATTGACATTTTGTTATCATTGAGGATAACAATAAAATTACGCTTGAATCGTCCTGCATTGTTAAGTCCTTCAAAGGCAAGCCCACCCGTAAGAGAGCCGTCGCCAATGAAAGCGATGGTATGACTGTTGTCCCCTTGCATCTGCTTTGCCTTGGCAATACCAAGAGCGGCAGAGATAGAGGTACTGCTGTGTCCTGCACCAAAGGCATCACAGTCGCTCTCGTATCTGCGGGGGAATCCTGAGAGACCTCCTGTACGACGGATGGTATCTATCCTGTCGTAGCGACCTGTGAGCATCTTGTGGGTGTAGCACTGATGGCCAACATCCCAGACGATGCTGTCCTGCGGACAATTGAACACATAATGAAGTGCCACGGTCAGCTCCACAACACCCAGATTGGGAGCCAGATGGCCGCCGTTCTCTGATACTGTGAGGATGAGTTTTCTTCTAATCTCCTCGCAAAGTGCAGGCAGCTCACTAACAGACAGCTTCTTCAGGTCCTCAGGGGAATTTATTTTTTCAAGCATTGGAAAGGTATTATTATTCATACAAAAAATCCTCGGTTACACCGAAATCCTCGGGAAACAACACCCGAAAACACAGTTAAGAATATTATGCGGTACGCTTTGAAAGCTGAACCGCGAAATCACGCAGGAAGGAACTGTCGCCCTCAAAACAATCCAGAGCCTCAAGAGCCTGAGCGGTGAGAGCATCTGCCATACGCAGACACTCCTCTACTCCGTAGAGAGTGACCATTGTGGATTTGTCGTTTTCGCTGTCGGAGTTGACGGGCTTGCCCAGCTCCTCGGTAGTAGATGTAACATCCAGCACATCGTCCACGATCTGGAACGCAAGTCCGATACACTCGGCGTACTTCTCGGCAGCTGCAAGCATCTTACTGTCTGCACCTGCTACTATACATCCCATCAGGCAGGCTGCCTTGATGAGAGCACCAGTCTTGAGAAGATGAATCTCGTGGACAACCTCCTCGGAGGCCTTCTTGTTCTCGTACTCAAGGTCAATGACCTGTCCGCCAACCATTCCGTCGGCCCCGCAATACCCTGCCAGAGCACAAGCTGCAGCCGCTGCTGAGGAGGCATCAACCCTGCTGAGGGTATCCTCACAAAGCATAATCTCAAATGCCAAAGCCTGAAGTGCGTCTCCGGCAAGAAGGGCTGTGTCCTCTCCGAAGGCAATATGGTTGGAGGGTTTTCCTCTGCGGATATCGTCATCATCCATACAAGGAAGATCGTCGTGGATGAGAGAGTAAGTATGAATCAGCTCCACAGCACATCCAAAAGGCACCGCCGCAAGCTCCTCTCCACCGCAAAGTTTGCAAAACTCCAGAGTGAGTCGGGGTCTGACACGCTTGCCTCCTGCGCTGACGGAGTATCTCATGGACTCCCAGAGCTTTTCGTACAGAGAAGGAGCACCCAGGGTGTATATCTTCAGCGCCTGCTCTATAAGCTCGGAGGGAGCGAGTTCTGTATCTGAAAGTCTGCTGATGTTCAGACGATTGTTATTGTTCATATTATTTTTCCTCTATTGCAGAGATTATCTCTGCCATCTTCTGATTGAAGTCCTCAATCTTAGTCTTTGCCTGCTGAAGGTAATCATAGCAGAAATGATAGTAAAGGAAGGACTCCTTGTATACCTGCATAAGCTCGTCCAGGGTACCCTCACCCTTCTCGAGAATACGGATATTCTCTTTGAGCTTATTGATAGCGGTCTCGTAGTCCATATCCTTGAACTGTTCCTTCAGGTCGATTTTTTCACTCATAATTTATCTCCGGTTTAAAAATAGATTTTCAAAAAATAGTTTGCTCGAATTATCCCTCAAGCTCCGCAAGCTCTATGAGCCTTGTCAGACGATGGTTAACACCGCTGCGGCTTATGGGCGGATCCAGAAGTGTTCCCAGGTCCCTTAGTGAAAGCTCGGGGTTGTCCCGACGAAGCAGAGCAATCTCGTACAGCTGGTCAGGCAAGGATGCAAGTCCCACCGTTGAATCAAGTTCCTCGATGGCCGCAAGCTGTCGGGCAGCGGCTGAGGCGGTCTTGGCAATATTCGCAAGATCTGAATTTGTGCGGCGATTGGCCATATTTCGCATCTGCTTGTAGGCTTTTGCGTTCATAATATCCATGGCAGCGGAAGGGGCTCCCATATATGTAAGCAGGTCGGTTATCTGCTCGCTGTCCTTAAGATACACCACATAGGATCCGCTGCGGAGAATGACCTTGGGAGTAAGAGAGCACTCCTCAATCTCTGTCAGCAGAGTACACAGATCGTTGCAGAGATTCTTATATGCGGCACAAAACTCCAGATGATAGTTCTTCTGAGGATCATTGACGGATCCGCAGGACATAAATGCCCCCCTCAGGAATGAGGCACGACAGATGTCATCCTCTATGTTTGCCCGATTGAGACGCAGGCTGGGAGAAGAACTGAGATGACCAAAGTCGGAATATATCCTCTCGCATTCTGAGGGAATAATAAGGCTGATGGTATGGAGATTGATGAAATCTCTGTTAGCTTTAAGAGTTGACTGTTTCTCAATAACGGGGGCAAAAAGCTTATTTGCAAGGGTGATGTACCGCTCTGCTACGCTGATGGACTCGGTCTTGAGCTTGATCTCAGAAGAAGAGAAACGGCGAGAAAACAACATCATACCATAAAGCTCTGCATAATCCTGGCTATGGACGTCTGTCTGTTGTTTTGATAATTCTTTTTTCACATCATGGGCAAAGGACACCCCACTCGCCTCCTCTTTAGTAATTCAGAAAACTGATTTATGCTTTCCAGATATCCCTGTGATACAGGTTGGATTTGTATCCAATCTCGATAAAGTGGCTGTTAAGAAGTCTGGCAAGAGTCACGCTTCGGTGCTTGCCGCCTGTACAGCCGATAGCAACAACCAGCTCACTCTTTCCCTCGCCCTTATAAAGGGGAACAGAATAATCAAGCAAGGATAGAAGCTTCTCCAGGTACTCCTGTGTCTCGGGGAACTTCATAACATACTCACGAACAGACTCATCGAGACCTGTGAGTTCCTTCAGCTCCTTGACATAATAAGGATTGGGCAGACAACGGACATCAAAGAGCAGGTCTGCCTCCAGAGGGATTCCGTACTTAAATCCAAAGGACAGGCATGTGATAAGGAATCCTGCACCCGGATCCGTGGAAAACATGGTGGTGACACGCTCCTTGAGCTGTTTGAGAGCCATATATGAGGTGTCGATTATATAATCAGCACGTGCCTTGAAGGGTTTCATAAGCTCTTTTTCGAGCTTAACGGCATCCTCGGTTGTGGCTCCGTCAAAGCTCTCAGCAAGGGGATGTTTGCGCCTTGTCTCCTTGTATCTGATAAGGAGCACATCGCTCTTTGCATCTAGAAAAAGTATCTTGTACTTTCTGCCCTCTGCATTGAACTTATGGAGCTGATCGAAGAGGTTATCAAAAACTTCTCCTCCTCTGATATCAACAACCACGGCCACACGCTTCATACGGCTATCGCTGGATTTCTCGCAGAGATCCCAGAAGGTAGAAAGCAGCAGCGGCGGAATATTATCTACACAATAATAGCCTATATCCTCCAGAGCTCTCAGAGCATGGGATTTGCCTGCTCCGGAAAGTCCAGTGATAATAATGAATTCCATAATAGTCACTCCCTGTATAAGTAATTTATAATTATTTCAGGTGAATTATCTCTCTCTCAAGGGTGTATCCTGTTTCGTCCTTGACCTTCTTCTGGACAAGGGCTACCAGATCCATAACATCCTTGCAGGTAGCATTGCCGATATTGACAATGAAGCCTGAGTGCTTTTCGCTGACCTGAGCACCGCCGACACAAGTACCCTTGAGTCCGCATTGTTCGATGAGGGCGCCGGCAAAAGCTCCCTCGGGACGCTTGAACACGCTGCCTGCAGAGGGAAACTCCAGAGGCTGTTTTGTGATGCGTCGATTCATAAAGTCATCCATACGGGCTTTGATCTCGTCTTTATCGTCAGGAGTAAGAGAAAACTCCGCCTTGAGAATGATGCAGTCGTTTGACTTATACACACTGTGCCTGTAGGAAAGCTCCAGAGTATCTGCGGGGACAGTCTCGACCTTGCCCTCGGGAGTAAGATGAGTGACAGTTGTGAGCACATCTCTCATCTCTCCACCATAGGCACCGGCGTTCATGAACACCGCTCCGCCTACTGTGCCAGGAATACCAAAGGCAAACTCCAGACCTGAGAGAGAACTGCCATGGGCTACGGAACAGAGTTTTGACAGGGTGGTACCTGCACCACAGGTAATTTTATTTTCTGAAACAGAAATATCCTTGAACTCTCCACCCAGACGTATAACCGCCTTGCGCAGTCCCTCGTCACAAATCAGCAGGTTGCTTCCATTGCCGATTATCATATAGTCAATGGAGAGCTCCCTGCAAAGAGAAAGAATATTCTCAAGCTGCATTACTGAGCATGCAGTGATATAATAATCAGCAGGACCGCCGATATGGAAAGTTGTGTGGTTCTTCATAGGTGCGTCACAGACGCAATCTGCACCGCAGGCTGTAACGCGGGAAACAAAATCTGTATTTATCATAATACCTCCGATTATTCGAGAGGAATGTTCATCTCGGTTAAATACTTGTTCAGGTTTTCTACGCTTGAATTAATAACAAGCTCCTCAGGGAAGTCAATCTCGCTAAGCATTTTCAGCGCCTCATCTGCTCTGCCCAGCTGAGTGATAAAATGGGCGTCTGTATCAACAGATACCCTGCAGGAATACTTTCGGCACAGCTTGGCTATCTCGATACAGTTGGGCACAAATGAAGGCTTGTGCTTGATAGAGGCGTTGTTTATCTCGATAAGCTTGCCTTTGTGCGCAAACTCCTTAATGACCTTTTCGTAGTCATAGCGAAAATAAGGCGACCCGGAATGAGCAATCATATTGATGTGGGGGTTCTCTGCCATCTTCATATATGCCTCGGTGCAGGTCTCAACGTTGACCTCATCATGGAATGTAGGCATGTGCAGGGATGCGATACAAAAATCTAGATTTGAGAGAACCTGCTCGTCTGCATCCAGTCCCCCCTGAGCATCGGTGATATTGGCTTCGATTCCCTTGAGAACTCTGACACCACCGAAGACACGGGGTATGGCATGAAGATTCATAAAGTAATAAGGATGAGGTGAGCCGTGCATACTCTCTCCATGGTCTGTGATGGCAAAAGCATAAAGGTTAATCTGCTGTGCGTGATTTATCATTTCCAGAGCAGTATTGTATGCATGAACAGAGGCTATTGTGTGAGTATGAAGGTCTGCAACTATTTTCATCAGAAATCCCATCCTGTGTCGATCTTTTTGTCCTGAATATTCTCCTCGCTGACATCCATACCCAGACTCTGGAGAAGCTCCTGAGCTGCATTGTATCCCATCTTCTTCTGACGGTTGTTCATAGCTGCCGCCTCAATGATAATGGCAAGGTTACGTCCGGGCTTGACAGGGATAGTCATAATAGGAACCTGAATGCCCATGATCTCGGTATATGTGTTGTCCATACCGATTCGATCGTAGACCTTCTCGGTATCCCACTGCTCCATGTTGATGACCATATCAATCTTCTCGGTGAGCTTGACAGCACCCATACCGAAGATACGGCGGGCGTTGATGATTCCGATACCGCGAAGCTCGATGAAGTGACGGATGTTCTCGGGAGAGGATCCAACCAGAGTACGGTTTGAAACTCGGCGGATCTCCACAGCATCGTCGGCGATGAGTCTGTGTCCGCGCTTGATAAGCTCAACGGCGATCTCTGACTTTCCGACTCCGCTGTCGCCTATCAGGAGTACACCCTCGCCATATACCTCAACCAGTACACCATGACGGGTAATACGGGGTGCAAGGACTGCATTGAGGAAGGTAATGAGAGACGCAGAAATTGAGGATGTGGTCTCGGCTGAACGAAGAATAGGCACACCGTTGTTCTCAGCGGACTTTCTGATGGCGTCAGAGGGAGTCAGGTCTCTGGCAATAATGATTGCAGGAGGACACTTACAGAAGAGTCTGTCAATAATCTCAAACTGCTTTTCCTCATCAAACTGGCTCAGATAGGAAAACTCCGTCACACCAAAGATAATGATACGATTCTCATCAAAGAACTCCATATATCCCGTAAGCTCAAGTCCGGGACGGAGAATATCCATGGATACGATGTTGATCTCCTCAGGATCACGGGGCATATAGAATGCCTCCAGACCACCCTCCTTGATAACTTTGGCAAGAGAAACTGAAAACTGAGTGCTCATAAAACACACCTCTTTCTGTAAAAATCAGGCTGTATAATTATATAAGAAAAATATAACACTAATGGATATACTTATACGTTGTTTATTATAACTCAAATACGTACAAAATAAAAGGCTTTTTAAGAAAAATATGCAAAAAATATGCATATAATGATTGTTTATTTTTTCACGAGAATCAGGAATATTCTGCTGAATATATCTTTCACATTCTGTGCATACTGAATTCGGGTGATTTTATGATTATTTCTGTGGTGAGAACCATACTGCTGTACATCTTTGTTATACTTGCGATCAGGCTTATGGGCAAAAGACAGCTCAGCGATATGCAAACCTCTGAGCTGGTTATTACCATGATTATCGCGGATATTGCATCCATACCTATGCAGAACAACTCCCAGCCTATTCTGTCAGGTATTGTGCCTATCCTCATTCTGATTGCGGCAGAAATCACCATAAGTATTCTTATGATGAAGATACCAATGCTGAGAAACGCTGTATGCGGGAAGCCTGAGATAATCATAGAGAATGGTACACTACGTCAGGATATCCTCAGAAAGCTGAGACTTACCACCGAGGACCTTGGGGTACTGCTCAGACAAGCAGGGGTGTTCAACATACAGGATGTTCAGTACTGTATCATTGAGACCAACGGAAATATCAGCATCCTACAAAAACCCGAAAAGCGCCAGCCAAGTATGGAAGACCTGAAACTCCCATCCAGAGACACAGGAATCGAGGCTGTTATCATCAGTGACGGAGAGCTTCTCACAACATCTATGAATCTATGTGGAATTGACGAGCAATGGCTCAGAAAAACCCTCAAAAAAGAAAAACTGAGTCCTGATGAAATAATGATGATGACCTGCAACAAACTGAAGGAATACAGCATTATAAGGAAGTGTCAGAAATGAAAAGAATACTTATTGCCGCAAGTTGTCTGATCATAGCTCTTGTGTTGTGTGTGGCGGAGTTTCTCTGTGTGACCGAAACAACAGAAAGAATCATCCTGCAAACACAGGCGGTGGTACAGGAAGTATCGCAGGGAGACACCGACTCTGCCCTGGAGAAAGCAGTGGAGCTCGAAGCCTCCTGGGAAAAATCTGTGGCAACGGTGGATATGCTGCTGTATCACGACAGTGTGGATCATATAGAAGCAGAAATCAAACAGCTGATAACCCTGCTGAAACTTGGAAAAACCTCGGAATCAATCACCACCTGCGTAGCAATCAATCAGCAGCTCAGGATTCTGAGAGAAGGGGAATTTCTGAACCTGAAAAACCTCATATAAATAGAGAAAAGCCTCCCCTATAAAGGGAGGCTTTGATAATATATAAAAGTTCTGTTATTTTCTGATTTTTTTGCTCAGAAGATTTTTTACAAATGCAATCACAGCAAAAACAAGGAACACAGCCAGATTAAAGAGAACAATGGTGGCTCCAACGGGGATATCGGATACTGTGAAAGAGGTAAAGAGACCAGCTACAACACAGAATACGGAGATAACCACAGAGGAGATAATCACTGTGAAAAACCTGCGATACAGTCTCATAGATGTAAGTGCAGGGAAAATGATAAGTGCAGAAATGAGCATTGTGCCCAGCATCCTCATTCCCACAACAATGGTGATGGCTGTGAGCAGAGATATGACCGTATTGTAGACCCCTGTGCGGATACCCGTTGCACGGGCAAAATCCTCGTCAAAGGTAATAGCGAATATCTTGTTATAAAACAAGAAGTACATAGCAATAACAAAGACTGACAGAACTATGCTGATAACAAGGTCGGATTCACCCACAGAGAGAATTGAACCGAACATATACTGCTGAAGGTTGATGTTGGTGCCGTTGATACTGGCGATAAAAACACCAATCGCCAGTGCCGATGAAGAGATGACGGCTATGGCAGCATCTGCGCTGACCTTGCTGGTCTCTGTGATTCTCAGCAGAAAGAAAGCAGCAACCATAACCACAGGCAAAGACAGGTATATGGGAGTTGAAAGGTTGAGCACAGCAGCAACAGACAAAGCTCCGAAGCCTACATGAGAAAGGCCGTCTCCAATCATAGAGTACTGCTTCAGCACAAGGACAACTCCAAGCAGTGCACAACAGACAGCGATAAGAACACCAACAATGAGAGCCTTAATCATAAAGGGATGCATAAACAACTCAAGCATTCTCGATTCCCCCTCTGTTGTGAATAATAGTGCAATCATCACAGGGACAATCGGACAAAATGAACTTTCTGCCCTGATCAGAGTGAACAAACTCGTGGGTGGTTCCGAAGAAAGAAGAATTATCATCCAGACAAAGTATGTGAGTTGCGTGGCGCAGGGCGGAATTGATATCATGAGAAACCATTACCACCCCTACCCCATCCTGTGAGAGCTTGCGAAGTAAAGAATAGAAGTCAGCTGTCACAATAGGATCAAGGGCCGATGTGGGCTCATCAAGAAGAATGAGACGGCGGGTAGCACACAAAGCTCTTGCAAGTAAGACCCGCTGCTGTTGTCCACCGGACAGGTCGCTGAATATCTTTTTTTCAAGCTCAATGATGCCCACCTGCTCCATAACTGAATGAGCCTCGACATACTGAGCCTTTGAGTATCCGAATCCGAAACGTCGTCTGCTGAGGAAACCTGACATCACAACCTCTCTCACAGAAGCAGGAAAATCCTTCTTGTGCTTGAAATGCTGAGAAAGATAGCCGATATGACTTTGCTCAAGATCGTCAGAGAATAGGATCTCTCCGCTGTACTTGCTCATAAGTCCAAGAAGCCCTTTGATGAGTGTGGTCTTGCCTGAACCGTTCTCGCCGATGATACACAGATAATCACCCTCGTTGACGGTGAAGCTGATATCACGGACAACAGCCTTGCCCTCATATCCCAGGCAAAGATCAGAAACAGCAAGAAGCGACATAAACATACCTTCTTTCTGAAATATATATACGCTGTATAATCAAATATTCGGGCGGATAAACCGCCCGAATAAGTAAGAATCGATAGGTGTCTTATGCTTTGTTTGCGTACATTCTGCAGGATACTGCCAGTGTGAACAAAACAGCAACAACTGCGCTGAGAAGTACAGGCAGAGCATAGAGCATAAGGAAAGTTGAAGAGAAAACTGCTGCCACAGCAAATCCGCAGATAATAACTGCAAGCACAATCACAAGCATAATAAGCATTGTAGAGAAAACAGAGGAAGAAGCCTCACTATAGTTATTATCTGTGTTGTCTGTGTTCTTCTTTCTGCTGCGTCTGACAGAGAAGCGGCTGAAGAAGATAACAGATGTGGCATAGGAAATACATACTCCTGCCAGTGCTGTTGCAAAGGTGGTATTTCCCAGAGGTGCACGACAGATGATGCAAAGGAAAAATGCAACAAGAGCAGACACCGCTGCACCCAGACCGCTGCAAAGTCCCATAAGGACTCCCTGCTTGCGGAAACGGATGACAAAATACAAAAGCACCAAACCTGCCGCAAAAACAGCAGAAAGAATAGTTTTGAGGACAACTGCTAATCCAAGATTCAGCATTGTGTATGCAGGATCGGTGTTACCTCCGAGAATTGCAAGAAGGGCAACTCCTGCAACAAGGATAACCGCAGGGATAATAATCATTACTTTGAAAAGCTTGCTGAAATTCAATGTTTTTTTCATTTCTTTGCACCTCCGAAAAGTGAAGGCTTGCTCAGGCAACTGAAGCTGTAGAGGCTGCGGAGCATAAGCTGAGGAACAAAATAGCCTGTGATACAGTTTGCGATTGCACCGATAAACAGAACAATGCAGAAGTTATATACACCGCTGACTACGCTGCCGCCAAATATCGCGATGCTGAGTCCGCTTGTGCCAAATAAGAACAGTCCAACAAGGGAAATCACAGCAAGAACAACGCTCATGTCGAGGATTGTATTACGGGAATCCTTGATACCAACAGTAACAGCGTTACCCATTACTGAGCCGTGACGCAGCTCTGTGCGAATCTTCTCAGCTATGAGACCTGAGCTGAATACTGTGAGCAGAACCGAAACTGCAAGTCCTGCCATACCTGCTACGGACATCATAATGCCTCCATCAACAAGGAAGCCTGTGATAAATGCAAGAAGCACAGCACACTGGAGTACCATTGCAAACACAGATACAACACCGGACAGGCGGTATCTGATAATCATAATAACAGCAATAGCCACAAGTGCAGCCAGTCCTGCAAAAAGAACGATATTGCCGGAATCATTGCCAACAGAAGGAGCAACAGACTGAACTGATACGACAGAAAGGTCTGCAGTGGGCAGAACTCCTGTGTCGATAATAGCTGTGAAGAGCTTTGCCTTTTGCTGAGTCATACCCTCGTTAGTAAAGGTAAACTCTCCGTAGGTGTTAGCCTCCTCTACCTGCTGCATGGAAAGCATAACATTATCAAGCCAGATAGAAACCGTTCCGCCATAGTAGTAGCCTGTGTCGGGACTGGTTGCATTTGCAAGAGTCACAAGACCTGTCTCATCATACAGAACGCTGACCCAGTAGGTCTCTGTGCCCTCGGAGGTATCCTTGAACCACTGAACCTCGGATACGTTGTCAGTGCCAAGAATAATCTGAAGAGAATCCTCGGTGGGATTTGTGAACTTCTGGCTGTTGGATGAGTCGATGGATGCGTCGGTGTATGATGATCCGCCTCTGAGGGTAAGATCGCCATAGGTTGTCAGATAAGAAGCAACCTCCGCTGCAGAGTACTCACAGTCTACGTCGTTGGGCACAACAAGTGAAACTGTCTGCTGTGCGCGGTTGACATAGACCTCGTAATCCTTAAGGCCGAATTTTGCGGCACGATCCTCGATAACCTGTGCGGTATCATGAAGAACATCTGTAGAAATCTGAGGTGCCTCATCTCCTGAGGCAGCATTGGGCACACCAAGGATAACCTTTGCTCCGCCACCGATATCTATTCCCCTGTCAACATCCTCAAGACCTCTGATTACTGTCTGCTCGAAATCACCTTTGTAGTAGCTGAAACCACATACTGTGAGCACTGAGAAAACAATAATAAGCAGTGCGATGATGACGGAGATGGATTTGCCGAGTCTTTTCATAGAATCAGACCTCCGTAACAAAAAAAATAACTCTGCTAAGTCATAACAGACTAACAGAGTTATTATAAATTTATTTGAGTTAAAAGTCAATGATTAAGAGGAAAAATACAGTTTTCTGTCACAAAACATAAACTGCAGGATTTATCTGTTAAAAACAATCTTAAAGCTCACCGAGGAACTTCTCTACTGCGCAAAGACGAACACATACGCAGAATACATCCATAGCAACCTGAAGTTCAGACAGAGGAGGATATGAAGGAGCAATACGAATGTTGCTGTCCTGAGGATCGTTGCCCAGAGGATATGTGGCACCTGCAGGAGTCAGCACAAGACCTGCCTCCTTGCACATTGTGCAGACCTTCTTGGCAGTTCCGGGAAGAACATTGATGCTGACAAAGTATCCGCCACGGGGCTCGTGCCAGGATGCAATATCCAGGCCCTTGAGCTGAGTGTTAAACTTGTCGATTACAGCCTGGAATCTGGGCTTGAGGATCTCTTTATGCTTCTGCATGTGAGCCTTCACACCGTCGAAATCCTTGAAGTACTCAAGATGACGGAGCATGTTAAGCTTATCAAAACCGATAGACTCAACGCTGTAGCGCTTTTTGAACACCTTCATATTGTTGTCTGAGGTTGCCATAGCGGCCACACCTGCACCGGGGAAAGTTATCTTTGAGGTGGAGCAGAAGATGATGGGAAGATCAGGATTGCCTGCCTTCTCACATTCATTCATAAGGCTGAGGAGCACCTCTCCCTCGTCGGCGACGTCATGAACACAATAAGCATCGTCCCACATGATTCTGAAGTCCTTTGCTGCAGGCTTCAGAGTTGCAAAGCGACGGACAGTCTCGTCAGAATATGTGACACCAAGAGGATTGGAATACTTGGGTACACACCAGATACCCTTGATGGAAGGATCAGAGGAAACAAGCTCCTCTATCATATCCATATCAGGGCCCTGCCCTGTCATGGGGACAGGAATCATCTCAAAGCCATAGTACTCTGTAATGGCAAAATGTCTGTCATATCCGGGAACAGGACAGAGGAACTTGCGGTCAGGCACATTGAACCAAGGCTCATATCCCTCTACAATCGGGGTTGTCATCATACATGTGATGGCATCAAACATCATATTGAGGCTGGAGTTACCACCAACAAAAACCTGCTCGGGACGAACCTGAATAAACTTTGACATAAACTCCTTGTAGGCAGGAATACCATCAAGGATACCATAGTTACGACAATCAAAGCCTCTGTCATCACGACAGCTGTTGTCAGAACGAAGCACATCCAGCATGGGAGAAGATATATCAAGCTGTTCTGTGCAGGGCTTGCCTCTTGACATATCAAGAGAAAGACCCATCTCTACAAAGGAATTATATTTTTTGCGAAGCATCTCCTGCTCTGCGATAAGCTGTTCTTTAGTAAATTCTGAGTACGACATTTTGCTCACTCTCCGATAAAAATTATTCATATTTTGTAATCATACCCTAAATATTGTAAAAAATCAAGAGTTTTTTTGCAGGATTTAAAATTAAATCTTGCAAAGGCAATCATAAAGCAACCCGTTGACATACAACGGGCTGCAAAAAAATCAATAATACTTGTAGTATCCGTAGTGTCCCTTGGAATACTTTTTCTCTGATACAGAACATCCTACCTTCAGGAAACCGAGGATCTTGCTGTCGGCAAGATTGATGCTCTGGATGGTCTTCTCGATATCACCGTGAGTAGTGACCTTCTCTCTGACAACGACAACATATCCTGCGATATGGTCTTTGAGAAGAAGTGTATCGGTAACAATTCCGACGGGAGGCGTATCGATAATAACGTAATCATATTTGCTCTCGAGCTCTGTAAGAAGAGCATCAAAGCTGGCAGAAGCCAGAAGCTCAGAGGGGTTGGGAGGAATTGAGCCTGCGGTGATAACATCCAGGCTGGGCAGAACATCAACATTAATAACATCATCGATGTTCTTGAACTTTCCGATAACTTCTGAAAGACCTGCTGTGTTCTGAAGCTTCATCAGATTGTGCAGGTTGGGACGACGAAGGTCACAGTCAATGAGCACAACCTTTTTGCCCATCTTTGAGAAAGAAATAGCAAGGTTTGCGGTTGCGGTTGACTTACCCTCACCCTTGGACCAGCTTGTCACAACAACGAACTTGCTCTCTGATGCAGCAAGGGAGAACACAAGGTTGGTACGGGCGATCTTGTAACCCTCAACAATGGCGAACTTGCTGTCGCCGCTGATAACGTTCTTGGACTTGTCAATATACTTGACTTTGTTCTTGTTCTTTATGCCGAGTTTCATTTCTTCCTTGCACCGCCTTCCACTTCAAAATCGATAATCTCGCCAAAGACAGGTACATCGTAGATCTTGTAAAGATCATCGTCAGACTTGATGGTTGTGTCAATAACCTCAATAATGATTGCTACCAGCACAGAGATAATGAGTCCGCCGATAAATCCAAACAGAGCGTATCGAGTCTCGTCAGGTGATGAATGAGTACCGGGAGCAGAGGCAGGACGACCGAAAGGCACGGCCACACCGCCTGTGTAGTACTTAGCAAAAACCTCGGGAGCTGCGTTACGGATAGCGTTGGCAGTATCAGCACAGACCTGTCCGTCGCTTCCTGTGACGGTAATCTTCAGGACGTTGGACTCGCTGACACTGGTAATGGTAACACTGTAGCCTCCGGGGATAATATCCAGCATCTCCTCGCACTCGCTGAAGATAACAGAACAGTTATTAGCAAGGCTTGTGGATGCGCCGATCTGAGAAGCAGACTGCTTGTTTCCGTCGCCTGAATTGACTACAGAATTCTCGTCTGTTACGGTACCGTCGTACTTGATACAGATCTTTGAGCTGGAAGAATACTTCTTGGGAATAAACTGGTCCGCATAGATATACGCACCGAGAGCTGCAACGACAGATACGATAACAATAAGCTTCAGATGAGCAACTATCATCTTAAGAATGTCGTTAATGGTAATATCTCTCAAGGGTTTTCAACTCCTTAATATTAATTAGTTAAATATAAACTCAGATTATCATCCAAGAATACTGATGAGAACACCTGCTGCAACAGCAGATCCGATTACACCTGCAACATTGGGGCCCATAGCGTGCATGAGAAGGAAGTTTGCTGGGTTCTCTTCCTGTCCAACCTTGTTTGAAACACGTGCAGCCATAGGAACAGCAGATACACCTGCTGAACCAATCAGGGGGTTAACCTTGCCCTTAGTGAAGATATACATAAGCTTACCGAAGAGCAGTCCGCAAGCAGTACCTACAGCAAAAGCTGCCAGTCCCAGTCCGATAATACCCAAGGTCTTGCCGGTGAGGAACACCTCTCCTGTAGCTGTAGCACCAACAGTAGTACCAAGGAAGATTGTGATAATGTTCATAAGCTCGTTCTGGGCTGTCTTGAAGATTCTGTCAACAACTCCGCTCTCCTTGAACAGGTTACCAAGCATCAGCATACCAACCAGAGGAGCCGCGCTGGGTAAAAGCAGAGCAACAATAATAGTTACAATTATGGGGAAAAGAATCTTCTCAAGCTTTGAAACAGGGCGAAGCTGCTGCATAACAACAGAACGCTCCTTCTTGGTAGTGAGAGCCTTCATAATGGGAGGCTGGATAATGGGAACCAGAGCCATATATGAGTATGCTGCAACAGCAATGGGACCTAAAAGTTCAGGTGCTAGAATTGATGTTACATAGATAGCGGTAGGACCATCAGCACCACCAATAATGCCGATTGCGCCTGCCTCCTGGTTAGTAAAGCCAATGAAGGTTGCTGCAATGAAAGTGATAAAAATACCAATCTGTGCTGCAGCACCAAGGATAAAGCTCTTGGGGTTAGCAATAAGAGGACCAAAGTCTGTCATACATCCGATACCAAGGAAGATAAGCGGAGGATAGAGTCCAAGCTTAACACCCTGATAGAGGTAATAAAGAAGTCCGCCGTTGGTAGGAACATTGTAGTGAGCAATACCATCAATAACAGTTGTGGCGTAGTTCGCCGCTTCTCCCCCATGAGCCGCCATATACTCCGTAACAGGAACAAACTCTGTAGAGGGAGGAGCCATAATGGGAGGATAAAGGTTAACTATCAGCATACCAAATGCGATTGGGAGAAGCAGAAGAGGTTCGTACTGTTTTTTGATAGCAAGGAACAACAAGAAACATGCTATAGCTACCATTGCGTAGTTCTTCCAGCTAAGGGCCATAAGACCCGAATCATAGAAAAGACCTACCAGAGAATCAAGAAATCCCTGCAAAAGTGCCATATCAGAACCCCCTCCTCATAGAAATATTATCAGAAATTCCGGCAGTTGCCCACTCGGAACGGGCACCGGATGCACGTCTGATACCGGTAATGCGCACCTTCCTGCCGTCAGAGTAGTATGCCTCCACAGCAGCTGTGATGACTGCCACGGTCTGCAGGTCAAGTCCACCGTCAGCCACCTGTGTAGCAGGTACTGCAGGCTGAGTAGTCTCAGCAGGTGCAGCCTTAGCCTGTGAGAGCTTGAGCTCTTTGGTTTTTTTTGCCTTATTCTCAGCGCTGCTGACAATAGTGGAATAGAGCTTGATGATTCCGATAAGCAGTAGTAACACCGCAAAAACAACAACAAAACCCGTAACCAGAATTGTCAGGGACTGGTTAGACTCTGCAGCTGCCAGAAGATGTTTGCTCAAAGTAGTCGCCTCCGTTTTCAGATTATGCCGGTGGGAAGAATCTGTCAAAAACACGTCAGATTTCCCCATTAAAAACATATATAAATATAATATACTTTTTTGTCGTGATTTTCAATACAAAAAGCAAAAAAACCGCTGAAAAATTTTCAGCGGTTTTGAAATACAGGTATTTCTTGTCATAGTACGATTATATTTACGCTTACAGAATTATACAGATGAGACCATTACAACCATCGTTGATGATCTTCTCCACGGTTTCGGTCAGCTTGCGTCTGGCATCGGCAGGCATGCGATACAGCTTGTTATGCAAGCCTTCATTCACAAGATCACTGACGGATTTGCCAAAGATATCTGACTGCCAGATCTTTACGGGATCCTCCTCAAACTCGTGGAGAAGATACTTAACGAGATCCTCGGACTGCTGCTCAGAACCCACCAAGGGTGTAACTTGGGCACAAGTCTCTATCCTCATCATGTGAACAGAGGGAGCAGAAGCACGGAGTCTGACACCGTATTTTCCGTTCTGCTTGATTATTCTGGGCTCCTCCATGGTCAGCTCCTCAAGGGTCGGCATAACGATTCCATATCCGTCGCTCATAACCTCATCGTATGCTTTGGCGATGCGATCATACTGTTGCTGTTTCTGAGAAAGCTCAGAGAAACGCTGAAGCAGAGCTTTCTCATCAGGAATAGAGAGTCCTGTCTGCTCTGAAAGCACCCTGAAGAAAACGTCTGAGGGAATCTCTATGGAAAGCTTTGCCTTTCCCTTGCCCATATCAAGAGAGAGAAGAGACGAGGAACTTACATAATCATTTTTGCAGATACTCTCTGATACCTGCTGTACCTCCCTGAGCTTCTGTACCTTACCTGCACAATCAACAACTGTGGACAGTATACTCTCACGCAGCCAATGGTCCTTTGGAAGCGCCACAACCCATGAAGGAATATCCAGAGATATCTCCTGAATTGGGAACTCAAAGAGAATCTGCGCAAGGATACGTTTGATGGAATTCTCGTCAAGCTCAATGCAAGAGAGAGGAATGACAGGTACCATGTATCGGGATGCAAGCTCTGCTGCCAACTGTTGGGATGAGGCCGCAGTGGGATCGAAACAATTGAGCAGAATAATGAAGGGTTTATCAAGCTCCTTCAGCTCTCTGACCACTCTCTCCTCTGCATCCACATAATCCTCACGAGGTATATCCGTTACAGAGCCATCGGTTGTTATTACCAGACCAATGGTGCTATGGTCGGTGATTACCTTCTGGGTTCCATACTCCGCAGCCTTGTCAAAGGGCACCTCTGTATCAAACCAAGGAGTCTTGACCATTCGGGGAGTGTCCTCCTCCATATAGCCGAGAGCGCTCTCCACTATGTATCCTACGCAATCTATCATCCTGACAGAAAGAGTCACATTATCCTGAAGGTTTATCTCAACCGCATCTTCAGGTATAAACTTCGGCTCTGTTGTCATTACGGTTCTGCCTGCGGCTGACTGGGGAAGTTCATCGGTGGCCCGCTCCCGACGATACTCATCCCCTATGTTCGGGATAACCAATGTGTCCATAAACCGCTTTGTAAAGGTTGACTTGCCTGTTCGCACCGGACCTACAACACCGATATAAATATCCCCGCCTGTGCGGGTGGCTATGTCATGATAAATGTTTCTCTGTTCCATTGCTTTGCCTCCACCAAATTCTGTATTGATAGTAAAATGTATGAGAGCAGGTGTCTTGATATGACTATGAAAAAGATTTTATCGCGAAAAAGTACCGCCTCCCCAAAGGAGAGACGGTATAAAAGCAAATAATTCAGGCTCTGGTAATAACAAGCATCCTGGACTCAGGGAGAGTATCTTCCTCCAGAGAGTTTTCATCAATAATACTTTCGACAGAGGCATGAAAGTGTCTGGCAATCTCCCATACGCTCTCTCCCTTATCTGCGTAATAGAGTGTGAGGGCACACATATCCTCGCTGAGCTCATCGGATACAGAATTGACAGAGACAACCTGACGGGCTTCCACGAGAGATCTGAGGCAGGAAGTTATACGAAGCTCAAGCCTGACCTCCATATTATTATCAGCACCCAGACGATAGCTGAGGGATGTAACGTCTGCTTCCACATCTTCGATGCTGTTAAATTCTGAGGTGAGATTCTCTGTATGAGAGAAGTCCACCTGACGTCGGATACAGGTTATCTCCCCCTCATCTGTGATGCCGAGGATACTGAGATTTGACTGACCCTCAAATCTAATTGAGGAATCCTCTAAATCCGCGGTGGCAGAAGTATCGTCACAGAAAATATCGATGATCTTCTGAATCGTCTTATCACCCAGATCTACCCCTGACTTTGAGACAACACCGGCTGACAGCGGGTGCACATCAGTACAAAGTGTAATGTTCTCAAGAGTCGGCTCCACTACGCAGGAGGTGGAGTACACATCTGTAACAAAATTAAGCTGTTGTGCAACATACTCTGACACAGTGGCACACAGCTTGCAATCCAGCGCAATCACAGGCTCTGTTGACAACGGCTCGGACTTGAGGATAACCTCAGAGGACAAGACACTCAACTGAACACACGAACAATTACTGTCTGTGGTACCGCTATCCATGGTATGAGAGAAAGGAAAAACATAGACAAAACGGTCACACTCCCCTGTTGCATTATCTGTGATATACAGCATATGCAGGGTCATCTCTCCCTTGATAACGGTTTTACCTGCAACATTTCTGCATTCTGTCACCTGAGCCGCAACACGGCTATACACTATGGACTCAACCATTGATTTTGCATTGAGGGCAACAGCCTCGGTTACCGAGAAAACCTCCTGAGACAAATCATTGAGTTCGTAAGAAGTGCAGGAGGTCTGCTTGGTCTGCAGGGTCTGGTCTGAGGTTTCTTCGAAAATATCCTCAGGTTTTTTGCAGGTTATCTTTGTATGCAGAGAAAAAGCTCCGTGAACAGAAAGCCGTCTTGGGGACAAGGCACGACAGTTGAGATATTCGGGCTTTGCTGTGGCAAAAATCACATAATCAGAGCATTCGGAACTAACGGGAATGGTAGCAGAAAAAGGCAGGGTCTGCTCACAGACACGCAGAGCCTTGCGGTCAGAGTCAAGATACAGCACAGTCACAACAGATGCACCGTCAATACGAAGCTGACCTGCTGACAAAGAACGGGTGTAAATCTTTGTATCTAAGTCAGTTTTCAGAATCGTCTCTACATCTGCCAGATAGTCAGGCAGAGTAAAATCCAGATCCACAGGCTGCTGAGATACTGTGTCAAGAATATTTGAGGATGTAGTAAGGCTACGGCTTTTGAGTACATAATCCATATTTTTTCTCTCCTTTTATGTTCTGTGTTATTTATACTCACAGAGCTGTCTCAATATGACACGACAAAGAAAAGAAAAAAGCTGTCGCTTGCAAAACGCAAGCGACAGCAGTAGTTATTATTTCAGATGAATCAGATAGCTTCTCCGATGGGAGTCTTAACACTGAGACCTGCAACGTACTTCTGAATTGCAGTTGCATCCTTAACGTTAACCTCGCCATCCAGGTTAGCATCAGCACACTTGGCTGCTGCCTCGGAGAATGCGGGCTCAAGACCTGCAGCAACCTTCTGGATAAGGGTTGCGTCCTTAACGTTAACGATCTCGTTAAGGCTTGCATCACCGAGATAGTAGATAGTACCGGGGGTGCCGGGGTTGTCAGGCTGTGTAGGCTGGGTCTGTGTGGGCTGAGGCTGTGTAGGCTGGGGCTGTGTGGGTGTGGGAGGTGTGGGTGTTGTGCCGCCGCCTGTGAGGAGCTTACCTACACGAGCGAAGGGAACGCTGATGTTGTCCTCGTCACTCTTCTCAAAGCTGTTGTGCTCCTGAGAATTCTCACCATCATCCAGGTGTGCCTGATCGGTCATGCAAAGGTCGCCGGGAAGACAATCCATAGGAGACTTACCCATTGTTGCTACGAGCATAACACCGATACCGTTGCTCTCAACATCGTTTACAGTAATGCCAAGCTCGCTGAAAGGAATAGAGAGCTCATAGAAGAAGTCCATTGTGGAAGACTTGTGACCCTTTGTGTTAAAGTCTACCCAGTCAGAAGACTCGTCCTGAATATCGCCATATACACGGCCATTATACTCGCCGTATGCGCCGTTTATGCCGTATACGTTATCGCTGAGGATACCAAGACCGTAGTCCATTGTGATCTTGGAGCTGGATCTGTCGAGAATCTCAACAGGGTTCAGACCTGTGCTGTCGCCGCCATATACCCAGGGACCGTTGCCGCCCTTGGTGTTGATGGAGATGAGCTTGTTGAAGCTGCTGTCAAATGTCATACCGGAGTTCCAGATTGTACCGCCGGTTGTGAGAGCACCCTTGTTGCCGATTGCTGTGTCTGTGTCGCCTGTGTCAACAGCAATAAAGAAGGGAAGCTCCTGAGTCTGCCAGAGAACACCCTGAGACAGAGGATAGTTGTCGTTAGGAGCAACGACGTCCTGTACGTTTGTCATCTCCCACATGAGATAGAGGTTGCTGTCATCGTATGCAGCATAGAGTGCATACAGGTCGATACCTACCTCGTACATGGAGTTGGGACGATATACACGGGGATCGTCGTTAGCTGTACCCTGTGCGATGAGCATGGAGCTGTTCCAGTCAGAGAGAGAGCCGTCTACAGAGATAGAAGCCTTCTTACCAACCTGACCGTCGGGGTTAGTTGAATAGTAACCGCCCAGTGCACCGGAGGTTGCACCGCCGCTGCTGGAAGAAGAGGGATCCTTCTTTGTATATGTAGCGGTGGATGTAGTTGTGCCAACGCTGTTGGTTGCGCTTACAAAGAGAGTGGTTGTGCCGCCGACTGCTGTGGATGCACCAAGAGTAACATCAGCACTGTTTGTGAAGGAAACCTTGCTGCCGCCATCAACAGTGTAGTATGCAGAGTCTGCATCAGAAACTGTGATGTGAACAGAGAGAGTCTCTGTCTTGAAGGAAGCGCCGTCCTTTACGCTGATGGTAACCATGGGAGCCTTGGGGCCAACGCTGTACTCTGACCATGTGCCCATGGAGAGATCATACAGCATGCCTGAGCCGGGGTATACCAGATCTGCAGTCTGAGAGCTGCCGTTGTTGAAGATAACGTTTGCGAATGACTTGGAGGGAGTATAGGAATAGATACCATCCTCAACAAAAGTCATCTTTGTGCCGGGCCAGGCAACGTCCTGGTCGGATGCAGAGTTCCACATATAGCAGTTGGGAACGCCGTAGGTGGAGGGAACTTTGACATAAACTGTGTCCCCTGCTGCTGATACCGTGATGGTTGCAATTGTGCCGCCGACAAGCAGCAGAAGTGCAAGCAACAATGAAATGATTTTCTTTGATGTTTTCATTTATAAAACCTCCTTATAATTTCATTATTATGGTAACAGAACACGAGACATTTTTCAAGATAATTTTTACTAATACATATACAAAAGTTAAGAAACGGCAATTCACTTGTCCGAATCTGTACAGAGAGAGGTTTTTTCTCGCACAAAACCACATATTCTGCAAAAAAAATCCTCCGAAAAAACGGAGGATAAAGGTATGTTCGGTCAGGGATTCTTCTGCTTCTTGATTTTGTAGATCTTCCGCAGGAAGAAGGATATGAATCGGGGATTGTCAAGCACTACTATCTTCAACACATTCGCCTCCTGAATATACAGCAGATTATGATTATGGTGATGGCTGCGACAACCACCACAAATTCATAGGGCATACAGCTGGCCACAAGCAGTCCCGCCGCAAATGATACGGCACACCTGGGAAATGGGTTTCTCATCAGCATCACCTCTGAGATATACTATGAGACGAAGAAAAATGTGTTACATAAACTTGCCAAAAGAATATTGAAAACACCCCTCCAAGCTGATATAATATACCTCACAGGAAAGGCGAATGATATGAGAACTATTACCATCAACAAAAACGACGCTAATCAGAGGATGGACAAATTCCTGTCAAAAAGATTCAGGACTATGCCCAAATCCCTGATGTACAAATACATAAGAACCAAGTACATCAAGCTCAACGGAAAGAAGTGCTCTATTGACGATATACTCAGAGAAGGAGACGTGCTGACTCTGTATATCAAGGACGAGTTCTTTGAGGCAAGATATGATGAATATGAATTCATGAAAGCTCCAAAGACTCTTTCTGTGATTTATGAGGATGAGAATCTGTTGATTCTTGACAAACCCGAAGGTGTGCTGGCTCATCCAGACAAAACCTATCACTTTGACTCTATGGTAGCAAGGGTACAGCACTATCTGTATGACAAAGGAGAATATGATCCAAAAAAGGAAAACTCCTTCTCCCCTGCTATGGCAAACAGACTGGACCGTAACACAGGAGGACTCATTATTGCCGCAAAGAACGCTGTGGCTCTCAAGGAGCTGAACAGGCTCATCAAAGAAAGGCTCATAAAGAAGCTGTACCTGTGCATCTGTGAAGGAAAACCCAAAAAGCCCTCGGGACTGCTTAAGGGCACTCTGACCAAGAATGAATCCAAAAACATAGTGAAAGTAAGCAAAAAATCTGACGAAGGCAAAGAGATTGCCACACAGTACAGAGTGATTGACTCATCAGGAAAATACTCCCTCATAGAAATAGACCTTCTCACAGGAAGAACCCACCAGATAAGAGCTCACATGGCATCTATCGGCTGCCCTCTGGCAGGAGACACAAAGTATGGCGGACATCCCCTGAGGGTAAAAGGACACACAGGGCAGGCCCTGTACTCATACTGTCTGAGATTCTCTGAGATCGTGGACTCCCCTCTCAGCTATCTTTCAGGTAAGGAATTCAAAGCAAATAAAATATGGTTTGAAAAAGACGGAAAGGTCAACCTGTGACCTCTCCGTCTTTATTTTTACTTATTATTAATTGTCAGAAATGCTGCCATGGTTCCCCGTTTGCCAGCTGTAGCGCGATGAGACCAGAGAAGGTCACTGTTGCATCGGGTGCACAGGTCGCTGATGACAATATTCTCCTCCCTGACACCACAGCGCAGGAGAATCAGTTTGTTTGCGAGTGCCAGGTCAACGAGGAATTTGCCTTCCTGTTTGTCAGGGGTCACAACCTTGCTGTCAGGGCCAAAAAGCTTTCTGAACTCATTGGCACAATCAAGACTCACCTGATAGCAACACCTGCCGATAACGGGACCTATGGCACAAACCAGGTCCTCAGGAGAGGTTCCGAACTGCTCCTGCATACGGAGCACAACGTTTCGGGAGATTTCTCCCACTGTCCCGCGCCATCCTGCATGGGCAAGACCCACAGCCTTTTTGCAGGTATCCACAAAGAAAACAGGAGTACAATCTGCATAGTAGGTCACAAGGGTAACTTCAGGGTCGTTTGTGATAAGGGCGTCCACAGAAAGTATGTCCTTGGGTTTATAGATGCCGACACCTGCATTCTCTGAGGTGACAGTTCTGACTACTGTCTCATGAACCTGAGCAGAAGCTGTCAATGACTCATAGTCAAATCCTGCTGCTGCACACAGGCGCTTGTAGTTCTCTGTCACGTTCTCTTCCGGGTCTCCCCTGCCAAATGAGAGATTCATAGAGGTAAACTCCCCCTGAGAAACTCCCCCCAGTCGGGTTGAAAAAGCATGGCGGATAAAGCCTATGTCGCAAAGTCGGTTATATGTGAGATAAGGCACATCTCCTCCGTGAAGGGTCATGGTCCTTGAATCTATATTCATAAAAGCACCTCCAAGTCTCATTTATTATATATTAAAATAACTTGCAAAACAATAATATTCATGATAAAATTTATATGAATATTCACACAGGAAGATTCGGGAGGTCAGCATGTTCAGAAAGAAGACTGCATTTTTCGGAAACAATATCCCCCACAGCTGTGACTACTGTCAGAACTGTGTTGTGGAAGGCGGAAAAAATTTCTGCCGATATAAAAAATCCATCAATAAAAAAGGCAAGTGTTCAAAATTTGAATACAATCCTGTTATGAGAAAGGTTGCCCCTCCCAAAGCTCTGGAGAAATTTGACGAAAAAGACTTTTCTCTGTAATACTCAAAACAAAAAGCCTTCCCCGCAGCATCTGCAACGGGAAAGGCTTTTCTTTTTTTTTGCTACATACAATCTGCCCAAAGAGCATCATCAATAGTAGCTGGCGATATGACGAAGCTTGTCCTTTGCCCGTCGGATATGACGGGTGACGGTTGAGGGATTGACTGACAGAGAAGCTGCTATGTCCTTCATCTTCCGACCTTTGAGATAGTGCTCTTCGATACAAAGTCTCTGTAGCTCTGTCAGCTCGGTAGAAATAGCCTTCTTGATTATAGACAACATCCTACTTCTATCGGAGGAATTACATCCTCCCGAAACATAGCTAAGGTATGATGCCAGTTCGTACTGAAAGTCCTCTTTCATAACAATACTACGCCGCATTCTTCGCACTCTCCTTTGCTTTGAGCGCCAGGTGAGCACCTGTGTTTATGCACTCATAGTAGATTGTGCGCAACATGGAGATCATATTCTCTGTTGTGCGGTACTTGTCAGCCGGAACCGAGCTGAGTGAATCCTTGAGCCTGGAGATATTCCTCAAAACCTTCTCCGCTTCTTCATAATACTCCTGTGACCACTTCAAATAATCCATCTTTTTTTCATATCCTTTCGTCAGGCGAAGGAGCTGAAAACAAAAGGATATAGATCCTGCATAGTTCAGTATCATTCGCCAATCTTCATACTCATAACAAATTGGGGCCGTATTCGTTATATTTGAGTGGTAAATGGGAATTTCATTCACCATGTACTATACTAACAGATATTTTTGGAAATTTCAAGTGTTTTTCGAAATTTTGTTCGGTTTTTTTGAAAAACATAAAAATCCGTCGCAGATTCTCATCTACGACGGTGATAAACATCAGCTATTATCAGTTGAGCCTGAATCCTCTTTTTCCTCGGGATTTGGCCGCACTATTTTTTTTGAGAAGACTATGCCTTCGTACTTCTGCTTGACAAATACCTGTCCTGCAAAATCCTTTTTACACTCGGGACACACGAAGAACGCCTTGAAGCAGCGACTCTTAACGTTCCACTTTGTCTTCTGGACGCAGCGGACACCGCACTCCGGGCAATCAAAGAACATCTTACTTCTGTCAACAAGAGGGCTTTTCAGGTCGGTTATCATTTTAGTTTTGAAGGTTAGCTTGCGATAGAACTCATCATCTGTTGTATCCTCCACAAACTCATCAAAAACAGGTTTGCGGTAGATCTTCTTCATACACAAGAAACTCAGCTGTGCATCAGCCAGCGCACGATGCTGCTCTCCGCTGTGCTCAATATTCATAAGCTCTGCGCAGGTAGAAAGTCCCAGCTGACGAGAAGCACTGCCCACACCCAGACGATGTTCGCAATAGCTCTGAAGGTCACAGTACGAGGTCATGAAGCTGAGCTTGCCCTCACCGGAAAAGTACTGCTGATTATCAAGCAAAGCAAGCAAATCGGATGTGCTCCAGGTCAAGAGGGTACTGTCCCCCAAAAACTCGGCAAACAGCGTCAAAACCTGAGTAAAGTTATACTCGGCACTGCGAAGCTCCTCAAAGGTCATATTTGTCAGCTTCTTCACATAAGGGTTCATAAACTTGCCTATGGAAGGTCTGACCAGCATAGAGAAGCTATCGATGACCTGCATATTGTCATCGATTTTCACTGCGCCAAATTCAAATATCTCGTTGATATGCTTCTTGAGTTTCTTGCTGTATGCTGCATTCCACTCAAGATCGAGAATAACATAACTCATTTACGAAAAGCCTTCTTCATTCTAAGTTCTTTTGACAGGATGGTTTTTCTCATACGGATAGACTGGGGAGTTACCTCAACAAGCTCATCATCAGCAATAAACTCAAGACACTGCTCCAGAGAAAGAATAGTGGGAGGAGTCAGCTTGAGTGCGTCATCTGAGCCTGAGGCACGGGTGTTTGTCATATGCTTGCGCTTGCAGACGTTGACGGTCATATCGTCAGACTTGGGGTTTTCGCCAACTATCATTCCCTCGTAAACCTCAACACCGGGTCCGATGAAAAGTCGGCCACGCTCCTGTGCCTGATAGAGTCCGTAGGCAACGCTGTCTCCTGACTCATGAGCAATAAGGGAGCCTTTGTGGCGGGTTATGATCTCGCCCTTTGAGGGTTCATAGGAATCGAAAACGCTGTTCATAATGCCGTTTCCGTTGGTATCTGTGAGGAACTCGGGTCTGTAGCCCATAAGTCCGCGGGAAGGAATACGGAACTCGATATGAGTCATAGCACCCTCACCACGGGATCCCATGTTGACCAGCTCTGCCTTACGGCTTCCCAGCTTCTCCATAACGGGTCCCACATAGTCGGCAGGCACCTCGATCATCAGATACTCCATGGGCTCACAAAGTACTCCGTCGATGGTCTTGGTGATAACCTGAGGACGGGAAACCTGAAACTCGTATCCCTCGCGACGCATGGTCTCAATGAGAATGGACAGATGAAGCTCGCCTCTGCCCGAAACCTTGAAGGTATCGGTAGAGTCTGTCTCCTCCACACGCATGGCAACGTTGGTCTCTATCTCCTTGTAGAGTCTGTCACGAAGGTTACGGGAGGTAACAAACTTGCCCTCTCTGCCTGCAAAGGGGCTGTTGTTGACAATAAAGTTCATAGAAACAGTGGGCTCATCTATCTTGATGAAAGGCAAAGGCTCCACTACATCTGTGCCACAGATAGTTTCTCCGATATTGATATCGCCGATTCCGCTGACACAAACAATGTCGCCGACTGTGGCGCTTGAGGTCTCTACTCTTGCAAGGCCCTCAAACTCGTAGAGTTTCTGGATCTTAACACGCTTCTGGGAGCCGTCTGCGCTGCAAAGCACAGCCTGCTGACCTGAGGTTACGCTGCCGCGCTCTACTCGACCGATGCCGATTCGGCCTACGTACTCGTCATAATCAATGTTTGAGAGAAGCAGCTGAAGTCCGCCATCGGGGTCACCCTCGGGTGCGGGAATCTCTTCTACAATTTTCTCAAACAGGGGCTTCATATCTGTTCCCTTTTCGTTATAATCAAGCATAGCATATCCCTCGCGGGCGGATGCGTAAACAACAGGGAACTCCAGCTGATCGTCGTCTGCACCAAGCTCGATGAACAAGTCAAGAACCTCATCGATTACCTCTTCGGGACGTGCACCGGTACGATCGATCTTGTTGACAACAACCACTACCTTCTTCTTCAGGCCCAAAGCTTTCTTGAGAACAAAGCGGGTCTGGGGCATACAGCCCTCAAAGGCATCAACAAGCAAGAGAACTCCGTCAACCATCATCAGGATACGCTCAACCTCGCCACCGAAGTCTGCGTGTCCGGGAGTGTCCACGATGTTAATTCTGACGTCGTCATGCATAACGGCTGTATTCTTTGAGAGGATTGTGATTCCACGCTCTCTCTCCAGATCATTTGAATCCATCACTCGCTCGGCGACAACCTCGTTTTTTCTGAAGATACCGCTCTGCTTCAGCAGCTGGTCAACAAGGGTTGTTTTGCCGTGGTCAACGTGGGCAATTATAGCTACATTCCTGAGTTTTTCGTTTTTTGACACAATATCATATCCTTACATAAAATTCCAATATAGGATTATAACACAATGCGACATAAAATACTATGGTAATATTATATGAAAATTATACCTTATAAGGCTTGTATATTAGCTTTGGAGAGAATGTTTTATTCTTTACATTCAACTTCTGTTGTTGTATAATATATAAGTATTTTTATCATTTATTAAGGAGGAATCCGTATGGGATACACTATCGCAGAAAAAATTATCAAGGCCCATCTGCTGGAAGGTGAGATGGTCAAGGGTACTGATATCGCACTGAAGATCGATCAGACCCTCACACAGGACGCTACAGGTACAATGGCATATCTGGAGTTTGAGGCCATGGGAGTTCCCAGAGTCAAGACAGAGAGAAGTGTTGCATACATTGATCACAACACTCTTCAGACAGGCTTCGAGAATGCTGATGACCACAGATTCATACAGTCTGTATGTAAGAAACATGGTATTTACTTCTCCAGACCCGGTAACGGTATCTGTCATCAGGTTCACCTGGAGAGATTCTCTAAGCCCGGCAAGACACTCATCGGCTCTGACAGCCATACCCCCACAGGCGGCGGTATCGGTATGCTGGCTATGGGTGCAGGCGGACTGGATGTTGCTGTTGCTATGGGCGGCGGCGCATACCACATCACAATGCCCGAGATGGTCAGAGTCAACCTGACAGGCAAGCTTAGTCCCTGGGTATCTGCAAAGGATATTATCCTTGAGGTGCTTCGTCTGCTGTCTGTTAAGGGTGGCGTAGGCAAGATCATCGAGTACGGCGGAGAGGGCGTCAAGACCCTGACTGTTCCTGAGCGTGCTACCATCACAAACATGGGCGCAGAGCTGGGTGCTACAACATCCATCTTCCCCTCTGACGAAATCACAAAGTCATTCCTGGAGGCTCAGGGCAGAGTTGAGGACTGGGCAGAGCTGTCTGCTGACGCAGATGCTGTTTATGACAAGGTTGTTGACATTGACCTGTCCGCTCTTGTTCCCATGGCAGCATGTCCCCACAGCCCTGACAACATCAAGACAATTGAGGAGATCGGCAACAAAGAGATCCATCAGGTATGTATCGGCTCATGCACAAACTCCAGCTATCTGGATATGATGAGAGTTGCTGCTATCCTCAAGGGCAAGACTGTTCATCCCGGAGTTTCTCTGTCAATCGCACCCGGCAGCAAGCAGGTGTTCAACATGCTGGCTCAGAATGGTGCGCTGGCAGATATGATCGCTGCAGGCGCAAGAATCCTTGAGTGTGCATGCGGTCCCTGCATCGGTATGGGTCAGTCCCCCAACTCACAGGGTATCTCCCTGAGAACATTCAACCGTAACTTTGAGGGCAGAAGCGGTACTGCTGACGGACAGATCTACCTTGTATCTCCCGAGACTGCAGCAGCATCTGCACTGACAGGCGTATTCACCGACCCCAGAACTCTGGGCGAGGCTGTTGATATCAAGCTTCCTGAGAAGTTCCTCATCAACGACAACATGATTGTTGAGCCTGCTACTGTTGAGGAGATGGACAGCGTTGAGGTTCTCAGAGGACCCAACATCAAGCCCTTCCCCACAACTGAGCCCATGAAGGAGAACATCGAGGCTTCTGTTGCTCTTAAGGTTGGCGACAACATCACCACAGACCACATCATGCCCGCAGGCGCTAAGATCCTGCCCCTGCGCTCCAATATCCCCGCAATCTCACAGCACTGCTTCACAGTATGTGACAAGGAGTTCCCCGAGAGAGCAAAGGCTCTGGGCTCCTCTATCATTGTTGGCGGAGTAAACTATGGTCAGGGTTCATCCAGAGAGCACGCTGCACTGGCACCTCTGTACCTGGGAGTCAAGGCTGTGCTTGTGAAGTCCTTCGCAAGAATCCACAGAGCTAACCTTATTAACGCAGGTATCCTTCCCCTTGAGTTTGCAAACGAGGCAGACTACGACGAGCTTGCTCTTGGCAACGAGATCGTAATGCCTGATGTTCGCGACATCATCACAAAGGGCGGGGATGTTATCATTGAGAACAAGACCACCGGCAAAACAATCGTTGCAAAATGCGAACTGACACAGAGAATGAAGGATATTATTCTTGCCGGCGGACTCTTAAACTATACAAAGGAGCAGAACAATGGATAAGATTAAGATGACCACTCCCCTTGTGGAGATGGACGGAGACGAAATGACCAGAATCATCTGGTCTATGATAAAAGAGGAGCTTATCCTCCCCTTCGTTGACCTGAACTCTGAGTACTATGACCTGGGTCTTGAGAACAGAAATGCTACTGATGACCAGGTTACTGTTGACTCTGCAGAGGCAACTAAGAAGTACGGAGTTGCAGTCAAGTGTGCAACCATCACTCCCAATGCTGCAAGAATGACTGAGTATGACCTGAAGCAGATGTGGAAGTCTCCCAACGGCACAATCCGCGCAATCCTTGATGGTACGGTTTTCCGTGCACCCATTCTTGTGAAGGGTGTTGTTCCCTATCTCCCCACATGGACAAAGCCCATCACCATCGCTCGTCATGCCTACGGTGATGTATACAAGAACACTGAGATGAAGGCTCCCGCAGGCTCCAAGGCAGAGCTGTGTGTGACAGATGCACAGGGCAACGAGAGCAGAGCAACCATCATGGAGTTCAAGGGTGACGGTATCGTTCAGGGTATCCACAACACCGACAAGAGTATCGGCTCCTTCGCAAGAAGCTGCTTCAACTACGCTCTGGCTACAAAGCAGGATGTATGGTTCTCTTCAAAAGACACAATTAGCAAAATATACGATCACAACTTCAAGGATATCTTCCAGGATATCTACGAGGCAGAGTATAAAGAGAAGTTCGAGGCTGCAGGCATCGAGTACTTCTACACCCTGATTGACGACGCAGTTGCAAGAGTTATCCGCAGCAACGGCGGCTACATCTGGGCATGTAAAAACTACGACGGCGATGTTATGAGTGATATGATCGCCACCGCATTCGGCTCTCTGGCTATGATGACAAGCGTACTGGTTTCTCCCGACGGAGTATACGAGTATGAGGCTGCTCACGGCACAGTACAGCGCCACTACTACAAGCACCTCAAGGGCGAAGAGACATCCACAAACTCTGTGGCAACAATATTTGCATGGAGCGGTGCACTCAGAAAGCGTGGCGAGCTGGACAACAACGCAGAGCTTATGAACTTTGCAGATATGCTGGAGAAGGCTACCATCGATACAATCGAGAGCGGTATCATGACCGGTGACCTGTATCTTATCTCTACTCTGGAGAATAAAAAGAAGGTTAACACTCAGGACTTCCTCAAGGAGACAGGCAAGAGACTTGCTTCTTATATGAACTGAGCGGAGGCACATTATGAGCAAAAACGATAGACACATTGCCATGCCTGTTATTCGCAGGCTCCCAAAATATTATCGTTGTCTGAGCAATCTTCAGCAGCAAGGTGTGGAGAAGATCTCCTCCCGTGCTCTGGCTGAGGCTATGAATATCACTGCCTCACAGGTCAGACAGGACCTGAACTGCTTCGGCGGTTTCGGTCAGCAGGGATATGGTTACATTGTGTCTGCGCTGCTGAAGGAAATAGCAAAACTCCTTGGAACCGACGTTAAGAAAAATGTTGTTATTTATGGTATGGGTAACCTGGGCAGAGCTATCCTCTATCACTTTGACTTTGAGAAGTTCGGCTATGAACTCAAGGGACTGTTTGACAAGAACCCCCAGCTCATCGGGACCAAGATGGATGGAATGGTTATCTCTGACGATGAGGAGCTTGAGGAGTTCACAAAGAACTATCAGATCGATGCAGCCATATTGTGTATTCCCACAGTCAGCGGAGAGAAAGTTGTTGACAGACTGTATGGTGCAGGAGTCAGGTGCTTTCTGAACTTCAACCACTTTAATATCAAGGGTAAATACCCTGACTGTATTGTTGAGAATGTTCATCTGAGCGAGAGCCTGATGACTCTCGGATATCTTATGGCTCACAAAGAACCTGAAGAATAAACACATACAAAAAATTCCCGTAAGTACCACACAGGTGCTTACGGGATTTTTTATTCAATAATGGATTTAAGTTCGGAGAGATTGTCGATTATCAGAGCATCGGTGACAGAAAACTCGCGCCTGCCCTGATGCCCCCGTGTGATTAGCACAGAATCGGCACCCAGAGCTTTTGCCATCTGCCAATCGGCAACGCAGTCTCCTATGACCAGAGCATCAGACGGATCTATTGATTCCTCCTGAAAATACTGTTTCGCAAGATAGAGCTTGTCCCCTGCCATATAATCATCCCTTGCGATAACTCTCTCAAAATAATTGATTATTCCCAGAGAGGTCAGCATACGAGTAACCTTCTGTACATTGGATGCAGAGACAACTGTCTGGCGTTTTCCACGGGATGAAAAGAATCTGAGCATCTCCTGCGCCCCTTCCATCAGTGGCTTTTCGGGAAGATACTTGTCGTATCCAATATTAAACTCCACAACAGCATCAGAAAAATCCAGCGTTCCCGGAAGAAAGACATTATTGTAGAAATTGATAATGGGCGTGTCAACCTCCTGCTGATAACGATCAAGGTCAATAGTAGGCTGATTACGCTTTGTCAGCATATCGTTGACAGCTGCAAGCGCAGCGTGGACGTCGTCGACGAGAGTGCCGTTGAAGTCCCAGATCAGTGTTGAATATTTCTTCATAAATAATCCTATATCCGAGAGTCAAGACCGAAGTCTTTCATAATAGTCTTCAGGTATCTGCCTCTTTGAGAATCCGTCCCCTCGAAATAATACCCTGCGTTCCTAAGGCTGACGTTCTTCTCTCTGAACAACCTGCGAAACCAATAAGCAGGGAGAAAAACAGGATACAGCAAAGGACTCTTCTTTGCAAAAGCAAAGCGTTGGCAGATGAATTTGTAGGGAGGAAAAACTCTTTTTGCAAGATGAAACAGCGGGGAAAACTTCTTTCCGCTTTCACTTTCTGAGCGGATGGCCATCTGCATCAGAGAATTGCCTGATGTTCCAAAGGTACAGGAGCAGAGTATAAAGTCTGCAACACCTGTGGTGGTGTCAGGATTGTCACCGAAAAACCAGTTATAAGCCAAACTCTCTATAACCCGGCGAAACTCCAAAAGCTTCAGCTTGTTAAGCTCAACAGTGAGATAGTCTTCGTCGAAGGCGTCTTTATGGGCACGATGATAGACATATATATCCATGATAAGTCGTATGCCTGCCCCGCCGCTCTCCAGATGCTTTGCAAGATGCTCCAGCATATAGATATATGAGTCATTCTCTGAGATATAGCCTGTATGAGAGGATTCGTCCATGAGAACTCTGTCCCAGAAATCAGAAAAATAATTATAAGAAACCTTTGTTGGCGGGAGAAGCTTGCTGTGCATCTCGTAATGATGGAAAGGCTTTTTGAAGAAGATCAGCTGTTCTCTGTCAAAGCTCTTCAGGGTATATCCTTCTGAGCAGAATACATCTGATACTATCTGAGAATCCTGCTCCTGATAAATCATATCTATGTCTGCCATTGACCTGAGCGCAGGCACAGGATAGTCGTTGCTGATCACATAACCCTTGATAGGAACAACGGTGACACCCTTGTCATAGAGAATATCAATGAGCCGCTGAGTCTCCAGTCGGATGTTGGTGTCATAGATAAGCTGCTCCTGATAGCAGGCCGAAAACTCCTCCCAGAGCTTACCCTCGGGGCGAAGCTCAGAAGGGAGCTTGCTCAGGGCATAGTAAACCATTCCTGCAACAGAATGAAGCTTGCTCACCAAAAAAACCGAAGCCCAATCGGTATCCGGGTTGGGCTTGGGCGGTTGGGTATTGTTAAGCACTGATGCAAGAAGTCTCAGAACGTATGGAAATGATTTTTGATACTCAGGTTTCGCTGTTACCATTGTTTTCAATCACTACTATCTTTCCGTCAATAATTCTGACTTCTTTGTTACATACGGCATTAGCCGCTTTTTTGTGAGAGATGAGAATACAGGTTTTGTTGGTCAGCTCCTTGATATTCTCCAGAAGTCTCAGCTCAGTTGTTTCATCAAGGGCTGAGGTTGCCTCGTCAAGGATAATCACAGGAGCTCCTGACAGGATAGCTCGCGCAATTGCTACTCGCTGCACCTGACCCTCGGAAAGGCCAAGGCCCTTCTCTCCTATTACTGTATCAAGTCCCTGAGGCAGGTCATGGATGAAATCTGCACAGGCAAAATGCACCGCCTCCCAGATTTCCTCGTCGGTTGCATCTGATTTGATAAAGGATATGTTCTCTCGGAGTGTACCCGAAAGCAGGAAGTTGCCCTGAGGAACATAAGAGAACATTCGGCGTATGTTGCGGTCGATGGATACCTGTGAGCCATCCTTGAGCTTCAGGTAGATCTCTCCCTCCTCCAGGGGGAACACTCCAAGCATAAGCTTTGTGAGGGTGCTCTTTCCGATACCGGAGATTCCTGTCATAACAATCAGGTCACCGGGATATACCGACAGGTCTGTGTGGTTGAATATGATATCCCTGTCATACCTGAAAACAATATCCTTGAACTCGATGGAGCTAAGGTTATCATAGAGTGCCTTGAGATCGATCTGACTTTCGTTGACAACAGGCTCATCGTCCATATCCTCAAACTCCATGATACGCTCTGCAGAAGCGATTGCACCAAAGTATGTGGGAATTACAGAGGTCATAGAACGGATGGGAACACTGATCTGAGAGATAAGAGACAGAACCTGAGAGAGTGTTCCGTATGTAACGATGGGGTCATTATGAGCAATTTTGATGGCACAATACACAAGGCCAAAAATATATGCTGAATAAAAGGCCAGAGAGAAAAGGCTCTGGGTAGTGATGGAGATTATGTTTCTCTTCTTCTTACGCTTGTAGTTGATCTCCTGCAAATCAGAGGCAGTCTCAACAACCTTGTCCTCAGCATTAAAAATCTTGATAACAAGCAGACTTGAGAGAGTCTCCTGCATAAAGGAACGGACCTTGCCGTCTGTCTCAAATATCTGCTTATGATAATCCTTCATCCACTTTTTGAAGACGGAAGTTACAAGAAAAGCAAAAATACCAACACAAAGAAAAAGCAAGGTAAACAGCGGATCAATAGTGAAAAGTACAATGAATATACCGATCAGCTTAGAAGACACGTACACAACTCCGGGGATCAGCTGTGTGATAGCGGAGGAGATGGTACCAACGTCGTTATTGAGACGATTGAGCATCTCTCCTGTGTGGAACTTTGTGATCTGGGCGTATGACTTATGAAGCATTCTCTCATACAGAGAAGTCTTCAGGTCGATGGTGATTCGGGCTGTAATCCTGAATACCAGATGATTGCTGAAGATAGACATGGCAAACTGGGACAGAACAACACAGGCAAACATAACTCCCCAAAATGTGATATTTTGCATGCGCTGTGAGACGTCCATGCCATAAACACCTGTGGCGGAGTTTATGACATTCTTCAGCATATATGAAACAGCAATACTGGCAGAGGCAAGAAGAATGTTGAGAAAGGTAAGCAAAGCAATGGGAATCCATTGTTTCTTGACACTTTTTCCTATCCAGAGAAGCGCCTTGCTGTCAGTGAGTGAACTCAAGAATTTTTTCATCCTTATAAGTCTCCCGTAGGTTTCTGAAAAACCACTTTTTTCTAAAAACAATATGCCGTACAGATTACTGCACGGCTAAGGTTATGTCTGATAATCAAGCAAGAAGGTCAGCATTTCTCAGCTCAGAAATAAACTTTGCTACGTCTGCTGCTGCAGTTGCTTCGTCTACATCATACTGCTCGAGAAGAGCCTTGACTACATCCTCTTCAGTTGTGTCGTTCTCAAGAAGCTGCCACAGAAAAGCACCAACATCGTTTAAGTTGATCATACCGTTGAACTCTGAAACTGCTGCGCCAACGGGAACAACAACAAAGCAATCTGCGACTTTTCTCAGCATAAAGTTTTCTTTAATTTTCATAACAATGGTCCTTTCAGATGGAATCTGTGATTTTTATAGCGACATCAACAGCTTCGTCGCTGTCGGTGCAATATAACTTATATATGGGATACTTGTCCAAAACAACAGAGTAAATCTGCAGCAGTCTGTCTACTATAGATTGATTATGGCGGGTGATTGACTGCTCCATAATCCTGAATATTGCCTCTGAATCAGAAAGTCGGACCAGCTCGTTGTGATCTGACTGCTCCAGAAACACAATGGCACCAAGCTCGCCGGAAAGATTCAGTTGCTTTGAGGTGCCTCCTGCAAAGGGAGTTCCATAAACAATACACTTGTCATCGATAATTCTCAGAGAAGGTTTGTCATCGTTGATGACCTTTGCCCTCTCATCACCAAAGCGTTTACAGATGCGGGATGTGAGTGTGGACTTTCCCACTCCTGAATGTCCGGAGAAAAGATATACCCGACCATCAAATAATAACGCTGAGCTGTGAAGATATGTGCCCATATGCCAGAACAGCTTGCGGTTGAAAGCAGTGGACAAAAGGGAGTTTTCAGCTGTGCCGTATGAAAAATCATGTCCCTCCTCCAGCAGATATTCGATATCTCTGCTCTCGAGGGTTAATGTCATATGAGGGGGATCATCCCCTGTGTAGAGATACGGCTCATACCATGATGCAGTATCCTCACCAACAGGAGTCATATCCACAATAACATCTGCTATTTTATAAAGCGGCATAGACGCCTCCTGTGATTAGAGTCGGACCTCGCGACCTACGAGATCGATGTTGAGGAACCCAACACAATACTTCTGTATGAGGGTTGCGTCCTTGACGGTAATGTCTCCCTTGGAATCACAGTTTGTGAGGAACTTCTGGATATTATCAAAACGAACAAGAGAAACAACATATTTCTGAATCATGGTTGCATCCTTAACGCTAACAACTCCGTTCAGATCTGCATCTCCGTAATAATAGGTTTTTCTTGTATCAACGGTAGTGGGCTCTGTCACAACAGAGGACACAGGCTGAGATGGCTTTGTGGGGTCTGTCACTACTGCATCAGAAGATGCAGGCTGTGTGGGCTCAACCGGAACAGAGGTAGCAGTAGTCTGTGTCTGGGTTACAGTGGTAACTGCAGCAGTGGTGGTTGTGGGCTCTACATACTCTCCATAAGAATGGAAAGGAATGTTGTTTGCAGAAGCGTACTCCTGAGCATAGGAATCGTCCCATCCGTAAAGAGTGAGCAGACTACAATCGCTGAATGCATTGGGAGCAATATACTCAACAGAAACAGGAATAATCACAGAAGTGAGTGATACACAATCATTGAAAGCGTAATTCTCGATTCTCTCGATTCCCATAGGCAGCACGACGGTTGTAAGGCTGTCGCAGGAATTAAAGCAGTTTGAGGGAATCTTTGTGAGGGTAGTGCCTTCCTCAACAGTAACCATACCAAGAGTATCACAGCCGTAGAAAGCGTTGTTTCCAAGCACTGAAACAGTGGACGGCAACACCAGAGTCTTGAGGGCGGTACAGCCATAAAAGGCATTCATACCAATCTCTGAGATTGTTACAGGGATGCTGACGTAGGTCATGGTGGAGTTATTGAGAAATGCATTGTCACTGATTTTTGTGATCTTTTTGTTAAGATACAATGCAGGAATCTGAACTCTGTTGTTATCACCTGAATATCCTGCAACGTAATACTCGTTGCGGGAAGAATCAGGGATCTCATACTTCCAATAGCCATCCTGAATATACATGGCGCCAATAACGGTTATTGCAGAAACAGACAGTATGAGAACAAATGAAAGTATACTTACAAGTATTCTGAAACGATTGTTTGACATAAAAAATCCCCCAAAGGATATATTATTATATTATTAAATTAATTATATCAAAACACAATATAAATTGCAACAGTAAACTGATTCTATACGTTTATTTTAGGGGGTTAAATTCCCCTGCTAATGATATATTATAGACCAAAAACATATTCAAAGAACAAAAAGGGTGGATGCCATAGGCATCCACCCAAATCGTTTGAAAAATGTCAGTTCAACTCAGCTGTCAAAATAACGAACTATCAAGAGAAAGGATCGTCATCAGGCATTGTTACGTGAGGATTGCTCTCAAAGGGAGACTCGGTAACATAAGCGCTGGCTGTCAAAATTGAAGAGGCGGGGTTGAACTTTAATATTTCAATTTTTGGTGCTTCATACTTCATTATACCATACCTCCTAACAAACATTATTGAAATTGTAACACACTATGTTGATATTGTCAAGAACAAATCAACTATTACAGACCATCGGATACAACTGCATCAGATGTACCTGTTGTGTAGATGTTAAGGGTCTGTACATTACTGATGTAAGTAGTTGTCACACCTGCAGGTGTTGTAACTGTTACATAAGAATATACGTTGTAGAACTTTCTCTGGTTCTTATCGGTGTTATTCATCTCGATAATGAACTGGATTCTGTTCTTGTTGGTGATTGAATGTGATGTAGCATCAAGGATGGTGTAATACTTGCCATCAACCATGCCTGACTTGTTGTTATCGACAATGGAGATAAGCTTGGAGGTATCGGTTGCTGTGCCGTAGCCTACGCCCTGTGCAGACTTGAGTGCTGCCTCAAATGCGCCGTTTGCTACATCGAAGGAACCTACCTGCTCCATGATCACACCATAATCAATTGTGTATCCTGCCTTCTCGAGAGACTCGATGGTAACGTGCTGTCCGTTCCAGTTATCTGTAATCTGAACACCATTATACCAAGGAGTGAACTCAGGATTCTGTCCATAGAAGAAGGGTGTGAGGATGTTGATGAAATAGTCGACGATAATAATATCGGTCTTGTTTTCTCCACTTGTGTCAGTGGTCTGCTCACGGCCGTATACAGGCTCATCTACTGTGATGTTGAAGTCGAGGGAATCAACCTCCATGTAGTTTATGCTCATATTCTTTGTTACACGATATCCGTACTGGGGACCGTATGTGAGAATAATGTCTGTGCCTGCAGTGTAACGTCCGTCACCATCAACATCGTTGTACCACATACCGCTTGATGACATGCCATAATCGCCTGCATCAAGGCCGAGGACTGTGTTGAAGGGAACCTGTGAAACAACAACGGACTCGCCGATCTGAGATGTAACTGTGTACATAGTCTCAGGCTGTGTTGCCCAGAGAACAAGTGTCAGCTCGTCAAACTCAACGATATCCCATGTTGTATCCTTGTAGAAGTCCTCAACGTAAGGAGCATTTGCGAGAATGGTGTTGACCCACTCATTGTCGGGAGAGCTGATGTATGCGGGCATCATAGGCTCAAAGTTGTTACCTGCGAAGCCCTCGATCTCCTGTGCATTAAGAATGTAAGGAACATAGTAAGATCTTGTCTCGCCGTAGCGGTTCTCGTACTTATAGATAAGAAGCTTATCTACTGTAACAGGGATAAGATCTGAGTAAAGGTTGATTGTGAAGAGATCATCGCTTACGATGTGCTCGAACTGATAGTAAACCTTATCGTTACGTCCGATAACGGAACCATTGTTGTAGTACTCGTTGCCGGGAACACAAGCCAGGTTGTCAACAGAGTCTACACCAACCTCTTCGTAGGTTGTCTTGCCGTACTTGTCGGTTGAATCTGTGTACCATGCGTAGAACTTATCAGCGCCGATTGCGTCAGTTGCAATTGTGATGATAAGCTTGTCGCCCTCTGTTGCCTGAATGTAAGCAGAGTTCTGAACACTTACAGTTGTGTAAGTACCTTGTGTCACATTCTGGATACCAACATAGAGAGTAGCGTTACCCTTGTTGGGATAAGGAACATAGTCAGCTGTACCAACACCCTGATAGATGTAGTGGTTTACGCTGAACATACCCTCCTCCAGCTTCTCGAATACTGCTGTGTAAGTAGTAGCGATAGCTGCAGTAACGGTTGTTGTTGTGTTTGTGTCAAAGAGTACGCCTTCTGCGGTGTACCAACCAACGAACTTGTAACCTGCCTTAGGTGTTGCGGAAAGAGTAACTGTAGCACCACGGGTTACGTCGATGTTCTGAAGAGTTGCGTTGATATAGCCGGTACCGTAGTCAGCCTCGTTGATGTTGCCCTCGGTATCAACTGTGTAGTTCTTGCCGCCATCAGTAGTGAGAGCAACCTGAACTGCCAGATTAACTGTAACTGTAACGTCGGTATCACCGTACCACTCACCGTCGTAACGGATACCGCTCAGTGCCTCATAGGAGATGAATGCCTTCTGATTCTCGTATCCGGAAAGAGTTGTTGACCAGATAGCAGAATCCTTATCGTGCAGCTCGTAGGAGTAGCACTCACCCAGGTACTTACCTGTTGCATCATAGAGGTAACACTTAACGTACCACTGACCATCCAGAACTGCATGACCCTGACCTGTCAGATCCTGGTCACCTGCCTGGATAACATACAGTGCCTTGCTATTGTCGAGAGAATCGTAGTTCTCGCTGATATCATTACCATAGATATCAATATAGCTACCGTTGTAGTCAACGTAGGGAACGAACTGGAAGCTTGAGAGAGTCTCGTTTGTGTTTGTTGCTACGTTGTTCTTGTTGTAGCTTGTGTTTGTATTCTTGAGGACAAATGTGATGTTCTCCATGTTGTCGCCAAGAAGTGCCATGAACTCGTAGTAGTCATAAGCCTGAAGGTTTGCACGATCATGGACTGTAACATCGATGCTATCACCATTGGGATAGTTATTGAAGGTGATACCGGAGATGTCGTTGCCGTTGATATCAGTTGTCTCAACGTAGGTGAAGTATACACCGTCCAGACCTGCAACAGGGATCATAACCTGACCGGGCCATGCACCGAACTGCTCGTGCTGGTTAACAGAACCAACCTTGAACCAGGTGTATGCGGTCATATAATCCTGCCAGTTTGTGATGGAAGTATCGGTTACAGCGTAAACAGTAACTGTATCGATACCCTTAGCCTCCAGCCACTCATCGGTGTGGAAGTAAACAGGAATAATGTCACTGTTCTCTGTGAATACATAAGAGCCGCTGTAAAGGCCATTACCCAGTGATGTAGCGGAAACAAACTCTGTGCCGTTGACTACCCAACCTGCAACATAGTAATCGTAGCCGCCTGCACCATTCTGGTTAACCTGAGTATAGAATGTAATGGGGTTGCCTGCAATAACATTAGCAGCCTGATGATATGTGTGCTCTGAAATCTTGATTACAGACTCATCACCAAAGTAGGTGTTACCTACTCGACCGTTACCAGTTACCATTGCACTGTCAGCCTGAGTCTTGCCCTGACCATCTGTGCCGATGATTGTGATTGTTGGAACGTTCTCAGTCTTTGTCCATGAGAACTGACCTGTGGTGGGATTGAAGGTCATGGTCACATTGTAAGACTTCTTGAAGTCTGTTGTGTCGATCTCAATCTTCACCTGATTGGGATTTGACTGGTATGCACCTGTTGCAGTCAGGGTCTGAGGATTGCCTGTTGCACCGTTTGTGGCTGCATTCCAGAAGTAGGAGTTCTCATCTGTGGGGTTAACATAGATGTAACCGTCAGTTGTACTGTTGACTGTGATGTCGATGGAATATGTTCCGTCGCCGTTTGCATAGAACTTCTGCAGATCATATCCGCTGTAGGTCTTGCCGTTCCAAGTACCCTGGAGATAGTAACCATCTTCAACATAAGTGTTGGTTGTCATTGAAGAGTTGTTGTACAGGTTCTTGGCGTCAATGCCCTTGAACTCCTTCTGGTTCTGGTTTGTGCCGTCATTGAACTGGATATCGGTTGTATCCAGAGGAATGTAAGCAACCCAGTATCCTGAAACATTATCCTTTGTCATCTTGACACCGGGCCAGTTAGAACCTTCTGTACCGCCCCAGTAGTGGATGTAAGGCTGTGACCAGCCTGCTGCGTTATCAAGATAGATTTTACGATTTACCAGCTCATAGTTAGCTGTGATCTTCAGATTACCACCTGAAGCAGTGATGCTGAGTGACTCATCAAAGAGTGTACCACTATTGATATAGTAGCTACCCTCGATAGACCAGTTTACAAACTGGTAGCATCCATCTGACAGAGTAGCTGTCAGATTAACTGTGGAGTACTGATCAATTGTGATTGTCTTTGTACCTGTGGATGTTGCTGTAAGAGAACCTGAGGTTGCCTTTGCAACACCTGCAGGATAAGGACTTGCGTTAACTGTAACACTTATCTGCTGGATCTCTACCCACTCAACAGTAACTGTGTGATCCTTGGTAACATTAGTAAATGTATACTGAGGCTCACGACCTGACTCAACAGAATCAACTACCCAGTATGAAATTGCGTAGCCGTCTGAAGGAGTTGCTGTGAGGGTTACATTTGCGCCGGAAAGTACGGTAATAACCTCACCGTTAGCTACCAGCTCGCCGTTGTAATATACAGAACCTGCAGCCTGACCGTAGGTTACGGTAATATCGTAGGTTGTGCAAGGAGCGTATGTTACAACAACTGTTGTATCTGCTGTAACAGCAGTAGTGAGTGTGCCTGTGTATGTGCCGACAGTCTCGTCACCGTTATTGGTGTAGAATGCCTTGCCGCCTACTGTGATGCTGGCGATATAGTACATATCGGGAGCGTCGACAGAGATGGAGGGCTTTGCACCATAGGAAACCTTTACTGCAGAAGAAGCGTCCTTGCCGTCAACCTTAGCGGTACCTGTTGCACCGGAATGAGTAACGGTAACGTCGGGATTCTCTGCATATTCAACTGTGATAGTGGAATCAGCGCTGACTGTAACTGTCTGTGAATAAGAGGGAGTTACGTTGGAAGCTGAAACCAGTCCGCTAACGGACTTAATGTAGTAGTTTGTGGGAGCAGAAACAGTAACTGTAACTGTGCTGCCCTGAGCTACGTTAGCTGTGCCTGTCTTAGTGCTGATGGTTGTGCTGCCGACCTTGACTGTACCTGCAACATTCTGAGAAACGTTTACGGTATAGTAAGCCTGCATCTCAAGTGCATCGTAAGCATCCTGCAGAGCCTCTGCTGCTGCATCGAGCTGTGCCTGAGTAGAAGCATCTGCACCTGACTTTGCATAAGCATCTTCGTATGCATCCACGAAGTCTGCCCAGGATGATGCTGTATAATCAGCCTCATTGACACCGCCATTGTAGGTTGTTGTCATTGAAGAAACGAGATCGAGGATATCGCGGCGGAGTGTAACTGTGCCGGACTCTGTGATCCATACCTCTGTCTCCCCTGCCCATGAGCCGTCGGAGTTATAGAGAACATCGGAGAGCTCGATGGCTGAGGACTCAGCAGAAATGCTGGGAGATGCACCCCAGGAACCTGTGCTGTAATACTTTGTAGAGTTAACAGTCTGGTTAGAGGTTGTGCTGGGAGTAAACATAGGCTGGCTGGAATTGTAGTCAGTTCTGTAAGAAGCTGATGTACTCCATACGTTGCCATAATTATCCTGCTGATCCTTAATGAACAATGTTGACACAATTGTACCAGATACATAAGCATACCAGTAGTTTGTACCGGAAACTCTTGTCATATTGGTACGAGTAGCGCCATTTGTAGTACAACCGTTATCGTTTACCCAAAGAGCGCTTGAGCTTGTATACAGGTATACATTGCTCCAACCAAGGGTATTGTTGAACACTATAAGGTTGCCACTACCTGCAGGGATTCCACCCTGACCTGAGAGTGTAGCTGTAACGGAGTTTGAATATCCGTTAGTGAGCTCCATCTGAGCGGATGTATCCCAGGATACACCATTGAAGGTTGTATCAGTGGGCTGCTCAACCTTATCAACTACGGTCTTGGTAGTTGAGCCGTTGCTCTCCTTGACTGTGAGCTGATCATAGCCGCTTGAAGAATAGGAGTGTACTGTCAGGTACTGTCCCTCAACAAAGCTTGCCTGAGCAACGATATTGCTCTCGGGCTTGATTATGAAGGTTGCAGAATTTGTGGAACCTGAGACTACCTCGTAGTCACCGTTGATGTTCCAGCCTGCGAAAGTATAATCAGCTTCCGCTGTTGCTGTGAGAGTTACCTCACCGGGGTATGTAACAGAGGTCTTGTTTGACTGTGCTGTACCGCCGGTTGTTGCTGCGGATGCGGATACTGTGTAGGTGTTTGCAGAGTACTCAGCTGTGATAGTAGTATCGGATGTGATGTTTGTGAGTGCTCTGTCCCAACCTGTGAAGGTGTAACCTGTAACCTGAGGAGCTGTAGGTGCGGTTGCAGACTTGCCATGCTCAACCTGCTGGGTTGAGATTGTCTCGCCATCCATGCCCTTGAAGGTTACGGTGTACTTATTGATTGTGAAGTTAGCAGTTGCTGTGATAGTCTTGCCTGCCTTGAGAGGCTGAATCTCCAGTGTAGGAGATGTCTCTACGCAATCAACAAGTACGTAGTCCTCACCTGCTGTGCCGCCTGTGATGGTCCAGCCGGAGAATGTATAGCCTTCGTTGGCTGTAGCTGTGGAGGACTTTGTGGCGGGATATGTTACGTTTGATGCAGCAGAGTTTGTGACTGTGCCGCCTGTGTTAGCTGCAAATGCGATTGAGCTTGTGTTGCCCTTGAAGGAAGCTGTAGCAGTGATATCTGATGTGGGTTCGATTACAAATGTAGCAGTTGAGGTGCTACCTGTAACAACTGTATATGAACCTGTGATAGTCCACTTGTCAAAAGAATATCCTGTGTCAGCTGTTGCCTGAAGGGTAACTGCATTACCCTCGATGATTGAGGAATTTGCAGGAGTTGCAGAACCGCCTGTGCCTGCTGATGCCTTGACAGTGTATGTCTCAGCCTGAGTGTAGTTAGCTACAGCAGTGATATTGGATGTAGGATACAGAGTGATAGAAGCAGCGCCTGTATCAACTGTATTTGAATATGTACCTGTAATAGTCCAACCTGTGAAGCTGTAGTTATTGGCGGTATTGGGAGCTGCAGTGAGTGTTACGGATTTGCCGTGATCAACACTTGTAGCAGTGGAAGTAGTTGTACCGCCTGCGGCAGGGTTGCCTGATACAGAAACAGTATAGTTGTTGATCTTATACTGTGCTGTATAAGTAGTATCGGCTGTGATAGCACCGATTGCAGGAGACCAACCTGTGAAGGTGTAACCCTCACGGGTGGGTGTTACTCCACCGTATGTGGGTGTTGAACCGGACTCAACAGTATCAGTATCCAGAACTGTGCCATTATAATCCTTAAATGTAGCAGTTACTTCGGAAGCTTCAACTGTAATGGTAGTTGTAGCTGTAGCAGTTGATGTAAGACTGCTGTAACCATTAGGATGATATGTGACGGTTGCTGTAACTGTGTATGTGCCGGGCTGTGTAGCGGTAAAGGTATTTCCGCTAATTGTTGCACCTGAACCTACAGAATAAGTTGTAGATTTGATGGTATTGATACTAGCATTAGAAGAAAGGCTGGGAGTAAGTGTAACCGCAGTGTTGGGAGCTACGGTTGATGCACTTGCAGTAAGCTTTGCAGTAGATGAAGGCTTGACTGCTGTTCCCCAGGTAGCAGAGGTAGAATTCTCTGAAAACTTACTAATGTAGTTGGAAGTACTACTCAGTGTAATGTTGCCTGTCTGGTTCCATTTATTATCCCATGTAGGAGAAGTAGAAGTGTTATTTCGTGTAAGAATAACAGTAGTCCATGAACCGGAAGGAATAACTACATAATATGTGCTGCCACTGTACTGAACTGCATGAGCAGACCATTGATTTGTTGAGCTGTTAAAGAAATAGGCGAAGTTACCATTTCCGTTAGTACCTGCTGTCCACCATGATACTGCTGACATATTGAAATACAGTCTTGCAGTACCATCAGATGTTACAGTTGCACCGGTCTCGGCAAGCTCAACCTCTGCTGCTGATGAGGACACAATGCCAACTGTTACCAGTGACAGAAGCATCATCAACGTCAGAAGCAGGGAGAGTCCGCGCTTTAAAATTGATTTAGTTTTGTTCATTTCTTAACCTCCTATATATAGTATAGGAAATCAAAGGAGTGCAACGCGCTTCTGGAGAGCGGTTGCATCTTTGATAGTGACGACTCCGTCACAGTCAACATCTGAAATCTCGCGGCTGAGAGGATCAATCTGAACCAGACCTGCGATGGATTTCTGGATGAAGGTAGCGTCCTTGACGTTAACGATGCCGTCACCGTTAGTGTCGCCGACGAATCGGAGATTTACTATTGCAGATGTAGAAGAAAGCGACTCAGCGTCATACTCTGCATCGTAAATCATATGAGAACCGTTCTTTGTCCAGTTACGCTCTGTCTCTGTCCAGGAAGTCATATCGACCAGAGTCTTACCTGTGTTGAGGTCATCAACGCCAAGCCAGAGTGTGCATGTCTCTGTAATCTCGAATGTACCTCTGACCTCCATGTCGTAACGGTCAGAGAGAATTCTGATATAGAGAGAAGGAGCAGCCTTTGAAACGGTTACGTCTGTCTTGTACCAATAGTAAGAAGCTGTCTGAGAAGCATTCTTGCAGATGTAGAGATCTCTTGTCATATAGTGATTGGAGAAATCTGTAACTGCACCTGTGGTTGTGATTTCAGGCTCGTAGCCGTATGTGCTGGTGGACTTGAAGTATATTGTAACTGTATATGTTGCCTGAACGGGAATAACTGTAATTGTCTTGGTCTCAGACTTGCTCTCGTAAGACTTTGTAACACCGTTCTTATCTGTTGCTGTTGCCTTTGCTACTACATAGTAGGAAGCAGAGCTGTTAAGGTCACTCTGAGTTGTAGAAACGATGTAATTTCCTGATGCGTTAGTAGCAAGCAGAGAATTATTGGAAGCGTTATAGAACTCATAAGTGACGGTTGTTTGACCGTCAAGCTTTGCATTAGCAGAAACTGTGTAGCTGAGTCCTGCCTCAACTGTCTGGGGCAGATTCAGAGTTGTTGTGAAATCATAATCGTTAACGTTAACAGTTACTGTCTTGGAGTCTGTGAATGTCTCGCCGTCAATTGTTACCTCAGCAACAACTGTGAACTCACTTGCCTCACCGATTTTTGTTGAATCCATTGTAAGGACAAAGGAACCATCACCCGCATCTGATGCACCTGTTACAAGCTCATCAAAATAATAGAGTGAATATGTTACGCGGTAGTCCACACCTGCATTGGAGGAACCAACGATCTTGAATTCCTCGTTCCAGTAAACACTTTCAGGAGCAGTTACGTCAAGAGCGAAGGTGAATCCTTCTACATTGACCGCTGCTGCATCGGAAGCTGCAGAAACTTTGCCGGAAGTTGCGGATTTTGCAACTGCAGTATAGTTTGCTGTGCCTCTCTTATCAGCTGTGAAGGTGTAGGTGCCGTCTGTTGAGGTGCCGACCTTTGTGCCGTCCTTGTAGATATCGTAGGTGTATGTACCGCCTGTTACGTTCTCAATTGTGAGTGTAACTGTGTCCCCTACTGCGTAAGAATCAGCATCTGCTGTGATAACAGGAGGCTGGATTACGTAGTCTACGTTATAGGGAGCGGTGCCATGGTTTGCGCCATCGGTACCGATGTACTTGTTCATCCAGGTAAGACGGTTGTATACCCAGTTGCTCAGTGCAACAGTTGCATCGTCGTGAGTATCACCTGTATCCGCAGAACCCCAGTAGTTGGTGATGAAGGGGTCGGATGCGATGAGTCCCCACTTATCTTCGTCCATAGCTGTGGAAGCTTTGACCAGATTATAGTACTCAGCAATTTTGCCGCCAAGCTGGCTTGTGGATGTGATAGAACCGCTGTTGGCTGTGTAGCCCAGTGCTGTGTCGTAGAACAGCTCGTTCCACTCTGCAGTGACAACGCCCCAGTATGCATCGTTCTGACACAAAGCTGCCTGTGCGTTAAGGGTACCTGAAGAACCAAGAGAGTTTCCGTGAATGTAAATATTCTTGGAGTTCATATACCATCCGCCGTAAGTGGAAGGATCAGCGTCGACCTGATTGTTGAAATCACTGTTGCTGTTTACTCTGTCGGTATAGATGTTTGCGTACTGTCCCAGGGTCCAGTCATAGTCCCATGCACAACCTGCGTGGAGCTTGCCCTCATGATAGAACACATAGAAAGAAGTAGCACCGCCGTCCAGGTTCTTGGAGAGCTCCTGGATAAGGTACATACGAGCGAAGGACTCAACATCGATAACTGCGTCCAGCTGCTCATAGGTAGCAGACTTGTTATACATAAGAGCCTCGGCTGTATTCCACTTGTTCATGATGAATGTGATCTCGTTCTTGGTTGCAAACTCGGGGTACTTACAGACTATCTGCTGACCCTTATTAGAAATAAAGCCTGAGATCTCATCCTGGAAACGGGAGTTAAGCTCGAACTCCAGAAGAAATCCTGAGTCTGCATACTCAGAGGGATCAGGCTCTTCCAGGTTGGAGATGTATTTGTAGAATCCCTTTGTGGAAGTATCGTTGATGTTACCGTTTGATGATGCACGAGTCATAAGGGAATCGTCATCATAGAGGCCGAAGTTTGTGCCGAAAGGACCAACATCTTCATCCTCGGTACCGAGCAGCTCGTTGACCTCGTCAAGGTTTACGATGTCAACCAGAGGATCGCCGATCTCAACCTTATCGGTGAGCAGATAGGAGCCGATGTACTTACCGTTGTTGTAAAGGTCGACGGGCTCAAACTTTGCAACGTAATCAACGCCGATCTCAGAAGCCAGATCATAGATGAGCATATTTCTCATACGAGCTTCGTCAGCATTGTAGGAAACGAGGCAGTACTTCTTGCTCTTGGAGCTGTCATCGAGAAGCTTTGCTTTCTTATCCAGAGTGATGTTGAAAGCGTACTTACCGATAATCTTGTGGGATGCTTCCCATGAAGAGTTACCGCGACCCTTGATTTTCTTAAGTGTTGTGTTCTCGTTCTTCTGTGTACCATCGGGATCAAGAACAATGATTTCGCCCTTGGTCTCGAAGTCATCCTTATGCTCATAACCCTGATATGTTCCCTGAGGAACATCAATATTAGTGGTTGTATGGATTGAAGAAACGTTTGCAGACTTCATAACCTTCAGGGTGCCGGAGAAATCTCCGCCCAGGGTGTAGGAGTTTGCAGAGAGATTAACGGTTGCACCTGCTGTGGTAACGTTGGTACCGTTAATTGTGAGAGTGCCCTCAGAAGTGAACATAGTCACTGCAGTACGGTCTGCAGAAGAAGGCAGATAAAGAGTGCCTTCGTCGGGATAGATAGCATCGATTGTGGTGGCTACATCACCATCGAGATCTGCCCAGAAGTCACCATTAACTGTGGAAGCCGGAGTATAATTGGAGCCTGAATAGCTTGTTCCGCCAACTGTAAGGTTAGTGTAACAGTTGAAGGTAGCATGCAGAGGAATATCACCGGTCTGGTTCTGATTATCCCAGGGAGTTGTGCTACTGTGGCTACGGCTAAAGATTACGTGAGTATATGTACCGGCTGTTGTAATCTTTGCACCATAAATAGCACCAACTGCATTTTCAGTACCTTCAACAAGTGAGAACTGGATATCAATGGCAGAGCTTGTGCTACTATTCCAGATGTGTGCCCATTCATAAACATCACTTGCAAACCAGTTAGCGCTCCAGCCTGATGGTGTGAAGTTCTTGATGTAGATATAATCACCAGCCGCAAATGTAACATTGGCGGCAGTCTGGGCGACTTCAACTTCTGCAGCTGATGTAGAAGTTATGCCGACCGCGCACAGCGACAGGATCATCAGTAGCGTCATAGCCAAAGATAAAACTCGCTTTGCTAAGCCGTGCGTGAAGTTGTTCATAAATTAACCTCCTAATTTACAAATTTGTATTGATTAGATGGAATAAGGTCCTATCAGCAAAAACAATGTCTGACCCCACTGTCTGCGGTGAGTTATCAAAGCTCCCGAAAGAAGCCCTGATAACACACCGCAAAAGCCAAAAGGGTATACTACCCCATCAAATATTACTCGTATATTATATTACATATATATTGCAAAAATCAACATTTTGGAGGTAACTTTTGCAAAACTGTGATTATGCAGTAAAATCTTGTTATATATTAGTAATTTTGCACAATAGTTTTTTTGCTTTTTAGAACAATATATACATCAAATATTATTTTTTGCCATACAAAAAGACATTTTTCAGGCATTTACATTTATCGTATAATAACTATTTCTGAAAAAAACACGCACCAAAACAAATAGTCAGCATCTAAAAAAAACAAAAAAATACCCACCAAAGGAATGAACCTTGGTGGGTAAAAAATACGTATTATCAGTCTGCAGAATAAGGAAGCAGAGCCAGGTAACGAGCACGCTTGATAGCTACTGTGAGCTCTCTCTGATGTGCTGCGCAAGTGCCTGTTACACGTCTGGGGAGGATCTTGCCTCTCTCGGACATATAGCGACGAAGACGGTTGATGTCTTTGTAGTCGATCTTCTCTACCTTGTCTACGCAGAATGCGCAGACCTTTCTGCGGGACTTTCTGTGCATGGGTCTTTCAGCCATGATTAAGTCTCCTTTCGAAAATATGATAAGTGGTTAAATCAGAAGGGCAGATCGTCGTCTGCGGGCATCTCCTCAAAATCAGAGGGAGTGCCGCTGGAGAAAGCGGGTGCCTGCTCTGCATATGCAGGACGGGCAGGTGCGGAAGGCTGCTGGGTATAGCCGCCTGCTGCGTCACGTCTCTCACCTGTGAAAGAGGCATTTTCAGCTACAACCTCTACAACATAGCGGTTGGTGCCGTCCTTTGCCTGATATGTGCGACTCTGGAGCTGACCGTCGATTGCGATCAGAGAGCCCTTTCTGAAATGTCTGCATACAAAATCAGCGGTGTAACGCCATGCAACGATATCAAAGAAATCTGCCTGACGCTCCTCGCCTGACTTCACATAGCTACGGTCAACGGCAATACGGAAGGTAGTGACGTTGATACCGGACTGTGTTGTCTTAAGTTCAGGGTCAGAAACAAGTCTGCCCATTAATACTACTCTGTTAATCATAGATACTCGTCCTTTCGTTAGTGACACAAAAAAGTGTCAGATACATTGATTATTCGTCTTTCTTGATAATGATAGAGCGGAGTACGCCGTCTGTGATCTTGTAGATACGATCAAGCTCAGCGGGGAAGTCTGCCTCGGACTCGAAGTTAGCGAGCACGTAGTAGCCTTCGCTCTCCTTATTGATGAGATATGCGAGCTTTCTCTTGCCCCACTCATCAACGCTCTGCAGTGTAGCGTTCTTCTCGATAAGAGCCTTGAACTTCTCAACGAGAGCCTGAACAGCCTCCTCGCCGTTCTTCACGGAGAAGACCATAACGGTCTCGTAGTTTGCCTTAACTGCCATTAGTTGCACCTCCTTCTGGACTATTGGCGCCGAAAATATCAGCGCAAGGATGTACGCAGCTGACCGCTGCGCGGCTTATGTCACAATAACAAAAGCCTGTTATGCGCATACTTTCACACATAACAGGCTAATTATATCATAAAAAGTAGATTTGTCAAGATTTGTTTTGCAAAAAACTTAGTCAGTTTCTACGGGAAGAGACTCTGACACTCCCCCATGGACAGCGGGATTGGGAGCCTCGTCGTAGCCATAGAAGCCTCTGCCTTTGATGGTGTTGGCGGTGGTGATGATAATGAAGGCATCAGGGTCTATATCGTGGACAATCAGGTTAGCATGATGTACCTGATGAGGTCTGACAGCACACAGAAGAACACGCTTGTTATCTCTGCGATATCCTCCCTCTGCACGCAGAAGGGTCACTCCTCTGTCAATCTTGCTGAGGATTGCATTTGTAACCTCATCATACTTTGAGGTTACAACAAACAGAAGTTTGCCATTGTTGCGTGACATACCATACAGGGCTGTATCTATAACCTTGCTGTTGACAAATATGCATATTATTGCATAAAGGGCATTCTCGATATTGCCATAAACAAATATAGAAATTGCAATAACACACACATCTATTCCAAGTATAAGGTTGCCCTGGGAAATGTGGGGCATTTTCTCGTGCATTACACGAGAGATAATATCGGTACCACCCGTAGAACCTCCACTATAAAAAACAAGAGCAAGTCCCGCACCACACAAAAGTCCGCCGAAAATTGATACGAGCATTCCGTCTCCTGTGTACGGCGAGAAGATACCATTGTTTATGAGAGTGTCCATAATATCGATTAATACTGAAGATATCACTGTTGCATACAATGATCGGCCGAGGAACTTCCAGCCTATAAAAATAAAGCCGATAATGAACACAGGGATGTTGAGAACGAAGGTAGTTGTACCCAGAGGAATGAAATCAAACAGATAGTTGATCATGGTACTGATACCAATGATTCCACCGGGGGCAATATTGTTGGGCGATGTAAAGAAAGCAATGGAGACAGCGTAAAGCATACACCCTAAAAAGATAACAACATAATCCAGAAGGAAGCGAAGCCTGTCTCTTTTTCTAATGTTAACACTACTCATATTTATTCACCATTTATGCATATTTATTCATCGCATCCAGCCACGACCGCGCTGAAAAGTTCCCGGAGTCTGGCGCTCTCGCCCGAGAGATACAGATAACCGAACAGAGCCTCCATACCTGTGGCCGTGTGATAATCTTTGAGGGTACTGTTGCGGGGTACAGAATGAACCGTAGCATTTCTGCCACGCTTGAAGACCGCTTCCTCATCCTCGGTGAGCAGGGGTCTGATTCTCTCAAAAGCCTGAGTCTGTGCCTTACAACAAACCATAGAAACTTTATCCTTATTGAGCTCTCCAACCTGTCTGTTGCCAAATGTAAGCAGGTACTCTCTCACAAGCATATCGTAGACACTGTCCCCTACAAAAGCCAGATTCAGCGCTGACAGCTCCTTGGGATTAATATTATATGATAATATTTTGTCCATAATAAACCCTATATACAATTACTCAACAAAATCAAACTGTACTTCGTAGATAGAGACAGTGTCACCTTCCTCGATTCCCGCATCTCTCAGGGCATCGATCACACCTGAGGACATGAGAACATTCTGAAAGTAGTTAAGACTCTCATAATCATCGAAGTTGACAGACTGCATAACACGATAGAGCCACTTGCCTTCTACGAAATAAATACCGTCGCAGACAGTGATCTTCACATCCTTGGAATTGATTGCATCAAGGTCAACCTGAGGTGCAGGCTCTGCTTCGTAGGTCGTAACAGGAGGAAGCTTTGAGAGCATCTCGGACACCTTGTCAAGGAGAGGATCCACATCGTAGCGAATCGCCGCCATAATGGGGAAGAAATCGTAACCCAGCTCCTCCACAAACGCCTTGAAGTCTGCAATCTGCTCGTCTGTTGCCAGGTCACACTTGTTGCCTGCAACCACCATAGGACGCTGTGAAAGCTCTGAATTAAACTTGGAAAGCTCCTCGTTGATAATTCTGAAATCCTCCTTGGGATCTCTACCCTCGCTGCCTGCAACATCGACAATATGGACAAGCATGCGGCAACGCTCAACATGTCTGAGGAACTGATGTCCAAGACCTGTACCTTCCCACGCACCCTCTATAAGACCGGGGATATCAGCCATGACAAAGGATCTGCCCTCCCCTGCTGACACTACGCCCAGTTTGGGTGTTATTGTGGTGAAATGATAGTCTGCAATCTCAGGCTTTGCCTCAGACACCACAGAAAGAAGAGTGGATTTGCCTACATTGGGAAAACCAACAAGACCAACATCAGCCAGAAGCTTCAGCTCCAGCTGAAGGTCAAACTCCTCGCCGGGAACACCAGGGCGCGCAAATCGGGGTGCCTGACGGGTAGGTGTTGCAAAATGAGAATTACCCCATCCGCCCTTGCCTCCGCGGGCAATCACAACAGGCTCTTTGTCAGAGATATCTGCGATAATCCTGCCTGTTTCTGCATCTTTTATGAGTGTTCCTGTGGGAACTCTGATAATCAGGTCCTCGGCTTTTCTGCCGTTTTTTCGGCCTGACATACCATTGTTGCCATTAGGTGCTGCATATTTACGCTTATATCTGAAATCAGCTAAAGTAGATAGATTGGTATCAGCGACAAATACAACATCGCCACCCTTGCCACCGTCGCCTCCATCAGGACCGCCTGATGCAACGTACTTTTCTCTATGAAAAGATACGGCACCGTTGCCGCCATCGCCGGCTTTTATGCTGATTTTCGCAATATCAACAAACATAAATTCCTCCAAGTTTATACTAAGGGTACATCCTCAGGGACTGCACCCGTAATTTTCATCTTATAAGTCTGCCACATTTCGGGCAGTTTGAACACTGCCTGGTAATCTTGGCTCCACAGGCAGGACAACGACCACTGTCTGCCTCAACAGAAGTGTTTGTCTTATTCTTCTCAGCATATTTGCTGAGTATGCGATACTGGTTGCTCACAGAGCTGAATTCATCAATGTTGCCCGAAGAAGGGTCTTTGCTTTTAAGAAGAGCGTTGACTATAATGTACCCCAGAATAAACAACAAACAAAGCGCAAAACCAAAGGTCACAATACTGTTATCAACAGCTTTGAAATAACGGGAAATAAGGCTCGGGGAAACAACTACAATATAGATTCCCACAATAAATGCAACAAATGAAAAACATCCCAGACGCAAGGAAATGCCTTTTCTGCTGTAGGATGTGCCCTTGCGGGGCTCGTAGCCCGCATTACTCTCCTGTGAATTCATATCTTTTTTTATATGTTTGGGCTCGTCCATAGTATTCACCTTAGAAACAACTGACGATAAAGCTAAAAAAACTAACGGGCGGATAAAATATCCGCCCGTGTGCTTCGTATATTACTGCTCAACAGGATAAACGCAAGCGCGCTTTCTGTCTCTGCCCATACGCTCGAAGCGAAGAACGCCGTCTGTCAGAGCAAAGAGAGAATCGTCCTTACCTCTGCCAACGTTCACGCCGGGATGGATATGAGTACCTCTCTGCTTAACGAGGATGTTGCCTGCGAGAACGAACTGGCCGTCTGCACGCTTAACACCAAGACGCTTGGACTCAGAGTCACGACCGTTCTTGGTAGAACCCATTCCCTTCTTATGTGCGAATAACTGGATATTGATCTTAAGCATTATCTTACACCTCCGAATAGTTAACTGTAATGTTGCTGTTAAATTGCTGTGAAAGTTCCATAAGATGAAGCTCAAAGCCTCTGAGCACATCCTGTGCTTTCATAGCGTTCTTTGTAGAAAGCTTCATACTCATAAATGCCTCATCCACCGAAAGCTGTGCAGGAAGCCCTAATATCTCTGTGACTGTGTTGGCAGTCATATATGCCGCCGAACTGACAGCAGCGCAGACGATATCGGAACCCTCTTGAGCAAAGCCACTGTGACCTGAAAGCTCAAAACCTGTCAGGGAGCCTGAGGATCTGATGAAGCAGACGCTAATCATAACTTAGCCTGCGATTGACTTGATCTCAACCTTTGTGTAAGGCTGTCTGTGACCGAGCTTTCTCTTCTCGCCCTTCTTGGGCTTGTAGGTTGCAACGGTGATCTTCTTGCCCTTTGCGGTCTTGAGAACCTCACCTGTTACCTTTGCACCGTCAACATAGGGGGTGCCGACAACGAGACCGTTGTCTGTGGATACAGCAACAACCTTGAACTCAACAGTTGATGCTACTTCTGCGTCAAGCTTCTCAACATAGATAACGTCGCCGTTCTCTACCTTGTACTGCTTGCCGCCGGTTTCGATTACTGCGTACATAGTTAGTACCATTCCTTTTTTAAGACTCGCTATCCGTGGGTGTGATAAATCAACTTATGACCCACAATAAGCGGCTTATACACTATATCACAACGGAGGGTGATTGTCAACAATTATTTTACAGATTATTCTGAATTTTACAAGCTTTGAGGGTATTCTTCATGAGCATTGCAATTGTCATGGGGCCAACGCCGCCGGGGACGGGTGTGATAAAGGACGCCTTGTCCTTCACCTTTGCAAAGTCCACATCGCCGCACAGCTTGCCGTCATCCATACGATGGATACCAACATCGATTACAACTGCTCCCTCTTTGACCATATCAGCCTTGACAAACTTAGGTCTGCCGACTGCAGCCACAAGAATGTCTGCCTCACGGGTCAGCTTCTTAAGATTCTTTGTTTTGCTGTGGCAGATGGTGACGGTGCCGTTATCGTGAAGCAGCAGCATTGCCATAGGCTTTCCGACAATATTGCTTCTGCCGATGACAACACAGTTTTTGCCTTCAATCTCACAGTCATAATGATGGAGAATCTCCATTACTCCTGCGGGTGTGCAGGGCAGGAAGTCATACTCGCCTATCATAATCTTGCCTACATTTGAGGCATGGAAAGCATCTACATCCTTGTCGGCTCTGATGGTTTCGATGACAGCCTTCTCGTCAAGTCCCTTGGGCAGAGGCAGCTGAACAAGAATTCCGTTCAGATCTTCTCTGTCATTGAGCTCCCTGACAAGAGACAGTAGTTGCTCGTTGGTAGTGTCAGCAGGGAGCGCATACTCCTCGGACACAATACCACAGACCTCGCAAGCCTTCTTCTTATTATTTACATAAACTCTGGATGCAGGGTCATCACCTACTATAACAACAGCGAGCTTTGCCTCTACACCTTTGTCCTTAAGCAGGGAAATCTCCTGCGCAACTTCTTTTTTTACTTTATCCGATACGGCTTTGCCATCCATAAGCACAGCACCCATGGTATCTCTCCTCTTTCTGAATATAATTAACAAAACTATTCCCAGAATCACAAGTCCCAAAGACAACAGCTGGGACACTCTGGGATGATATGAACCTATGGAGAAGGGCAGATACAAGCTGTCTGTACGCAGACCCTCCACTATCATACGCTCTGTACCGTACCACACAAGGTACATCAAAAAAATCTGTCCGTGGAACTTCTGATACTTCTTGCTGAAGAAATGAAGAAGCACAAAACCAAGCAGGCACCATAGGGATTCGTACAGAAAACAGGGATGCACCGCCACACCTTTGGTGGTATCGCTGACCATTCCCCAAGGAAGCGAGGTCTCTGTACCAAAGGCTTCCTGATTCATAAAGTTTCCCCAGCGACCCAGACCCTGACCAATGAGGAATCCCAGAGCTGTCAGGTCCAAAAGTCCTGGAATGTTCAGCCTGCGCACACGAGCGGTAACGCAACCGCCCAGCAAAGCTCCCAGAAGTCCGCCGTAGATGGCAAGCCCACCTTGATGTATGTACAGGATGCTCACAAGGTTATCCTTGTAATCATCCCACGAAAAAACAACATAGTAGAGTCTGGCGCCGATAATGGCACAGATGAATCCCACAATTACCGCATCCAGCATCTTGTCGGAATCCACATGAAAGTATGAACAACGCTTCAGCGCATAAATAACAGCAAGGACAAAACCTGTGGCAATAAACAAAGCATACCATCTGACCTCAAGATTTCCCATAGAGAAGGCAACCTCGTTTATTGTCAGCTCAAGTCCCAGCCCGGGAAAGGATACGTTATGCATAAATCAACCTCCCTTAACAACAGAGAGGGTTGTATTCTCTGTGTCCAGAATCTTCTCGAGCTGACCGGTAATGTCCTCAAGTGTGACCTCAGCCACTGCGTCAAAATATGCAAAAACGTTTCTTCTGCTGAAGAAGAAGTCCTCTGTCAGATTTGCAATAGTATCAACAGAATTGAGAGAGGAGACAGCATCACCATAGGTGGCTTTGCGTGCATTCTCAAAATCCTCTTCTGATATACCCTCACTGCGAAGCTTGGTGATATACTGCTTGATGACAGTCTCAACCTGCGCGGGATCTCTGGATTCTCCGCTGAAGATTATGCTGAAGTATCCGGGGCCCTCAAACTGCTCATAAGAGAAACCTGAGTTGATGAGTCCCTTGTCCATAAGCTCTCGATACATGGGGCTGACAGATGAAGCAAGCAGGAAAAGAAGAATATCGTTGCAGGCAATCTCCTTCTCACTCAGACGACGACCGCCGTCTCCCTTGAAGCCAAGGTTGAAAACAGGAATCTCCACAGGAAGCTTCTGCTCCACATAGTGCTTACAGACCTCATAGGGCTCCTCAGGAAAGTGTGTATCAACAGAAACCTTCTCACAAGGCTTGAGCTGATTGTCACATATCTCAAGGACCTCCTCGGGAGTAACCTTACCCACAACGGTCAGAGCCATGTTATGGAGGTTATAATAAGCATTGTAGCAGGTGTAGAGTTTTTCCGCAGTAATATCAGCAATAGACTCCACGGTGCCTGCGATGTCAACTTTCACAGGGTGATTTTTGTACATTCCGCACAGGGCGTTGAACATAACCCTCCAATCAGCAGAGTCGTCGTACATCTTGATTTCCTGACCGATGATACCCTGCTCCTTGAGAACAGTCTCGGCGGTGAAATAGGGGCATGAAACAAAGCCCAGCAGGATCTCAAGGCAACGTCTGAAGTTGCTTGTACAAGAGAAGAGGTAACAGGTCTTGTCAAAGCTGGTATAAGCATTGGCGTTGGCACCTGTGGATGCATAAAGAGAAAACGCATCCCCCTCCTCACTCTCAAAGAGCTTGTGCTCCAGATAATGAGCAATTCCGTCGGGTACCCTGACTTCTTCACCGTTAAAAGTGAAGTGATTATAAATACTGCCGAAAGGTGTGCCAAATATTCCATAGGTGGAATTGTAGCCCTCCTTGGGCCATACAAAGATTTTCAGACCTGAGGTGTGGTCAATTTCGTAGTACTTTTCTTTCAGCACTTGCGAATAAATTTCTTTTATCTGCATAATATACCTCCCCTATCACTTGCCTCTGAGCATATATACTGTGTCCAGAGAAAGCTTGTTGGCAACGGCGACAATCTGCTCTTTGGTAACTGCATTGAACTCCTCTGATGCCTGTGAGGGAGTAAGCATTCTGCCGTCACAAAGCTGAGAAATATACCATTCCTGAATACCTGATACCGTATCACAGATGCTGACAAAGTTATTTGCAATGCTTAGCTTTGCGAAATTTATCTCGTCATCGGTAATATCACCTCTACGGATTGCCTCAAGCTCAGCAATACAAGCGTTCTTTGTCTTCTCAATATTCTCAAATTCAACACCGCTTTCAACAGTCATAATACCCTTGACACGGTAATATCTGCTGACGCAATAGTAGCACAGGCTCTGCTTTTCTCTAACGTTTCTGAAAAACTTTGAGTGAGCGCTGCCACCGAGGATCGCACACATAAGACGCATAGCAGTGGTCTCCTGCTGAGGAGCACAGACAGATGTGCGGTATCCAAGCAGCAGCTTTGCCTGTGACACATCCATCTCATCAGAAAACTCCCTGACAGACTCTGGGGTCACTGTGGTGACAGTATTAAGCTTTGATACAAGGCGGTCTACGGATGTGAATTTATCCGCAAAAACCTGCTGTGCAAAAACAGGGTCAGACTCGCCGATATACATAATCTCAAATCTTGCGGTACGAAGCATAGACTCCCATGCTGCAAAAAGCTCTGAGGAGGAGACAGCGTTGATAGTCTCCTTTGTGCCGTAGCGACGGACACCGAAGGTCTCTTTGTCACACATCAGCTCTATGAGACGGGATGTTGCGTAGGAGCGCTTGTCAGAAAGCTCTGAGTCCACAAGCTCCAGAAGCTGACGACGCTCCTGCTCAACCTCTGCACCACAGAAGGCGTTACCCTCCAGATAAGGTTCAAAAATAATCTTGCACAAAAGCTCGGACAGCTCACGCGAGATACTGTCTCCGGACAGTGCATAGCGGTCATCGATGCCTGACACAGAGAAAGTCAGCGCAAGCACCTCTCCCATCTTACGTACTCCTGCCTCAAGAGAAGCTCCGTAAAGAGAACTGAGCTTTCTGGACAAGGCAGTAAAGTCGGGATACTCTGCACAAGACCTTGTCATCACCTGAGACAGAAGCGCATAGGCAGACACAGTCTCTCTACTCAGCGGAAGCATTGCTGTGGCACTGATGCGCATGGTCTTGAATCTGTTGTCCCTGACTGCAGAGAAATGGACTCCGTCGGCGATTTCCCGTCGGACAATATTATTCATACATATACCTCCCTAACGAATTTTCAGACTAAACATATAAACACAATGTCTGAATCAGGATAATCATCAATATCAAAACGCAAATACAGTTTTATTATACCAACAATTCCACCTGACAGCAATACAAAATCAAAAATATTAAAAAAATTCTTGACAACACAGATTCAATGATATATAATAGTCAAGCAATCAAAGATACGGTGCGACGAACGCAGTTCGTTCTGCTGTATATAGGTATGCGGATGTAGCTCATCCGGTAGAGCGCCACCTTGCCAAGGTGGAGGTAGCGAGTTCGAGCCTCGTCATCCGCTCCATTCCGTCGCAAACACAGCTTTGCGACGGATTTTTTATTTTACATCACAAAGGAGGCTATCATTATGAAATACACATACACTACCCACGGAGTCTGCTCCAGACAGATCCTCGTTGAGCTTGAGGGAGATACTATCAAAGAGGTCGCCTTCCTGGGAGGATGTCACGGAAACACTCAGGGCATCACCGCACTGGTCAAAGGTATGAATGCATATGAGGCTATTGAGAAGCTGAAGGGTATCCGCTGTGGCGGCAGAGCAACCTCTTGTCCTGACCAGCTTGCAACTGCACTTGAGCAGGCACTGGACATCTGAGAAACTATCATAGTAAGCAAAAAAGCGGTACAGCAAAGAAGCTGTACCGCTTTTATTCTTTTATTATTATATTATTTTTCGATAAGGTGTGACATAAGGGTATATCCCTCATCTACATAAACACCTGTCGAAACAGCATTTTCCTCGGTAAATGTACTGATACCGCTCTCCTGCTCCTTATTGCTGCGATAAATCATATAAGGAATGGGTGTACGGGAGTGAGTACGGGTAACAAGAGGTGTGGGATGATCGGGACATACAAGCACTGCAAAGTCCTCCCCTGTGCCCCTCAGATACTCCACCACGGGAGAAAGAACCAGCTCATCAATCAGCTCGATGGAACGGACCTTGTTCTCGTGCTCTGCGCGATGACCGCACTCGTCGGGAGCTTCCACATGAATATACACAAGTTCCTGACCTTTTCTGAACTCCTCAATAGCTGCCTGAGCCTTTCCTGAGAAGTTGGTGTCTATGTAACCTGTAGCACCCTCAACATCAATGCTTGACATTTCTGCACAGATGGCAATTCCTTTGAGAAGATCAACAGCAGAAATCATACTGCCTCTCAGTCCATAGAGCTTGCTGAAGGTATCCAGAAGGGGCTTTGTACCCTCACCCCACAGCCAGATAGAGTTTGCGGGGCGCTTGCCTCTCTCTATTCTTGCCAGATTCACAGGGTGATCCTTGAGCAGATCGTAACTCTTCTTCATCAGAGGTAAAAGCTGCTCTTTTGCTATATCTGTGGGCAGATAGTCCATAATGGGTCTGCCTGTGATATCGTGAGGAGGAGTGAGTCTGCCGGGCTTGCTGTTGCCCTGAGCCCACACAAGACAATGACGATAGGAAACACCTGAGTAGAAGGTGAACTCCTCTGTACCCATCTGCTCCTGAACATACTCTATAAGAATCCTTGCTTCCTCTGTGGAGATATCATCTGCACAGTAATCAAGGATTGTTTTGTCCTCGTATTTTTCCTCATCAGAGAGGGTTACGAGATTACAACGGAAGGTAACGTCCGTGTCCTTCAGGTCAATGCCGATACTTGCAGCCTCCAGAGGAGAACGACCTGAATAATACTTTTTGGCATCATAGCCAAGGACTGCCAGGTTTGCCACATCGGAACCGGGAGACATACCGTCTGCCACAGTCTTGGCGGTACCAATCTCTGCATACTTTGCAAGAGAATCCATGCAAGGCTTCTTTGCAAGCTGCATGGGGGTTTTTCCATTAAGCTCTGTGCAGGGCTCATCAGCCATACCGTCGCAGAGCATCACAAGATATTTCATAGTAAAGACTTCCTCTCTGAATAAAAGTTTATTTTTAAAAAATCAATAATTAAACTGAACTGCTCAGAATCAGTTAGAGGAATTCTGGTTAAGCTCTCCTGTAGAGAGGCCCTTCAGGTACGCATTGATAAATCCATCCAGTGCTCCGTCCATAACTGCCTGAACGTTGCCCATCTCGTAGCCTGTACGATGGTCCTTGACCAGAGTATAGGGCATGAAAACATAGCTTCGGATCTGGCTTCCCCAGGTGATCTCCTTCTGGACACCCTTGATGTCAGAGATCTTCTCAAGATGCTGCTGTTCCTTGATCTCAACGAGCTTTGAGATAAGCATCTTCATAGCAACATCGCGGTTCTGGTACTGTGAACGCTCTACCTGAGAAGCAACAACAATACCTGTGGGGATATGGGTCAGACGTACAGCAGAGGAGGTCTTGTTAACCTTCTGTCCACCTGCACCTGATGCACGGTAAACATCCATCTTGATCTCCTCGGGAGGGATGGTAACTGTGGTATCCTCCTCAATTTCGGGCATAACCTCAAGAGATGAGAAACTTGTGTGGCGTCTTCCTGCACTATCAAAAGGAGACACACGCACCAGACGATGAACACCTGCCTCGCTCTTTAGGTATCCGTATGCATTCTCGCCCTCAATAAGCAAAACAGCACTTTTGAGTCCTGCCTCATCACCATCCAGATAGTCAACTTCTTTGACGGTGAAGTTATGGTCTGTAGCCCAGCGGGTATACATACGATACAGCATCTGAGCCCAGTCCTGCGCCTCAGTACCGCCTGAACCTGCGTGGAATGTGAGGATGGCGTTGTTCTTGTCATACTCACCTGTGAGCAGGGTCTCAAGTCTGGCTGTGGACAGCTTGCTCTCCAGCGCATCAACCTCAGCCAGAGCCTCGTCGTAGAGAGACTCATCCTCTGCCTCGTCGGCAAGCTCAATCAAGGTCATTGTATCCTCATAGGCAACATCCATACTCTCAAAGGTCTCCACCTTAGCTTTCAGGTCGCTGGTCTGCTTGAGAACTTTCTGTGAGTTTTCCAGATCATCCCAGAAGCCTGGCTCGGTTGCACGATTCTCCAGCTGCTGGATCTGTGACTTCATATGCTCGAGTCCAATGGCATCTGCGTAATCATCAATATCAGGACGCATTCCCTCGAGACGCAAGCGTAATTCTTCAAACTGAAGCATAATAAATCCTCTCTTTTAATAAACTCATTAAATTATACCGCAAACCAAAAAAAATGTAAACCCATTGTAAATGTAATATTTACAAATTATTTTGTTGCTTTAAGTAACATTATTTGATATAATAACTAAAGGTGATAATATGGATTATTCTAATCATCGCTGTCCGGTGTGCGAAAAAGCCTTTGAAAAAGACAGCGATATTGTAGTCTGTCCCGACTGCGGAACCCCTCATCACAGAGAGTGTTACGAGCAGGAAATGCACTGTCACTACCAAGACAGGCACAACGACGGATTTGACTATAAGGCCGAAAAACAAGAAGAAATCAACAATAACAATACAGCAGATCCGGACTCTGTGGAGTGCAGATATTGTTCCACGATAAATCCCACAGGAAGTAAATTCTGCAACGGATGCGGTATGCCTCTGCCCCAAAGCGGAGACGGCAATACTCCCTATGACCGCCACGAGGAAGAGAAGAGTGCTCCCCATGGTGCTCAGCAGGGTGCTCCCTACCAGGGGCAAAACTCTGCTCCTTTCGTGGGATTTGCCTTTGACCCTATGGGCGGCATCAAATCCGAGGAGGATATGGGCGGCGGAGTCACAGCAGGAGAAGTAGCAAAGTTTGTGAAAACAAGCACCCCCTTCTACACAAGGCTCTTCTACCAGATCAGAAACTTTGCTAAATCCAGGTTCTCCTTTGTAGGATTCTTCTTCTCGGGAGGCTGGATGCTCTACCGCAAAATGTACAAGTCAGGCACCCTGGTAACAATTCTCATGGGATTGCTTATGCTTGCACAGATATACGTAGAGACCTTCCACACCTCACTACTCAATGAGGCTGTGAATCTGTCATCAGGGCTCACATTCTTCCAGACAGCAGAAGCACAGACAGCACTCAATGAGTTCTTTGCAGGACTATCCACTTGGGAAATATCAGTCTTTGGTATCTATTATTTCTCAACCATAGGTCAATTTCTCATACGACTTGTGTGCGGAATTATGGGAAATAAATGGTACTACAAGCACTGTATCAATAAAATATCAGGCATCAAAAGCAAGGCTGATACAAAGGAGGACGCAGACGCTCAACTGCAGACCAAGGGAGGAGTCAACACCGCCCTTGCAACAAGCATCGCGATATCTTATCTGCTCCTGTCGTATCTCCCCTACTTCATCTGATGGAGGATTAAAATGAAAATTACAAAAGCTGTTATCCCCGCTGCCGGTATGGGTACAAGAGTATTGCCCGCAACAAAGGTAATGCCCAAGGAAATGCTTCCTATCGTTGACAAACCTGCAATCCAGTACATTGTTGAGGAAGCTGTCAACTCCGGTATCACAGACATTCTCATCATCACAAACCGCGGCAAGGGATTCATTGAGGATCACTTTGACAAGGCACCTGTGCTGGAGAGTATCCTCGAGAGAGACAAGAAAATCGAAATGCTTTCCAGTATCAATCAGCTGGACAAGCTGGCTAACATCCACTACATCCGTCAGATTGAGACAAAGGGTCTGGGGCACGCCATCAGCAAGGCGAGAACGTTCGCAGGAAACGAGCCCTTCGCTGTGCTCTACGGCGACGACGTGGTTGTTGACGGAAAGGCTCCCGCTACCAAGGAACTTATTGATGCATACGGCACCTACGGAAAGGGTGTTATCGGCATTAAGCCTGTATCAAGAAAGGCCATCAGCAACTACTCCTGTGTCAAAATTGAAAACCTGAGGGACAACATCTACAAATGCACCGACATGATTGAGAAGCCCAAGCGAGACGACCAGATCTTCTCTCTGTATTCTATCCTCGGTCGTTGTGTTATGCCTCCTGAGATCTTCGATATTCTGGACAGAACTGCTCCCGGAGCCAACAACGAGATCCAGCTCACCGACGCTATGAGGGTTCTGGCACAGGAGAGCGGTATGACTGCTGTTGAGTACACAGGAACACGCTATGACATAGGTAACAAGCTGGGAATCATGAAGGCTGCCATCGAAATTGGTCTGAACCATCCTGAGATAGGCTCAGAGCTCAAAGAGTACCTGGTTGATCTGATGAATAATATTCGATAAATACAGTTAAAATTTTTATTTTACATATGATTCATTTGTGGACAGCGTGAGTATTCTGCTGTCCACTGAATTTGGAAGGAGTTTTATTTTATGAAAGCTATCATAACCGTACTGGGTAAGGACACAGTAGGAATTCTTGCAAAGGTATCCTCAGCATGCGCCGAGAGAAATCTCAACGTTCTGGAGGTTACACAGAGCGTTCTGCAGGACATGTTCGCAATGATTATGCTGGTTGAGTTTGAGAAGGAAACTGCACCCTCCTTTGAGGAGCTGAACAAAGACTTCGATGCTCTCGGCCAGCAGATCGGAACAAAGATTCATATTATGCACGAAGACATCTTCAACAGCATGCACAAGATCTGAGGTGACATCCATGCTTGAGACAAAAGACATTCTTGAAACCATAAATATGATCGACAACGAACACCTTGATGTTCGTACAGTAACCATGGGTATCTCTCTGCTGGATTGCATCGACAGCGACATCGACAAGGCCTGCGACAAGGTATACGACAAGATCTGTCGTTACGCACAGGATCTGGTCCCCACAGCAGAGGCCATCTCCAGAGAATACGGTATCCCCATCATTAACAAACGTATCGCTGTTACACCTATCTCTATGATAACAGCCGCCTGCCAGAACAAGAACCCCATCAAGTTCGCATATGCTCTGGACAGAGCCGCCGAGACACTGGGGGTTAACTTCATCGGTGGTTACAGCGCGCTGGTACATAAGGGATTTGCTGCAGGCGACTACGCTCTTATCGAGAGCATTCCTCAGGCTCTGGCACAGACAAGCCACGTATGCTCCTCTGTCAATATCGGCTCAACCAAAGCAGGCATCAATATGGATGCTGTCAAGATGATGGGTCGTATCGTCAAGGAAGCAGCAGAGCTGACCAAGGACAATAACTGTGCAGGAGCATCAAAGCTGGTTGTGTTCTGTAACGCACCCGAGGACAATCCCTTTATGGCAGGTGCATTCCACGGTGTTGGTGAGGCAGACTGTGTTATCAACGTTGGTGTATCAGGCCCCGGAGTTGTTCGTGCAGCACTGGCAAAGATTGAGGACAAGGCAGACCTGTCTGCTGTGGCTGATATAGTAAAGAAAACCGCATTCAAGATCACTCGTATGGGTCAGCTGGTTGCTCAGGAAGCATCCAAGCGCCTGTGTGTCCCCTTCGGAATCGTTGACCTTTCTCTGGCACCTACTCCCGCCGTTGGTGACTCTGTTGCTCATATTCTTGAGGAGATGGGACTGGAGATCTGCGGATGCCACGGAACAACCGCTGCTCTGGCGCTGCTCAATGACGCTGTCAAGAAGGGCGGAGTCATGGCATCCTCCCACGTAGGTGGCCTGTCAGGAGCATTTATCCCTGTCTCTGAGGATGCAGGTATGATTGCTGCTGCAGAGCAGGGTGCAATCGATATTACAAAGCTCGAGGCAATGACAGCAGTATGCTCTGTTGGTCTTGATATGATCGTTGTTCCCGGTGACACTCCTGCAGAGGTTATCTCTGCAATCATCGCTGACGAAGCTGCAATCGGTATGATCAACACAAAAACCACTGCGGTACGTCTTATCCCTGCTGTAGGCCGAAAAGACGATGAGTGCCTTGACTTCGGCGGATTGTTCGGATATGCTCCAATCATGAAACTGAGAAAGGGCTCTCCTGAGGTATTTATCAACCGCGGAGGTCGCATCCCCGCTCCCATTCAGGCACTGAAAAACTGATATAGTAAAATAAAACAATTATTTTTCTGTATTATTTGTGCAATTAGTGGAAATAAAAGTATTGACAAAAAATCCACGTTAAGATATAATATTAAAGCTGTCTGAAAACACGGACAGCATATGCGCCAATAGCTCAGCTGGATAGAGCAACTGCCTTCTAAGCAGTAGGTCCGGGGTTCGAGTCCCTGTTGGCGCGCCATATGGTGACTATAGCTTAGTTGGTTAAAGCGCCAGGTTGTGGCCCTGGAGACCGCCGGTTCGAATCCGGCTAGCCACCCCA
>JAFTHZ010000011.1 GCA_017457155.1 Ruminococcus sp.
AATTATATGAAAGGAGTTTCAGCATATGGGACTTATTAAAGCAGGATTAGGTGCATTAGGCGGCACACTGGCAGATCAGTGGAAAGAATTTTTCTACTGCGAGTCACTGTCAAACGATGTACTGGTAGCAAAGGGCCAGAAGCGTATTTCAGGCCGTTCATCCAACACAAAGGGAAATGACAACATCATCAGTAATGGCTCAGGAATCGCTGTTGCAGACGGACAGTGTATGATAATCGTTGAGCAGGGCAAGGTTGTAGAGGTATGTGCAGAGCCCGGAGAGTTTACATACGACTCATCCACAGAGCCCTCCATCTTCTCAGGCAAGCTCGGCACAAGCATTATGGAGACCTTCAAGACAGTGGGTAAGCGCTTTACCTACGGTGGAGACACAGGCAAGGACCAGAGAGTATACTACTTCAACACAAAGGAGATCCTGGACAACAAGTTCGGAACTCCCAACCCCATCCCCTTCAGAGTAGTTGACTCAAGAATCTTCCTGGATATTGATGTATCCATCCGTTGCTCAGGTATCTACTCCTACACCATCGCAGACCCCCTGCTGTTCTATACAAAGGTCTGTGGCAACGTAGAGCAGGAGTACACCCGTGACCAGATCGACAGTCAGCTGAAGACAGAGTTTGTCAGCGCTCTGGCTCCCGCATTCGGAAAGCTCTCAGAGATGGAGCTTCGTCCCAACCAGCTGGCAAATCACAACGACGATATCTGTACCGCAATGAACGACTCCCTCTCCAAGAAGTGGGGCGAGCTTCGCGGACTTAAGGTAGTATCCGTAGCCCTCAACCCTGTTACACTTCCCCCCGAGGATGCAGAGATGCTCAAGCAGGCACAGTACACCGCAAGACTTCAGAATCCCGGACTTGCAGGCGCAGAGCTGGTTGGTGCACAGGCAGATGCAATGCGCTCAGCAGCTTCCAATTCCGCAGGTGCTATGACAGGCTTCATGGGAATGGGCATGGCAATGAACGCAGGCGGCGGAATGAACGCACAGAACTTCTTCCAGATGAATCAGCAGCAGGCTCAGCAGGCAGCACCTGCACCCGCACCCGCACCTGCTCAGGATGGCTGGAAGTGTGCATGCGGCGCTATGGCAACAGGCAAGTTCTGTCCCGAGTGTGGAGCAAAGAAGCCCGAGCCCCAGGCAGCAAACAGCTGGAAGTGTGCATGTGGTGCTACAGCAACAGGTAAATTCTGTCCCGAGTGCGGAGCAAAGAAACCCGAGGCAAACGGCTGGACCTGCGCATGCGGCACAGTAGCACAGGGCAAGTTCTGCCCCGAGTGCGGCGCAAAGAAGCCTGCAGGCGCACCTCTTTACAAGTGCGACAAGTGTGGATGGACTCCCGAGGATCCCCACAATCCTCCCAAGTTCTGTCCCGAGTGCGGAGACACCTTTGACGAGGCTGACAAAACCTAATCCCAAGGAGTAACCTCATGGCAGTACTACAAGACTATAAATGCCCTTGCTGTGGCGGCTCCATAGAGTTCAACAGCCAAGTCCAGAAGATGAAGTGTCCCTACTGCGACACTGAGTTTGAGATGGACGCGCTGAAAGAATATGATCAGGATCTGAACAATGACGCTCAGAGCACGGATGACATGCAATGGGATACCGCCGCAGGCACAAGCTGGCAGGAGGGCGAGACAGACGGCATTAACGTCTATGTCTGCAAATCCTGTGGAGGCGAGATCATCGGCGACAATACCACCGCCGCCACCCAGTGTCCCTACTGCAACAACCCTGTTGTTATTATGGGACAGTTCTCGGGAGATCTCAGGCCTGACTACGTCATCCCCTTCAAGCTTACGAAAGAGGATGCAAAACAGGCTCTCTCCAATCACCTGAAGGGCAAGCTCCTGCTCCCCAAGGAGTTTAAGGACGAAAACAAAATCAATGAGATCAAGGGCGTGTATGTTCCCTTCTGGCTTTTTGATGCTGATGCAGATGCCCGCATAAGATACAAGGCTACCCGCGTCAGGACCTGGAGCGACAGCAACTATATCTACACAAAGACCAGCCACTACTCTGCCACAAGAGCAGGCTCCGTGGGATATGAGAGAGTTCCCGTTGACGGATCCAGCAAAATGCCCGACGACCTGATGGAATCTATCGAGCCCTACGACTTCGGCGACGCGGTGGACTTTCAGACTGCGTATCTTGCAGGCTATGTAGCAGACAAGTATGATGTCTCATCCGAGCAGAGCATCCAGCGTGCAAACGACAGGATCAAGCGCAGCACAGAAGAGACCTTCGCTGCCACCGTGCAGGGATATACCACAGTTAACACCGAGCACTCTGCCATAAAGCTCCACAACGGAAAAGCCAAGTACGCCCTCTACCCCGTATGGATACTCAACTCCACCTACAAGGACGAGAAGTTCACCTTTGCCATGAACGGTCAGACAGGCAAGTTTGTCGGCGATCTGCCTATGGACATGGGCGCCTTCTGGAGATGGCTGGGAATCCTCACGGCAGCAGGTACTGCCCTGGCACTTCTGGCAATAACACTCTATATGAATTTCGGAGGATGATGATATGGTATTTGACAATTCATGGATATTGATCGCCTTCGTGGCCGGTGTTATCATCGGGCTCATCGGAGTGTTCATCATGAAATCCCAGCTGAAGTCTGTCAGATTTCAGGCGGCTGCACATCACTATGAGAAGAAGGACACCTTCGTCCTCACAGAGCAGCGGGATGTGTATCTGTACTCCACAGTGACCAAGATCCCCAAGCCAAAGAACAACAGCAAGAAATAATAGTTTTATTCTTGGATAAACCTAAGCAGGCATAGTTTCTATGCCTGCTTTTTTTGTCAGCACAATCTCACGATCTGTATTTTGCCTTGTATTTCTTTGATCTGATATGCTATAATAATTTACATAATTATACATATTTTGCAAGCTCATCGATCGTGAGGAAAAAACAATGCCAACAAACGATAACTCTCTTTTCAGATTTGAAATCAACCAGGATAATCTTTGGGAACAGGAAAACCACAGAACTTCAGCCCAGACAGTAGAGGTTGAAGTCCTTCCTCCTGTGGATCTGAGCGACAAACTGAAAGTCGAAATATACAAGGGCATTACCGAAACGGACAAAAAGTTAAGTGCCATAAATGAACGTATCGAGGAGCTTAACTCCGAAATAGACAGCCTGACAAATCATGCAGATGGCCTGGACTATGCAGTAGCTGTGGCAAGCGGTATCCTGACAGGCATAGTCGACAGTATCTTTGTCGGTGAAATTGACATCAAAGGCGCAACCAAAGCCGCCGAAAAAGAAATATCAGACAAAGTAAAACAGAAAGCTCTGAAAGAAAAACAGGACGATACAGTAAAAAAAGCAATTGAAGGAGCAAAGAAAAAGGGCAAGCACCTGTCAAAAGAAGAGATAAATCAAATCCGGGAGCAAGTAAAGATCAAGTTCAATTCAGATCCCAACAATCTGGCTGACACAGATAAGGACCCGGTACTCAGACGTGCTATAAAATATCTTGAGGATAAGCATCCCACTCCTCAGGATAACCTGTACAAGGGGACAGGCAGCAGCCCGTCCAATCATCATCTTGATGATATTGCTCATCATGCTTCTTTGGTAGGAATGATCGCATCAATTGTTGTTCAGTTCCTCAGGGTGGCAACCTTCGTCAACAATGAGGGAAAATGGCAACTGAAATTTGTCAAGACAGATCCCAAGGAGCTTGTCGAACTATGGTTGCCCATAGTAATCTCAGGACTGTTGAACTGGCTTGTATATATGGCAGAAAAAACCGAAGATAATGAAGCAACCGAAAAAATACCTGAGCCAATTTTTAAGATCGCTCATCTGTTAGCAAGTGCACCTGCAATCATAAGTGTAATAAAGGCGATCAACAATTGGTGTATGCACCTCTATTCAGACGTTGCAGGTTCAGCAACCAGCAAGGGCAGAGGTGCCGGAATCCCGGGACTGTTTATTTCTATGCTCAAGGAAATCTCCAGCGTTCCGCCTCTGAATCGGACAGGATTGCCAAAGGTGGTTGATAATCTGTACACCACAAAGGGAATCGACCTGCGAACTGAGCTGGGAGTTATCAAAGAGCTTGGCAGACAGACTATTCCTGTAATTATCAATGAGCTCCTTGTACGTACATTTTATTTTATTCGTCGTTTAATCATTGAGTATAAGGAGCATGGAAGCTTCTCTGAAATCAACTGGCACAATGTTATCCCCATAGGCAATCGTACCGTAGAGCGGATGATGACTATTGCATCGGGTACTTTCACCGCCTTTGATATTGCCGATGCTGCTATTCGTTCAGGAGGTTTCAATGCTTCCTGCATACTGAGAATAAACTTTGTCGGTGTCGGACGATTTGCTATTGCCATTGGCACCGACATAGGCATGGGCATCAAAAAAGCAAAGAAAGAACGCCTGCGCAGCGAGACGCTGAGCGAATATATCAATCTGTCCAAAATAAAAGTATACTACCGAAATGCCGACCTGTTGTGTTCGGAAGCAGAATTGTATGACAAGGAATCACAGATGCATTCAGCTGAGAAAGATGTCTGGAAAGAGCTCTGTTCCACAGAAGAATCAATACAGCAGCTGTATGAACAAATTAATATAGTCTGCCAATATCACATAAAGGCTATAGAAGAAATGAACGCCTGCTTAAATGATATAGAATTACTGATTCCCCATATAGACAAAAACAATCCGGGTTTAAGAGAAAAAATGCTTGAAAGGTTGAAATGAAAATGAAAGACGAAATGATTGCTCAGCTCAACCCCACAACAGAAAACCAACTGTCTTCCATTGATGAAGAAAGACTCCCTCAGATTTTTTCTGAACAAGTAGAGCTGTTGAAAGAAGCAAATAATGCATACAACGATGCAAAAGAAAAGGAAAAAGAAGCAAAAGATAAAGTTGAAACAGCACTATCAAATGCCTCCGCTCTGATTACCGCCGCAAAGAACGCAGGCGGCAACACAGCAAGCAAGAAAAAATTTTTGTGGGCAGAGTGGACCTCCAAAAAAGAAGAAATTGCAGTAATAAAACAAAACCTCATTGAAATCATAAAATACAACGAAAATAACGCAGACGCACAAAAAAAGCTGGCCGAAGTTCAGTCTTCTTTGATGGAATCACAAACTGCCATACTTAAAGTCCAGGAAAAAAACATGGAATACCAGAGAAAGATCGCCGATGCTACTAAATTCGTCTTTGGACTTAGTGCATATAATATGGCAACAAGTCAATCTGTACTGGTCAAGTTGAGAGCAATCCTATCAGGAGCCAGCGAGGAGCAATTAGGCGAGCTTGCACAGCAGCAGCTATTCCTGGCGCTGGACCAGATAAAAAACCAGGAAAACATAATCACCCGTTTGAACGAAAGTGATAAGCTTATTAAAAAACTTAATGCTGAGATAGAAGAAAAGCAAAGAGAAATTGCTGAGATCGAGAAAAAGAACGAAGAGCAAAACCAACAGATATCAGAAAACACAAGCACATTAATCAAGCATGAGAATGCCCTTTCTGAACAGCAAAGCAAAAACAAGGAGCATGATTTGCTTATTGCCGCAGGAGCCGCAAAGGATGTAGAGCAGGATGCTCTCATCTCTGCTATGGAGGAAAAGGACGCAGCACAGGATGCTCTCATCTCTGCTATGGAGGAGAAGGACACAGCACAGGATGCTCTCATCTCTGCTATGGAGGAAAAGGACACAGCACAGGACGCCCTCATCTCTGCTATGGAGGAAAAGGACACAGAGCAAGATAACAAAATTACCGACCTAAACTCCCAGGTTGACAAGCATGAAAACATCATCCAGGTACATTCCCGTCAGATTAAAGAATCAGAACTGAGAATTCAGGATGTTTCCCAAAGCATCGCCAATGCAACTGCTGAACTAAAGGAAACCATATCCGAAAATGCAGAAACTGCAGACAACAAACTCCTGTCAATTGAGAGAAAAACCGAAGATCAGCTTGACATTATGAGAGAGTATGTCAACGATTCCAACGACTCCCTCAAAAAACAGTTAGAAGAGATATCAACACAGCTCAAGGATTCCATCTCCGAACTCAAACATCAACTGGATACTCAAAACAAAGAAATGAACAAAAAGATAGAGAGTCTGGAGGACAAAGCTTCTGCACTTAACGTTGCTGTCAGAAGAAAGATCTGGAAAATCACTGTATCCGTCGTTGCAGGCACCTCTTTGGTTCTGACTATACTCAACATTCTGGGTATCATATAACTCTCTGGTTCAATTATGTAATGATCAAATCTCCTTATCGTAAGGTAAGGAGATTTAATTTTGCGATGCAACATACTGTCAAGTACACTCCTTTTGTCTAACAAATTTTGATTTCCTGTTCCGCTTTTTGTGTTTTATCATTTTTCTTATTGAGATTTGGTTTTCTCTGTGTTATTATTAATTTGTAATATTGTACATTTGTACATTGTCGGAATTTTTTATCACAGGAGGTCATTATGAAAAGATCAAAGAGATTACTCTCTGCACTGCTTGCTCTGCTCATGGTAGTTTCTGTAATGCTTGTGGGCATGACAACTGCCACAGCCGCAACCGCAAGCATCAGCTACTCCTTCACCAAAACCACCGCAGGCTATGCTCAGGGTACAATCACCATCACCCCCACAGCAGGTAACTACGGAAAGTACTTCCTCTACTGGGCAAACGACACAAAAGCCCTGGAGGGCTACGGCGAGATTGGCTCTGTATCAATCTCCTCCGGCTCAGGTAAAGTAACAATGCCTGCTCAGACAGCAATCCCTGCAGATGCCACCAAGGTCATCGCATTCAAGGCATCCAGCGAGCCTGCTGTATCAAGCCGCACAGTAGCCAACGCCTCTGCGGTTTATGCTATCCCCGCATCCCGTCAGCTCTCATTTGATTCTGCAGATGCACTCTACACCTTCGGCGCCATCAGCGATCCCCAGCTTGCAAATGACTCCTACGGCTCCGGCACCTATCCCAACGACGAGACTCATCTGGCAGCTGCCTTTGAATCTCTTTCTAAACGTGAGGTTGACTTTATCGTTTCTTCAGGAGACACAGTAAACGACCAGGATGGTAACAGAACCTACGCCGCAGAGTACAAGAGATACCAGAAGATTCTGGCTGACTCCTCCTACGCAAACCCCATCTATGAGGCAATCGGCAACCATGACGTAGGCACCGTATGGAACAAGAACGGCGGCTACTACAATGCGAATGAGGCCTATATCAAGGGCACAGGTCTTGATTCCACCGCAGAAACCCTCAAAGCAGGCAAGCCCTACTTTGAGATTACAGAGCCCACCACAGGCGACCACTTCATCTTCATGGCACTTGAAGGCGGATTCTACACCGACAGAGGCACACAGTTCTCAAAGGCACAGCTGGACTGGCTTGAGGGACTGCTGAAGAAATACTACAACGACGGCAAAAACATCTTCATCATTGAGCACGCCAACGTTCAGGGTTGGGGCTCTGGCGACAAGCTGACCACCCCCTACTACTATGACCTGGGACTGAATCCTGCCAATGCAGATGTCAAGCGCTTTGTAACTCTTATGGAGACCTACAAGGAGTGTGTCATCATCACAGGTCACACACACCTGGAGCTCTCTGCACAGTACAACTACTCTGACAACAACGGCACCTCTGCTGTTATGATGCACAACTCCGCTATCGGCGGTGTACGTTGGATGGATAACGGATCCGTCAACAGAGACGATATCCTCGGACTTTCTGAGGGATATATCGTTGAGGTATATGAGGACTGCATCCTCTTCAACGGAGCAAACCTCTATTACAACGAGATCATGCCCACCTGCAGCTATATCATCCCCTTCTCTACCTTTGCTGATGAGAAAGTGACAGAGCCCAAGGAGACAACTACCGATGCTCCTATTCCCACAGTGACAGAGCCCAAGACAACTACCGCTCCCAAGGTAACAGACCCTGAGCCTACAACCATCCCCACCCCCACAGAGACTCAGCCTATCGACTACCTCTATGGCGATGCAGACCTGAACAAGAAGATCAACGTCAAGGACGCAACCCTGATTCAGAAGTACGCCGCAGAGCTTGAGCCCCTTGAGGGTATTGCATTCACTCAGGCAAACGTCAGCGGTGACAAGGCTGTCAACGTACGTGACGCAACATACATCCAGAAGTTCGTCGCAGGACTCATCGTTGCATTCCCCATCGAGCGCATTGATGACCTGGCAGATGTAGGTGCTGACGACAAGACCCTTGCAAAGTCCGCACTTGACAAGTACTATGAGTACAGCTCCTATGACCAGTACATGGCCCTGAAGAAGGCATACAAGTACAACATCATCCCCACAGGCGAGACCATCGCAACCCTGATTGCGGACCTGGAGGCAATTGTCAGCGCAGCAGGCGGTTCCACAGGTGGTTCATCCTCAGGCGGCGGTGACATCACAGTATACTTCACAAACAACGAGAACTGGTCCACCGTCAATGCTTATGTCTGGGGTTCAGGCGGAACAATGTCATCATGGCCCGGCTCCCCCATGACCTACGTCAAGACCAACGACATGAACCAGAAGATATATTCTGTATCATTCAGCTTCAGCGACTACCAGAACATTATCTTCAACAACGGCTCCACACAGACTGTGGATATCGCACTCTCAGGTAGTGACAACGTAGGCTATTACATCTCCGGAGAATCAGGCGGAAAGCTCACTTGTGAAACCTATACCTTCACAAACTAACAACATAAACCTGATATATTAATCACTCCCTGCCGATACAAGAATCGGCAGGGAGTTTTTTCTATCTTCAAAAAAATTGTATACATAAAGAAAAAGGACACACAGAGAGTTTTCTGTGTGTCCCTTTCTCTTCATATGTTTTGAAAATTTTAAAAAGCGAGTCCTACGATATGCTTCTGGATGGCGGTGGCGTCTTTGATGTTACGCTCCCCGTCGCGATTAAAATCAGAAATACACCGAGGATCTCCTTCCTTATAGGTCACATATGGGATGCCGTCGTCTTTTATGGTATCGATGTCTGAAAGGGCCTTCTGAATCAATGTTGCATCCTTTATATTCAGAACATCATCGTAGTTCACATCACCTATGCGCTCTCCTGTAAAATTCATGATTTCCTCTATTCGAGGAAGCTGTGCATCCCAAGCCTCCCTCAGAGTAAAGACCGTGTTGTCTTTGGTAGAAAAAACAAAGAGAGCTATTTCGTATGGGCTGTTAATGCTATTAGAAATTACAACATAATCTCCGATTGCTTCAGCAGCATAAGCAAATGAGGAATCCCCCATAGTAAAATAACTCAGTATATAGTCGGGAGTTGCTTCGTCAGAGGTTTCGCTGCCGTCTGCGTTGTATTCAAGAATGTTAATATATCGGCAATAGTCAAAATCCTCTTCCGATAATCCATATGCTAGGATAAACTCCATTTTATATTTCTGGCTTAGACCGTTTTGCGCGTAATTAAAGGCACCTACAGTAACGGAACATAGCCCCATAACCATCAGGAGCACAAGTATTAGCGATATAATCCTTTTCATAGTATCACCTCGTAATTTATTCTATGTTACCGAGAAGTTTTTGGATATAAGTTGAATCTCTTACATTAACTGTCCTCAATGAAATTATATCACGACAGAAAAGTGGGAGTCAATAAACTTTGAGCAAGCAGGTGAATTTTTGCCCTGTTGCACAAGGAGAGAAAGGTCTCTTTGTTTATTATGAACTAAAGGCTGTGCTTGCAGGCTATGCGTGCCACAAAATGTCTATTAATACACAAGAAAATCCTTTGGTCAGCCATCTGTCAACCAAAGTGCAACCACCTGTGACAACCAACGGTCAACCATTGGGAGACCCAGGATAGGATAGGATAGGTTAGGTAAGATAAGGTTAGGTTAAGTAAGGTTAGGTAAGGAAAATTAGGATAGAGATAGAAAGAAAAAACGCTATGCAAGCGGTTGGCTCACATAGCGTCATTTTTTTGATCAAAAACAAATATTAGTTAGTTGCTCTGTCCTGTCTTGAGGGTAACATCGTGATATCCGCCCTCGATGATGGATGTGGAAGAAACAACAGTCAGCTTTGCGTTCTTCTGCAGGTCGGGGATGTTGGTGACACCGCAGTTGCACATTGTGGACTTAACCTTGTAGAGGCTCTTTGCAACGTTGTCCTTCAGAGGACCTGCATAGGTAACATAGGAGTCAACACCCTCCTCGAAGGAAAGCTTGGACTTGCCACCCAGGTCGTATCTCTGCCAGTTACGTGCACGGTTGGAACCCTCGCCCCAGTACTCCTTCACATAGGTGCCGTTGATGTTCAGCTTGTTTGTGGGAGACTCGTCAAAACGTGCAAAGTATCTGCCCAGCATCATGAAGTCAGCACCCATAGCAAGTGCCAGGGTCATGTGATAGTCATGAACGATACCGCCGTCAGAGCAGATGGGAACATAGATGCCTGTCTTCTCAAAGTACTCGTCTCTTGCAGCTGCAACCTCGATGAGAGCTGTTGCCTGGCCTCTGCCGATACCCTTGGTCTCACGGGTGATACAGATGGAACCGCCGCCGATACCAACCTTGATAAAGTCTGCGCCTGCCTCTGCAAGGAACATAAAGCCATCGCGGTCAACTACGTTACCTGCGCCAACCTTGACGCTGTCGCCGTACTTGTCGCGGATGAACTTCAGGGTCTTTGCCTGCCAGCAGGTGTAGCCCTCAGATGAGTCGATACAGAGCACATCGGCACCTGCCTCAACCAGTGCAGGGACTCTCTTCTCATAGTCGAGAGTGTTGATACCTGCGCCAACAACATATCTCTTCTGTGCGTCGAGAACCTCGTTGGGATTCTCCTTGTGCTGGGAGTAATCCTTGCGGAATACAAGGTACAGCAACTCGCCCTTTGCGTTTACAATGGGCAGGGAGTTGAGCTTGTTGTCCCAGATAATATCGTTTGCCTCCTTGAGGGTTGTTGTCTCAGGAGCTGTGACAAGCTTCTCAAGAGGAGTCATAAACTCAGAAACAGGAATGTCAAAGGACATACGGCTGACACGATAGTCTCTGCCTGTAACAATACCCAGCAGCTTGCCGTTTGCAGTACCGTCCTCTGTGACAGCCATTGTGTTGTGGCCTGTTGCTTCATAAAGGTCCAGCACGTCGGCAAGTGTATCTGTGGGTCTGAGGTTAGAGTCGCTGACAACAAAGCCTGCCTTGTATGCCTTAACTCTTGCTACCATAGCGGCCTCATCCTCAATTGTCTGTGAGCCGTAGATAAAGGACACACCACCCTCTTTTGCCAGGGCGATAGCCATTGTATCGTTGGATACAGACTGCATGATTGCAGATACCATGGGAATGTTCAGCTTGATTGCAGACTCCTCGCCCTTCTTGAACTTAACGAGGGGTGTGCTCAGATTTACGTTTGCGGGAATGCACTCCTCAGATGTGTATCCGGGAATCAGAAGATACTCAGAGAATGTGCGTGAAGGCTCGTTGAAATAGTATGCCATAATGTCCTCCTCTTTTCCATAATTATTAACTAATAAATATTTTAACTATGCTACTACAAAAGACCTGAAAAGTCAAGATTATTTTCTATGAATTTCTCAAGTCTTTTGCAGTTAATTTGTGTAAGTTTCTATTACTTGAAGTACTCAACAGCTGCGCGGAAAATGCCCATGTCAGAGTTACCGGGTACATTCTTGTACAGACCGTTTCCGACTCTCTCGCAGTGGCCCATCTTGCCGAATACTCGGCCGTCGGGAGAGGTGATACCCTCGATAGCGTATGCGGAGTTGTTGGGATTGTACTGGATGTCGGCGGTAGCGTTGCCGTCAAGGTCAACATACTGAGTAGCAACCTGACCATTCTTTATAAGCTTCTCAATGAGCTCATCGCTTGCAAGGAAGCGACCCTCACCATGAGAGATAGCTGTCAGGTAGGTCTCGCCTACGGGAGAATTCTTCAGCCAGGGAGACAGGTTGGATGCTACGCGGACATTGACAAGCTTTGACTGGTGGCGTCCGATGGTGTTATAGGTCAGGGTGGGACAATTCTCATCGGTATCGATAATCTCGCCGTAGGGTACCAGACCCAGCTTGATAAGTGCCTGGAAGCCGTTGCAGATACCGCACATAAGTCCGTCGCGGTTCTTCAGCAGCTCGTGAACCTGCTCTGTGACAGCCTTGTTACGGAAGAATGCTGTGATGAACTTACCTGAACCATCAGGCTCGTCGCCGCCGGAGAATCCGCCGGGAATGAATACCATCTGAGCACTTCTCAGCTGGTTTGCAAAATAATCAACAGACTCTGTAACATCAGAGGGAGTCAGGTTCTTGATAACAATGATCTCTGCCTCGGCACCTGCGTCACGCATAACCTTTGCAGAATCATACTCACAGTTTGTGCCGGGGAATACGGGGATGAGCACCTTGGGACGTGCAACCTTGATTGCGGGTGCTGCTGCAATACACTTAGCATCAGAGCTGATGGTGGGAATCTGACGGTTGCCCTGATCGATGTTGCAGGAGAATACATCCTCCAGCTTATCCTCGTAGAGCTTTGACAGATTGTCAAGAGCTACCTTCTCGTCGCCCAGAACGATAACAGCCTCCTCGGTGGTTGTACCGAGCTTTGTGCCGATGTTCTCATCCTGTGCAAGCTCAAGGATAAATGAGCCGTAGGAGCAATCGAAGATTTCCTCTGCGGATACGCCCTGTGCATACTCAAAGCCGATGCCGTTACCGATTGCCATCTTGTAGACAGCCTCTGCCACACCGCCAAATCCGGGGGTATATGCGGAGAGGACCTTGCCCTCGCGGATGAGCTTCTCGACATTATCAAACAGAGCCTTCTGGGACTCCTTGGTGGGAAGTCCGTGCTTGTTATATTCAGGGGTCAGGAACACTACTGTGCTGCCTGCCTTCTTAAACTCGGGGGATGTAACGGTATTTACGTTACCTGTTGTAACAGCAAAAGAAACCAGTGTGGGAGGAACGTCGATATCCTCGAAGCTTCCGCTCATGGAGTCCTTGCCGCCGATGGATGCGATCTCAAAATCCAGCTGTGCGTCAAATGCGCCCAGAAGTGCTGACAGGGGCTTGCCCCAACGCTGTGCGTCGGTTCTGGGGCTCTCGAAGTACTCCTGGAAGGTAAGGTATGCGCCATCCATGGAGCCACCTGTTGCAACCAGCTTTGCAAGGGACTCAACTACTGCGAGATAAGCACCGTGGTAGGGGCTCTTCTCTGCAAGGTAGGGATTGAATCCCCAGGACATGAAGGAGACTGTATCGGTGTGCTTCTTCTCTACAGAAACCTTGTTTACCATGGCCTGAATGGGAGTACGCTGGTATTTTCCGCCGAAGGGCATCAGGACTGTGCCTGCGCCGATGGTGGAGTCAAATCTCTCTGAGAGACCTCTCTTGGAGCAGACGTTCAGGTCAGAGACCAGAGCCTGCATATTATCTGAGAAGCTGCCGCTCACCTGCTTTTTGTAAAGCTGGGGTGCTGCGGGAGCGATGTCAATGTGTTTCTCTGCGCCGTTGGAGTTGAGGAACTCTCTGGAAAGATCAACGATGTTCTTGCCGTTGTAGGTCATAACCAGTCTGGGTTCTTCGGTCACCTGTGCAACCAGAGTTGCCTCCAGGTTCTCCTGAGCAGCCAGCTCCTTGAAGCGGTCCACATCCTGAGGCTCTACAACAACAGCCATTCTCTCCTGTGACTCGGAGATTGCAAGCTCTGTGCCGTCAAGTCCCTCGTACTTCTTGGGAACAGCATTCAGGTTGATGCAAAGACCATCAGCAAGCTCGCCGATAGCAACGGATACACCGCCTGCACCAAAGTCGTTACAACGCTTGATAAGGAGGGATGCCTCCTTGTTTCTGAAGAGTCTCTGGAGCTTTCTTTCCTCGGGAGCGTTACCCTTCTGAACCTCTGCAGAGCAGGTCTCGATGGAAGAAAGGGTGTGGGACTTGGAGGAACCTGTTGCACCGCCGCAACCGTCACGACCGGTCTTTCCGCCAAGGAGAATAACCACATCTCCTGCCTGAGGAACCTCACGGCGGACATTCTCTGCGGGAGCTGCTGCGATAACAGCACCAATCTCCATACGCTTTGCCATATAGCCCTTGTGATAGAGCTCGTCAACAATACCTGTTGCCAGACCGATCTGGTTGCCGTAGGAGCTGTATCCTGCAGCAGCAGTGGTGACGATCTTTCTCTGGGAGAGCTTGCCCTCGATTGTATCTGCTACGGGGACTGTGGGATCAGCCGCACCGGTAACACGCATAGCGGAATAAACATAAGAACGGCCTGAGAGGGGATCACGGATAGCACCGCCGATGCAGGTAGCCGCACCACCAAAAGGCTCGATCTCTGTGGGATGGTTGTGAGTCTCGTTCTTGAACAGCAGGAGCCAGTCCTCCTCCTTGCCGTCAACCTCAACCTTGATTTTGACGGTACAGGCGTTGATCTCCTCGGACTCATCCAGACCCTCAAGCTTGCCCTCGGCTCTGAGGAACTTTGCTGCCAGAGTAGCAATATCCATCAGGGTCTTAGGTTTCTCGGTCCTGCCGAGAGCCTCACGGGTCTGAAGATATCTGTTGTATGCACCTTCAAGAAGTTCGTCACAGAAGGTCACATTGTCAATATTTGTAAGGAATGTGGTGTGACGGCAGTGGTCAGACCAGTATGTATCGATCATTCTGATCTCAGTGATGGTGGGGTCTCTGTCCTCAGAGCGGAAGTAGTTCTGACAGAATGCAATATCGTCTGCATCCATAGCAAGTCCATACTTCTCTACAAAATCAGACAGACCCTGAACATCAAGCTGAAGGAAGCCTGTGAGGGTCTCTACGCCCTCGGGGATGTCACACTCAAATGCAAGGGAGTCATATGTTGCCAGCTGTGCCTCGCGGCTCTCAACCGGGTTGATGACAAACTCCTTGATTCTTGCAAGCTCCTCCTCTGTAACGTCGCCGTACAGAAGGAAGACCTTTGCGGAGCGAACGGTGGGACGCTCGCACTGAGAGATAAGCTGGATACACTGTGCAGCAGAGTCTGCTCTCTGGTCAAACTGACCGGGCAGGTACTCTGTGGCAAAGACAATACAGTCGGATGTATCGGGCAGCTCATCGCTGATGTTATCCAGCTGAGGCTCGGAAAAAACAGTTGTCTTTGCATAGTCAAAGAGATCCTTGTCTATATTCTCAACGTCATATCTGTTGATGACACGAAGCTCACTCAGAGACTTTATCATCAGAAGGTTATTAATCTCGTTTTTGAGTGACTGTGCCTCAGCGGTCAGTCCCTCTTTCTTCTCAACATATAATCTGTATACCATATCAGTTTTCCTCCAGAACCTTTAATGCCTTTGCTCCTATATCAGAGCGGTAGTAAGCATTGTCAAAATGTACCTTCTTTGCTTCACGGTAGGAGCTGTCCACAGCAGCCTTGAGGGTATCTGCTGTGCAGACAACACCCAACACTCTGCCGCCTGCGGTCAGAAGCTTTCCGTCTGAGTCAAGCTTGGCACCTGCAACGTAGATCTCTGCCTTCAGGTCATCGTCATAGGTGATCTCAAAGCCTGTGTCGTACTTCTTGGGATAGCCGTCGGATGCCATAACCAGACAGCAGGCTGACTCATCCCTGAACTTAACATCCAGCTCAGAGAGTCTCTCCTCCTCTACTGCCTGCATAATCTCAAACAGGTCAGTATCCAGCAGAGGAAGCACAACCTGAGTCTCGGGGTCGCCGAAGCGACAGTTGTACTCAATGACCTTGGGGCCATTCTCTGTTATCATAAGTCCGAAGTACAGGCAACCCTTGAAGGTTCTGCCCATTTTATTCATAGCCTCCATAGTAGGAAGGAAGATCTCCTTCATACATCTGTCGGCGATTTCCTCTGTGTAGTAGGGATTGGGAGCTACTGTTCCCATTCCGCCTGTGTTGAGGCCTGTGTCACCGTCACCGATGCGCTTGTGGTCCATGGAGGATACCATGGGAACCACCACCTTGCCGTCTGTGAACGAAAGAACAGAAACCTCGGGACCTGTGAGGAATTCTTCGATAACAATATTGCTGCCGGAATCACCGAACACCTTGTCCTCCATCATCTCTCTGACAGCAGCCTTTGCCTCGTCACGGGTCATGGCAATAACAACGCCCTTGCCCAGTGCCAGGCCGTCTGCCTTGATAACAACGGGGATTGCACAGTCCTGAAGATACTCCAGAGCCTTATCCATATCGTCAAAGCTCTCGTACTGTGCGGTGGGGATACCGTTCTCTTTCATCATATCCTTGGAGAAAATCTTGCTTCCCTCAATGATGGCGGCCCTGCTCTCAGGACCGAAGCAGGGAATGCCTGCCTCATGCAGGGCATCAACTGCGCCCAGCACCAGGGGATCATCGGGAGCCACAACTGCAAACTCGATGTTCTGCTCCTTGGCAAACTTAACTATTCCCTCAATATCCTTTGCGCCAATGTTCACGCAGGTAGCAAGGGATGCGATGGCTCCGTTACCGGGCAGTGCAAAAATCTCTGTAACTTTCTCGCTTTCGCTGAGTTTCTTTATGATGGCGTGCTCTCTTCCGCCGCCACCGACTACCATTATCCTCATGGGTCACCTCATGCTAATCTGTATTAGTGATGGAACAGTCTCATTCCTGTAAATGCCATTGCGATTCCGTAGTTGTTGCAAGTCTCGATAACATTGTCATCACGGATAGAACCGCCGGGCTCTGCAATATAGGAAACGCCTGAGCGTCTTGCACGCTCGATGTTGTCGCCAAAGGGGAAGAACGCATCGCTGCCCAGAGCAACGCCTGTGATGGAGTCAAGGTACTCCTTCTTCTCCTGTGCTGTGAGCTCCTGGGGCTTCTCTGTAAAGATATTCTCCCAGTTGCCGTCAGCAAGAACATCCTCACTCTGGTCAGAGATATAAACGTCGATTGCGTTGTCTCTGTCGGGTCTGCCTACACTGTCCTTGAAGGGCAGAGCTAGCACCTTCGGATGCTGTCTCAGGTGCCAGATATCGGCCTTGTTGCCTGCCAGACGTGTGCAGTGGATTCTGGACTGCTGACCTGCGCCTACGCCGATAGCCTGACCGTCCTTTGCAAAGCAGACGGAGTTTGACTGAGTGTACTTGAGGGTGATGAGCGCAATGATCAGGTCGCGCTTTGCATCCTCAGGAATATCCTTATTCTCTGTGACAACATTCTGAAGAAGTGCCTCGTTGATCTCAAAGTTATTTCTTCCCTGCTCAAAGGTGATGCCAAAAACTTCCTTTGTCTCTACGCTCTTGGGAACATAGTCGGGATCGATCTTGACGATGTTGTAGTTGCCCTTTCTCTTGGACTTGAGCAGCTCCAGAGCATCCTCGTCGTAACCGGGAGCAATGATACCATCAGAAACCTCACGCTTGATAAGCTCTGCGGTCTTCAGGTCACACACATCAGACAGTGCGATCCAATCACCGAAGGAGGACATTCTGTCGGTACCTCTTGCACGGGCATAGGCACATGCCAGAGGAGACTCGTCCAGACCCTCGATATCGTCTACAAAGCAAGCCTTCTTAAGCTCAGGTGACAGGGGCAGACCTACTGCTGCGGAGGTGGGGCTTACGTGCTTGAAGGAGGTGGCTGCTACCATACCTGTAGCCTCCTTGATCTCCTTGACAAGCTGCCAGCTGTTGAATGCATCAAGGAAATTGATGTATCCGGGACGACCGGAGAGAATCTCGATGGGGAGCTCCTTGCCGTCAGTCATATATATTTTTGCGGGTTTCTGATTAGGGTTACAACCGTACTTCAGTTCAAACTCTTTCATGGTATATATTCTCCTTACTATGTGTTGTGAAATCAGACGTTTTTGTTGATGAGTCTGTTCTCTGCCTCGCCTGTCTCAAGGTCAACAAAGCGGACATACAGAGATATCTTGTTCTGCTCGTTGAGAGAGTTCCAGATGCCCTGTGTGAACTCATCGATATCGTCAATGATGCCGACTCTCTCGGGCTCACCCTGGAAGGTGGGGATGGGATTACCGTCGCATACATAGGTGTGGATAAAGTGACCTACACCTGCAAGAGATTTGTAGGAATAGCTGAAACGGTTGCAAGCTGTGCCCTCTGCGTCAGCGCTCTTGAGTATGCTCATTCTGTAGCTGAAGTCACCCTCATCAAAGGTGATCATACCGCTGATTCGGGGAGTGAAGTTGGGGGGATCAGGCTCGAATTCACGCTGGGTGAGAGCTTCCTCAAAGCTGATACCTGCCTTGAGTCCGTCATAGATTGTATCGGTCTGGTCGCCGTTTGTAACGATCAGGTTGTTCTCAAATACTCTGATGGGAGCATAGATGATGAGAGAGGGATCCTCTACCTTTGATGCATCGAAGGGCTCTGTTCTGAGCTCCTCGCCCTGCTCTACGAATACTCTGTTGCGGCTGTTGTCACTTCTTCCCATGATGAAGTAGGCTGTGACTGCCTTCTTGCCGTCGGGGGTCTTGCCGATAACTATACCTCTGCCGGGATAGGTGTTATTCTCAAGTAACTCCTTGAGACAATAGCTCTTATACACGTCCATTGTGATTTCTCCTTATCCTTATGTAATTTGGTTAAATTTCTTTATTCTGAATCATTGTGCATACCTTCTCGGTAGCAAGAGGAAGTATCTTCCACTCTGCATTCTCAAGAATTCTGCTGCTGAGAGTCTCGGGGGTATCTCCCTCACAGACCTCCACAGCCTTCTGCATGATGATCTCGCCGCCGTCGGGAATCTCGTTGACAAAGTGTACCGTTGCACCGGACACCTTCACACCCTTCTCCAGAGCAGCCTTGTGGACTCTCAGTCCATAGAAACCCTCTCCGCAGAAGGAGGGAATCAGCGACGGATGTACGTTGATAATTCTGTTCTTATATTTATCTGTGAAATCCTTGGAGAGTATGCACATAAATCCTGCCAGTACGATAAGCTCTATGTTGTTCTCCTCAAGGGTCTCTACTATCTTCTGCTCAAAGTTCTCCCCTGCTTCGGCTCTGGTGACTGCCACAGCCTTTATACCTGCGTTCTCTGCACGGGTCAGAGCATAGGCATCAGCCTTGTTGGAAAGCACCAAGGTAATCTCGCCCTTGGTGATTATTCCGCTATGCTGGGAGTCGATGAGTGCCTGAAGGTTTGTACCGCCACCGGATACAAGGACAGCTATACGAACCTTTTCTGTGCTTACCATAAGATAACACCCTCGTCAGACTTAACGATCTCGCCCAGGATGTATGCATCCTCCCCTGCAGCTTTGAGAACCTCAACTGCAGTCTCAGCTTCGTCCTTGCTGACTACAATGCTCATTCCAACACCCATATTGAATGTATTGAACATATCCCTCTCGGGTATGTTGCCTGTCTGCTGCAAAAGACTAAAGATAGGCAGAACCTGAACATCGTCCTTCTTTATCTTTGCGCTGAAGCCCTGGGGAAGGCTTCTGGGAATATTCTCATAGAATCCGCCGCCTGTGATATGGGAGATAGCCTTGACCTGAACCTTCTCCATAAGGCTCAGTACGGGCTTGACGTAAATTTTGGTGGGAGTAAGCAGTGTCTCGCCCAGAGACTTACCGCCCAGCTCCTCGTATGTCTTGTGCAGATCAGCGTTGTCAACATCAAACACCTTTCTCACCAGAGAGAATCCGTTGGAATGAACACCGCTTGACTTGAGAGCAATGATAACGTCACCCTCCTGTACGGTGCTGTTGTCGATGATCTTCTTCTTGTCAACAATACCTACAGCGAAGCCTGCCAGGTCATAGTCCTCCACAGGCATCAGACCGGGATGCTCTGCGGTTTCACCGCCTATAAGAGCTGCACCGGACTGAACACAACCCTCAGCTACACCACCTACGATGGTGGCGATCTTCTCGGGGAAGTTCTTTCCGCAAGCGATATAGTCAAGGAAGAAGAGGGGCTTTGCGCCACAGCAGATGATGTCGTTGACACACATTGCAACTGCGTCAATGCCGATGGTGTCGTGCTTGTCCATAAGGATTGCAAGCTTCACCTTGGTACCGCAACCGTCTGTACCTGAAACGAGCACAGGCTCTTCCATTCCTGTAGGAAGACCGAAGCAACCTCCAAAACCGCCAACATCGTCAAGACAGCCCTCGTTGCGGGTGCGCTTGATATGTGCTTTCATAAGCTCAACAGCCTTGTAACCTGCGGTGATATCTACACCGGCTGCTGCGTAACTCTCAGATCTTGAATTATTACTCATAGTCGATTATTCCTTTCCGTTCCAACAATATGTGCAGACACAATCTGCAGGGAGGCCGATTGCCTCTATCATACCATCCAGAGACTGAAACTCCAGAGATTTGAATCCTAGTTTTTCGCAGATAAGTCGACGCATGTTTCTGCCGCGCTCGGTGGTGCCGTCTGCGTACTCGTCTATATAATTAAATCCTTCTTCTCCCTCAAGCTCCACAATGATCCTTCTTGCAAGCAGGTCCATCTCTGACTTGCTGGAAGAGAAGTTCAGATACTTACATCCGTACATAATAGGAGGACAAGCAGAACGCATATGTACCTCCTCAGCACCATTATCATAGAGGAAGTCAACCGTCTCTCTCAGCTGTGTGCCGCGGACGATGCTGTCGTCAACAAACAGAAGCTTCTTGTCCTTGATGAGCTCCTCAACAGGGATGAGCTTCATCTTTGCCACCTGGTTACGAATCTTCTGGTTCTTAGGCATAAAGCTGCGGGGCCAGGTGGGAGTATATTTGATAAAAGGACGGGCGAATGTCTTTTTGCTGTAATTTGCATAGCCCATTGCGTGAGGAATACCCGAATCGGGAACACCGCACACAAAGTCCACGTCCTGATATGTGCCGTTCTTAATTTCATCGCGAGCCATAATCTCGCCGTTTTTGTTACGCATAACCTCTACGTTGATGCCCTCATAGGTTGAGTTGGGATATCCGTAGTAGGTCCACAGGAAAGAGCATATCTTCATCTGATTCTGGGGAGCACGAAGTACCTGCTCGCTGTCTGCAGTAAGACGAACTATCTCTCCGGGGCCAAGTTCTCGCTCGGTGCTGTATCCAAGCTTGCGGAATGCAAAGGACTCGAAGCTGACACAATGGCCATCCTCATCCTTGCCGATAACAACAGGTATACGACCCATGGCATCTCGTGCTACGATGAGCCCGTCGTTTGCTGTCATAATAAGGATAGAAAGCGAACCCTTGATGCGGCTCTGTGCATAAGCAATACCCTCCGCAAAATCCTTCTTCTGGTCGATAAGAGTGGCAACCAGCTCGGTTGAGTTTATGTTGCCGCCGCCCATAGCACCGAAGTGAACCTTGCCGCTGAGGAGAAGTTCCTGTGCAAGCTCTTCCTTGTTGTTGATTACACCTACGATGCTGATTGCGTAGATGCCGTTGTGTGAATATATGAGAAGAGGCTGAGGACCTGTGTCGCTGATACATCCGATACAGATCTTGCCCTTCATTTTGTCCAGGTCACCTTCAAACTTTGTTCTGAAGGGAGTGTTCTCGATGTTGTGGATATGACGCTGGAAGCCGTCCTCCTCACAATAGCTGGCCATTCCCGCACGGGAAGTTCCCAGATGAGAGTGATAGTCAACACCGAAAAAAACATCAATAATACAGTCTCGTTTTGAGACTACTCCGAAAAAACCGCCCACTAAAGAGCACCTCCGAGTAGAGCAAATAAAGTAGTAATATCCGAGCCACCTCAAAACAGGAGAAACCTGTCTTGAGGCAGTCCGGATTCAAAGAAAGTCAGAATAAATTATGCAAAGAAGATCTCAGACAGATCCATGGGAGCAACGTACTCGCCGTCCTTGTATACTCTCATATTGCCTGATGCGATCTCATCAATGAGGAATACCTCATCGTCAACATAGCCGAACTCAAACTTGATATCATACAGAGCCATGCCGCGCTTCTTCATCTCATCATCAACGATGTCAGTGATCTTCTGGGTCATTTCCTTAACAGCTGTGTACTGTGCAGGGGTCATAACGCCCAGTGCCTCCAGACCGTCGGGAGTAACCAGGGGATCGCCCTTCTCGTCATTCTTGAAGGTCATCTCAACATAGTTGTTCAGGTCTGCACCCTCCTCGATATACTCGCTATAGCGACGAAGGAAGGAGCCTACTGCCTTCTTGCGGCAGATAACCTCAAGACCCTTACCGAAGGGTTTTGCAGGAAGAACCTCCATAGTAACATCATCAAGGTTTGCAGATACGTAGTGAGTCTTGATGCCTGCAGCCTTACAAAGCTCAAAGAAATAAACAGACATTCTCAGGTTTACCTTACCAACGCCCTCAATTGTCAGACCAACAGCGTTCTCGCCGGGATCAAAAACACCGTCTTTGCCGGTGCAGTCATCCTTGAACTTCAGCTCATAGTTGCCATTGTCAAGGGAAAATACGTCCTTTGTCTTACCTCTGTAAACAAGCTCTTTCATAATATTTACCTCTCTCTGTAAAATGGAATATATCAAAGACCGAACTGTGCTTTGATAGTGCGGTCCTTTTCAAGCACTTTGCTTGTAGCCTCGGCTCTGTATGCATCATACTTTTGGCGAAGCTCATCGTCATAAATAGCCAGCATCTGAATAGACAACAAGGCGGCGTTGGCAGCTCCGTCAATAGCAACAGTTGCAACAGGCATACCTGTGGGCATCTGTACAGTAGACAGAAGTGCATCAACACCGTCAAGATACTTTGCTTTGATTGGAATGCCGATAACAGGCAGGGTGGTATTTGCCGCAAAAGCACCGGCAAGGTGCGCAGCCATACCGGCAGCAGCAATAATTACACCGAAGCCGTTATCTCTGGCCGAACGTGCAAACTCCTGTGCCTCAAGGGGTGTTCTGTGAGCAGAAAGGACTCTTACCTCAAAGGGCACTCCAAACTCCTCAAGAACGTCTGTTGCCTTTTTAACTACAGGCAGATCACTGTCGCTGCCCATAACTACTGCAACTTTTTTCATTACTATCCCTCCAATTGGTAGTTTGTACAAATAGGTTAAAAACAAAACCGGGCAGAGCTATAGTGTGTACAGCTCTGCCCAGGCGGTCGACATAAAAACGGTTTCCTGCTCCCATGTGGTGCTCCACTTCTCCGCCAGTTACAGAAACCATTACAATATCGTAATTATATCATCAAACCCCCATCAAAGTCAATAAAACTACCATATATACGAGTGTAGATAATTTCGTAGTGTTTTCTGTAGCTTTTGTTAAAAATAACTACCAAATAAAAGCTTATTATCGAGTCAGATTTTTATTTTTCTTGAGAAGAAAAACACCGCACAGGCAGAAACCTGTGCGGTGTTTATGTTCTGTCAGCGTATTTTTCTTCACAAACCCGCCTCATTTTAGATTATCTATTGCTATATACAGAAAGGGAACATACATAAAAAACAGACTCAACCTTTCCCATAGACCTTCATATGAAAATGCTGTGTCTTTAAAATTGTCTTTGTCTCCCATGATAAAAAATACAAAGAATAACATTGCCAACACAAATGCAATTGCGCAAACTGTGCCTTGTATAATATCATTACTCTTAAAAGCTAAAATGCACTGTAGCAAAGGGAAAAATAATAAGGTCATAAACCCAATAGCAGAGCCTGCACCATGGATTTTAGAGGCTATCGTAACCTTTTCTTTTGACTCATTTACGCTAAATATTCCCGACAGTATTCCTGCTCCTACTGCAAAAGCGGAAATCGAGATAAATGTTAATACTGCCAACACACTTGAAACGGTGATATTGTTCTTAAAAATTACAGCTGAAGCAAGCAGCAAAAAAGCACCTAACCACACAAGCCAAGCATTGTAAATCCATCTTACAGGGCTTTCGGGACTTCCTAAAACACTCATAACCATTGTTTTGCTGTTGTACCCTATATAAAAATGTTTCAAAATCCAAGGGAGGACAAACTCACCAAGTATGGTTATCAGTAAAAGAATATTGAAGATAAAGCTATCAATTAAACCAATCATTTTAGGTATCCTTTCGGGTGGGCAAATTCTTGTTTATCGAACAGATTATAGCACAAAATCATAAATCTTTCAAACAAACAGAAAACCTCTCTTGCCTTGGTAGACAAAAGAGGTTTCTTTTCTGTGTAAGCACCCTAATTTTGAAATGTTGCGCCCCCGGAGGTCGTTTTTTCAGTTAAGGGGGGTCGTTTTTTTGACCGAGAGGGGGTCGGAATTTTCAAAGAGGGGGTCGTTTTATTTTATGCCAATTAACACGCAGAACTGTCCGCTGTGTTATGTGCCTAAAGCCCTTGATATATCAACGATATTTATGTTCTAATGTTGAAATAACCAATTTAATAACCAAATTTTGATTTTAAGGGATGTTATTACTTAGTCATTGCCCATTTTGAGCATAAACTCATAACCTTTGGTTTCGCTACCTAACAAGAGCAGACCGAGGTCAGCATAATAATATCCGTTTGCGGTCTTATTTTCATTGATGTAATCAATGGCTTTCTGTATCTCTGCAGAATCAATATCGTGGTCCATTATGGGCGATACATACTTGACCATTTCTGTGCATTGTTCAAGGGTTGCACCGTCCATATATACACGGATGGTAATGCTACCAGACCAACTCTGCTTGCCGACAATATCGACCACGGTTTCACCGTACTTGTAGGACTTGCCAATTGCATCTGCAAATGCGGTTAGTCTAAACTCGGTTCGATAATGGGAACTGGAATTATCAGATGGTGTGAAATCCTCAGCGAATACCAACTGCACCGCACTGTTTGCATTAAACGATTCGACCAACGCGAGCATTTCGCTTTCAACCGTAGGTTCAGTGACGGTTTCAGATGTTTCGGGGATTTCTTCAGTTGACGGTGTGCCAGTAGTTTCGGCGTTCGGTTTTTCAGATGTTTCAGGAGTGCTGGTCACATCTCCACCGCAACCGGACAACACGATGCAGAGTAATAGCAAAATGCTTATGAGTGATTTTTTCATTGTAAATTCTCCTCACGACGATGTATCTTATTAGATTATACTACAGAGAGGTCAAGTTTTCAAGCCACTGGCGAAATTCGTAGCACAGGGGACAGCTCTATGTGTTTGTGAGATATTGTTTCTCATAAATCCAACGATTACCTACAATTCTAGCGATCATCCACAAATCCAACGATACCCCCACAATTCCAACGATTTGTAGTGGGAAATCGCCTTAAAAATGCAGAATGCCCAACCGGGAAATGGATCTCGATTAGGCATCTTTTAATGAAATCCTTGCTTGCGCAAGGATGAAATCTGCTGTGCAGATGAAATCCAAGCCAATGGCTTGGATGAAATTAAATCCACCCGCCCGCCGTCAAGGCGGATTTCATCCCCGTAGGGGATTTCAAGATGATTTATTCCACCCGGCAGGGTGGATTTAGTTGAAAAGAACGGTAATCGTATCACGATTACCGTTCTTTTCTGGTGTGGATGAATGGACTTGAACCATCGACCCCTTGCATGTCAAGCAAGTACTCTAACCAGCTGAGCTACACCCACATTTTTTTGAAAGCTTTTTTGAAAGCTTAATGATTATAGCACAGAGGATATGGAAAGTCCAGTATTTTTTTATTTTTCTTCTGAAAAACAGTTTTATCTTTTATTATCAGGCTTTGTCTGACAGCTCCCAGAGCATCTGATGCCCCTCAAAGTGATAGTCAACTTCTCCCCTATGTCGCAGGTAGGTCAGGTGACCTCTCACACCTGAGAGAGTCATAACATACTGGCCGTAGGTATCCGCAAGCTCCCACTCACAGGTCAGAGATGCTGTCAACCCCTCCAGAGTTTCTGGGGTTCTCAGAAGATCTCTGAGGCGGCTGTTCACCTTATCCAGAGCCTCCCTGTTCTTCTCCGCAAGGCAGGCGATGTCCTTTGTGGGCGCTGCGTGGGAGGGCACACAAAGCTTGCCCTGATACTTCTTCAGCATATCCAGAGTTCTGTACTGGCTCTCAATGTCAAATATATAGCTCATGGGACATTTCGTGAGGGTCTCGGCGGCAATAACGCTGTCCGCCATAAAATACACATCGTCAGGAGTCCTGACTCCTATCATATCCGCAAAGTGTCCCGGAAGATGAATAAGCTCCATTCCCATAGGAAGCTGAAGCTCACAAATATCCCTGACAGGACAGGCGGGGGTGTTCATAAACTTTCCTCTGAAATCTCTGCAGGGAAAAGCTCCGTAGACCATGGCAGGCTCCAGATCGGGATTCTCTACGAAGATCCGCTCTGCGGCGGTGGCATAGGCTTTGCAGCCTGTTGTCTCAGTAATATATCTGCAGCCGCCTGCATGGTCGGTATGGGCATGAGTCAGAATCACTGCCTCAACCGTCCAGCCATGCTCCTCAATCACAGAGAGAATGCGTTTTCCCGAACGCTCATTGACGCCCGTATCTATGATGTACACCCTGTTGTCAGCCCTTCTGTATATACCCACATTTGTAGGCATAGTGTAGCAGTAGGTATTATCCCCCAACTTTATAAGTTCAAACATCTTCTCATCTCTCTCAGAAAAAAATCAGTAATATTATACCACCAAAACTCACAAAATCAACAGACCCCCGAAAACTCGGAGGTCTGTAATTCATTACATATTATATTATGACCAGCCCTGATTGTAGGTATACGTACCGCCGTTTTTGGGCATATCAAAATGCTGGCTCCACTGGTTATCACAGGTGAAGTAAATCTTGTCATAATCCGGAGAAACCGAGATAGAGAAGGTGTTGTTGCCGACAGACTGCATAGTGAACTCATCCTTGTTGGAGGCGTTGTTCTTCCAGCAGATGATTCTGACGGTGCCCCAGTTGTTGGTATCAACAAATCTGATGGTAACGTTTCCGCTTGTTGTTCCGCCTGATGTGCTGCCACCTGAGGATGAGCCACCTGAGGTGTTTCCTCCTGCGGTATACACAGGCCATGAGCCGCTTGAGTAATCATAGATATATCCGTTGCCGGGGATTGTCAGGTCCTTTGTCTGATTATTGCCGCTTGTGGAGAAGATAATCATATCGTACTTTTTGTCCAGCTCGATCTTGAAGATATTGCCTGATACACAGGTCATCTGTGTGCCGGGCCATGCAGCAAGCTCGCCGCCTGCTGAGCTCCATACATAAGCATGGACAGCGCCCCAGTTAGAGGTATTCTTGAAGTATACCACGTTCTTGTTGCTGGGCACAATAACAGGCTGAGTGGGTGTGGGCACAGGTGTGGGCTCCACAGGCTCTGTGGGCTCAACCACGGTGCCTGAGGTACTTACCTTGGAACCGATTTTATATGGGTTGTCAATTCCTGCCACGTACTTCTGAATAAGAGAAGCGTCCTTTACGTTAACAGCAGTGCTGTTGTCTACGTTTGCTGCCTTCAATGCCAGCCCTGTGATAGACTCCAAAGAAGCCAGGTGCTTCTGTATAGCAGAGGCATCCTTGATATTTACAACGCCGGACAGGTCTGCGTCACCGCGCAGATACCAGTCAGTATCCGGATCAGGAGTGGGATCTGGAGTGATGACAGGCTCTGTCACCTTCTGGGTGGGGATTACAACAAGAGGAGCATAATCCTGCCAGCTGTTGTTCTTGTAAACCTTGGGTGTTCCTGTGTATGCAAGTCCGGGCTCGTTGGCTCCGGGAATCTGATTGCCGTTGTTGTCTGTGAACAGAACGCTGCAGTTCTCATATCCTGCGGGAACATCCATAAACCACATGTTGCTGCCCTGACTTGTCATCTTTGTGCCGGGCCACTCTGCAGGAGCAGTACTGCCGTCCTTGTAGATGTAGCAGTATACCTGACTCCATCTTGTAGAGCTGTTATCAAAGTAGATTCCTGATGCATTGGGATCTACCTTGGTATACTTGTAGGTGTTTATGTCAGAAGCGGTGGAGCCGTTGAGCGCCTTTACAGATACGGTGGTTGTAGCTCCGTAAGCAACGCCTGAACCGATTGTGATGGTCTGGCCGTTTGTGAAAGAGGTATAGGCACCGCCGTTGATAGAATACTGACCGCTTGTAGCGTTTGAGAAGTTGAGTGTGAGCTTGAGTGTATCGGTTCTGTAACTCTGAGAACCGGGAGTAACTGTGGCCTCAGGGCCATCAGGCTGGGGATTGTAGATAACTGCAATACCTGAGGAACCGATTGTACCTGAGATTGTGGAGGAGGTTACTGTCCACTTGTTGCCTGTAATCTCATCAGTATAGGTACCGGGTTTGGTTGTGGAACCGCCGTTGGGGACGTTGACGCTGAAGTTTCCGCCGCTGCCCGCTACGATAACAGCACCGCCCTCACGGCAGATTACTGCACAGTTGTTGCCTGTTGTGTAGTAATCCTTCTGACCGATCATCTCGTTATGGAAATGGTTTACAGCAGCAACCTCGGGGCTTGTGAAGTGGGTGCTTCCCTTCTGACCTGAATGGATGCTGGATTTGTTGGAGGATGAGGGTCTTGAGAAATACAAAGCGCTGGCACCGTTACGGCTTGCAGCAACTGCGTATGCTCTGTCGATAACGTTCTGATTCATACCGTTGGAGTAGCCCCAATCCTGACCATTGGACCATGTGTCGTGGCTCTCACCCCAGTAGATGAGCTTGTTTGCAGCTACACCTCTGTTGCACCAGTTTCCGTAGGACTCGGGCACACGGCCTGAGTTGAAGCTTTCGCGCAGGGTCATGCCATAGCTGCTGTCTGTAACTGTCATATATTTTGTATATTCAACCATCAGGTGCTCGTTGCCTGAACCTCTGTCATCAGGACCAACCAGAATCTCACCGTAGTGATAGAGTCCGTTGTTGGTAACTGCAGGCCAGAAGTTACATCCCTCACTGGGAAGTCCGATGTGCTTTGCAGCATCCCATCTGATTCCGTCAACGCCGATACCCTTCAGCTCGTTGATATACTGAGAAACCTTCTGCTGAACGTATGAGTGCTCGGAGTTCAGGTCACGCATACCGATTTCGCCCATAATTACCTGATAGCGATCAGCCCAGTTGCTGACGCCACCGTGGTTGTGCCAGTACTGACCGTCACGCAGGTCTTCCTGAACTCTGCCTGTATCACCATTGAGGTGGTTGGCAACTACGTCTACGATAACCTTGATTCCGTATTTGTCTGCCTCAGTACAAAGAGCCTGAAGCTCTGACTTGGAGCCCAGAGCATTGCTTCCGCAAGAGAAACCATAGGGCTGATACAGCCAGTACCACTCGCCTGAGCCTGCAGGCTGTGCGGGAGAGGTCTGGACAGAAGTGAATCCTGCAGCAGCAATATTCTTGAGCTCTGCTTTGATATCGTTATATTTCCAGTCGAAGCAGTGAAGAACTGTTCCGTCCTGGATGTTCTTTGCAAGTCCGTAGCTGGCACTTACCTCAGCAATATCCTCCACTGCAGCCACAGGTGCAACATCTGTCTGTGCAGCGGATACTGTGAACGCCATAAACGACGAGCACACTATGCAAAGTGCGAGCAACAGGCTCATAAATTTCTTTAAGGACATAATAAATGCCTCCTCCGATAGTAGGTTACGAGAGAATATTATCACAAAAAAAACATATCAAGCAACCACTTTCCTATTTTTTTCACTTGAAATTATAGCCAATTTTTAGCTTCTTATTTCTCCGGGAAGGAGGAGGATAAAAAATCGCCAAACAAAAAGCAAAAGACCGACAAACTCAGTTGTCGGTCTCTGTTTCTTTCCGGTCTTTTTCTTTGAGATAATGATTCTTGCCCTTTGTGAGCCTCAGATAATAATCCCTGAGAAGATTCTTGAGTCTTCTGTACTTTCGGACTATGACGATGATGGGTTTGCGCATAAACACAAGACCAACCCATATTTTGACATACAGCATATATCCGCGGGATGTGCAGGGAATATACTTCTCCTTCCTGAAGAAGCCCCTGACAACTCCCAGAATGTTCTCGTCTGTTATATCGTACTCTTTCTCAAACAGTCCGTCGCCCAGTATCACATAGCCTGTGTCTGTCACCTCTATGATGCGGTGTACAACATACCTTCCCAGCCTGTCCTTATAAAGAGGAATATCATATTTTTCGCATCTGCCCTGTACAGGCTCGATAAGCACTGTGTCGATTCCGTTTCTTATCATAGGCCACATACTCACTCCGTGAGGATGAATGACAAAATTGCCCTTTTGTACTGCCTGCTCTATGGAAATATCTTCTATCAAAGCTCTGACCTCCCTTGCAGGATTGCTTATTAATTCAGACAAATAGCATTTTACTATAAAGTGAAGCTTTTTTCAATATCTTTTTCGTCACCTCATAAGGTTAATTTATACCTATGTTTTATTCCAATATAGATAAGTTATGGTGTTGATTATTATCTTTCCTGTATGTTATGATAATCATGTGTAATCACAAATTACAGGAAAGACAGGTGACTTTGTATGAAAACAACCTCCAGGCTCCTTTGTTTTGTGCTGGTCCTGCTGACAGCATTCAGCTGTACATCCCTATTATCAATCTCCGCAGAGACCTACATTGTGGACAAAAACTTCAAGCTCACACGAAACGCAAACAACGAAATAACGGTATGCGGATACGAAGGAAGCGATACCAGTATCGCTGTACCCTCCTCACTCATCGGCTATGACGTAAAGTACATAGGAGATCACGCATTCTACAACGAGACCACCCTCACTGACATCTCCCTGCCCAACACCCTGACAGGTATGGGTATGGGCGCATTCTATGGTTGTTCATCCCTTGAGAGCATCTCAATCCCCACCCAGTGCATCAACCTGGGTCCTCATCTATTCTACGGATGCTCATCTCTGAAGAATGTTACCCTGTCCTCTGTCACTGTGGATATCCCCAGATACTGCTTCAGCTTCTGTGGCTCACTTGAGGAAATCACTCTCCCCTCCACCACAAAGACCATAGGAGAGTATGCCTTTGCAAACTGCTCCAACCTGAAGTCAGTACATTTTGACAGATACGTCGAGAGCATAAGCCCCAACGCGTTCCAGAACTCAACCCATGTTGTCATCTACGGATACAAGAACACCTACGTTGAGACCTATGCCAGAGAGCAGAACATCGCCTTCTGCGCTCTGGATCAGGACATAGTCACACATCAGGTCATCTTCTACAACTACGACGGCAGTGTTTACTATATGACCAGTGTAGAAGAAGGCAAGACCGCAATTATGCCCATCAAACCTCCCACAAAGCCCTCCACAGATACCCACTACTATGTATTCAAAAGTTGGAAGGGTAACATAGTAAATATTCAGCAGACCGAGCACATCTATCCTGTGTTCACTGAGTACGAGCTTGTGGAGAAAGAGGACTATTTCGTAATATTCCTCAATGGTGACGGAACCATCCTCAGCTCACAGACAGTCGGCGCAGGAGAGGACGCGACTCCTCCCGCCGCCCCCACAAAGGCCGAGAGTGCAAGCACTCGCTACACCTTCACAGGCTGGGATAAATCCTATACGGACATCCGCAGCGATATGATAATCTCTCCTGTTTTCTCTTCACAGACAAAGACCTTCACTGTTGAGTTTCTTAACACCGACGGAACAACGCTGGAGACATTTACAGTATCCTACGGAGAAAGCTGTCCCATCCCTGAGACAACTCCCGAAAAAGCTGCTGATGACAAGTACACCTACACCTTCACAGGCTGGGACCAGGACCTGTCTGTTATCACCTCTGACCTGAATGTGTCCCCTGTGTTTGAGGCCAAAAGCACCGCTGCTCCCGTACTTCCCGACACCACCAACGGTACCCTCAAGGTAGACATGGTAGGCGGCTCGGGCTTCACAATCAGCATTGACGACGGCGCATCCAGACCTCAGGGCTCTGTGTATGTAAACAGAAAAATTCCCGTAGGTGTAGCGGTAACCGTCACTGCCACCTCCAGCAGCAACAGCGAATTCATCGGATGGATCGACCCTGCAACAGGCAAGGTACTCTCCACTGACTACACATACTCCTTCTACACCTCAGGTAACGATTACCTGCGAGCTATGTATAAGACCGACTCTGACGGAGTCAATATGGTAGTGTTCTATCATGACAAGGGCAACCAGTACTGGGATATCCAGTATTATGCACCCACAGACGAAATCTCCTTCCCCGATGGTCCCATGCATGCAGGCTTTGACTTCATGGGTTGGGATCACACCGCCGAGGAAATTCAGGCAAAGCTCGCCGCCGGAGAGGATGTCACAGTGCTCCCCGTTTGGGAGAGACAGCTGGTATACGTATCCATCACAGTAAAC
>JAFTHZ010000016.1 GCA_017457155.1 Ruminococcus sp.
CTACCCTGCTTCGAACTGCATCGAAGTACAGCCTATAACACTCACCATGATGTATAGAGGGCTGTAGCCAAGCGGTAAGGCAACAGACTTTGACTCCGTCACTCGTGGGTTCGAACCCCGCCAGCCCAGCCAGCATAAAAGGTCTCACATTTTGTGAGGCCTTTTTTGTTTTATTATAAGATTACTATTTTATAGGATTACAATTATTTAAACTGCACAGAAAACCCTTATCTTTTTTTCTGCTATAGACGTAAAAATAATATTGTAAACTTTTGTCTGAAAATATATAATAATGTTATAAAGGAGGTCATATTTATGTTTTGTCCTAAATGCGGAAACGAAATTAAAGGTCAGGTGAAGTTCTGTCCTAAATGCGGAAGGAGTCTTACCCCCAATGCTCAGACAACTCCTCCTCAAAATGAACCTGCTCCTGTAGCTCCAGCGCAGTCCGCTCCTACAGCACAGGCACCAGTCACTCCACCACCCTATCCCACCAACAATGCACCCCAGTATCCTGTGAACAGCACTCCACAGGCTCCTGTTGCATATAACAACCAAAAACCTGCTCCCACAAATACTCCGAAACCTAAGAAACAAAAAGTTAAGAAAGAAAAATCACCTGTGGACTCTAAAAAGCTCCTGATAACCTGTGTCCTCACATTGATTCTCTTCTGCTTATATGCATTGACTTCTTATATTGCCCTGGCTCTGCCCTCTATGGAGGACACGATTATTGTCAGCACTATATCTGACAGTGATAATGAAATCGGCATCACTCTGGGAGAAATGCTTTCTGTGATGATTCATGGAAATCGAATCTTCTATCCCACTGCAATCTCCTCCGCGCTGGGTACCATAACCTACATTTTCCTGTACTCAGTACCTGTTTTTGCCGGACTTGCTTTTGTGGGATCTGTCATCAACAAAAGAGCTACTTCTCTGAATATCGCTTTCTCTGTCATTTCACTGATCAGCGCAGCAGTTTCTGCTCTGGTAGTGCCTGTGACGGTAATGCTCATCCCGGAATTCAAGCAGCTTCTGTCTATTAATGCGGGAGTTGTGTTTAACGATATCGGAAAGCTCTCCTGTACAAAACTTATGATATTTGCAGGATTGACAGTTTTACTGGTTATCGCATCAATCGTATTCTCCGCAATCGTTAAGGTAAGGAGGAATAAGAAATGAAAAATTCAACCCGATTCTTCAATAAACTCAAGAAAATTCTCAGGATAACCCTCATAATCACTCTTGTGCTGGGAATCCTCTCCTCTGCTTTAGGTGTAACAGTTGTTGCTGTGAATCAATACAAAACCAACACAGCCCAAGGCACAGTCAACGAAAGCACAGAACAGATTGAAGAAGCAGAGACTGATATATACGAATCTCCCACAAAGAACTACGCAGAGCTTAAGAATGAGGTCAGCCTGAAGGAGAACGTAACAGTTCTGACTGTACAGGAGTCAAAAGACCTGACCTCATCCATCACAACCATAGAATCAAATGACGGCTACTACGGCGACACCATGACCCTTACACTGGAGGGCGAGGACCATAAGGAGCTGGATGACCTGTCATATGATGACATCGTATATATTCAGGGAGACGAAACCTCACCTTTGGGAGACGATCGTATCTTCAGAGTAGAGGGTGTCTCATCATATAATGACAAGACCTATCTGGAGGTATCGGAACCTTATCTTGAGGATGTATTTGAGAATATGGAAATAGCTGCCTCAGATGCTCTGACAGAAGACAATCTTGTTAACAGCTACTACGCATCAGGTGTTACATCTCACTTCGGAAATGTAGAGACAGAGATGCCCGATGTTACAAACAAAAGTGACCTGAGCGATGACACAGATCTGCCCACAGAGCTCCCCCCTGCCGAAACAGAGCCTGCAACAGAAAATGCACCTCAGACCACAGCCCCTGCACCCACACAGACCCAGCCCACACAGCCTCAGACAGAGATCACAGAACCTCCTGCATCAACAGGAGCACAGCTGCTCTCCTATGTAGCAGGCTCTAAGACTCAGGTGCAAACGCTGGGTGCTGCCTCAACACCTCAGGTTCAGACCATGGCAGCAACAGACAACAGCACAAAGCTGGGCGACCTTATCATCGAAGTAGACTATGACTTCAACAAGAACAAAGACAAAGAGGAAAGCTCAGATGACAATACAAGCACATCCTTCGGTATCAAGGGTACCATCGGTCTCAGAGACCTGACCTCTCACCTTGTCTGCGATATGCCCACAGCAGGAAACTTTGAGGAGCTGTACCTGGGTCTGAGCGGAGAGAAGTTCTGGGATATCGACCTATATGGAAGCATCTCTGCAGAAGCCCAGATGGAAGCCAGCAAGAAAGAGACCGCTCTGTTCAGCTTTGAGGGACTTAACGAGAAGCGCTTCCCCATCGCTGTGTTCCAGTTCAAGGGTACTACCCCTGTATACATTAACAACACTGCTTTTGAAAACAGCAGAGAAAGCATCATCCCCTCCCTGTTCCTGGTTGTATATGCCGACTGGGAAGGCAACATCAGCCTTGAGCTCAACGGAGGCATCGAATCATCTGACAGCTTCAACAGCGGTCTGCGTGTGTTCAAGGAAGGGGAGCTTGCGGTTTCCTTTGAGAACTACCCATACACTCAGTCATACGACGTTGAGTCACAGGACGGACTTGCTTGGGATATGACACTTGAGCTGGAGGCATACACAGACCTGACACTCCTGGGAGGATCGGTACTGTTCTATGTTGCAGGTGTAAACATAGGTGAAGTCTCCATCGCAAGGCTGGGAGTCCAGGCGGAATGTAATGCCAGTGTATCGGCAAACTCCAAGGAGGGAGTAAAACTCATGGAGTCCGATGACACAGAATTCTTCATACGAGGGTATTTCAACCTTATAGAAGTAAAGGTCAAGCTGAAGGCTGAGGGAAAATCTTTCCTGAGTAACCTTTCCTTTGACATTGACTTTGAGTTCGGATTGCTGAAGCTTACACTCTTTGAGCATGGACTCGTACCGGAACAATACAAGACCAAGCTTCCTGTATCATCTATGGTAGCTCCAACGGAGTTTGCGTCCCTGACTACCATGGTGTTCGATGTATCGGGCTCAATGTACGACCACATTGATACGGGACAAACAAAGCTGGAGGCTGCAAAGGAAGCAGCTAACTCCATCATAGACACTACAGAACAATGGTCGAAGACCTATGACGGAAACTACGGATTCGGCATTGTTATGTTCTCTGATGACGCACAAACAGTATCTGTCCCCCATGTTGACTATGACTACCTGAGAGACTGTATCGAAACCATGGAAGATGGTGGCGGAACAGAAATATACTCCGGAATTGATACAGGCGTAGCTCAGCTTGACAGCGTTACATCTGACAGCAAGGTTATGATACTGATGACTGATGGACAGGACTCCTATGAGAGCGAGACCCTTGAATCAGCAGAAAAAGCCGCAGAAAAAGGCATCAAAATCTATACCATCGGATTCGGCGATGATGTTAACGAAGATATCCTCACTGAAATCGCAGAAACCACAGGCGGCGAATACAGATTTGCTACCACAGACAATATTATGGGAATCATCGGAAGCTTCATCTATGCTCAGCAAGCAAGTACATCTCAGGTTCTCACAGAGATCGAGGACACTGTCAGCGAGGGCGAAACCTCTGATCCCACAAGCTTCAATGTTGAGGACAAGAGCGGCGACCTGGTTGTTATTAATTCATGGCCCGGCTCCTTCCTTGATACTATTCTTGTGGATCCCACAGGAAGGGTAGTTGATGAGGATTATCCCAACTCCTACACAGATGAAAGCCAGATCCCTTCCACAATAATTGTCAACAATCCCATCAAGGGAGAATGGACCGTCAGCGTCAAGGGTGTCGAAACCTCTTACGAAGAAGAACCCTTCTACACCATAGTTTCTTTCAAGGAGCTTGATGCTCAGAAGATAAACAGCGCAATGACTACCGCTGAGGTGGTTGCCGCATACTGTATCTCTGTTGGCTCCTTCACAGCAGTTGCAAGCTTTATGCTCCTGTTCTGTATCGGCAGAAAAAGAAAAGAAGAAGCTGAAAAGCAACACTAAAACTCCATAACAAACAAAGGCAAAGCCCCTCCGCAAACCATCAGCGGAGGGGCTTCGTATTTCAGTCGATCAGATATGACACAAAAAAGCAGCCGAGGACAATGCCTCGGCTGCACATTCACTGATTATTCAGTTGATTGTTGACAAATCAACCTGCGTATGCAGAAGAGTAAGTGTTCCACTTGGAAGCACCCTGCTCGGGTGTGAAGAGGATTCTGTTACCATCTGTTTCAATGTCAATCTTGATGTCGTTGGTCTGCAGGAAATCATCCCAAACGCCGTCACCATTGCCCTTGAAGAGGCCTGTGGTGATCTTGGAGTTGATTGTGATGTACCAGATATCTGTGCCCTCTACCTGATTCATAACGTGATATGAACCAAAGGAAGCGTCGTTCCACTGATAGAAAGCAACATAGTTCCACTGTGTAACAGAGTTATCAAAGTAGATAATGATATCGTTAGATACCTCGGGAATCTTATCTATCCAGGAACCAACGCCGTCACCTGTGGGAGCATAGATAACCATATCACCACGGTCGCCTGCACTCCAAGCATTGTAAACAACACCCTCGGTCTCACGATCGAATCTGATGTTTGTTACTGTCTCGGGAACGTCAACTGTCCAGATAATAGCCTCGGGATCCTTTGTCATGATATATGTTGTGTCGGTGTCAACATCGATGAGGTTTACGCCGGAAGCATAATCCTGTACCCATGCACAACCCTCTGAATAGAAGGTGATTGTGATTGTTGCAACGGGCTCTGTAACAACAGGCTCGGAAACTACGGGATCAGAAACTACAGGATCGGAAACTACAGGATCAGAAACTACGGGATCAGAAACCACGGGATCGGAAACTACGGGATCAGAAACCACGGGATCAGTAACTACAGGATCGGAAACCACGGGATCAGAAACTACGGGATCAGTAACAACAGGATCAGAAACCACGGGATCAGAAACCACGGGATCAGAAACTACGGGATCAGTAACAACAGTAACAGTTACAACAGGAACTGTTACTACGGGCTGTGTAGGCTCAACAGGAACCTTAGCGTAAAGCTCTGTGCCGATGAGCTCGTTGTTGGACATAAGAGCAACCCACTTCTGGATCTCTGTTGCGTCTCTAACGGTAATATCCTCATCACCATTTACATCTGCCAGAACGCGTTCCTCGCCGAGCTGAATCAGCATAGCAACTTCCTTCTGGATAGTGGTAGCGTCGCGTACATCGACCTTACCATTTGTATCAGCATCGCCAATAATACCGATGAGATACTCATCTGCAGAAGACACTACATCTGTGGGGATATCTGTGTCAACGTCAGTGTTTGCAGAAACTCCCATGCAGAACATGGAAAGAATCATAGCGAAAACCATGATCATTGAGAGGATCTGTGCAAACTGTCTTTTCATGAAATCATCTCCTAAAAAAATATTCCAGTATAAAACTGATATAAATATTATACAATGTATTAAGATGTTATTCAATAGAAAACAGCAAAATAATTAACACATTTTTTATAATTGCCATTTATTATCTTTTGCTTGCATTTTTTTCATTATATGATATAATTTGAACAAATAAATTTTATTTGACAGGAGACATAACAATGGCATGTTGTCAGCTTAAAGCATACACAGTTTCGGATGTATCATTTGTAAACAGACTGGACCCCAACATTCAGATTAAAATCGGAAACAAGTTTTCATATAATGTCAAATATCCTAACAACAGCGATGTTGAAGTTTGCAGAGGAGAGCTGGAGGTTGAGGTTGGCGACACCTCTGAGGACAGCAAGCTGAGTGTTAAGGTAACACTTGTTGGTATCTTCGGATATGACAAAGCAGCAAAGAGAGAGCTCATCCACACAGAGAGCTTCAAGGTGCTCTACCCCTATGCAAGAGCTATGGTGACAACCATCACAGCCAATGCAGGCATAAAGCCTATCATTCTCCCCAATATCGACATTGACTCACAGAACATTTATCGTTTCGACGGAAACCCCCAGTAAATTTTTCTTATTTTTTAATTGACAAAGCAACGGTAGTTATGGTATACTATCTATCGTTGCAAATATGCGGATGTAGTTTAGTGGTAGAACTTCAGCCTTCCAAGCTGATCGTGTGGGTTCGATTCCCATCATCCGCTCCAAAGAAAAGACACCTGAGTTTCAGGTGTCTTTTTTCTATGTGTTTTTTACAACCTAAAAAATGATGGGAATCGAAAGGGCGTCAAGAAAACAGTCCGGGGGACTGTTTTTAGCCCGTCGCGATGATGAGACTTTTCCTATCCCGCACGTCCCATCATACGATATGAGACTTCATTGATGGCTCATCCCCCATCATCCGCTCCAAAGAAAAGACACCTGAGTTTCAGGTGTCTTTTTTCTTCTTAATTATATTATCTGAAAAAGCAAGGGATAATAATCTCTCCAACTACACAGAGGGGTTATCAGTCTAATTCAAAAACCTCAAAGCCTGCTATATTTGATTCTCCAACGGTGAGCTTTCTGTCGGTGATGGTATCTACAAGCTTATCAAGCTCATCAACGATAAACTGCTCTGCCTCGATAATATCATAATTGAAGTTAAATGTACACTTCTCAACAGAACCATTTTCGTCATACTCACGGGTGAAGGAGCTGATGTATCCATCTTCGTCGTAGGTATACTCAAAGGAAACAATTATGTTATACTCTACATCCTCAAAGGTCTTGGCGGTAATGTTGCCGTTATCGTCATATTCATAGGTTATAAGAACCTGAGAAAGGACTTCGCCGCTGTCATCAACTGTTGTCATCTCAGTTATATTGCCATAGTCATCAGTAACATAATTGTATGTACACTCATAAACAGTTCCATCATCACGGTGGTATTTGTAGTCCTTGAACTTTCCGTTCTCGTTATAAGTATACTCGTACTCTACTTTGTCTCCGTTATATACACTCATACCTGTTTTGTTACCATCTATGTCATAGGCATAAGTACAATGATACACCAGAGTGTCACCAAAATATTCCAGCTCCTCTGACCTGTTGCCCAGATTATCATAGAGATACTCTGTTCTGTCGGTTTCGGTACCATCCTCGATCAGGGTCTTGGAGGTCATATTGCCAACCTCGTCAAACTCGAAGACATAATCATTCTGTACAGAATCCTCGTAGAAGGTCTCAAGATAAGGATACTCAATGGTACCTGAATATGAGGTAGTCTTGTAGAGGACCCCGTCCATATATACATCGCACATATTGAGATTGTTATACTCAGAGTAAGTATACTCATAAACATAGTCTGTGGTAGTACCTTCGTACTCCCTGGTAACCTCAACAGAGTTCAGCCTCTGCACAGGGAAAACAGGCTCTGTGGCAACTGTGACGGTGTTATTCTCTATTGTGTATGAATTTTCGGGAAGGGTTTCTTCTTCGCTGCCGTTGCATCCAAAGAACACAGACAGAGCAAAGAGCACGCAAAATAACAAAGCTAACCTGGACTTCATAATATCACCTTTTTGCTAGAATTATCTACTGTCACCCATATGGATGAGCAATTAAATCTTTGTCAGAGTAACAACATCTTCTTCGTTAGTGAGTGTCATTGTATCAGAGGAAATCTCTACGTCGTATGTGATCAATAATTCGTTTGAAGAACTATACACATAATACTGAAGCACTCCTGACTCATCGTCATAATTAAAGCTGCAGATCACAGAACGGGATGACCCTGAGCCGGTGGTTGTGGTAATATGCAGATTTGCCACATCAAAAAAGGTCCATGTCACTTTTGCATCGGTGGAAGTCTCCTTCCACTTGCCGACGATAGGCGACTGGGGATCAACATAAGGTTTGAAGTCTGCAGGATAGGAGACTTCTGTGTCAGCATCTCCATCGGGCACATCTGTCTCGCTGTCGGAATCTGAGGTTGAGTCTGTCAGGGTTGAGTCAACAGCGTTTGTGGATGTAACACTGTCGGTAGCAGCCTCAGAGGATGAAACACTTGTCTCTACGGGAGAAGAAACATCCGAAGAGGCTGTTGTCTCCTGAGATACCTCTCCTGTTGACACCTGATCACCTGCTACTTCAGAGCCTGACTGAGGACCGGCAGGTGCCTTGGTATATGCGATTTGTCCCATAAATCCAACCAGAATAGTGGCTATGATCAGAATTGCACCACAGGCAATAATAAACTTATTCTTCATAATACTACCCTTTATAATTTACAATAATACATAAGTCAGATTCTGTAATCCTTAGGGATTACAGAATCTGCATATTAAGCTGATTGTCAACCACAGAAAGATCTATGCCGATAATTCCGCCCTCGCCTCTCTCTATCATAACAGTAGCAATACGCTCCTCAACCTCTTTGCGAATAATATTGCGCAGGTCTCGTGCACCGCTTCTGCCGTCTTCAATCTTGTCTGCAAGGAAAGTGCAGACCTCATCTGTGTAGGAGAAGGCAATGCCCTTCTCCTTGAGAGTATCGATATATTCAGAAAGCATAAGTCCTGATATTTTCCTCAGGTCATCCTTCTCAAGATGACGGAATACGATGACCTCATCGACGCGGGCAATAAACTCGGGACGAAGGAAATCGGACAAAGCCTTCATAACTTTCTCACGGGTTGCGTCTGCCTCGGACTTGGCAAATCCCAGAGCATTCTCTTTTTTATCAGAGCCTGCGTTGCTGGTCATAACAATGACTGTATTCTCAAAATTAACAGCTCTGCCGTGAGCATCGGTGAGCTTGCCCTCGTCCAGAATTTGCAGGAGAATATTAAGCACGTCGGGATGGGCCTTCTCAATCTCGTCAAAAAGAAGCACTGAGTAGGGTCTGCGACGAACCTTCTCGGTAACCTGACCCGCCTCGTCGTAGCCCACATAACCGGGAGGTGAACCGATAATCTTGGAAACAGAGTGCTTCTCCATAAACTCTGACATATCCAGACGGATAAGAGTCTCGGGAGTGTCAAACAGAAGCTGAGAAAGGACCTTGACCAGCTCGGTCTTTCCCACACCAGTGGGTCCTACAAAGATAAAGGACGCAGGACGGCGACGAGGAGAGATCTGGACTCTGCTGCGTTTGATTGCATTGGCAAGGACTCTGACAGCCTCATCCTGTCCGATAATTTTCTCCTTCATCTGATCTTCTATATTCACAAGTTTTGCAAGCTCATTCTCTCTCACATGGGTTGAGGGAATACCTGTCCACAGCTCGATAACCTTGGCAAGATCCTCCTCTGTGACAGCAGTCGTCAGCTCTTCTTCAGGGATAAGAGCTATATCCTGCTCTATCTTTGCAAGCTCACTCTTGACAGTGGCAAGCTTCTCGTAATCCACATTTTCGTCTTTAGTGAGTTTTTCCTGCCTGAGGGTGAGCTTCTGTTTCTCGTCACAGAGCTTATCGTACATCTCACGCTGAGTGTTCCTCAGTCCTGCACAGGCAGAGGCCTCGTCCAGAAGGTCGATGGCCTTGTCAGGAAGGAATCGGTCAGTGATGTATCTCTCAGAGAAGATAACCGCCTTGCGGATAATATCCTCTCCTACTGTGACACGATGATGATCCTCGTAATAATCCTTGATTCCGGACAGAACCTCTATTGCGTCTGCAACAGAAGGCTCAGAAACCTTAACAGGCTGGAAACGACGCTCAAGGGCGGAATCCTTCTCAATGTATTTTCTGTATTCGTTGAAAGTTGTGGCACCAATAACCTGAATCTCTCCGCGGGAAAGAGCAGGCTTGAGAATATTGGCAGCATTCATACTGCCCTCTGCATCACCTGTACCTACAAGGTTGTGCACCTCATCAATAAACAGGATGATGTTTCCCAGATTCTTTACCTCTTCAGTGAGGCCCTTGATTCGGCTCTCAAACTGACCTCTGAACTGGGTACCTGCCACCAAAGCAGTCAGATCAAGCAGATGTATCTCCTTGTTCTTCAGACGCTGGGGCACATTGCCCTGGGCAATTCTCATGGCAAGGCCCTCGGCTATGGCGGTCTTACCTACTCCAGGCTCACCAATGAGACAGGGGTTGTTTTTTGAGCGACGGGAGAGAATCTGGATGACACGCTCGATCTCTTTATCTCTGCCAATAATTCTGTCGGTCTTGCCCTCACGTGCCTTGCGGGTCAGGTCGTAGCAATAAAGGCCGAGGAACTTTCTCTCCTTCTTCTCCTTTTTCTCCTGCTTCTTGGCTTTTCTGGGGTCAGCGGGTGCACCCTCAGGAGGCTTGGCTCCGCCACCGAAAAAGTTATTGAAAAAGGTCGGAAAAGTAGGAGCACCACCAGGAGTGAAGTCCTTGTCAGAATCAGGCTCGTCGGAATCCTCCTCAAGCTTCATCTGCTCAACCATCTCTCCCTGAAGTCCCTCCATCATCTCGTTAAGGTCGCCGTTGTCAGAGATATTCTCCATCATAGCGCCCATCTGGTCCTCCATGGCAGCCAGATCCTCCTCGCTGACTCCCATCTTCTTCAGCAGGTCGTCAACGGGCTTTATGCCAAGCTCCTTGGCACAGGTGAGACAATAGCCCACAGGGGTTGAATCGTCTTTATTTGTGGAAACAAACACCACGGCGGTACGCTTACCGCATCGTGAACATAACATAGTTTTTTCTCCTTCCTGAGCTTTAATCAGCAGATTTGCCGAGCTGCTCAGCCTTAGCATTTTTCATTGTTTTTCTGAATATCATTGAGTATCTGATCAGCGAGTAAACCATGATCACTGCTGTTAATGACAATAATATGAGAAATAAAGGACGGACATTCTCAAATCCCAGTATAAGGTCAAAGACCACAATACCCGCCACTGTAAAATAGAAACACACAGTACCAAGCTTTCCGTACCACTCAGAGCCGCAGGGGGTGATCTTCTTCCTGAGCATTACCGAAGCTCCGACAAGCATCAAAAGATCCTTGAGAGCAAGGATGATGATAATAGGGATAAACACATGCTCTACAATTGCAAGACAAACACCCACCGCAAACAAAGTGAGCTTGTCCGCCACAGGATCAAGCATCTTACCAAGCTCCGTCTGTTGGTTGAGTTTACGGGCAAGGAATCCGTCCACACAATCGCTCAATCCCGAGGCAATAATACACATAGCCGCACCGATATATTTCTCTCTGAGAAAAAGTACAACAAAGGGAAGAATCAAAATGATACGGATGTAGCTAAGGATGTTTGGAATTGTAAAGATGTATTTGTAGTCAATCTTTTTTTCTTTATTCCACTCCATTAATACCTTCTCCTAACGTTGATTCCCGTCAACCGAGAATCATGTTTTCTGAATTATATACAAACTGCTGGAACCAGGAGAGAATTACGTCTCCGTGGAGCACAGACAGCAGCTCTGAACCTTTCATATATCCTTCTACTACTGATGCTGTAGAGGTTGGTAGCATTGGAAGTATAAGGCTTACAAGCGCCGCAGACACCGCTACAACAATTAGTCCCTGAAGCAAGCCGACAGCCACACCAAGGATGCTGTCAACCGTACGAATAAGCGGAAGGGTGAAAACCCGGGACAGAAGTTTTGCCACCCAAAGCAGTACTGCAAGTAAAATTACAAAAAGTACAATACTCAGCATGGATGCAACCGCTCCTGTTACGGAGGGTCTGAGTGCATCTGTGATGCTGATTGCGGCTTTATCAGACGCAGCAGCAACAGCATCAGAGCAGTAGCTCTCAAGCGAAGTATCCGTAACTCCAAAGTAGCTCAGCGCACTAACGGCGTATGTAGGCATAGCCTCAATAATGGATGCAGACAGTCCCGCTGTCTCGTTAGCATATGCCTGAGTCAGAGACTGAGAAATCCTGTCGGCGATAGCCTGTCTGAGGAAAGCATCAAAGATAACCTCAGCCAGAATCTCGGACAGTATAAATGCAGCACAGGCGGCAATAAGCACCGCTGAGAACGAAAGAATGGTTTTAGCCGCTCCCCGATATATTCCCAGTGCCGCAAACAGCAGTATGACAACTGCCAGAATAATATCAACTATCATATATATCACCCGTTAGAATGTGCAGACAACAACCTTATCCAGACCGAGGATATATACACTGTTGGCGCTGTACATACGAATCTGCTCACACTGACTCAAAAGCTTGTGGGTTACTTCAAACTCACCTGCATCATTATATCTGTAAAGAGAAACTCCGTCAGTGACAGTGATTCTGTCCTTGATGGTTGAAACAGAGATAATCTCATAATCGGTTTCTATGTTTCTTTGCACCGCACCCTCTGTGTCAACAAGACGGATAGTACAGTTTCTTCCGTCACCGCTTCTGGACAGAGAGAGGGTGAGTCTGCCTATATCTGCATTGAAGTCATAGGCTGTAAGCTCCATCTGGTCGTAGCTTGTTGCGACAATCTCTGAGAAATCCCTACCCTTGCATATAAAAGCAGAAGCAGAACCCACCGCACATACGGACTGAGAGCTGATGAAATCGCAATCAAAGATAACCTCATCCTCGATTATGTGCTTTGCCAAAGGTTCTTCTTTGGTAAAATCAAGAACATAAACTGCGCTGACACTCTTGCCCTGCTGAGTAGAGACTCCGCACAGCACAGCACCGCTTCCGTCAGGACTTAAAGCCATTGATGTAATGTAATACTCAGAGAAGTTATAGGCATACATAAGACTATGCTCTGCTGAATAAATCTCAAAGCGAGCATTGTATCCGCTGCTCTCGGTAACAAATCCGTAGCACAGCTGTGAAGTTACATCTGCAAGATATATATTCTCCTGAGTATTGGATGACTTGAGAGTCGATTCTTCAGACACCAGAGTGTATCCTGTGCTGCCCATATCGTATATGATGCCCGCTGTCTTGTCGCTACGGAACATAGGCTGAGCATAGGCTATCTGGACAGAATGAAGTTTCTCTCCATCCTCGTTCATATACACAAAATCCGTGTCAGATACGTATCCGACACCCTCGGAATATGTGCGGAAGTTACCGGGCTCCACATCCAGTCCGGATATGGCATAGGAAACCTCCTTGGGCTGGGTCTGAATACCCACACAAGAAGCGATGGAGCCTCTGCAGAAATACACCACAACGCAAAGCACCAGAAGAACTATGATAGAAACTCCAATGATAACGCGCTTTCTGTCAAGACGAAGTTCGTGAGCTTCAGGTTTCTTCTCGTATTCCTCAAGAGGGAGCTGTTCATAGCTGAGCACATCTCTGGAGTTCTTTTTCTTATTTTTTGCTTGAAAGTGACCTGGCTTTTTCATAAGCCGTCTCCTTTCTCTTTTATGTTAAATCATAGAAAACCTTGTCAAGATAAAGTCCGCAGGCAGGAGCAGTGGGTCCTGCAGCAGACCTGTCAAGGGCACAAAGGACACGGGGAATGGAATCCTCTGAAAGTCCTCCTTCGTTAATATACAGAAGGGTGCCTACCATAATACGGACCATATTATACAGGAACCCATCCGCTGTAACAGAGAAGTACACCATATCGCCCTCCCGCCACACCGAAAAGTCAGAGACAGTGCGGACAAAGTCCCCTATCTCCCTCTTATCAAGTGTGCAAAAAGAGGTGAAATCGTGGGCTCCGATGTATGCTTTGGATGCACGGCTGAGCATTTCAACGTCGATGGGTCTTCGATAATGGAGAGCTCTTCCCTGAAGGAAGGGGTCTCTCACCTGAGAATTGAGGACCTTGTAGACGTATCTCTTGCCCAGTGCGCTGTATCGTGCGTGAAAATCCGCAGGCACCTCTCTGACGGAGGTGACAACCACATTAAGAGGCAGGTGGCTGTTAAGGGCGGCCACAAACCTCTCACAAGGAATAGGATGGGTTATCCTCATACTGATACAGAACATATTTGCATGGACCCCTGAGTCCGTACGGCTGCACCCCTTGATATCGGGGCAACTGCCCAGAATCTTCGCTACGGCTTCCTGAAAAACCTGCTGAACAGTCAGGGCATTATGCTGAATCTGCCAGCCGTGAAAAGCGCTTCCGTCAAAACGAAGGGTAATGAGCAGATTACGCTCACAGACAGGAGTGGGATTTACAGGAGTATGTTGCATAGTATCACCCCTGCCATTACAACTGCAAATACTGCGAAAGCCACCACATCACGTTTTCCCATGTGGAGCTGCTTCATTCTTGTTCTTCCGCTGCCGCCCTGGTAGCACCTGCACTCCATAGCCATAGCAAGCTCGTAGGCTCTGCGGAAGGCAGACACAAACAGAGGTATGAGAATGGGAATCAACGCCTTGACACGAGCGATGAGATTTCCGCTCTCCATATCCGCACCACGAGCCTTCTGAGCAGACATAATTTTGTCTGTCTCCTCAAGCAGAGTAGGCACAAAACGCAGAGCAATGGTCATCATCATTGCTATCTCGTGGGTCTTTATCCTGAAAATCCCCAGCGGCTTCATCAGCCTCTCCAGAGCATCTGTCAGGTCTGTGGGAGAGGTTGTGAAGGTAAGACATGAGCTGAGCATAACCAGAAAGATTATACGAACAGCAACGAAAATAGCATTCCTGATACCATCTGCTGTTATCCTGAATATCCACCACTGGACAAGCACCTCACCCGTTCCGTAGAAAAGGTTCAGGAATGAGGTGATGAGAATGACGAAGATGATAGCTTTCATACTCTTCAGATACAGCTTCAAGGGAACCTTGCTCAACAGTACAGAGGCTATGACAAGTCCCACTACAACTGTGAGAGAGAAGAAATTGAATGCACAGAATATGAGCACAATGGCTCCCACAAGAAGAAGTATCTTAGCTCTGGGATCAAGTCGGTGAAGTACTCCTCCGGAGGGGAAATACTGACCGAGAGTAATATCACTCAGCATATCTTTCCCTCCTTTCGGAGAATACCGCATATCTGTTCAAACGCTTCATCAACGGTGAGAATTCCCTCGGGAAGGGCAACTCCCATATCACGAAGCATAGTTGTGATTTTTGTAATCTGAGGCACCCGCAGTCCCATCTGCTCAAGCTCGTCACTTCTGGCAAATACTGCCTTGGGAGTATCCAGCATAACACACTCTCCCTTGTACATAACAAGGACTCTGTCTGCAATGCGGGCAATATCCTCCATGCTGTGAGACACAAGCAAAACAGTATTTCCGCGGGATTTGTGGTAGGCATCGATCTGCTCCAGAAGCACATCCCTGCCCATAGGATCAAGACCTGCAGTTGGCTCGTCCAGAATAAGGATCTCGGGATCCATAGCAATAACACCTGCTATGGCTGCACGACGCTTCTCTCCACCTGAAAGGTCGAAGGGAGAGCGATCAAGAAGCTCCTCACGAAGTCCCGCAAACTTTGCGGCCTTGCGGATACGTTTATCCACAGCCTCTGCGGGAAGTCCCATGTTACGGGGACCAAAGGAGATATCCTTGCGGACAGTCTCCTCAAACAGCTGGTTCTCGGGATACTGGAACACAAGACCAACCTTGAAGCGAACCTGTCTCAGGTTCTTTTTATTCTCAAATATATCGGCACCATCCAGATAAACTGTGCCGTCGGTGGGTGTGATAAGTCCGTTGAGCATCTGCATAAGGGTGGATTTACCTGAGCCTGTGTGGCCGATAACTCCGATTACCTCGCCCTTGTTTATCTCGATGTTCACGTTCTTTACCGCTTGTTTCTCAAAGGGAGTGTTGATGCCATAGGTAAAGCTCAGTCCCTCTGTCCTCAGAAGTACACTCATAACAGCACCTCCGAAAGCATCCTCACACATTCGTCAGTAGAAAGTGGAAGCTCCTTGAAGCTGAGTCCTACTCCCCTGAGCATTGAGCAAAGCTCCGTTGCCTGGGGTACGTCCAGCTTGTGACGGCGCAGACGCTCCACCTGAGAGAAAACCTCAACGGGGGTTCCCTCTGTGAGCACCTTGCCGCTGTCCATAACTATTACGCGGTCACAATCCACAGCTTCCTCCATATTGTGAGTAATGAGTACCACAGTGATGGACTGCTCTCTGTTGAGTCGGGTAATGGCCGAGATAACCTCTTCCCTGCCCTTTGGGTCCAGCATGGCCGTAGGCTCGTCCAGAACAATACAGTCGGGTTCCATTGCCAGAATACCTGCAATAGCCACACGCTGCTTCTGACCGCCTGAGAGTTTGTGAGGTGCATGATGACGATAGTCATACATATCCACAGCCTTGAGGGCACTGTCTACACGACGGCGTATCTCAGAAGGCTCAACTCCCAGATTCTCGGGGCCGAAGGCCACGTCCTCCTCCACAATACTTGCCACAAGCTGATTGTCGGGATTCTGAAGCACAAGTCCCACCTTTCGGCGTACGTCATAAATGCGGTCCTCGTCGTTTGTGTCTATTCCGTCCACAAGCATTCTGCCCCCCGTGGGAAGCAGGATTGCATTCATGTGCTTTGACAGGGTGGATTTGCCCGAGCCGTTGTGACCGATAACAGCCACAAACTCGCCCTTACGCACAGATACAGACACGCCCTTCAGGACAAGCTTCACATTATTCGGTTGTTCCTCATCTTCACCCTCATAGTAAAAGGTGAGGTTTTCAGCCTGAATAAACTCCATTTATATCTCCTAAAAAAACTAAGTATCACAATAAATAATAACAGATATCCGAAACATATTTGTATCGAAACTGTTAAGTTTGAATTACGGGTTAATAGACAAATCGTCAGTCCTTCTGCCAGATTGCAGTGCTGCCACAGGGAAGTACCAGTCCGCTGGCGGTAACAGGCAGACCGATCTCGTCACAGGTGACGGTGCCGCCCATTCTGGGGACAATGACAGAGCTGATGATATACTTCATAACTGAGGGAGAAAGTCCCGCTGTGTATGAATTGAGTATGAAAAACCGTGCATCGTCATGAAGAAGCCCTGCGCAAAGCTCAACAAATGAGTAGATATTCTCCTCAAGTCTCCAGACCTCTCCTGAGGGACCTCTGCCATATGAGGGAGGGTCCATAATGATACCATGGTACTTGTTGCCACGGCGGATCTCACGATTGACAAACTTGATGCAGTCATCCACAAGCCATCTGACAGGCTTATCCTGCAGACCGCTCTCACGGGCATTGTCTCTTGCCCACTGGACCATACCCTTGGAGGCATCCACATGACACACACGGGCGCCTGCGTTAAGACACGCAAGGGTGGCACAGCCTGTATATCCGAAGAGGTTGAGGACGCTGAGCTCCTTGTCGGAGGACCTGATGATATCCCCTGCAAAATCCCAGTTGACAGCCTGCTCGGGAAAAACACCTGTATGCTTGAATCCCATAGTGCGCACATTGAAGCTGAGATCATCGTATTTTATGTTCCATCTGTCAGGAAGATTTCTGTATACCTCCCACTTGCCGCCGCCCTGCTTTGAGCGGATGTATCGTGCGTGGGCAGTCTTCCATCGGCTGTCCTTCTTCTCTGTATTCCATATTATCTGGGGGTCAGGTCTGATAAGGATAATGTCGCCCCAGCGCTCAAGCCTCTCGCCGTTGCTACAGTCAAGAAGCTCGTAATCTCTGAATCTGTCGGCAACTCTCATCAGCAGAGACGCTCCTTTATGACAGCTGCGGTCTCGTTGGCAAGGCGTGATATCTCAGCATAATCCTCACCCTCCAGCATAACGCGGATGATGGGCTCTGTGCCTGAGAGTCTCACAAGTATTCTTCCCCTGCCCTCCAGGATATTATCAACTCTCTTGATTTCTTCTTTGATTTCTTTATCTGTGTAGAATTTGTTTTTGTTCTCGTTGGCTACCTTAACATTGATGAGAACCTGGGGGAAACGCTCCATCAATGTTGCAATAGAAGAAAGGCGAGCCTGACGGCGGTTGATAAGACTCAGAAGCTGTGCACCTGTGAGCTGGCCGTCGCCTGTGGTAGAATAATCCAGACAGATAACGTGACCTGACTGCTCGCCACCGATGTTGTAGTCCTCCAGTCTCATAGCCTCCAGAACATATCTGTCGCCAACCTTTGTGGAGACAAAGTTCATTCCGTTTGCCTCACAGAACTTCTGGAAGCCCATATTGGTCATAACCGTTCCCACAACTGTGTTGCGGTTGAGCTTGCCTCTGCTCTTGAAATCAGCTGCGATGATAGCAATAATAAAATCACCGTCAACCAGCTCTCCGTGGTCATCCACAGCAAGGCATCTGTCTGCGTCTCCGTCAAAAGCAAGGCCTGCATCCAAACCATTGTCGCGGACGTATTTCATGAGAGTCTCGGTATGAGTTGAGCCGCAGTTCTCGTTAATATTGATTCCGTCGGGATGATCAAATAGCATATGACACTGAGCGCCCAGCTTCTCAAAAAGCTTCTTGGCTGTGCGGGAAGCAGAACCGTTGGAGCAATCCAGCGCAATACGCATACCGGAAAGGTCATAGTCAACGGTAGATACAACATGGTCAATATATTTGTCCGCAGCATCTGTAACATACTCTACTGTGCCGATGTCATCACCCTCGCAGACCTTGTAGGGCTGTGAACTGTCCAGAACGATGGACTCAATCTGATCTTCCAGCTCATCAGGAAGCTTGAATCCCTCGTCATTGAACAGCTTGATTCCGTTGAACTCATAGGGATTATGAGAAGCAGAAATCATAATACCTGCATCGGCCTTGTACTCCTTCACGAGATATGCTACAGCAGGAGTAGGAACAACTCCAAGAATCTTAACATTGGCACCTACAGAACAAAGTCCTGCAATCAGCGCACCCTCAAGCATATCACCTGAGAGACGGGTGTCCTTGCCGATAACAAAGGTGGGGTGAGCAACCTCTTCGCTTGTGAGTACCATGGCAGCAGCTCTGCCGATGTTCATAGCAAGCTCACAGGTGAGCTCTGTATTAGCGACGCCTCTTGCGCCGTCTGTTCCGAATAATCTTCCCATAATTGACCTCCGAAAAATTTATTTGATACGATTAATCTCTATAAATATCTATGCCGTTATCAGCGGCAAATTCTGTTTCTGACAAAATAAACTGAAAGCTTTGACCAAGCTCAGAACAAGGTAGGCTGACAGTCGCAATCTTTGCCGTCTTTCTTTATTCCCAGATGCTCATAAGCAAGGTTTGTGACACAGCGGCCGCGGGGTGTTCGTGACAGAAATCCTATCTGCATAAGATAGGGCTCGTACACATCCTCGATGGTGACAGCTTCCTCGCCTATTGCCGCAGCGATTGTGTCAAGTCCCACAGGACCTCCGCCGTAGTTGTTTATCATGGCCATAAGCATTCTTCTGTCGTTCTGATCAAGTCCCAGCGAATCTATCTCCAGTCTGTCCAGAGCATCCTTTGCTATTTCATAGGTGATGACTCCGCTGCCGCACACCTGTGCGAAATCACGGACACGCTTGAGCAGTCGGTTTGCGATTCGAGGTGTTCCGCGGGATCTGGATGCAAGCTCCAGTGCTCCGTCAGGGTCGATATCTATACCGAGGATTCCTGCTGAGCGGGTGATAATACCCGACAACTCCTCGGGGCTGTACAGCTCAAGTCTGAGCACAACTCCGAATCTGTCACGCAAGGGGGCTGAGAGCTGTCCCGCACGGGTGGTAGCTCCAACCAGCGTGAACCTTGGCAGAGGCAGGTGATAGGACGCAGCCATCTGACCTTTGCCTGTTATGATGTCTATGGCAAAATCCTCCATAGAAGGATAGAGAATCTCCTCTACCGCACGGCTCATACGATGAATCTCATCGATAAACAGTACATCTCCGGGGTTGAGGTTTGTGAGCAACGCCGCCAGATCCCCGGGTTTTTCAATGGCAGGGCCAGAGGTGATTCGGATGTTCACACCCAGCTCGTTGGCAATAATAGCTGAGAGGGTGGTTTTTCCAAGTCCGGGAGGGCCGTAGAGAAGCACATGATCCAGAGCCTCTCCTCTGAGCTTTGCCGCCTCAATGTATACCTTCAGATTATCTTTGACCTTCTCCTGACCTACATAGTCATCAAAGGTCTTGGGACGGAGAGGATTGTCTCCCTCAAGGGTGTCTGTAGGTATCTCCGATGTATCGACTATTCTGTTTTCAAAATCAAAGTCGTCTGTAAAAACATTTGAACTCATAATTATCTACCCATTCTTCTCAAGGTTTGTGCGATAAGCTGTTCCACCGTAAGTGTGGGATCAAGCTTACTGAGCACGGGGGTAACATCTGCAGAGGAATATCCCAGCACCGCCAGAGCAGCCACAGCCTTGGGGATGTTGCCTGTGTCGGCGATAACAGATCCGCCCATATCCACCGAAATCTCTGATGTAGCCAGTCCCTTCATCTTGTCCTTAAGCTCAAGAATGATTCGCTGGGCAAGCTTTGGACCAACTCCGGAAGCACGGGTCAGGGATTTTACGTCTCCTGAAGCAACAGCCATGGCCACCTGCTCAGGAGAGAGTTCACTGAGAATCGAAAGCGCCATCTTGGGTCCTACACCCGAAACTCCGATGAGAGTACGAAAGGTGGTCAGCTCCGACTGTCCTGCAAAGCCAAACAGCTCCATGGCATCTTCTCTCACATTCAGGTGAGTATAAAGGATGACCTCGCTGTTGAGCTTTATGCTGCGCTGAGTATTGACGGTGGTCTGGCATTTGTAGCCAACTCCCCCACACTCAACAACCGCAAATCCAGGCTCCATATGAATAAGGGTTCCTCGGACTGAATAAAACATAATCTACCTCGTAAAAAAACTGATTTAACTATTATTGAGAGAACTTACAGGGGTTACTTTATCCCGCTGTTTCTCATCTGAAGTCGGACGCCTGTGCCTGCAGCATGGACATGACATATAGCAACCGCAAGAGCATCTGCGGTATCATCGTATCTGGGCATTTTTGAGAGCTTCAACAAACGCTTGGTCATCTCCATAACCTGAGGCTTCTTTGCCTTGCCGTAACCAGTGACTGCAGTCTTAACCTGCAAAGGAGTGTACTCATACACAGGAATACCCGCAAGCCTTGCAGAGAGGAGAATGACTCCACGTGCCTCTGCAACCATGATGCCTGTCTTCTGATTATTCTGAAAATACAAAGACTCGATGGACAATGCATCAGGTCTGACCTCAGCTATAAGTCGGTTCATATTCTCAAAAATTATCTGAAGCCTTTCATCAAAAGGTGTGTCCGCGTCGGTGGTGATGGCACCGCAGCCCAGTGCCTGATAGGACGCTCCCTGAAAGGATATCACCCCATAACCCACAATGGCATACCCGGGGTCTATTCCAAGAACGATCATATCCGCACCCCCCTGCAAAGTGGCATAGTAGGCCACATTAATTTCCATAATAAAGTATTATAACATACAAGTATATAATTAGCAACTTTTTATGCATGTTTTTTTCAAAAAATAATCTATTTTTTTGAACAAAAAATCCTCACCATAAAGGTGAGGAAATCAGATAAACTTAAGACATAAAAAACCTCTTCAAATTCGATGATTCAGCAATCGACGCACTTGTTATTCCGAGGTTGGGATTTTCAAAAAAGTCAGGGAATTTCCCATATATGACAGCACCGCTCTGTCCGGGTATACATCATAGGCGAAAACATAGGTTCTGAACATATTGTCAGCGGTGATATATAGTCTCTCCTCGTCAACGGAATAAACCCCGCCGAAAGAGACAGCCTCATCCCCCGAGGCTGTCTCAAGCGTCACATATGCTCTGTCATCACTAAAGCGAAGAACACAACTTGTACCGTTTGAATTTTTACACTGCCATGAGGATGTGACAAGCTCATCCTGAGGCAAAACAATGACCCTCTCACACCCACAGAAAAGGATGAGAAAAGTCGGCAATAGGATAGTTATTAACATTCTTTTCATGCTATGTCACCTGATTTTTATAAAAATTTACTGTATTTTTTTGAAAGCATTGAATTAAGAATCAAAAGATGTATAATTATAATATCAAACCAATCCGAAGGAGTGTTACCGAATGCAAAGTGAAATCACAAAAATCACTGATGTGTTCGATTCTTCCGGTCAGGTCAGCACTGTAGGCTGGAGCAAACAGCCTGTGTTTGTGCTGGATAAATCCCATTGTAAAAAGCGCATGTCTTTCTATGAGAGAGACAGTTACATGATAACAAACGATCGCGTTTCTATATATCTTACAGTATCTGAAAACGGAGCTAACTCCGAGATTTCCATTGTTATTGCTGACCACGAAACAGGCAATATCGACAGCCGTACCCTGAGAAAATATATGTCATTCGGTAAGCTGGATATGCCTGCAACAAGCAAAAACGGAGATGTGACCTTTGCTGATACAAGAGCAGGAGTCAATTTCTCAAATACTGCACTCAAAAGATATATCCGCTGTGACTGCGTGGATTTCTCTGACGACAAGAATCTGTACATCAACATTGCACTGGAAGAAGGTACCGACGAGAGTCTTAACACCCTGATTCCTGCAAAGAAAAACAAGAGAAACTTCTACCTGAAGCGCTTTTTGCCTGCCCTGCGCCCCTCGGGTGTAGTGCGTTGCGGAGGTGCTGAATACACCTTTACGCCTGAGGACAGCTTTGCGTTTTTGGACTGGCAGAGATGCCTGATGAACGACAAATCCTGTCATCATGGTCTGTACGCAGACACAAGGATAAACGGACATCAGTTCTCGCTGTGTCTGGCAGGTGGCATCGGAAACACCTTCAAAGGCTCCGAAAACTGCTACTTCTATGACGGAAAGATCCACAAGCTGGCATCTGTGAAAGCAGACGGAAACGATGATAAGCTGGACAAAACCTGGCATTTCACCGCAGGAAGCTCAGCCCTGGATATTACCTTCAGACCTGAGATCAAAGGCGGTCATCTGATGGCACAGAAATGCGCCAGCAAAACCATTGTTTTCGGCAGACTTCAGGGTACTATACAGCAGTATGACACTGATCCTGTGGTACTTGATGCGGTGCCTGCACACATTGAATTTTCTATGATATAAAACAAAAAGTACACCTATATGAAAGGTGTACTTTTTTTGCTTTTTTGTATTCAAAAAGGTCCTCCCCTATGGGAAGGACCTTAACTTTGCTATTGATTAATTCTGGACAAAATCCTCTTCGTAGATAAAGGTGCCCAGGTCTGCTCGTGCCTGATTCCAATCGGAAACAAGGATAACAGAACCTGCGTCGTTGTAGCCGTAGTACCAGTTGCCGTCTGCAGGCATAGCACACTGCTCTACATCATACTTCAGGTATGTGAGGGAGTCTGCAACAAGGCTCTGGATCTCGGTCTTCTTCAGGTCTGTTGTAACAGAGGGACCGACGCTGTTTACAATCTGGACAATCTCTGTGAGAGAGGCATCCTTCATATTATTGATAACGGCCTCAAGGAACTTTCTCTGACGGTCTGTACGGTCCCAGTCATCGCCTGAGAAGGTCTGACCGTTATATGTGCCGCCTCGGTTTCTGGCATACCAGAGGGACTGCTGTCCATCGAGAGTGACCATTCCCTCAGTTGCATAGAGATAGTGATCAGTCTGGCCGTTCTCGACCAGCTGAGCGTTGATGTAGTCAATCTCATTCTGAGTTACATACAGCTCTACTCCGCCCATAATATCAACGATCTCCTTGAAGGTGGAGAAGTTAACAGTTGCGTATCTGTCGATCTTGATTCCGTAGTTTGCCTCGATGGTCTGGATAGAGCGGGCTGCACCACCCTCTGCGTAGGCATAGTTGAGCTTGTGAGAGCATACTCCAGGAATCTCAACGTAGGTGTCACGCAGGAAGGATGTCATCTTCAGCTTCTGGTTAACGTTGTCAATAGAGAGCAGGATCATGGTATCAGAGAGACCTGCGTCACCGTATCTGTCGGTACCAAAGAGCATAATATTGAGAACATAGTCACTGTTGAGAAGTGAGTTATTGTTCTTATCTGTGGCAGTGCTCTGTGCATTTCCACCTACATTACCGGTCTGCTGGGGATTCGGAGTCTGAGTGCCCAGGTGTTCATAACCAATGCTGTTGATTGTAGCATAAGCATACAGGGACACACAACCTCCCACAAGAAGCAACAGAGAAATCACAAGAGACACAATTCTGATGGTGAGAACCTTGTTGTTCTTCTTGGGTTTGCTGTTGGAATCTATATTCAATTTAGCACGATTGTTGATATCGATATAATCGCTCATATACCTTCTCCTTCCGAAAAAATGAATATCTGAACACAGAAAAAATTGTCAGAAAATGAATTACTGACAAAATTCTTCAAATATCATTATACCTCTATAAAATCAAGTTATTGTTCTATAACAGAAATATACACAGGAATAATATGAATTTCGTATTAACTTTTCATAAGTTTCGGGATATTGTCGGCAAAAGCTCCCAAAGAAACACAGTTCCCTTATTCAAGCTCATCCAAAGTCAGCTCATAGGCAGGCAGGAACTCCTCCATAAACACCTCAAGAGCAGGAAGCCTCATATTGCTCAGGCTGTCTCGGATAGTCCGCTCTGCCTTGACAAATTCAGTATTGCCCATTCGTATCTCGCAGATACATTTGATGAGGGCAGAAAGCTTGTCGGCCGCCTTCACATACACACGCAGTTGTTCGTCTGCTTTTGAGGAATCGATGAGAGGCTCGTATGTTGCTCTGAGATAATCGGGAAGCATAGACAGAAGCCTCTGCTCCGAGACCTGCTCTATACGCTGATAGGCATTTTTGATCTCATCATCATAGTATTTTATGGGTGTGGGCATATCCCCAGTGATGGTCTCGCTCGCATCATGAAACACAGCCATAACCGCCGCTCTGTCTGCAGACAGTCCTGCAGAAAATTTCTCATTAGCAATAGTAACCAATGCATGAGCAAGCAGCGCTACCTCATGGCTGTGCTCGCTGATGTTTTCTTCTTTTGTGTTGTTCATAAGCCCCCAGCGGTTGATGTAACGCATACGGGAAAGCATGGCAAAAAAATTGTAATTCATAATATAACCTCAGAATCAAAAAAGTTAGTGCAATTTGTAATATATTGTGGTATACTGATATATATTATATACTATACCGCTCGTTTGGTAAAGTTATTTTTATTTTTATCTACTTCGGAGGACACTATGAGCTTTGGTGAAAAAATACTTAACTATAAAGAGGAATTCCTCAGAGACCTTGACGAACTTATGAAGATCCGCTCTGTGTATGCAGAGGATCCAAAAAAATGCAAAGATGCCCTTGACTGGATGCTGAAGAAGGCCGAGAGCTTTGGTCTTGTGACAAAGAACATCGAAAACAAGGCAGGCCATGCAGAACTTGGTGAAGGAGGAAAGCTTTGTGCTACTCTCACCCACCTTGATGTGGTGCCTGCAGGTGAGCACTGGGATTGCGAGCCCTTTGCACTGACAGAGAAGGACGGCAAGTATCTGGGCAGAGGCATTGCCGACGACAAGGGTCCCGCCCTTCTGACCCTATACTGTCTGAGAGCCCTCAAGGATGAGGGTGTTGTGGGAAACAATACTCTCAGGGCTATCTTTGGCACAGACGAAGAGGTAGGAATGACTGATGTTGTGGCATACTTCTCAAAAGAGCAGATGCCTGATATGTCCTTTACTCCTGACTCAGGCTATGGTATATGTGCCGCAGAAAAGGGAATACTCCAGCTGGAGATATCCACCAAAAACCGCAACGCAGAAATACTGACAGAGCTCAAGGGAGGAACCGCTACAAATGCTGTTCCCGACAAAGCATATGCACTACTCAACTGCACCGAGAATGACGACCATCAGCTTATGCGACTGGCAGATGCCAAAGAGGGTGACTTTGAGTTTCGATACACCATCGACGGCCTGATGATTATCAGCCGCGGAAAGGCTGCCCACGCCTGCGAGCCTCATCTGGGTCAGAACGCCATATCAGAGCTGGTAGACCTGCTGGCTTCTAACTTTGCCCTGAGCTCTCTGGGCAATCTGTGCTCCTTTATCTCTACCAATATACGCACAGAATACGACGGCACATCTCTGGGCATGAAAATGCGCGACTCCCAGTCCGGCGCACTGACAGTCTGCCTCTCCACAATCTGCATTGACGATGTAAACGCAAAAGCTACCATCGACATCAGATACCCTGTTACCTTCGGAGGCAAGGAGCTTATCCGTCGTGTCAAGAAGGCCGCTGAATATGAGAACGTGGACGTAAAGATTCTCTCTCACACTTTGCCCCTGTGTCTGGATGAAAGCAAGCCTATCATAGGAATCCTCAAGGACTCCTACGCCGAGATCTGCTCTGAAGAACCTGATATGTACTCCACAGGTGGCGGAACCTACGCCAGAAAGCTGGGAGGAAACGGCGTTGCCTTCGGTCCTGTGTTCCCCGGTGAGGACGCAAGGCTCCACAACAGCAACGAGGGAATCAACACCGAAAACTTCTGGAAGCACGCTCAGATATGCCTTGAGGCAATGTACAGAATGTACACCGCAGAATAATCATCTTCTGAATCAGCTGAGCTCTGAAAGGAGAACTAAATGAGTCCGGAAAAAACCATTCGAAAACAGACTCAGAAAACCCTGTCCCACAACAATTGGTCCGGAGCGGTTGCCGCCGCCATAGTGGTATGTGTGGCAGTTATGATGGCCATATTCCTGTCATCGGGAATCGACCTTGGGGTCAGCTATCTGTACGAGCTGTTTATGAAATACACCATGAAGGTGGAGGACTATGAGGCAAGCGCTGCGATGTCTGTTACCCTCCTGCCGATAATACTGCTTATCAGTCCCATCGCTGTGGGTTTTCTCAGATATATCTACCTGATGATGAAGCACGGTGAGACAGACTTCAATGAGATTTTCCACTATATGGGCAGCAGACACCTTAAGACCATCGGAGTTACCCTGATGTTTATTCTGCGTAATCTATGGAAGTTTATCGTCTGTTTTCTACCCTACCTTTTCTGTTACGGAGCTTTTATGACGTCCAACGCAGAAAAGATAAATAAGCTGGAAAACCTTGATTTTTCAGGGATTTTGTGGTATGTTATATCTTATGCTCTGCTATATATCGGAGCACTGGTCTGTATGCGGTTGTGTGCAAACCAGTTCCTGTACTTTTTCATATACTTTGAGAATGACAATCTCACCTCCAAAGAGCTGTCCCTCATAAGCAATATGTACATGCAAAGGTTCAGATCCGATGTATCAAAGCTTTTTTTCTCACTTCTGCCATGGATGCTCACCTGCGTCCTGGTAATTCCCATTATTTTTGTTCTGCCGTATGTGACGGCGGTGCTATCTACATCAGCAAAGTGGATTCTTGCTTTGCAGGACAACTTAGGAAATAAGGATGAGTAATAATATGTTGGTTTCACTATGCGTAATCGCATACAACGAACAAAAGGTCCTTAACGGACTTTTCCGCAACATTTCAGCACAGACCTACCCCCACAACGACATCGAGGTTATCCTCGTTGACAGCAACTCCACAGACAACACCCGTGCCATGATGGAGGATTTCAGGGATACTGACTACAAGTTCAGACGTGTGGCAATCGTTGAGAACACCCGTCTGCGTCAGGCCTGCGCATGGAACTGCGCTCTCTGTGAAGCAAAGGGCGACGTTATCATTCGCATTGATGCTCATGCATCCATCCCCAGAGATTTCATCCGTCGTTGCGTGGACAACCTGGAGGAAGGCGAAAACATCGTCGGAGGCGGCAGACCCAATATTGTTGACAACGAGACCCCCTGGAAGCTGACTCTGCTGGCAGCAGAGGAGTCACTCTTCGGCAGTTCTATCGCCGAATACAGACGTCCCACGGAGAAGAAGGAGTACCACGACTCGCTCTTCCACGCTGCATACAGAAGAAAGGTTTTTGAGAAGGTAGGCGGCTTCAACGAGAGTCTGGGCAGAACCGAGGACAACGAGCTTCACTACCGAATCCGCGAAGCAGGATTCAAGATGTGCAGCTGTCCCGACATTATCTCCTTTCAGCACACAAGAAACACCTTCAAACATATGATAAAGCAGAAGTTTGGCAACGGCTACTGGATAGGACTCACCTTCGGCGTTTGCAGAGGATGTCTCTCCTACTTCCACTTTGTGCCCTTTGCGTTTGTAATGGCACTGCTGCTGTTTGGTATTCTGGCATGCTTTGGATTCAGCTATCCTCTGATGTTTATGGTGCTTGCATACGGTATGTTTGACTTTACAAATACTGTGGGTTGCTTCATCACAAAGAAAGTCCAACCTCAGTTTATTGTGCTCCCTGCACTCTTCCCCGTGCTGCACATAGCCTACGGAGTAGGCACTCTGTACGGACTTATAAAGATGCCTTTCTGGAAGAAGAAGCTGGGCACAAAACCCTATGACCGAATCGAAGAGGTCCGTCAGATTATGATAAAGAACGGACAGGAATCCTGCGACGAAGAAACTGATAATACATAATATCAGGTGAAAAATATGACAGAAAACTTGAAACTCACACAGGAACAACTGAGAGAGCTTCAGCTTTGTGAGCTGGACGGACTGCTGTACTTTGACAGCTACTGCAGGCGTCACGGACTCACCTACTACATCTGCGGAGGATGCCTAATCGGAGCTCTCCGTCACAAGGGATTCATACCCTGGGATGATGACGCAGATGTGCTTATGCCAAGACCCGACTACGAACGATTCCTAAAACTATATCGGGAAGAAAATCCCAGCGAGAGGTTTGTTCTTGTAAATGACGAGGACGAGCACTCTCTGACAGGAAACATCTTTGCAGTTCTCAGCGACACAGACCACACTATGGTCAAGGACTATCAGCAGGATTTTGATATGCCAAAGGGCCTGCCTCTGGACATCTTTCCTATTGATGGTCTGGCAGACAGCAGGATGGGTCGATATGTGCAGTACTTCTGGACTATGGTTTACTCTCTGTTCAGATCTCAGATTGTACCGAAGAATCACGGCGGGCTGCTGAGTATTGGCAGCAAGGCACTGCTCAGAATATTCAGAAAACCAAAAACAAGATTCAGAATCTGGAAATACGCAGAAAAACGGATGACCAGGTACAACTTTGACACAAGCGAGAATGTGGCAGAGCTGTGTGCGGGTTTCTACTTTATGAAGAAGGTTTATCCCCGCAGCATATATGACGGCACAACAGAGCTTGAGTTTGAGGGCCATAAGCTGATGGCTATGAGGGACTATGACAGATACCTGAGGATTCCTTTCGGAGACTATATGGAGCTGCCCCCTGAGGAGGAGCGAATCCCCCACCATGACATCACGGAACTTCGGCTCCACACCCCCTGCAGATAACTTCTCAAAAAAAGTGTTGACAAATACCCATGTGGGTAATATTATATTAGAAAGAAATCTTTGAGGCGGGGTGAAAGTCCCCACCGGTGGTACAGCCCACAAGCAAGTATAATTACCTTATATTTGCCGAACAGGTGCAATTCCTGTGCCGACGGTATAGTCCGGATGAGAAAGGATTGAACCGAAGCCCATATACTTTATCATATGGTGCTTTGGAATTTTGCTTTTTATCCCCACGGGTTTCGTGGGGATTTTTTTATTAATTATCGGGAGGAATCCGTATGAGCGATATTGAAAAAAACAAAAACAAAAAGAGTTTTTTTACCACAGGAAACATGGTGAGCTGTGCTATGCTCTCTGCCTGTGCTACCATACTGATGCTCTTTGAGATTCCCCTGACCTTCATCGCACCATCTTTCTACAAGATAGATCTGTCAGAGCTGCCTGTACTCATCGGAGCCTTCTCCATGGGCCCTGTGGCAGGAGTTATTATTGAGCTGCTGAAGGTTCTGCTGAATCTGGTTATCAACGGCACAGAGACCGCCTTTGTGGGAGAGATTGCAAACTTTGTGGTAGGTTGCACCTATGTGGTACCTGCTGCCATTATATACCAGCACAAGAAGACCAAGGGCACTGCCCTGCTGTCACTTCTGGTAGGCGGTGTAATGATGTCCCTGCTCTCAACGGTTATCAACGCCTTCGTGATGCTTCCTATGTATGCAAAGCTGTTTGATATGCCTGTATCTGCTATCATTGAGATGGGAAGTGCTATCTTCCCCTTTGTGGACAGCATGTTCGACTTCTGTCTTGTGTGTGTGCTTCCCTTTAACCTTATCAAGGCTCTGGTGGTATCAACCATCACCTTCTTCATCTACAAACCCCTCAGTGTGCTGATTAAGGGACTCAACAATTGACAAAACTATATATTGTGATATAATATGTAACTACAGAGTAGAAGCTGTGCGTGAAGTGCCTGTGAAACGGGGAGTTGTTCGCAGGACGAAGGAGTGCTCTTGACAAAGAGTCTCTGCGGTGCAGACTTCGCATCCCGCTGTTTGATACAAAAGCTGTGGGACGGATATTCTGTATCCGTCCCTTTTTATCTTTGCTTTTCTGTTCAACGGCGAAAAAGAAGGGGTCTTTTTCTATGAACAAATTATTCGCAAAATTCTCTCGCTCTGCGCAGGAGCTTACAAATATCCGCAGCATATCCGTCTGTGCCATGATGCTGGCACTGAGGGTGGTGCTTGGATACTTCTCCAACATCTCCCTGAGCATCACACCCAACGCAAAGGTAGGATTCGCCTTTCTGCCTATTGCCCTTGCGGCAATGCTCTGCGGGCCTGTGGCAGGAATGATAGTCGGAGGGCTGGGAGACGTAATCAGTTTCATACTGATGCCTATGGGCGGATACTTCTTTGGCTGGACACTCAACGGTATCCTTGTGGGTATGCTTTACGGAATATTTCTTTATGAGAATAAAGATAAGTTCCTGCTGAAGCTTATCCTCTGTGAGTTTCTTATCAACTTTGCTGTGGAGGTTCCGCTGGGATCGTTGTGGCTGATGATTCAGTATAGCAAAGCTTTCTGGATTATGGCAGGAACAAGATCCCTGAAATGTATCATCGCCCTGCCCATAGAGGTGCTGCTTGTGTACTTTTTTGAGAAAGTCACACGGAGAATCCCCCACCTGAGAAAAAAATAAATAGTGAAAACACAAAACACCCCGCCTATACTCTTTTCTGAGTATAAGCGGGGTTTATTATATGAAATCAGAATCTAAAAAAAAGATTACTCAAGATACTTATCAGGGTTAAACATATCAATGGTCTCATCAGTGAATACTTTGTCACCCTTTGTGGGGGTTGTGCCATACTCGCCGTTGCCGTAATAGTAGAACCATTCACCCTCAAAAGTCATCCTCCCTGTAAATACGCTGGATGTGGTGTAATAAGGGTCAATAACATAGATCATTCCGTCAAAGGTGGACAGACCCTCGGGATAAAAGTCGCTTTCACCCGGGTCATAACACTCTGTACCGATGTTTTTTGTCTGGATTGCAGCTTTATATATGTCGGCTGTCTGGTCTGCTCCGCCGTCGATGTTATTGTTCCAGATGATGGCCAGGGTATCTTTCGGAACATCATAATAATAGATACCCTCAGCATCAGCCTTGTGTGCCTTGTAGCCGGGCCACTGCGTAGGAATATTCGGACCGTCCCACCAGTATATTCCTGCACAATCAGAATACTCGTTGCACATAAATTCAGGCATATAGAAATAGTAACGGTTGCACTCAACAACACCTGCTATGTGCTTCTGGATAGCGGTTGCATCCTTGATGTTCACACCATCAGACTCGATAAAGTTCATATAGCCTGTGTTTCTGAATCCCTCGAAACCTGCAATATACTTCTGGATATATGTTGCATCCTTGATATCAAGCTTGCCGTCGTCATTGGCGTCTGCCTTGTGTCTGCCAATGCTGCCTGACTCAAAAGCAGGAGCAAGGTCAAGACTCTCGTCCTCCCATGCCTCTTCCAGTGTAAGAACCTTACCCAAAGCAGGCACATACACATAGTGTCCCAGATCATAAGGAAACTCAATATTAGAACTGGTAACTTTATAATCTCCGAAGCGTTCTGTCACAGAAGCAGGTTCGCAAGCCCCTGTATGAGCGATAAACACCACGTACTCTCCCTCATTTTCGGCAGTATCCTCGTCCATATTGGCATAGAGCATATCATAATAGCTCCAGGGTACAAGCTGGTCAGCGTAACTCTCGGGATAGAAATAAGGGATAATCTCCTCCATATAACTATAGTCGTTGTCAGGATACAGATCCTTTATGAAGTTTACCTCAATGTCAAAGGGAGTGCCATACTCTCCGTCTCCAAAATAGTAGTACCAGTCTCCGTTGAAGGTATTGTGCTGGAAGGAGTTGAAACCGCTCATGTCCTCCATATCAGGGAAAAAGAGCATTCCGTTGAAATACACCTTATCCTTGTACATCTCGTAATATTTCACTCCGCTGTAACTCTTAAGACTTACACCGGGGGTCCTGAATGCATAGTCGTATTTTTCTGAGCCTGAGAATCCTCCATCAAGATAGTTGTTCCACATAATGGTTTCAACATCCTTGGGTACATCATAGTAATAGACTCCTTCAGCGTCTGCTTTGTGAGCCTTGTAACCGGGCCAGGTCTCGCAGGCATCGGTCCCCTCATACCAATACACTCCTGCACAGTCTGTGTACTGATTGTACCACTCCTGCGGCATAAGGAAGAAGTAGCGGTAGCATCCCTGTGCAACCTCGGGAAGCTCAGCCACATCCGCCGAAACAGTACCAAAAGACAGAGAAAACAAGGACAGCATCATCAGAAATGTCAGGATTAAGCTTATAGTTTTTCTTGTCATAAAAAAACCTCCTAAAAAGTTTTTTCCTATAATTTCATTATAGCATAATCAAATGTACATTCAATTCTCACTCTCAACAAAATTGCCTTGAATCAGTTGTTGAAAATCACAGTAGAATCGTCCTTACAAGACTATTATATCAACAGAAGTCCGCTTTAACAATGAACGCTGAATGGATAATATCAACCGAAAGTTTAATTACAAAATACAAAAAGGTTCCGACCTGATAAAAGTCGGAACCTTTAGTTTATTAATACTAATAATTATCAGCCGAGGATTGCTTTGACAGAATCAGCCACAGATGCCAGAGCATCCATAACCTTGGAAGTATCCTTGCCGCCTGCCATAGCCATATCGGGTTTGCCACCGCCGTTACCGCCTGTTATCTGTGCAGCGGTCTTGACGATGTTACCAGCTTTGATGCCCTTTGCAACAGCATCCTTGCCACATGCACAGCAGAGAGTCAGCTTCTCGCCGTTGATACCTGCGAGGAGCACTACCGCACACTTCTCCTTGTCGGTTACAAGAGAACACATATTGCGGAGCATATCAGCATCAGCGTCATCAATCTTCTCTGTGAGAATTTTGACTCCGTCAATCTCAACTGCCTTGTCAAGAAGGCTGCCAATCTTGCTTGCAGCTATCTCTCCCTCCAGCTCAGCGATACGCTTCTCGCTTTTCTTGAGCTCTTCCATAAGCTTCTCGCAGCCTGCGGGAAGCTCGTTCAGGTTGTTAACCTTGAGGATTGCTGTACACTGAGCAACCAGACCCAGAAGATTTCCCATCATCTCCAGCACACCGTCACCTGTGCGAGCCTCGATACGACGCACACCGGCAGCAACAGAGCCCTCGGAGCGAATCTTGAACAGACCCAGCTTGGAGGTGTTGTCTACGTGAGTACCGCCACACAGCTCCACAGAACAATCCTGAGCATTTACTACGCGAACCACGTCGCCGTACTTCTCGCCGAAGAGTGCCATAGCACCCATCTCCTTAGCCTGTGCAATGGGCATCTCACAGGTAATAACAGGGATTGCATCGAAGATATACTTGTTGACAAGTGTCTCAACCTCTGCCATCTCCTTGGCTGTGAGAGCAGAGAAGTGAGTGAAGTCAAAACGAACAGCCACGTCGTTTACAAGCTGACCTGCCTGCTCAACATGGTTGCCGAGAACCTGTCTCAGAGCTGCCTGAAGCAGGTGTGCGGCTGTATGGTTACGCATAATAGCCATTCTGCGGTCAGCATCAATGGATGCAACAGCACAGTCATCAACAGCAAAGCTGCCCTTTCTGACTACGCCTGTGTGCATAAATATACCTGCGGGATCCTTGGTGGTGTTTGTAACCTCAAACTCGGTGTCGCCGATTCTGATGATACCTGTGTCACCAACCTGTCCGCCGCTCTCTGCATAGAAGGGGGTCTTGTTGAGAACAACAACTGCGTTGTCTCCCTCAGCAGCAGCTACCTCACGCTCGCCGTTAACAATGAGAGCCAGCACCTTGGCATCTGCTGTATATTCGGTATATCCCACAAACTCTGTCTGTGCAATATCAGACAGGTCTACGCTGTCAGAAATCCAGGCATCAGCGCCTGCGTTCTTTCGGGCATTACGGGAGCGCTTCTTCTGCTCTGCAAGAAGCTCGTAGAAGCGGTCTGTATCCACCTCGATACCCTTCTCTGCCAGAATCTCTCTGGTCAGGTCCACAGGGAAGCCGAAGGTATCGTTGAGCTTGAAGGTATCTTCGCCTGAGAAGACCTTCACGTCGCCCTTGGTGATGATGGAATCAAGCATAGCAAATCCCTGCTCGATAGTCTTTGCAAAGTTCTCTTCCTCAACACGGATGAGCTTTGTGATGAACTCCTCTTTCTCGCGAAGCTCGGGATATGCAGACTCGTTCTCCTTGATAACTGTAGCACATATCTCATGGAGGAAAGGCTTGTTGTATCCCAGAAGTCTGCCGTGACGGGCAGCACGACGGAGGAGTCGGCGGAGAACATAGCCTCTGCCTTCGTTGGAGGGCATAACTCCGTCGCCGATCATAAAGGTTGTGGAACGGATATGGTCGGTGATAACACGAAGAGAAATGTCGCTCTTGTCGTCTCTGCCGTACTCAACACCTACAACAGAGGAGATATGCTTCATAATATTCTGAACAGTATCAACCAGGAACAGGTTATCAACGCCCTGCATTACGCAGGCAAGACGCTCAAGTCCCATACCTGTGTCGATGTTGGGATGGTCAAGAGGAGTGTAGTTGCCCTTTCCGTCACTCTCAAACTGTGTGAACACAAGGTTCCATACCTCTACGAAACGGTCGCACTCACAACCAACCTTACAATCGGGTGAGCCGCAACCCTTCTCCTCGCCTCGGTCAAAGTAAATCTCAGAGCAGGGACCGCAGGGGCCTGAGCCATGCTCCCAGAAGTTGTCCTCCTTGCCCATACGAACCATATGGGAGGGATCAACGCCTACCTGCTGAGTCCAGATATCGTATGCCTCGTCGTCATCCTCATAGATAGAAACATAGAGGAGCTCCTTTGGCATCTCGAGAACCTCGGTGAAGAACTCCCATGCCCAGGCGGTAGCCTCCTTCTTGAAATAATCGCCGAAGGAGAAGTTACCCAGCATCTCAAAGTATGTGCCGTGACGGGCAGTGATACCAACACGCTCGATATCGGGGGTACGGATACACTTCTGGCAGGTGGTGACTCTTGTTCTGGGGGGAGTTACCTCGCCTGTAAAGTACTTTTTCATAGGTGCCATTCCGCTGTTTATAAGCAGAAGGCTGTTGTCATCCTTGGGGATGAGAGGGAAGCTCTGAAGTCGGAGACATCCCTTGCTCTCCATAAAAGAGAGGAATTTCTCACGAAGTTCGTTAAGACCTGTCCACTGCAATTTTATCATCCTTTCATTACTGAAAATATAATATACAAAATAAAAAAACTCCTGCCCCAAAAGGGACAAGAGTAAAATCCTGCGGTACCACCCTGATTGACGTATATAAGAATACACGCCCACTCAATATCTTTAACGCAGACCTACGCTGTGTTCATCACACAGAGCTCGGGGGTGGCTGATAACCTGAACCTTCAAAGCATCTTGCAGCCGAGGATGCTCTCTCTGGATGAAAGTCTGTGGGGCTATCTCGTCCCGTCAAAGCCTTTTGACAATATCTATGGGTAATTATAGCCTTTAGTACAAGGATTGTCAAGGAAATCTTTTTATCATTTTTCGTAAGCAATACTCACAAATTCAAAGCAGAATATTTGTACAAAAAATCAAAGTTATGAAGCAATTAAACATTGCAGTTGACGTGAAGGTTATTCAATGATAATATGATAATAGCAGAAAGATATCCTCCTTTACCTAAAGGGGTTAAATAACAACATCAGGAAGGAGTTAATTAATAATGAGAATAATAAAGAAAATCATCCCCCTATTTATTACTATTTCGCTCCTGATATCCTGCATTTTTTCAGCTGATGCGAAAACCACCGAGGAAGAATTATTCGATGACTTTGTTGTGTATTGTGAAGAAAAGCTGAACATTAAGTACGACCCTGAAAACCCCTTGGAATCTTCCATAATAATATACAGCTACTACGAGACTCCTGATGCAACATTCTTCTGCGGCAACGGCTCATCACCGATCCTGCTCATGGAATACTCCGAAAATATCGGGAACTGGTACTTTGTCAGCCCCGTGATATTCTCTCCGGGCGGGTTAGGATTGTTTGTCCGGAGTAAGGGTGAGATTTATACCCTGAGGGAAGCCTACAACTCAGGAGTTATCACAGACCTGAGCCCTACACTACACCTGACAGACATAATTAATTATGAAATATATCCTAACGGAGACGCAAATGGTGACGAGACAGTAAACATCAAGGATGCCACAACCATACAGAAATACCTTGTAGGAATTGATACAACACTTGCTGAAGTCCAAGATGTCCGCATCCTGATGGATACAAACACAGACGGAACAGTCAACATAAAAGATGCAACAACTATACAGAAGAAGCTCACAAACCTTGAATAACAAAAAAACTCAGGCAATCATCTCATCAGATGACTGCCTGTTTTTTATGTCTTATTTACGACGTACTCTCAGGAAGGACCCTGCGGGGATTTGTCTGTCGCAGTGGAGCTCAAGTCTCTGCATAGGATGAGGGGTGGAATCGACCTCTTCCCCATACTCATTTATGAGCTTCTCGGCCTTTACCATAAAAGGAATTCCCGAGGGAGGAAGTATATCCACCTCGTCGACTAAGTAGAATTTATTTCTCTGGGTGATGATACCGCCGAAGGGCGTCTCTTCCTCACACAGTGCCACCAGGTCGTAGTGACGAATATATCCGCCTGAGTCGGTGGTCTGGCCGGGAGTAGTGCCCAGATAGAAACCTGTGCTGTATGCTCTGTGGCTTATCTTCTCCAGCTCCTCTTTGATAAGAGGAGAGGTTACATAGTCATCACGAAGTCCACCCTCAAAATAAGCATCCAGAGCCTGACGGTAGGCGTTGGTTGTGACTGCGCTGTAGTAGGCGGTCTTGGCTCTGCCCTCAATCTTGAAGCTGCTGATGCCTGCCTTCACAAGCTGAGGAATGTGGTCTATCATGCACATATCCTTTGAGTTGTACAGGTAGGTGCCTCCGTCCTCCTCAAAAACAGGAAAGAAGTTGCCCTCCCTATTCTCCTCAAAGAGATGATACTTCCATCTGCAGGGCTGAGAGCAATCCCCTCGGTTGGGGTCTCTGCCTGTAAGATACTCTGAGATGAGACATCTGCCTGAGAAGGATACGCACATAGCACCCTGGACAAAGCACTCAATCTCCAGCTCCTTGGGGATATTGGCACGAATCTGTGATATCTCCTCAAAGGACAGCTCTCTTGCCAATACAACTCTGGAAGCTCCAAGGTTATACAGTGCCTTTGCGCTCTCGCTGTTGACAATACCCACCTGGGTGGACATATGGATCTGGGTATCGGGGGCGTACTTCTTTGCAAGCTCAAGCACACCCAAGTCCGCAATAATCAGAGCGTCCACCCCACACTCCTGTGCAAAGGACAGAAACTGAGGCAGGAGTTTTATCTGGGGCTCACGAGGGAGAACGTTACAGGTAAGGTAAAGTTTCTTGCCCATTCTGTGAGCAGACTCTACTGCTCTCGGCAGGGACTCATCGTCAAAGTTCTTTGGTGATGTACGCATACCGAACTGCTGTGCACCTACGTAGACAGCATCTGCACCAAAGCGGAGTGCAGCGAGTAGTGCCTCCTCGTCCCCTGCGGGAGCGAGAATCTCGGGTTTATTTATATTATTCATCATAATTACTGAAGTCCTGCTGCTGAAAGGTTAGCTGAATGGTCGCTGAAGTTAGTGGCGTAGTAGGCTGTTACAACACCATCGGAATCTGTACCATGACAGAAATACAGGTAGTCTGTGTAGTTGGGCTCGAGAGCTGCCATAAAGGCATCGCTACCTGCAGAGCATACTGCACCGGGAGGAAGTCCCTCGCTATCGTAGGTCTCGTAGGGGCTGTCATAGTCCTCGGGAGCAGACTCTGCGTCATCATAGGGATAGAACGCAGTACAGTCAAGTCCCAGGGTATGAATAGAGTACAGATAGCCGTAATCAAGACGATTGTTGATAACAGAAGAAACGTTGTACATATCATCAACATTCGCAGCTTCTGCCTGAACCAGAGAGGCCATTGTGACGATCTCGTCCAGAGTATATTCGCTCTCGTCTATGAGGCTGCCGATGGTCACGGGCTCCATATATCCGGGAGGATATACATCAGTCTCGTATATTTTTGTCTGGAAGTTAGCAAGAAAACGTCTGATGGTTACATCAGGCTCCTCGTCTGCATAGAACTCGTATGTATCAGGGAACATATATCCCTCAAGCTTGTACACTCTGTCCTCGGGAGCATCAATAGCACCCACAAAGTCGTATTCGTCATCAAACTCGTCGCTGTCACAAAGCTCAAGGAACTTGTCCACATCGTTGATAACACCTGCGTCGAGAAGAATCTCGGCGAGCTCGGGAATGCTTGTACCCTCTGTGATCTGGAGGGTGATGGTGTCGTTGCTGACGCTCAAATCACGCATATAATTGATAATTCCCAGATAATCCTTATTCTTGGGGATAAGGTATGTGCCGGGGTCGATATCATCGCTCTTGCCTGTGATGTTTGAGAACAAGGTAAAGAACACAGGGGAGTCGATTACTCCGCCTGCCTTAAGCTTTGCAGAGATATCATCGATAGAATCTGTCTCCTCAATAACGATCTTTGCCTCTGTGTCGTCCTCGCGCTTGATGGCGAGAAAATCGTTGGAGCCTACAACCAGGAACTGAGAAACAATAACGCACATCATGATAATTATCACAAGACCTGACATCTGATACACACGCTTGTTGCGGTTGGCTTTGATGCGCTGAATCTTGCGCTGCTCTTTCTTCTGACGGCGAAGCTCCTTCTTGGATGCACGCTCTATCTGAGCCTTTGTGCTCTCTGTGCTGAAGGATGTAATCTCATCGGAAAAATCCGACTCTGCGTCTGCCTTGGTATCCTCGTTGCTGTTTATGTTGAGTCTGAACTGATTGACTCTCTCCTGTCGGTAGCGCTGAACCTCCTCTGAACGAATATCATCGTTATCGTGGTTCAAATTGTTATCTGAATAGAAATTATCGCTCACCGAAATCACCCCTTCCAATAGGTATATATGTAAAGATAATGATTATTATTTGTCTGATGCTCGACGAATATATCCGTCTGTGGCAATCACTGACACAGGCACATCGTGGGACTCACAGGGAATGTTCCACTTGATAAAGCTGCTGTAACACAGTCCCACCGTCACTCCCTGATAATCACGAAGAAACCTGTCATAGTATCCTCCCCCATATCCCAGACGATTGCCTGCAGGATCAAAGGAATATCCCGGAACAATACACAAAGAGGAGGAAAAATCCGTCACAGGAGTACATCTGTCAGGGTCCGGCTCAAGAATGCCGTTTTTTCCCTTAACAAGAGAATCCACTCCGTCAATGTAGTAAAAACTCATCTTACCCTCTGACTCACATACGGGAACGGCTACCTTCTTATTATTGGCAAGGGCCGCATAGATGATTCCTCTGGTCTCAATTTCAGTATCCTTGGCAACATATGTGAGCAGAAGTTTTGCTTTGCTGTACTGCTCGCTGCACAGGAATCTGGACGCAATATCCAGGTCAAGGTCGTGCTTGTATTGTGATGACATCTTAGTCCGCATCTTCTTGTAGTGATCGCGGAGCATAGACTTCTCTTCTATAATCTTATTCACGGACATTGCATTGAATCCCTCAGCTTTTCAGCAACATCGGCACCCTTCAGGGTCTCTACTATCAGCAGAGCAAAATCCACAGTACAACCGGGACCGCGACCTGTGATAATATTGCCATCCTTGACAGCTGCTGCCTCCATATATTCGGCGCCAATGAGCTCTCCCTCAAAGCCGGGGAAGCAGGTGGCACGCTTGCCCCTCAGCAGTCCCATATGACCCAGTATCTGTGGAGCCGCGCATATTGCGCATATATATTTATTATTCTCTGCACAGTAACGAATAAGGTCACCCACAGTCTTGGATTTTTCCAGATTTACTGTGCCCGGCATACCTCCCGGAAGAATAATACCATCTATATTCGCTGTACGAATATCCTTCTGGCGAAGATCAGTAACCAGGGACATATTATGAGCACCTGCAATAACATCACTGTTCAGCTTGCTGATACCGACTGTACGCACATCAATCCCTGCACGTCTGAGAATGTCAACGGTTGCAACAGTCTCTATCTCTTCAAAGCCGCGTGCTACAAGACAATAAAACATATTTCTCTTCCTTTCAGAAAACTTCTATCTTCAATCACAGAGAAACTCCTCTGCTGCTGCATAGACCTTCTGCGCAATCTCGTCAATGGACAGAGGATTATCTCCGTCACTGCAGGGGATAACCTTCCAACCCTGACGCTGTGCGGCATAAAGTGCACTCTCGCGACAAGCACGCAGAAACTCAACATTCTTCTCGTGCAGGTCCTTCTTGGACTCGTCGCTGTTGTATCTGCCTGACATAAGTCTCTGGGAGACATCTGTGGGCATATCAAGGTATATTACTCCGTCAGGTCTTGGAAGACCAAGACGGTCAAACTCGTATTCATCCAGCCATCCAAGAAAGCTGTCCCACTCGTCACGGGGAAGCTTGGAGGTCATATAGACCATATTGGATGTGGTGTATCTCCACTCGTCACAGGGAAGCTTGGAGGTCATATAGACCATATTGGATGTGGTGTATCTGTCCAAAACAAAAAGGGTGCCCTTTTCGTAGTCTTCCCGCCAGCTTTTCAGGTAGCTGGCTACTCTGTCAACCGCATAGAAAGATGCGGCAGCGTAGGCATTGACACAGGAGGGATCCTTGCCGAACTCTCCTCCAAGATACATTCTCACAGGAGCAGAACCATCGCTGTCATAATCAGGGAAAGACAACTTTTTTACTGAATACTTCTCGGATAATCTGTCCATGAGGATTCTTGACTGGGTGGCCTTGCCTGATCCGTCAAGTCCTTCAATAACGATAATACGTCCCTTTTGATTGTTATTTTCCATAGCCGTACAGTTCCCTTACTTCTTTGATTTTTCCGCAGGTCATGCTGCCCTCAGGACAAGCTCCGCGCATACATGAGGGGCCGCTCTTTGAGAACAGATGAGGAGCCTCTGCCTTACAGAGCAGGAGCATCTGACGGGCAACCTCACGAATTTCCCACTGAGCACGGTTGCAACAGCGGTGAGCAAAGAAGTTCTCCAGACTGCGAACATTGAAGGTACAGACGATCTTGGTGGTGCAGGCATTGGGCAGAATATAGCGTGCATCCTCGTTGGCCTTCTTGATGAAAGCGGAGCACTTGGATTTGTTCTCTGCCTTGAACTGCTCTATGATCTGTGCGTCGGTTCCGCTGTACTCAACTGAAGAATACTCCCTAATGTACTTTACTGCAAGGGCATCCCTAATCTCGGAATAAGCCTGCTTCTGAAGCTCAATCACCTTGCTGTAAACCTGAGTACAATGAGGATCATCCGCAATCTCGGGAGGGGTGACAAACTCAAAGTTGTTACCATCCACATAGCGCTGGGACTGCTGGCTGTATGAGGCGATACGATGACGCACAAGCTGATGTGAGCAGGCACGTGAGATACCTTCTATACCAAAGGTGAATGATGCGTGCTCTGTGGGACTGGCATGACCCAGGTCTGCAAGCATCTTCACAAAAGAAGCAGTAGACTCCTCTGTGAGACCCTCGCGGATACTGCTGATATCTGAGGGAGAGTAGCACAGCTTTGCTGCGGCGGCTACAATCTCCTCGGGGCTGGGTGTATGTGCCAGTAGTGTCACCTTGATTGCCATAATTATCCCCTCTATATATAAAATAAAACAGTTGAATTCTAAAAAAGTACACACTTATCCACTATTTCGTTTTATTATATCATAGTACTACATAAAAATCAAGAAAACAAAGGCGGTGCTCTCCCCAAAAAATGAGGAAAACACCGCCATTTTCTTAGTCTTTTATTTATCTTTCAGATAAGCCTGCAGTCGCTGTGAGGAAATTTCTCCTGACTTGATCTTGTCAAGAATGATCTGCGCCATCCTCGCCGCAGGAGTAAAGTTGTTGTTCTTCCACATAGTCCACACAGAAATCACAACTGTCACCATAACAGAGACAAACTGATATATATCGCTGTCAGATACTGCCAGCGGATTAATACCAGATACTGTGAGGATGGTGTTTATCATCGAAACAATAAAAAAGACTAATCTTACTATAAGACCTTTGTCCATAAATACTCCTTACTCCAACCCTGCCAGCTGTTTCTGCAGGGCGGTCACGTCCTTAATATCCACATCCCCGTCTGCGTTTATATCTCCAACGGATCTGATATCCTCAAGCAGCTGACTGACCTTATCCTCATAACTCTTATCCCTTGCGATTCTCCTGAGATTCACCTGATGCTCCAGATCGCTGATAAACTTCAGAGTCACGGAGATATCCTCGCTGTCATATCCCAGATATGCTTTTGCCTCTTTGATGGCAGCTGTGGTCAGTCTGCCAACCTTGTTATCAATAGGTTTCACAAAGGTTTTGACTATGCCCTGAGCATAAGCCTGACGGAGAAGAGCTTGTACCCCTGCTGTCTCAAGTGACTCATTTTCGCTGAGAGGAAGCTCCCCGTTATATATCCTGTTCAGGTCAACGTTACCGCTGATGCCGCTCACAGACCCCTCGGAGCTGTATTGCCATACATCGCACTCAAAGGCAGGCTGTGTGGCATAATGAGCAAGCCAGATATAATACTTGGAGCGAAGTTCGTTATAATCCAGATGGTTTCTGAACCAGTCCGGATTAGAGTACACACCTGCTCTAAATCCTCCTCTGATTATTTCGTCACAGAAGGTTTTTGCCATCTGTGTGAGGACAGATTTCCCCAGAGATTTCTGGGAGTTCTCCTCCATATCAAAGAAAACAGGCAGCTCAAGGCTCTTTCCCTCAAGCACCTTAAGACAAGCCGTTGCCTCACGCTTGGCCGTAGCAACACCGTCCGCATAGGAATACCAGTAAACACCTATCTTTACTCCTGCGGTTTTTGCGCTGTCGTAATTTCGTTCAAACTGCTCGTCCATCTGCTCTGCATATCTGCCGTACCCTGCTCGAAGAATTGCATGGTCGTAACCGTCAGCTCTGACCTTTTTCCAGTCAACTTTACCCTGCCAGGTAGACACATCAATACATTTAATATTCGCTATTTTTCTCACCTCCCATAAAATACTATTCATAAATTCACTTCTTGGTGAATATTATCCTAACCCCATACGGATGAGTACAAAGCTCACAACCGCCGCAATCACTGTCAGCAGGATCTTGTCAATCACCGCGTCAAAGCGTTTGGCGGGCTTTCCAAGCATTGACTTGATGTCTGATTTCATCTCATCAATGTTCATCTCCATGCTGTTCTGCTTCTCTGCAAGCACTGCCACGATCTTGATGAGCTCCTCAATATGATCAGCTCTGTGCTCAAGCTTCTCAATACGTTTGGAATTGGATTTGCTTCTGTCAATAGCCTCTTGAAGTCTGACTTCCATACACACCTCCGACTATCAGATAATCTCTGAATCATCAGGATAGACATAATCAGGATATCCCTCGCGCAGGTTCTCCGACTCTGCGAGACGTCGGGTGTACTCCTCCTCTGTGAGCAGGACAAATGCTGGGTCAGAGATCTCTGCATCAGAAGAGAAGAGATGAGTATTCCGCTCATAATAGTATTTCATCAGACTTCCTCCCCTGCCAAGTAGAATGTATAGGTCATATCCTCAAGGAATATAAACGGAGCAGGAAAGCTCACACTGTAGCCATCATCCGTCCATGAATCAATGGTTGTATTGGCTTTTATGACACCGCTCTCAAACACCAATTCTCCGTTGATATATCCCAACACCCCTGTCTTTTCTTTTTCTCGGGAGTAACAGGCAACTGTGTTTTCAACCGCCACGGCTCTCTCAACGCTGATATACACAAGGGTCGGAACAAACGAAAGTCCCGATACCGAGAAAGTGCTTGTGGACTCTCCGGGAGTGAAGGTACCTGTTACACAATACTTGCATTTTGAGAGTGCGTTTGCGTAGGTATCAATGGTGTCGCTATCAGAAATATCAGCACCTCGTCTGTTGATAGCCTCCCTTAGCTCTGATTTCCCCTTTGAGATTCTGAGAAGTTCTGTTTTCATATACCCATCCCTCCTCAGTATTCAGACAAGAAGTTATCAAGTCCCGACAGGGTCTCGCCTATCTCCTGCAAAGCGCCCTCCACCGTATCGGACAGAAAGTAGTCTCCCTCATCGTCGATGGTACGGATACCCTGAAGAAGCTCTATGCTGAGATAGTCAGCGGTCACAGGAATCTTTGTGATTCCTCCCAGGCCCTTCATATACTGATACCACTCTAAAGTGTCTGTGCTGAACATATTGAGCACCATACCAGTGTTGTCGGTAAAGCCTATGTAAGAAACTCCTGCTCCAACCAGCTCTGCATCCTCAAAATTATCCGTGAACTCAAGGCTGTACATAGTGTCGCCTTTGCCCAGAAGAGAACCAAGAAAATCGTAGGAATATACGCTGTACATAGACACCTTCTCAGGGTATGCTCTGTCAAGCTTTTCGGGACTTATTGCCCCTGGTGTTATTTTCTCGGCGGTTACTGACTCGTTGTGAAGCTTATCGGTTGTGACAGATGCTTCTGCCAGCTTTTCTGTTGTGATAGAAGAGTCTGCCAGTTTCTCTGTTGTGACAGCTCCGTCTGCAATCTGGGATGTCTCTGACCTTCCGACTGAAGGATGACCGCTGTCTACATACTGACCCTTGCTGCTGTCAAAAATAAACCAGTTGCCATTATCGCCGATAACAGGCATAAGCAAAGAAGCCTGACTCACGGTTTCGCTCAGAGAATTGAGCTTCTCCTCATATTCAAGGAACTCTGAATTCTCCTTGAGAAACGTGTCAGACAGCTCGGTGCTGTCTCCTACCACAAAAGTATCGGTGGTGGTATGATATACCACTCCTTCGTCAGAGAACACCTTGATCTGCGCCCGGACAAGTCCGCACTTGAAGATATGACCCAGCTCTACCTGCCAGGTGAGCACAACACCCTTGTCTGTCACGCGTGAAGGGAGAACAAAGTAATTAACTGTACCGTCATCAAAGGTAAGGTAGATGCGGTAGATACGACTTTCCTCCGAAACTCCGTCCAGAAGAAATTCGATGGTCCTGTAGAGGTTATCGCCTGCAAAACCGATAAAACGCTCTTTTTCGGGGATGGTAAGTTTTCCATCCAGAATTGTAATCATATGATATACACCTCCACCCACAACACAAAAAAAAGAGAAATTGCACAAAAGAATGCAATTTCTCTGAAAAAGATGATATTTTTATTTTTTCAGCAGTTTTCTGAGGAACTGTCCTGTGTAGGACTCAGCACAATCTGCCACCTTCTCGGGGGTACCTTGTACCAGGATTGTACCTCCCCCGTCTCCGCCCTCGGGACCAAGGTCAATGATATGGTCAGCAGTCTTGATAAGGTCAAGGTTATGCTCGATAACCACCACGCTGTTCCCCTTGTCCACAAGCTGCTGGAGCACATCGATGAGGCGGTGTACGTCAGCCGCATGGAGACCTGTTGTGGGCTCGTCCAGAATATAGATGGTCTTGCCTGTAGAGCGACGTGAAAGCTCGGTTGCAAGCTTCACGCGCTGAGCTTCACCACCTGACAGAGTGGTGGCAGGCTGGCCAATCTTGATGTATCCCAGACCAACATCATAGAGGGTTTTGAGTCTGCGGTAAATCTTAGGAATATTGCTGAAGAACTCCATTCCCTCTTCTACTGTCATCTCCAGAACATCATAGATGGACTTGCCCTTATATTTGACCTCAAGGGTCTCTCGATTATATCGTCTGCCTTTGCACACATCGCAGGGTACATACACATCAGGCAAAAAGTGCATCTCAATCTTTATGATTCCGCCACCCTCGCAGGCCTCGCATCGTCCTCCCTTGATATTGAAGGAGAATCGCCCGGATGTAAATCCGCGGAGTTTTGCCTCCTGAGTCTTAGCGAAAAGCTCACGTATATCCGTAAACATTCCTGTATATGTGGCGGGATTTGAGCGGGGTGTCCTGCCGATGGGGCTCTGGTCTATATCGATAACCTTGTCAAGATGCTCAAGACCTTTGATTTCCTTGTGCTTGCCTGCACGCATCTTGGCACCCATCAGATCGTGAGCCAGCTTCTTATACAGTATCTCGTTTATGAGTGAGGACTTGCCCGAGCCGGACACACCTGTCACACAAACAAGCTGACCCAGAGGTATATTCACATTTATATTCTTCAGGTTGTTCTGAGATGCGCCGAGAATTTTCAGGGAGTTTCCTGAGCCCTTTCGTCTCTTCTCGGGAACAGGCACAGCCAGCTCTCCGCTGAGGTACTTTCCTGTGAAGGAATCCTTACATTTAATGATATCCTTTACGGTACCGCTGCACACAACCTGTCCTCCGTGCACACCTGCACCGGGACCGATATCAACAATATGATCCGCAGACAGCATTGTATCTGTGTCGTGCTCTACAACAATAACAGTATTGCCAAGATCACGCAGACGTTTGAGAGTACCGAGGAGCTTCTCATTATCACGCTGATGGAGACCGATACTGGGCTCGTCCAAAATATAGACAACCCCCATAAGTGAACTTCCGATCTGAGTTGCCAGACGGATACGCTGACTCTCGCCGCCTGAGAGGGTACCTGCAGAGCGGGACAGGGTCAGATATCCTAGTCCCACGCTATCCAGAAATCCCAGTCTCTCGGTAATTTCCTTGACGATTGCTCCGCCAATGAGCATCTGACGCTCGGACAGAGTATTCTCATTAATAAACTTCAGAGCCTGCGACACGGACATATCACAGAACTGTGCAATATTCAGTCCACCTACGGTTACTGCAAGGGACATCTTTGAAAGTCTCCTGCCGCCGCATTCATCACAGGGAATGGCAGACATAAAGGACTCAATCTCTTCCTTTATCCAGTTGCTGGAGGTCTGATGGAAACGACGATCAAGGTTATTGATTATACCCTCAAAGGGAGCATAATACTCCCCTCCTGCATAGAGTCCCGTACGCACAAGGCGTATTTTCTCCCCCTTTGTACCATAGAGGAGAATATCAACGATCTCATCAGGCAGGTCCTTGATGGGAGTATCGAGGGAGAAACCATAATGCTCGGAAAGTCCCTTATAATACATTGAAGCGATGGTGTTGCCCTCCATGGCCCAGCCACCAGCCTTGATGCCGCCCTGAGCAACAGACTTGTTTCTGTCAGGGATAACTCTGTCCGGGTCAATTCTCATGAATACCCCCAGACCCGTACACTTGGGACAGGCACCCTGAGGTGCGTTGAAAGAAAACATACGGGGCGTCAGCTCGTCAATGCTGCTGCCGTGCTCGGGACAAGCGTAGCTCTGGGAGAAGAGAATATCATCTTCACCCTCCACAGCCACAAGTACAAGTCCCCCTGCAAGTTTGGAGGCGGTCTCTACGCTGTCTGACAGACGGGAGCGTATGCTGTCCTTGATTATAAGCCTGTCGACTACGATTTCTATACTGTGTTTTTTATTCTTTTCGAGAACTATCTCTTCTGACAAATCATAGATTATGCCGTCAACTCTGGCTCTGACAAAGCCTCCCTTGCGAGCAGAGTCCAGCTCTTTCTGGTGCTCGCCCTTGCGTCCTCTGACAACAGGAGCCATCACCTGAATTCTGCTGCCCTCGGACAGCTTCATCACCCGATCAACGATCTGGTCCACTGACTGCTGTTTGATCTCTCTGCCGCATATAGGACAATGAGGAGTACCCAGCCTTGCATACAAAAGTCTCAGGTAGTCGTATATCTCGGTAACAGTTCCCACCGTGGAACGGGGATTCTTTGAGGTGGTTTTCTGGTCAATGGATATGGCAGGAGAAAGCCCGTCTATACCATCCACATCCGGCTTGTCCATCTGACCCAGAAACATTCTGGCATAGGACGAGAGGGACTCTACGTATCTCCTCTGGCCCTCGGCATAGATTGTGTCAAAGGCAAGAGAGGACTTGCCCGAGCCTGAGAGTCCTGTGATAACAACAAGCTTATCTCTGGGGATATCCACATCTATGTTCTTCAGGTTGTGCTCTCTGGCACCCCTGACGGAAATATATTTTTCGGACATTTCTGTCACCTTCTTTACACAGGGAATTATATCATTCTAAAGATGGCGGATAACACAGAATATGTTACCCGCCAGCCAACGAAAGTTTATTTACAGTGTATCACCGTCGGAGTCCTCCTCGGGAAGCTCCTCAGGCTCAACAAAGGTACCGTCCATCATAGCGCTGAAGTCTGCACCAGACATCTTCTCATGCTTGATAAGATAGCCTGCAACCTCATGGAGTTTGCCCATATGAGCATTGAGGATCTTCTCTGTCTTCTCATAGCACTCGCTGATGATACGATGAATCTCTGCGTCTATCTTTGCGGCGGTGTTGTCGGAGTAATCCTTCACCTGACCCATGTCTCTGCCAATGAACACCTCTGTACCGCCTGATGCATAGTTGATGCATCCCAGCAGGTCGGACATACCATACTTGGTGACCATGGAGCGGGCTGTGGAGGTTGCCTTCTCGATATCATTGGAAGCACCTGTGGAGATATCTCCAAGGATGAGAGCCTCAGCTACGCGTCCGCCAAGACATACAACGATATTCTCCAGCATCTCGTTTCTGGAGCTGTAGGACTTATCCTCTGAGGGCAGAGGCATTGTGTATCCGCCTGCCATTCCTCTGGGGATAATAGAAATCTGATGCACGGGATCCTGAGTCTCGCATGCATAGAATGCAATGGCGTGACCAGCCTCGTGGTATGCAGTCAGCTTCTTCTCCTTGTCAGACATAACCTTGGACTTCTTCTCGGTACCGACAACAACCTTGATTGTTGCCTCCTCGATCTCTTCCATGGTGATGGCCTTCTTGCCCTTACGCGCTGCAAGCAGAGCAGCCTCGTTGAGCAGATTTGCCAGGTCTGCACCTGTGAAGCCTGCAGTAGTCTTTGCGATGGTTCTGAGCTTAACATCGGGAGCCAGGGGCTTCTTTCTTGCGTGGACCTTGAGGATTGCCTCTCGACCCACAACATCGGGATAGCCCACCATGACCTGACGGTCAAAACGACCCGGACGCAGAAGCGCAGGATCAAGAATATCGGGACGGTTGGTAGCCGCGATAACAATAACGCCCTCGTTAGCACCGAAGCCGTCCATCTCAACCAGCATCTGGTTAAGGGTCTGCTCACGCTCGTCGTGGCCGCCGCCAAGTCCTGTTCCACGCTGTCTGCCCACTGCATCGATCTCATCGATAAAAATGATACAGGGAGAGTTCTTCTTTGCGTGCTCAAACAGGTCTCTTACTCGGGAAGCACCCACACCTACAAACATCTCTACGAAATCTGAGCCTGAGATTGAGAAGAAAGGAACACCTGCCTCACCTGCAACTGCTCGTGCAAGGAGGGTCTTACCTGTTCCGGGAGGGCCCACAAGGAGCACGCCCTTGGGAATCTTTGCGCCAAGATCGTTGTACTTGCCGGGATTCTTGAGGAATTCTACAATCTCCTCAAGCTCCTCTTTCTCCTCGTCTGCACCCGCAACATCGTCGAAGGTGGTTTTTCTCTTCTCGTCGTTTGTATCCTTGAACTTAGCCTTGCCGAACTGGAACTCCTTGCCGCCCATTCCGCCGTTGCCCATCTTCTTCATAATAAAGAACCAGAAGAAGGCAAATACGATTATTACCAGCACAATGGGAATAAGCTCCATCAGGAAGGAGTTGTTGGTGGCGGGGATATAGTCGTACTTGAGAGGCTCCTCGTGAGTCTCGTTGTACTCCAGAATATAGTCATTCACATCTGAGTAGAACAGGTCAACGCTGGCAAGCTTGTACTCTACGGTCTTGAGCTTATCTTTGTCAATGGTTCCTGCCTGATCAGCTGTAGACTCTGTCTTCTGGGATTCATCCTTACCCTCGGCCTTGTCGTCCTCTATCTTCATCTCCAGCATACCGGTACCAACATTCACCTCGAAGCTGTGTACCTTCTGGTCTCTGAAATATCCGACTATATCCGAGTAGGTCAGTTCTTCTGCATTAGCACCTATCCTGAAAAGGACAGATATACACAGAACTATCAGAATGGGGATTCCCAGATAGATCAGCAATTTTTTTACTGTCAGTTTATTCTGCAAATTTATTCACTCCTTAGACTATTATGCAAAATTGTACTTGAAATTATGAGTAAACAGAAGGCTTGAGTACACCTACGTACGGAAGATTTCTGTATTTTTCATCGTAATCCAGTCCATATCCGATAACGAACTCATCGGGAACTTCCTGTCCCACGTAATCTACGGGAATATCCACAACTCGTCTGTCGGGCTTTGACAGGAGGGTGCATATACGGACGCTGGCTGCGTTCTTTGCAGCAAAATATTTTGTGATAAAGTTCAGGGTATTTCCGCTGTCGATAATATCCTCAACAATAAGCACATCCTTGCCGTCCAGAGGCTGAGAAACATCCTTGACGATATTGACTCTGCCCGAGGACTCTGTGCCTGAGCCGTAGCTGGAAGCACAAATAAAGTCGATTTTACAGTCGACGGTCAGTTCCTTCATCAGGTCTGTCATAAACATAACAGAGCCCTTGAGAAGACCCACAAGCAGAAGATTCTTGTCCTTATAATCCTCAGAAATTGTTTTTGCCATATCCTTGACTATTGAACTTATTTTTTCCTCACTCAGGAGTATGTACTCGCAATCCTTGTGCATTTATATTTTCCTCCTCCTAACATTTATGTATATCCCCTTGTCTGCTGTGGGGGGCAACTTGCCTTGTTCTGAGACACCAATTCCCTCTGCCCAAAGAACTGTATTTCCTATAGCAATGACAAGACTTCTGTCCCGATCATAAGCAGGAATCTTCAACTCGTTCTGAAGCTTACGCAGAGGCTTTGTGATGCCTCGACGCAGAAGGGCAAATCGGTCCCCTTCTCCCCGTGTGCGGACAATGGTATCCTCGCTTATTATATCACAGGGTATGCAGTCAGATGCTAACTTTCTGTTAATAATGTCCTGCATTAATAATTCCTCAAAAGAATATTCTGCCCCTGCATATTGAAAAGTCATGGGCACTGTTAGTCTCACAGCCTCAAAAACTTCTGTATCTGACTGTTCGGCTACTCGAAAAATCCCCTGTCTGCATACTGCAGTGAGTCCTCCGGGAAGGGTAACCGCTCCTCCCTCTGTGAGAATCTTCTTGCACAGAGAAATATGACGATACTCGCTGACTCCACCCTGCATAGAGATGTATTGGCTCAGAGCGTAGCCCAGCACCGCATCATGAAGAGCACAGAGCTTATCAGCAGAGAGGCCGCCATCACATCTGCAATCCTCAAGAGCCTCATCAGCCATCAGGTTCATAAATTCATCCACCTGAGAAAGCTGACTGCGAAGTCGGGAGAAGCTTCTGTGGAATCCCTCAGAAAGCTCTGAGAGAGGAGGAAGCACTGAAAGCCTTATCTTGTTTCGGCTGCAAACATCCTCCGAGAAGTTTGTGCTGTCCTGTACAAAGGACAAGCCCTGTCCGCTGCAGTACTCCTCAATCTGCTGACGAGTACAGTCAAGCAGCGGTCGTATAATATAGTCCCTTTTGTAGGGAATGGAACACAGACCATGAAGAGTAGTCCCCCTGGCTATGTTGTAAAGCATGGTTTCTTCTGCGTCGCTCATGGTATGGGCGGTGGCTACCTTGGCACCGTGTGTACGGGAAAGCTCTGAAAAGAACTCATAACGCACATCTCTGCCACATAGCTCCATGCTCATTCCCCTTTGACGGGAGAGCTCCCCCACATCCTCCGAACGGACAAAGAGCTCCACAGAAAGCTCCTCGCAGAGCTTCCTGACAAAGCGCTCATCCCTGTCTGACTCCTCGCCCCTCAGGCGATGGTTCACGTGAGCCGCCATTATGCTGATTCCCAGCTCTTCTCTGAGAGAAAGCAGAACATACAGAAGAGATACGGAATCTGCTCCGCCTGACAGGGCAACAATCACCTTGTCTGAGGGAGACAGAAGTTTATGATCTGAAATTGTCTTCAGAACGATCTTATTCACGACCGGCCTCCACAGATGTAAATCGCATAAACTGTCCCTGCCAATGTAGCTTGACAGATCTGGTCTCGCCGTGACGGTTCTTGGCGACCAAACACTCAGCTGCGTTCTGATCAGCTGTGGGAGCAGCATCGGGAGCACCCTCCTTGGAGTAATAGTCCTCACGATACAGGAACAGTACGATATCTGCATCCTGCTCGATTGAACCTGAATCTCTGAGGTCAGACAGCTGGGGTCTGTGGTCGGTTCTCTGCTCACTGGCTCGGCTGAGCTGTGACAGACATATTACGGGAACGTTCAGTTCCTTTGCCATAATCTTCAGGTTTCGTGTGATCTCTGAGATCTCCTGCACACGATTGCCGTCTCCTCTTCTGCCTGTTGACATAAGCTGAAGGTAGTCTATTACAACCAGATCAAGATTTCTCAGTCGTCTGAGCTTTGCTTTCATAGCAGGAACAGTGATACCCGGGGTATCGTCCAGATACAGGTTCATCTTGGAGAGGATATCTCCTCCTGCAATGATTCTCTGCCACTCCTCATCAGAGAGCTTGCCTGTACGTAATTTGGTGCCTTCTACCAGCGCTTCTGTGGACAGAAGTCTGGAAGCAAGCTGCTCCTTGGACATTTCCAGAGAGAAGAACGCAACCGTCCTCTGCTGGGGGCCTGCAACACTCTTGGCAATATTCAGCGCAAAGCTGGTCTTACCCATACCGGGACGAGCAGCCAGAAGTATCAGGTCTGAACGGTTGAGACCTGTGATTACACGATCCAGATCACCGATACCTGAGGATACAGGCTTCAGCGCGGGATCGTCCTTATTGAGCATATCAAGTCTGTCAAAGGTCTGGAGGATAACCTCGTCCACCCTCTGGAGTCCCTGGATATTCTTGCCTCTGCGGATATCAAAAATCATCTGCTCCGCACTGTCTACAAGCATATCGGACTCAAACTCACCTGCGGATGCCTCGTCGATAATCCGACGGGCAGCGTAGATGAGCTGACGTACATCATATTTGTCCCTGACAAGTTTTGCGTAAATCTCTACATTAGAAATTGAGGGACAGTTGTCGCACAGACCCAGCATGTATGCCTTGCCCTCTGTGGGGTCAAAGTCCTTCTCATGCTTAAGCTCCTCATAAAGGGTGACAAAGTCAATGCTTCTGCCATGAGTGAACATTGTGAGGATTGTGCTGTAGATAAGTCTGTGCAGAGAGATATGGAAATAATCGGGCTTTGTGATGATCTCTGCTACCCTGCCGATGCAATCAGGCTCAAGGATAACAGCTCCCAGCACTGCCTGCTCTGCTTCGGGGCTATAGGGTAAGTTCAGCCCGTCATATTCGATTTTCGGAGTATTGTCTGCCATTTCATTCACTCCTGTTTAGTTTTTTTCTGAGAGATATCAGAGCTCGGTCACAACTACCTTTACGGTTGCAACAATGCCTGAGTGGAGCTTGACCTCTGCGTTGTAGGTACCGCAGGTCTTCACATCAGCCATAGCAATCTTTCTCTTGTCGATATCAACCCCGTACTGATTCTTAAGCTCAGCGGCAACCTCCTTTGTGGTTACAGAGCCGAAGAGCTTACCTTCCTTGCCTGCCTTTGATTTGATATTAACGGATTTGCCCTCCAGAGTTGCCTTTGCCTTCTCTGCTGCAAGGACCTCCTGGTCGTGCTTATATTTCTTGGAGTTCTCAGCGTTCTTGTACTCGTTCATAACCTGAGCATTGACCTCTTTGGCCAGGCCTCTGGGGATAAGGTAGTTGCGTGCATATCCGTCGGAGGAGTTTACAAGCTCACCTTTTTTTCCGAGTGCCTTAACGTCCTGTAAAAGAATTACTTTCATGGTATATATCCTCTTTTCTGATTAGTTTTTTGTGATAAAAGTTTCAGGGAGACACAGCATCACTCGCTGTCAATAGCCGACAACAGCTGTCTCACAGCATTCTCAACGGTTTCATCCCGCAGCTGTGCCGCCGCCATAGCATGATGACCGCCGCCGCCCAGCTTTTCCATAACAATCTGTACATTACGCTTGCCGTAACTTCGAGCAGAGATGTTGACGGTTCTCTGGTCTGTGCGGAACACAACGAAGGATGCATTGACTCCCTTGAGTCCCAGGAGCTCGTCCGCTGCCTTTGAGGCGATGAGTCGGATATCGGGAAGCTCCTTGTCCGCAATAACAATAGCGCACTTCTTATAGATACGGGCGGTAGACACCAGCTCGTATTTGTTTCTGTATAGTTCGATAGAATCTGCAAACAAGGTGCGTACATTCACAGTATCGGCACCATGCCTGCGCAGATATGCCGCAGCCTCAAAGGTACGGAATCCTGAATTCACAACAAAATTCTTTGTGTCCAGTATTATACCCGAGAGAAGCGCCTCGGCCTCTGATTTGTTAAGAATATCGTCGAAGAGTGTATCAATAACCTCCACGCACATCTCTGATGCAGAGGATGCGCTGGGCTCGTGATAGAACACAAGTGTGTTCTGCAGATGATCCACACTCATACGGTGATGGTCTATGACGATTACTCTGCTGCAGGCTTTGTACAGGTCTGCACTCTCCAGTCTTGATTCGGACTGGGTATCCACAATAATCAGCAGAGTATCGGGCGTTACATGATGAACAAGCTCACGAGGATTTACAAATACCCCATCGCCGCAAACCTGCTTGTATGTATCGATAAGACCTTTTGCCATTGATGTATCATAGTCAACAGCAATACAAGTCTTCTTGTTCATTCCCCTTGTAATTGCACCGCAGAGACCTATAGCAGAGCCAACGCTGTCAAGGTCAGAGAACTTGTGTCCCATAATGATGACCTTGTCGCTCTCTTCCACAGCGGTCATAAGAGACTTGGAGATAACACGGATACGGACCTTGCTCTGGCGCTCACCACCGGAGGATTTTCCACCGAAGAACTCAAAGTCTCCGTCCTTGAATATCGCAACCTGATCGCCGCCTCGGCCCAGTGCCATATCGAGAGCACGCTTGGCAGCGGACTGACTTTTTCTCAGGTCGGGCTCACCCCTGCCGATTCCGATAGAGATAGTGGCCCCCACATCGTCCAGTTTAATCTCTCTGACTTTTGAGAGAATGTCAAACTTTGTATCGATGAGCTTTCTGATGTATCTTTCCTCGAATATCAGCATATATCTGCTGCTGCCCCATTTTCTGTACAGGGCATTGTACTCGGTGGCCCATTTCTGAAGGATCGACTCAACCTCCATGGCTACGCGTGCATAGTCATCCTCGTCCTCATCCTCAAAGGCGTCCCTGTTATCCAGTACAACCAGAGCCACTGACTGACGGGAGTCATTGTACTCCTGCTCCACGTCCTTGTAGTATGTATCATCAAAGAAGTACAGCAAAAATCCCTGATCGATGGGATTGGCATAAACAGAGAACTTCTTCTTGCCGACAGATATGTCGCCGCCCTTGCTGCCACACAACTCTGCCAGACTGCGACCCTTAATCAGGTTTGTGGTGCTGACTCCATACATTCCGCTTTCGTCACAGAATTCCCGCGAAAAAGCATCATTGTACCAGATGAACTCATTCTCCTTGTTGACAACTGCAACAGGGAATCCGAATCTGTCCAAATATTTTTTATTGACACCCTTGGTTGTAGCAAGCACGCTATGGATGATGGTCCTGACACAGTGGTTGTATCTTAGGTAGATAACCAGTGTCACAAGGATTCCTGCAAAGGCGATGGTGCTCTGGACTGCAAATATTGTTTTGCTGTAAAACAATGATGCAACAGCGCTGAGCAACATCACCACACAGAAAAGTGCCAAATAAGGTAATATCAGCTTTGATTTATTTTTCATACTCATTCCTCCGCTTTCTGCGAAAGCTCCCGAGGGACAGATACCCTTATATCACATCCCTAGGGAAACATCTCCTATCCATCAGACCTCCATCAGGATAGGCAGTATCATAGGATAGCGTCCTGTGCTCTTGCTGATGCATGATGACACAGCGTCCTTGATTTTGTTCTTGATAACGCCCCACTCATGAATGTTTCTGTCGGCACAATCCTCCAGAACATTCAGAGCAATATGGCGAATCTCATCAAGCAGGGACTCGCTCTCCTTCACATATACAAATCCTCTGGAAACAATATCGGGACCGCTGATAACGTGTCCGTCGTATACATCCAGGGATGCAACTACAATAATAAGTCCGTCCTGTCCAAGGTGCTTTCTGTCGCGAAGGACGATGCTTCCCACATCACCTACACCCAGACCATCAACAAACACCTTGCCTGCGGGTACAGGCTCCAGCTCCTTCATATAATCCTCGTGGAGCTCAAGGCACTTTCCGTTGTCGCCAATATATACGTTCTCCTTGGGAACGCCCATGGACACCGCAAGGTTGCGATGACTGCGCAGATGCTTCTGCTCACCGTGAACAGGGATAAAGTACTTAGGCTTTGTCAGACACTGAATGATCTTCAGCTCCTCCTGACAGGCGTGGCCCGAAACATGAACCTCATACATAGACTCATAGATAACCTCACAGCCACGCTTGAGAAGCTCGTCAACAACATTACCGACGGTTCTCTCGTTGCCGGGAATGGGGTTTGCAGAGATAATGATGCAGTCACCCTCTCCCACAGACACCTTACGATGGTCAGAGTATGCCATACGTGAAAGTGCAGACATGGGCTCGCCCTGGCTGCCTGTGGTGATGAGCACTACCTGCTCGGGAGGATACTTTGACAGCATATCAATATCGATGAGCACTCCTGCGGGGATATCAAGGTATCCCAGCTCAGACGCAACGGACATATAGTTGACCATGCTCCTGCCTGAGAAAGCAACCTTTCTGCCATATTTGTGGGCGCAGTTTATGATAGACTGCACACGTCCCACATTAGAGGCAAAGGTAGCTATAATGATACGCTTCTTCATAGCATTCTTGAACAGATAGTCAAAGCTCTCAGACACGGTCTGCTCGGTGGGAGTATTGCCGGGTCGGGAGGCATTGGTACTGTCTGCCAGCAAACAAAGAACACCCTCACTTCCAAGCCTTGCAAATGTGCTCAGGTCAATGGGACCGCCCCAGGTGGGGGTATAGTCAACCTTGAAGTCACCTGTGTGGACAATGGTACCAGCAGGGGTATGCAGTGCAATTGCCACAGCATCGGGAATGGAATGATTGACGTGTATAAACTCAATCTCCATACAACCCAGCTTGATTCTCTCACCCGGCTTCACTTCATGAAGCTCGGCAGGCTTGGGAAGGCTGTGCTCACGGAGCTTGTTGCCTATGATGCCGTTTGTCAGGGATGTGGAGTATATGGGAACACTCATCTTGCCCAGCAGGTACGGAAGACCGCCGATGTGGTCCTCGTGGGCATGGGTTATGATGATACCCCTGAGCTTATCTTTGTTCTGCTCAACATAGGTGAAATCAGGGATAACCAGGTCAACACCCAGCATATCGCCGTCAGGGAATGCCATACCGCAATCCACCATCACCATATCTCCCATACACTCAAAAAGGGTAATGTTCTTTCCGATTTCGTTGAGTCCTCCCAGGAACATTACGCGCACAGAAGGCTTGGGTGCCTTCTGAACAGTCTTTTTCTTACTGCTCTTATGGTAAGAGGGAGAGTAGGTTTTTCTCTTGTTCTGTTTTTTGGGAGCAGAGTTGCTGCTTTTTCCGGAGGTCTTTGCAGCGGTCTTTGATGTAGCTGCATTGCCTTTGGCAGCGGTCTTTTTCTTCTGGCCTGAAGCTTTGTTATTCTTCGGTTTCTTGTAATTTTCTTTGTTAGAATTATTATTCTGACTCACTTTAATCCTCCAATTCTGAATCGTCAACTGTAATCCAAGCTAAGATTATTCAATAAATATATCACGGGGTGCACTCCCCGAAATCCGTCATAAATGGGGTGGAAAACCCTGCTGTTTCCCACATTGTACTCTTGAATAAATGCCAAAAAAGCATATATGTACCTAATATAACTATTCCATTTTATTGTACCCCTTTATCCATTTTATGTCAAGGCAGGATTGGATAATTAATACCACTAATAATTACCGTATTTGTGATAATCATAGTATTACATATAATATGAAAAATATTCTTTATAAAGGTTGCAAATGGAATTTTCGGTGGTATAATATAGGGTGGTAAGCGTTTAGCATATGCTAACCACCCATAAACACCCTGTTGTCAGGGTAGCCCACTGAGAGGAGGTCCCGCTTATGAAGCAGGTCGAAATATTCACTGACGGAGCCTGCAGCGGTAATCCCGGCCCCGGCGGTTGGGGTGCAATACTCCGATACAAGGGCACCGAGAAAGAAATCTCCGGCGGAGAAACCAACACCACCAACAACCGTATGGAGCTGCTGGCGGTTATCAACGCCCTGGAGATGCTCAAAGAACCCTGTGCAGTCACCCTGTACTCAGACTCCCAGTATGTATGCAACGCGCTGGAAAGAGGCTGGGCAAAGAACTGGCAGAAAAACGGATGGATGAGAAACCGCAAGGAACCTGCCCTGAATCCTGATCTTTGGGAGCGACTTCTCTCCCTATATGACAAGCATCAGGTCACCGTTGTATGGGTCCGCGGTCATGCAGGTCATCCTGAGAATGAGCGTTGCGACAAGCTTGCTGTTGCACAGGCTCAGAGATTCAGCTGAGGATAATCCCCCCTCTGCTGTGCACAATACCCTATGCAAGGAGGATATATATGAAAATATACGCTGATAATGCAGCAACCACCGCATTATCGCCCAAGGTTCTGGAGGCAATGACCCCCTATCTCACAGAGATATACGGCAACCCCTCCAGCTTATATCAGATCGGCGCAGTAGCAAAGGATGCTGTTGAGAGCTCCCGCGAGACTGTTGCAAAGCTCATCGGAGCAAAGAACCCTAACGAGATCTACTTTACATCAGGCGGATCCGAAGCCGACAACTGGGCTATCAAAGGTGTCTGCAAAGCCCTGAAGAACAAGGGTAAAAACCACATCATCACCTCAAAGTTTGAGCATCATGCAGTGCTTCATGTTTGTGAGTCCATGGAAAAGGAAGGTTTTGAGGTCACATATCTGGATGTGTATGAGGATGGACTCGTCAGACCTGAGGACGTAAAGGCCGCCATCCGTCCCGAAACCGCCCTGGTCACAATTATGTACGCAAACAACGAGATCGGCACTGTTCAGCCCATCGCAGAGATTGGAAAAATCTGCCGCGAGGCAAAGGTACTCTTCCACACAGACGCTGTTCAGGCTGTAGGTAATGTTCCCATAAATGTTGAGGAAGAGTGTATTGATCTGCTCTCCCTCACTGCTCACAAGTTCCACGGTCCCAAGGGCTGCGGCGCGCTGTATGTGAGAAAGGGTGTTCTTATCCGCAACCTCATCGAGGGCGGTGCACAGGAACGCTCAAGAAGAGCAGGAACTGAGAACGTAGCAGGCATTGTAGGACTCGCAAAGGCTATGGAACTGGCAATCGGCTCCATGGAGGACAGAGCCGAAAAGCTCACAAAAATGAGAGACCGACTCATTGACGGACTCCTCTCAACCATAGAGCGTTCCCGCCTCAACGGCAGCCGTGAGCACCGACTCCCCGGAAACATCAACATGTGCTTCGAGGGTATTGAGGGCGAGAGCCTCCTGCTTAAGCTGGATCTGGCAGGTGTCAGCGCATCCTCAGGCTCAGCATGCACATCAGGAAGTCTGGACCCCAGCCATGTGCTTCTGTCTCTGGGACTTCCCCACGAGATCGCACACGGAAGCTTGAGACTCTCTTTCAGCGATGACAACACAGAAGAGCATATTGATTATCTGCTGAAGGTTATCCCCGAAACAGTAGAGTACCTTCGCAGTTTCTCTCCCCTTTGGGATAAGATAAAGAGCGAATAATTCTTAGGAGGAATATAAATGGCATATTCAGAGAAGGTTATGGACCATTTCGCCAATCCTCGTAATGTAGGCGAAATTCCCGATGCCTCAGGTGTAGGCGAGGTTGGAAACTCCAAGTGCGGAGACATTATGAGAATGTACATCAAGGTTGAGGGCAACGTCATCACCGACTGTAAGTTCAAGACCTTTGGTTGCGGAGCTGCAATTGCAACCAGCTCTATGGCAACAGAGCTCATCAAGGGCAAGACTATTGACGAGGCGCTGAAGCTGACAAACAAAGCAGTTATGGAAGCACTGGATGGCCTTCCTCCAGTGAAGGTTCACTGCTCTGTGCTGGCTGAGCAGGCAATCAAAGCTGCCCTGTCTGACTACTACACCAGACTGGGTGTAGACCCCACCCCCATCGTGGGAGTAATCCAGGAGTGCGATCACGACCACGGATGTGGATGCGAGAGCTGCAACTGATAATTTAGCTGTACAGAACACCGTCTGCATATTCTGCAGATGGTGTTTTTTAATATCAAAACAAGCAAAAAAAAGCCGTCCCTGATCATAGACCGGGGACGGCTATCTAATTCCACTTTTCTCTCAAGTCGGAACAATATTCAATTCATCAGGACTGAGCCTTGCGCAGACGGTTGAGCTCCTCCATAAATGTATCTGTGTCCTCAAAGTTCTTATACACAGATGCAAAACGTATGTAGGCTACCTTGTCCACTTCTTTCAGAAGCTCCATAACAAGCTCACCAATATGCTGAGATGTGACCTCCCTGTCATATCCACTCTGGAGCTTGGACTCGATAGTATCTACCATACCCTCAATCTGGTCGATGGAAATGGGGCGCTTCTCGCATGCACGGAGGAATCCGCCCATAAGCTTGCTGCGATTGAAAACCTCACGGGATTTGTCTCTCTTGACAACCACAATGGGCACTGTCTCGATTATCTCGTGAGTAGTAAAACGCTTGGCACAGCTGAGGCATTCTCTGCGACGACGGATGCGCTCGCCATCATCCGCAGGACGAGAGTCGATAACCTTACTTTCTTCAAATCCGCAAAAAGGACATTTCATATATATTCCACTCCACATATAGTATTTATTATTCTATATAAAAATTATAACACAATATTTAGTAAATTCAAGTTACTATTTTTTAAGAATTGTTACAGAGTGTAAAATTTTTGACAAAAAAACAGACTTCCTGTTACAAGGAAGTCTATGTTTCGTAAATATACTGCAATACTTAATCGTTTTTATCTCCGGGCTCACGTTTTTTCAGAAGATGAGTGTCATACAAACATACAACCACCATACATACTATACCAAGCACGCCCAGGATATAATCCATAACAAAGGAGCCTATGGGAACACTGCTCATAACCTTGTTATACATTCCAAGCAGCTGAATCACCCACAGCATACCCACAACTATATCCAGAAGGGGCTCGGGGGATTTTGCTGCACGACGAATAAAAACCACTATCGCGGTACATGTGCCAAGGATTCCTGCCCAGGTATCAGAGACAAAAGCCTTGAAGGTAATTTCTGTGCCAACGCTGAAAACAGCTTCAGGGTCAGAACCGCCGTCAAGAATACTCAGCGAAATACCAAGAATCTGCAACACAAAGAAAACAATGCCTGCCACAAAGAAGAAAACTCCTATATCCTTTTTTCTCATAGAAATTCCTCCAAAGTAGTGAAATCCGCAGTAAAACTGCCTTTTAGATGATATTACAACATAATAATTCTCTTGTCAATAAAATACCACTAAACACCAATGAATTTCACACAATTGGAATATCCTATGGACAAAAATCACCCTCGGGTGATATACGCCCGAGGGTGAGAATAAACTATTCAGTATTAATCAGTAATCTGAATTATGCGTATGTTCCGATGTCGGAATCAGGAAGCATCAGAGCAACCCACTTCTGAATTGCGGTAGCATCCTTAACGTTAACGTTGCCGCTGTTGTCAACATCAGCTGCTGCCTCGTTGTAAGAAGCAACCTCCATCAGAGCTACAACCTTCTGGATTGTAGTAGCATCCTTAACGTTAACTGTATTGTTACCATCAACGTCACCAACCATTACGCGATCAGGATCAGTAACGGGAGGCTTGCCCTGTGTCTCTGTAGGAGTTGTATCTGCGGGAGTTGAGGGAGTTGTGGGAGTTGTGGGCTTGTGATCATAGAAGGGGCAATCCCAGTAGCCTACTGTCCACTTACCATCTACACCTGAAGTATCCTTCATGTACATACCGATGCTGTCTGTAACTGTCAGGTCGATTGTCTGGTTAGAACCGCCGCCGGTACCGTTGTTGATGATGTAGCAGTCATACTCCTCAGGAACATAAGCAACGTACTGCTTCTCGCCGTAGTCGTTGTAACGTGCAAACTTCATCTCTCTGCCGGGCCATGCAAACTCGCACTCCTCTGTGCCCTGCTTCCAGCAGTAGTAATAAACTGTGCTCCAGTTAGAGCTATTGGATGCGGAGTAAACAACAGTGTTGTAACCCTCAACTCTGGGATAGAGCTCATCATAAATCTCGATCTCCCAGGGATCATCGGGAAGCTCAGGGAATGTGGGAGCAACATCGTCCTCTGCATAGTAGATACATGCGATACCTGTTGCGCCGATGGAACCTGTGAGCATCTGGTCAGCAACTACGAACTCGTTGCCTGTGATAGCATCGATGTACTTACCATCTGCCAGAGTGTAGGTCTTCATGTTTACAGTCTTGACTGTGCCGGACAGGTTAACAAGAGTTGCACCCAGACCGCCACGCTCGATGATTGCAACCTTATCAATGGTCTTGCAGTACTCGGAAGCGTTGCCGAAGTAGTTGTCGAACTGGTTAACAGCTGCAACCTCGGGTGTTGCCCAAGAAGTTACGTTTGCCTCACCAAGAACGATGTCTGCACAGATTTTCTCAATAGCTGCACGGTTTGCACCTGTTGCATCGTTGGGACGTGCAAAGTAAACGCCTGTGATCTCCTGGCGAGCTGCTGTGAGAGCCCAGATCTTGTTTCTCTGCTGGATTGTCAGAGAGGATGTGCCGCCGTCGATGTATGTATCGTGGGACTCGTTCCACTGGATAACGTTCTCTTTTGTGAAGTTAACAGTTGTGGGATCACAACCCTCTTTCTCAGACTTGTAGAAAGGAGTAGCGTTGCCGCCGTTGCCGCTCTTCTGAACAGCGTCCTTGATTGACCAGTAAGAAGAAGAGTCAGTAACGTCCATGAGCTCTGTATACTCGTGGAAGGGACGACCGTCGCCGCACTTGTTGAGAATCTCGCCGTATGCGTAGTTCTCCATGTCGGGATAGTTAGCTCTGAGCTTGAGGAGAGTGTTATCCCAGAAGTCAGATGCAAAGTATGTGTCGTGCTTTGTCTCGATGTGCTTTGCAGCGTCAAAACGGAAGCCGTCTGCGCCGGCCTCAACCAGCTCTACAAAGTAATCATAGATAGTATCCTGAACCAGCTTAGTCTCAGTTGCAAGGTCAGGAAGACCGGATGTACAATGCTGAGTCAGGTCCTCTTCGATGTCGTAATCGCTGTAGCCATCCCAGTAGTTCTCTTTGTATGTCATGTTGACCCAAGGAGAGTGGAAAGCCTTTGCAGCAATGAGCTCGGGCTCGAACTCAATAGCTCTGGAGTTAACGTGATCCATAGGATCTGTGGAGGTGTTATCATAAACACCGATGTGGTCATCATCAGTACCCATGTGGTTGATAACTGCGTCAACGATAACCTTAAGACCAAGCTTATGAGCCTCTTCGATCATCTTAACGAACTGAGCCTTTGTACCCAGAGCGTTGTCCTCAGACTCATTGAGCTGGAAACCTGCGGGCTGATAGAACATCCACCAACCGTTGGGAGCAATGCCGTCAACTGCAGGCTCACAAACCTTAACATCCTTAGTGGGCATCTTGAGCTCGTTGGGAGGAGATACCTGGATAGTTGTGAAGCCCTGCTCAGCAACTGTCTCGAGATTTGCAATAATGTTCTCGTAGGACCAGTTCCAAGCCTGGATGATCTTACCTTCGTTTACAGTGTCAGTAAGACCGTAGTTGTTCTCAGCGGTGAGACCAGCGAGCATTTTCTCATACTCGTTGTAGTTAGTAGCTGCCTGTGCAGTGGGAGCAACGCCCAGAGATACTACGCAGGAAAGAACTACTACAACCGCAAGAACTACGCTAAGTAATCTTTTTGCTTTCATCTGAAAAGCCTCCATTAATAAAATTTGTACCCGTCAGAAGTTGCAACCAGAATTGCGAGCCCCCAACAAGCGACGGCAATGCTTACCGCCACATTATACAGGATTATTATACAATAGAGATTCAGAAAAGACAACAGTTTTTTGCCACAAACATATCCTTTTTTTATAAAAAGTGAGAAATTTGGAATAAATATGCAAAAGATAAAATATGCCATAGGGAACATAATAAAAAAGAAGAAAGATCGATTGTATAAGATTTAAATCCCCAAAATAACAACAAACAAACCCTGCAGATAATTCTGTCAGAAGAATCGGACTTTCCTACACTCACCCGAACAAATCCTTGTGTGGTGCTTGAAAAAAACATAACACTATGGTATACTGCAATCATAATTTTCTTCGGAGATGACATAATGAAAAAGTGTAACTACTGTGCTAAAGAAATCGGATACAACGATATGTATTGTTGTGAGGAATGCGAAATAAAAAATAACGAATATTATAACACAAGGGTCAAGTATCAGAAGCTTCTGTCTGCTATGAACATAATCGGCACCTGTTCCATCGCTATCGGAATATTCCTGTATGCACTGCACAACGCAGTTGGAGCGGGACTGTGCACACTTGGCGGATTCTGTGTGGGACTCATCACCCTCCTGCTGCCTACACCCACAGATAATATGATCTCCGGCATGAAGCTGAAGAAAGCCGTTTTCATAGTCAGGATCGTGGGAGTGATACTTCTGCTTTTCGGCGCAGGGGCACTTTGGCTTCTTATTACTAAGATCTGAATAATTTCCATCGCAAGCGTCAACACTATTAGAGCAAATAGAAATAGGAGGTTTTTATATGCTCGACAAAATAGCTTTGACGCTTCTTATTATCGGAGGCATCAACTGGGGCAGCGTTGGTCTGTTTCAGTTTGACCTTGTGGCATGGATATGCGGCGGTCAGACAGGAATCATCTCCAGAATCATCTATGCTCTGGTAGGCTTGTCAGCCCTGTGGTGCATCACCTTTCTGTTCAGAGAGCGTGCTGTCACAAGCACCCCTGACAGAGGCGAGTTCTCCGAATCCGGCATCTGAGGAATATAAAAAAGGACAGCAGAGTCTTGGTTCTGCTGTCCTTTATTCTTTGTAGTTATTATTCCCTCAGAGAAATTATGCCTTATTCTCTACAAGTGCCTTGGTATCTCTTGCGATAACAAGCTCCTCATTGGTTGCGATAACATATACGGGAATCTTGGAATCATCTGCAGAGATCTCACCTGATGCACCGAGACGAGCCTTCTGGTTCTTCTCGTCATCAATAGTGATGCCCAGACACTCAAGATAATCACAGACAGTCTTGCGCAGACGTGGCTGGTTCTCGCCCAAACCTGCGGTGAATACGATACCGTCGCATCCGCCGAGAGCTACATAGTAGCTGCCGATGAACTTTGCGATCTGATAGTAGAGCATCTCGTGAGCCAGGTGTGCACGCTCGTTACCTGCATCCTCAGCAGCAGTAACATCACGGTCATCAGAAGAAACACCGGAAATACCCAGCAAACCGCTCTTCTTGTTGAGGAGGTTGCTCATCTGTTCGGGAGTAATACCCTCCTTCTCTGCGATAAATGTAACAACAGAGGGATCCAGTCCGCCTGAACGAGTACCCATCATAAAGCCGTCAAGAGGTGTCAGGCCCATAGATGTGTCGATAACCTTGCCGCCGTCAACTGCTGTGATAGAGGAGCCGTTGCCGATGTGGCAGGTGATGAGCTTCAGGTCCTTGATATCCTTGCCCAAGGCCTTTGCCATCTCGCCTGAAACATAGCGGTGGGATGTGCCGTGGAAGCCGTAGCGACGAACCTGATACTTCTCATAGTACTCATAGGGTACTGCGTACATATATGCCTTCTCGGGCATTGTGGAATGGAATGCTGTGTCAAAAACTACAACCTCGGGAACACTGTCGCCGAATACCTGCAGGCAACCTCTGATAGCCTGAACATGGCCAGAGTTGTGGAGAGGTGCAAGAGGAATCAGGCTCTCGATACCCTCGATAACCTTCTCGTCAACAAGTACGGACTCGCTGAAGAGTGCGCCGCCCTGAACGATTCTGTGACCTATTGCTGAAACCTCAGAAAGCTCGGTGATAACGCCGTGCTCCTTGTCGGTGAGAGCATCCTTAACCTGCAGAAATGCGGTTGTGTGGTCGGGCATAGCCACCTCTTTGGTCATCTGTCTGCCGTCGGCTGTCTTGTGGCCGATGAAAGAACCCTCAGCGCCGATACGCTCACAGTTACCCTTAGCAAGAACGTTCTCGTTGTCCATATCAATCAGCTGATATTTCAGAGAAGAACTACCTGCGTTAATTACAAGAATTTTCATAATTCTACCTCCATTTATTGAAATCGTTAAAAAAAACACTATAATATATAATAGTACAATCGGGAAGAGTTTTCAAGTACTTTTTCATAAGGAGTGAAGCAAGTTGATTACAGGAGCGGTTATATGTGAGTTCAATCCCTTTCACAGGGGACACAAGTATCTTCTTGAACAAATGAAAAAAGACGGCTGCGACTGTATTGTTGCCATAATGAGCGGAAGCTTCACCCAAAGAGGAGACGTGGCTGTTTTCTCAAAATTCAGTCGTACAAGGTCTGCGCTTAGGTGCGGTGCGAATATTGTTATTGAGCTCCCCGCCGTATGGGCAACCTCATCTGCACAGCGATTTGCAAAGGGTGGATGCGACATCATACGTGCTCTGGGTGGTATCAACAGAGTGTACTTCGGCAGCGAGTGCGGAAACATCGGGCTGCTGAAAGCTGCGGCAGATGCAACTGAAGACATCAGAGTTCAGGAGATAACAAAAGCTCTGATGGAGCAGGGTGAATACTACCCAAGTGCAGTGCAAAAGGCGGTTCGTGAAATCTACGGAGACGATATCTCAGACATTCTATCCTCCCCCAACAATACTCTTGGTCTTGAGTACATCAAGTCACTGAAGGACACGGATATAGATTTGCGCACCGTTACTCGGGCAGGAGCCGGTCACCACAGTACCCTTGTCACAGACGGCTTTGCCAGTGCATCCCTTATCAGAGAAAGAATCAGAGAAGGAGATGAATATAAAGGACTTCTCCCCTGTTTACCGGACGATATAGATAACCCTGCTTTCACTCAACAGGGAGACAGAGCGCTCCTCCTCAGGCTCAGACAGATGAGTCCCGAGGAATATGAAAACATCCCTGACGTATCCGAAGGGCTGCACAACCGCATATACGAGGCGGCGAGAAAGTGCAACACATCAGAAGAAATACTGGAAAAAGTTAAAACCAAGCGCTATACCCACTCCCGACTCAGACGTATTCTCACTTGTGCCCTGTTGGGTATTACAAAGGATATGCAAAAAAATAACGTTCCTTATATCAGGGTTTTAGGCTTTGATCCTCGTGGAGAAGAATTCCTCAAAATTGCAAAAAACTCCTGTGCCCTGCCCTTTGTCATCAATGTTGCCGCAGGATACGCAGAGCTTCATGAAGATGCAAGAGAGATCTTTGACATTGACATAAAGGCCACGGATATACGAACAATCTTTGAGAAAACACCCTCTCCCTGCGGTGAGGACTTTACCTCTCGCCTTATCAAGATATAATATAACGAGCACCCTATGCAGAAAGGGTGCTCGTTTTTGTATATTCAGTCTGCCAGTTGGATGTTAACATCTCCGCTGGTGGTATTTACAGAAAATGTACCCTCAGCAAAATCCACGTGAGGAGTAACCGCATCTCCGCTGGTGGTATCAACATCAAAGAGTTTGCTACTGAGAATCGTACCCGAAACATCCCCTGAGGTTGTGCTGAATGTGTAGTTATCTGCATCCACCAGACTCAGGGTGACGTCGCCCGAGACAGTATCAACGGAAATATCCCCTGACACCACAGCATCAGTTAGTTCAATACTGCCGCTGGCCGAGGTAGCCTTTATACCATCAGCAGTCAGATAGTTAAGATTCATACTGCCGCTGGTAGTAGAAAGCTTCATATCGCTAAAACTGCCGTCAATCGTCACATCACCTGAGGTTGTGCTGACAATGGACAATCCCTGCACATCTGCACCAAGAAAGATATCTCCCGAGGTAGTGCTGACGGCTAACTCATCTGCATCAATCTCAGCCCGCAGATCACCGCTCACTGTACTCATAGCACAGGTAGTCGCATCAAGCTTCTCGATAATACCAATATCTCCCGAATCAGTAGTGATGTTTACTGACTCATAGGTTTTCCCGGGAATTTCCAGTACAATAGTCAAATCCTCACTGAACAAATTGATACCGATATGATCATACCAACGGTTGTTGTCCTCATACTCAACAGTGAGCTTTCCGTTATTGCACTCCGTTTTATATCCTACTTTTTCTGAATATGGATAAATAACCTTCACTTCGTCAGCTGTTGAGTACACAATGCTCACATCCGCGGCTACCGCATCAATCTCAAAACTGTCCACTCCGTTAAAGACGGCCGTAGCAGTTTCGTAATGCTCAGTCTCTGCGATAAACGCATCCGGTCCGCCTATGGCATATCCGAGAGCACATAAGCACAAACCTGCCAAAAGCAGAACCGACGCAATAATCAAAGATATTTTTACTATTTTTTTCATATTACTTCTCCCTTCTGCTTATATAAAACATTTTTTGATAGCCTTGATAATAAGCACGCTGAGTCGGGATGCACCCTTTGAGGCTATGACAGAGAGCACAGAAAAGAATATGCACAATGCTGCAAGAATCATACTTGCTCCCAGAAGTGCCAGTCCCATAGGAGCACTTGAATGAACAAAAGCCATCACTGATGCAGGCAATCCTGCAACAGCACAAACACCTAATGCAAGCACAACTACCCAGAGCACCAGCACCAAAGTCCAAAGCACGATATAAACAGCAAGCAGTACAGCCAACACCGCCAAAGCTAACGACAACCACAGAGGGGACCCGATAACAATGAGTAAAATCTCCCATACTCTCAGCTTATGCTTGGGTCTGACCTTCTCTTTGATAATAGTGGCAAGGGGCATATCCATCATAGCGCTCTGAGCTATTTCATCCACAGAGCCCAACGCCTCCACGGCCTGCTCCTCGGTCATGCCGTCTTCCATACGCTCAGAAATCATCTCTGAATAAAAGCTCAGAACTTCCTCCTGCTCCTTTTGGGGCATACTGCCTATTCTCTCGGACAATTCTCTGAGAAACTCAATTCTGTTCATCACCTGATACCTCCCCTGTGATAAATTTATAAATACTCATAATCTCTTTCCATTCCTCAGAAAAAGCCTGAAGACGACATTTCCCCTCATCTGTTATGCTGTAATACTTCCTCAGCCTTCCATTATGCTCCACTGAATAAACAGTGAGCTGTCTGTTCTCTTCCAGACGCCTGAGGATAGGATAAAGGGTCGATTCTGAAATAGAGATATATGGCTCAATATCCTTTATAATCTGATATCCGTAGGAATCCTTGCGGGATATAGCCGCAAGAACACAGACTTCCAACAGCCCTCGTTTGATTTGAATATCCATGACATCCCTCCTGACAACTAATACTATACACCGCATAGTATTATGTGTCAAGAGGTATTTTGGTAAAAAAAACAACCTCTCCGAAAAACGGAGAGGTTTATTTCTTCTATAGAATATTCAAGCAATTAAACAGGATAGGTCTTGTTCTGCTTGTCAAGCATATCGGGATTGAGACCCAGCTGACTCTCGCGACGCTTGTTAAAGAAGTCTACAGAGACCTTGGGGAACATAGCATATGAGAGCACGTCCTCCTCCTGCTGAACATACTGAGCTGCCTCCTCCTTGAGCTTATCAAGCTCAGGAGCAATCAGGTCTGCAGGACGACAGGTAACAGGCTCCATATCGCCGATGATCTTGTTTCTGAACTTCTCATCAATAGCAACGGGAGTTGTGCCGTACTTGCCGGCTACCATATCCTTGAACTCGTTGGTGCACATCTTGTAGCGCTCGCCCATGATAACATTGAACACTGCCTGTGTGCCGACGATCTGAGATGTGGGAGTAACCAGAGGAGGATAACCCGCATCCTCACGTACACGGGGAACTTCCTCCAGAACCTTTGTCAGCTCTGACTCCTTACCTGCCTGCTTAAGCTGTGAGAGCAGGTTTGAGAGCATACCGCCGGGCACCTGATAGATGAGAGCGTTGGCATCTGTTGCAAGCATCTTTGGGTCGATAAGGCCTGACTTGATGTACTTGTCACGGAGAGTCATAAAGTACTCGCGAATCTCAGAAAGTGCGATAAGGTCAAGACCTGTGTCATACTCTGTGCCCTGGAAAGCGGCAACCATAGACTCTGTGGGAGCGTGGGATGTACCCAGCGCCAGAGGGCTGATTGCGGTGTCGATCATATCTGCACCAGCCTCAACACCCTTCAGCAGACACATGGAAGCAAGTCCTGAAGTATAGTGAGTATGTATCTGAATAGGAAGGTCAACTTCCTTTTTGATAGCCTTGACAAGAGACTCTGTCTTGTAGGGTGTGAGCAGAGCCGCCATATCCTTGATACAGATGGTATCTGCACCTGCGTCAGCAATACGCTTTGCATAGTCAACGTAGTACTCATCTGTGAAGACGGGGCCTGTTGTGTAGCTGATTGCTACCTGAACCTCAGCCTTCTCTCTCTTTGCGGCCTTAATGGCGCTCTGGAGATTCTTGATGTCGTTGAGAGCATCAAAAATACGGAGGATATCGATACCGTTAGCAACGGAACGCTGTACAAAATAGTCCAGGACATCGTCTGCATAGTGGCGATAACCCAGCATATTCTGGCCGCGGAAGAGCATCTGAAGCTTTGTGTTCTTGCATTTGTCGCGGATTATGCGAAGTCTCTCCCAGGGGTCTTCATTGAGGAATCGCAGGCAGGAGTCAAATGTAGCTCCGCCCCAACACTCCAGAGAATAGAATCCAACCTTGTCCATCTTCTCAAGAATGGGAAGCATATCAGAGGTGGGCATTCTGGTAGCCAGCAGAGACTGGTGGGCATCACGCAGTCCTGTCTCGGTAATTTTAATCTTCTTTGCCATTTATGTCACCCTTAGTTCAAAGTGATGATAACCGCACCGGTCTCAACGTTTGCGCCCTTCTCAACTGCGATGGAAGCAACTGTGCCGGCTGCAGGAGAAGGAATCTCGTTTTCCATCTTCATAGCCTCAAGCACCGCAACACACTGACCCTCTGCAACCTTGTCGCCTACTGCAACATTGATAGAAAGGATTGTGCCGGGCATAGGAGCGGTAACCTTTGTGCCACCTGCTGCAGGAGCTGCTGCAGGAGCTGCTGCGGGTGCTGCTACGGGAGCTGCTGCAGGTGCTGCTGCGGGAGCTGATGTACCACCCAGCTCCTCAACCTGTACATCATATGAAACGCCGTTAACTGTAACTCTGAGAGTTTTCATTTTCAGACCTCCTGATTAAATGGTGTTATGTTTTTTGGGCAGAGATGTCTCTCTCTTGCCGGAAAGAATATCCATGTAGCTAATGAGCTTGTCACGAAGCTGTGCAAAGGAGACCACGTCGTCTATGTAGCCTGCCTTGGCTGCATTATCGGCAGAGAGCTCTGCCTTTACGTACTCATCAATGAGCTTGTCCTGCTGTGCAACAGTGCCTGTGAGGCTGTCGCCCAGCGCAATGTATGCTGCTGCCTCGGGGCGGATGGGAGAAACAACTGCACCATCCAGAGCGAGGGTAGCATCGGCACGGCAACCCTTGCCTGCCATTGACATATATACAGCGCCCACTGCCTTGCCTGTAACAACAGATACCTTGGGGGTAGTTGCCTCAGCATATGCAGAGAGAACGGATTTTGCACCTGAGAGGCACTCAAACTCAGTGGCATCCACCAGAGTAACAACAGGGATTGAGAAAGCATCACAGAAGCGGACAAAAGAAGCAATCTTCTTTGAATCCTTGTGACCGATAGCAGTGCCAAGAGTCTTGACAGCACCGACAACCTGTCCGCCCAGTCTTGCAAGGGCTACCTTTGAACCCTCACCCATACCTGTGTAGAGTTCCATCACTGTGTCCTTATCGAAAATACACTCAGAATCCTCAACAATATCATCAGCCAGAGGAGCTACACCCAAATTGTTGGAAGGAAGCAGGTCAACAAGAGTCTTTACAGCCTCCACAGCCTCAGCGGCTGTCTTTGTTACAAGGGCTGCTCTGCCCTTACCTGTACACTCGCTGTCAGTACAGAGGCTGAGCTTTGCGTCCTCGGTCATAATCACGAAATCAGCATTTGATGCCATCATGGCAGTTGTGGATACACAGCTGCCCAGCACAACAGAGATCTGAGGCACAACGCCCGAGAGTCTGCCGCTTGCTGAGAGCACATCTCCCACAGCATCCAGAAGCATATTACCCTGTGAGATTCTGGCTGTGCTGTCAAAGTAGAAACCAACAACAGGACAACCTGTCTTCAGGGCAAGGTCATAGAGCTTCTTTAGCTTGTTTGCCTGAGCAACGCTCATTGCACCACCGCAACGATCCTCTGCCTGAGCAAAAGCGTACAGTGTCTGACCGGAAACCTTACCGCAGGCGGCAACTGCCTCTGCAGGGGTGTCCTGGGAATAAAGTTTTCCGCCAAGCTCGGTATATACACCGCCGTCAAAAAGGGCAGCAAGAAGCTCAACTGCGGACATTGTGTTTTTCTTATCCATGCTCATTAGAATTCCTCCAAGCATTACTCAAAATATATCCAATATAATTATACATTATCAGGATAAAATTACAAGAGAATATTACAGAAAAAAGTTGCAAAACTTAATATTTTTGGTTAATTACATCCGCCGCAACCGCTGCATCCGCTGCAACCCTTGGCAAATAGTTTGTTGAGATAGAGAATGTAGTAATCTCCATTTTTGAAGAAACCAAGCTTATCAAGCAGTGGGCTCAGGTCATAGAGCTTGGTGCAAAGAGTCAGAAGTCCCTTGCCCAAAGCAATCGAACCTACAGATCGAACCAGGGCATCCCCATGCAGAAAAGCTTCCTCACTCAGGGGCAGATCGGGAGAAATGTCCTCTCCCACCTCCATAGAGATAATCTCGATGGCGGATTTGTTCTGATAATATGCAACGTGACCGCGCTCGGTGCCGTTGTCCTTATAGATAAGCAGTGTTGTACCCTCGGGGTACTCTCCCACACGGGCAGGATCACTGCAGGGTAAAATCGAAAACATAGCTTGTACCTCTAAACTTCAGAATTACTTAAGATGACGGGAGGGGTTAGGATCAGCGGTGAGCTTCTTGACCTCTTCGGGGGTCAGGTCTCTCCAGTCACCCTTCTTCAGCATACCCATCTTCACTCCGCCAATGGCAGTACGGCGAAGTCTGGCAACCTCCAGTCCCAGCATCTCACACATACGACGAATCTGGCGGTTTCTGCCTTCACGCAGGAGAATTTCCAGCACAACCCTGCCTTCCTCACGGGTGATAACTCTCACCTCTGCAGGAGCGGTCTTTCTGCCGTCCAGCATCATTCCGTTCTGGAACTGCACAATCATCTCGTCGGTAACGGCAGGTCTGACTGTTACACGATAGACCTTATATATATCTTTCTTGGGATGCATAACGATGTTGGCAAAGTCTCCGTCATTAGTGAACAGGAGCATACCCTCGCTGTCCCTGTCCAGTCTGCCTACAGGATATACTCGCTCGGGGATATCAGCCACAAGCTCCGCAACGCACTTTCTGCCTCGCTCGTCGCTCATGGTTGTCACATATCCGCGGGGTTTGTTGAGCATTATATATCTGTGCTTGGGCTTGGCGTTTGCTGTTACACGTCTGCCGTTTACTACTACCTTGTCGTTGTATGGGTCCACCTTGTCCCCTATCTCTGCCCGCACACCGTTGACCTTGACAGAACCTGCACGGATGAGCTCCTCAGACTTTCTTCTGGAGGCTACACCGCAGTCAGCCAGCATCTTCTGTAGACGGACGTAATTTTTGTTAGCCATAATACCTACCTTTTATTTCCTTATCTTTTATATCGTTTTTATAGTTAAGCTTATCCGAAGATTCTTCTCCACAATCTTGTCAGAGGAGCTGACTCCATATACGCTGCGGATTCTCCGGCAATAAGCGGAATTTCCTGAATAATCTCTCCATCAAGAGAGTAGACCACCTTCCCCAAGGTATCTCCCTTTTTTACAGGGGCATATACCACAGGAGGAAGATACACCTGACAGATGACGCTCTGTGCTTTGTCAGCTTCTACGATACATCTTTGGGTGACCTGAGCTTTTGCGGTCAGGGTATTCCGACGAGACCCCAACACTGAAACAGTATAGGTGCTGTCTGAGGCAGCGCTGTCAACAGGCGAAAAGTTCCCGAATCCATACTCATACAGAGATATATGGTCCTGCCAGTCCTCGCGGTCATTGAAGGTAACCGCCACAAGGGTCATTCCGTTCTGCCTGGCGCAGGTCACAAGGCATCTGCCCGTGGATTTTGTGTATCCCGTCTTGCCACCTACACAGCTGCTGTACATAGACAGAAGCTTGTTATGATTTGTATATGTAACCTTCTGCCCCTGAGGATTCACAAATTCTACCGACACAGAGGTTTTTTCTGTGAGCTGAGCAAAGTCATCGTTACTCATGGCGTGAGCCATAAGCAGTGCCATATCATAGGGTGTGGAATAATGCTCCTGTGCATCCAGTCCGCTGGGGGTAACAAAGTTTGTATTCTCCATGCCAAGCTGCTTTGCCCTGCGGTTCATAATCTCTGCGAAGCCCTCCATACTGCCGCCGATGGCCAGCGCCACAGCGTTGGCAGCATCGTTGCCTGACACAGTCATCATACCCGCCGCCAGGTCAGACAGATGAAGCTTATCTCCAACCTTCAGATACATACTGCTGCCCTCGGCTATCATATCCTCTGTAAACTCCACCACCTCATCAGCGGTGGAAGCATACTCAAGAGCTATGAGCGCAGTCATTATCTTTGTGGTGCTTGCCATTCCTGCGCGGGTGTGCTGATTCTCTCCGCACAGGACCTTTCCGTTATCGGCACAGTAGAGAACATAACTCCCTGCAGACACAGACACCTGCTGTGCAGAAGCCTGCGGACCAACACAGAACAAAAGTATACACGCTGACAAAAAGACACAAACTATCCGTTTCATAAAGACACACCCCGATACAAAAATATGATCGGGGCATGATTAATATGCAATCAGATTATTTCGTCGTCGCCAACCTCAGATGAGGCCTTCTTGTCCTTGTTGAAAAGGTCCTTTACTTTGTCAAACATCTCAGGCACAAGTCCTACGATACGATCTGCGGGACCGTCGTACTTCTCGACAGGAATGAACTTGACCTCGCCTCTGTATACAGACAGGAAGCCCACAGGATTGATGGATACACCTGCACCCGAGCCGCCGCCAAAGTTGGGACGGGGGCTGTCCTTCTTTGTACTGATATCTGTACCGCCTGATGCAAAACCGTAGCTTACCTTTGACACAGGGATAATTACTGTGCCGTCAGGTGAGGTAATGGGATCACCGATAATGGTGTTCACGTCCACCATACTCTTAATTTTGTCAAGGGTTGTGTCCATAAGACCGTTAATAGGATGATCGTTCATTATTATTTCTCCTTTTCGTGTTTAGGTTTATAGGTTAACGCTGCAAGCAGATCACGAAGCTGCGTATAGCTGCGTATCATAACAGCGATGAAAGTCACCGGTCTGATAGAAATTGCCATATCAAATTCCACCGACGAGGAAGACTCGTGATTATAGTCGGGAATCAGCTCTACTGTGTAGTCCTCGTAGTCGGCCACATTGTCAAGCAAAGCTCCCACAATGGGGTATACAACAGAGTTTGCCCAGCCGAAGCTGATGGCTGTATCCGCCGCGTCTTCTCCTGTGATGCTCAGACGTATCAGCAGGTTTCTGAGAGTAACATTCCTCAGTATACTCACAAACAGCTTCCAGGCGGCATTTACAACCGTCTGAAGGCTTTTTACAAAGCCTATGGCACCCTTTTCCTTATATATACTGACTATAGGAGAAGGCTTGTCCACTGACTTTTTCTTTTTTTTCGGTTGCTTTTTGTTTTTTCTTTTCTTCTTTTCTTTCTTGGGCGAGACGATGTAGTTCAGAAAAAGATATCTGACACTGCATCGGAACACCCCGTCCCTGTCATCGTAGTGCAGGGTGACGGTTACGTTTGAGAACAAAAGCAGATAAACAAGTCCAACAAAAAACGCAATCGCAATTATTGCCCAGACCAAGGGTATCCCCCCACTGTGCCACAGCACCAAGTGTATTTTGCAAAAGAATTATTCTTTCGTAGCTTCCTCAATAATCTCTTCTACCGAAGCTGCAATCATAGCATCTGCAACTTCTGTTTTTGTCTCGTCCTCTGCCTGTGCTTCGTCCTCAGCGTGGAATATGCTCAGCTGGGAGTCATCTCCATCCTCGTCCTTATCCTGCTGAGGTTCCTTCTCCTCGGGAATCTCAGGAAGCTCAGACAGGTCAGAAATGCCAAAGCAACGGAGGAAGTTCTCAGTTGTTCCATAGACCAGAGGTCTTCCGGGAAGCTCAAGTCTGCCCTTCTCCTCTATCAGGTCCTTGGCTGTGAGGCTGCCGATAACACCGGAGCAATCCACACCTCTGACCTGCTCAACAAAAGCTTTGGTCACAGGCTGGTTATATGCAATAACCGCCAGCACCTCAAGCGCCGCCTGAGACAGAGGGGTATTTCTCCTCAGGTCCATAACGATACGGATCTGGGGTGCGTATTCCTCACAGGATACCATCTGATATGCGTTATCGAGCCTGATAATAGTTATTCCACGGTCAGCGCTCTCATATTCTTTCATGAGGGCTTCCAGGTGCTTCTGTGCTTCTTTCTCGGTAAGCTCCAGAGCTGTTGAGATTCTGTGTACGGGTACAGAAGAACCGCTGGCAAAGAGAATTGCCTCGATAGCATTTCTGATATTCAGTTCACTCATCTTCTGTCCTCCTCTATCATTCTGACGGTGGCACTGTCGCCCTCGCCGTCTATAATAACACGCTTGCCCTTCACAAGCTCCAGCACAGCCAAGAAGGTTGCCACAAGGTCGCTTTTGCCGTTACAAGCCTCAAACAAACTGCTGTACTGAATGTTCTTTTTGTGCCAGAGATTCCTCATGACACGGATAATACGGGAGCTGACAGAGATTATCTTCTTCTCTACAATTCCCGAGAAAGCCTCTCTTTTGGGAGGGAGCTTTCGCTTTCCTCTGCCCACCGCAGACACATAGGCCTTGGCAATATCTGTGGGCGGATGCTCCCTGTTGTATGTCAGGTCGAACTCTACGGGAGAAGGTTCCCTGACGAATTTATCAAAGCTGACCATAGGCTGCAGCATAGCCGCCACCTTCTTGCACAGCTGATACTCGATAAGCTGTCCCTGAAGCTCTGTTTTGAGCTGCTCTGCCTCTTCCTCGTACTTGGGCAGGAGCATCACTGACTTGATGTAAACAAGTCTCGATGCCATCTCAAGGAACTCCGAGGCCACATCCATATCTGCCTCCTGCATAGAGGCGATCTGCTCCATATACTGCTCAAGAAGCAGAGATATCTGGATATCGTAAATATCGATTTTATTTTTTGCAATCAGCTGCAGCAGCAGGTCAAGTGGACCCTCAAAGCCTGACAGCTTGTACTGAAATTTAGTTGTATTCTCCAAAGCTGTCACCTCCTGAGAGAATCAATAACAAAAGCTTAAATATTTCTGAAAATAAAGAATGTGCACAAATCAAAGATAAAACTACTGCCTGCACCGATAACCCCATCCAGAACATTGGTTAATAACAAAGCATAGATAAGGATAAATGAGTACTGCTGATAACGATAGCAAAACTGCACTGCACTATCAGGAAGAAACATAAACAGAACCTTACTTCCGTCCAGCGGCGGAATGGGAATCATATTGAACACCGCAAGGGTGGCATTGATCTGGACATAATAAAGCAGAAAAATATAAACATACTTTCCTATGGTGCTAAACACAAGGAACTCAGGAGAGAACCGAACCAGTCCCGCAAGGATCACTCCGCCCAGCATACCGCACAGGACGTTTGAAACAGGTCCTGCAAGAGCAGTGATTGCCATGCCCACCTTCGGGTTCTTAAAATTACGGGGATCAATGGGAACTGCCTTTGCCCAGCCAAAGCCCAGCAGAAGCATACACAGCGCACCCATGATATCAATATGATACAAAGGATTCAGGGTGAGTCTGCCACGTCGTCTGATGGCCTTGTCTCCCATAAGATATGCCACCCCTGCATGAGCAAACTCATGAACGGGAAGCACAAGAAAAATCATAAGAAGGATTACCAGTACCTGAGCAATCACGCCGCCAAAGGTCAGATTGCCTCTCATCAAATCAAATAACATATACCTTTCGCCTCAAAAAATAAAATATTATATAAACAGGGAGGCTATTTTTTCCGCAACAAAATAGAATCCGTTTATCACAGGTTCAGAAATAACAGTAGAGATATCTCTGACAAAGCCTCCCGGCTGGCCTATGCTGAGGAATAATACAGCCACAATAACTGCGCTGACTGCCATCTGATTATTCCTGAAGAAATCAGACCACTGCAGAGGCAGGAACTGATAGAGTACATCCCCCATATCCAGAGGAACAAGAGGAATCAGATTTATGACCGCAGAATAAATGCTGATTTTCATAACGACATAGAGCATGAGTGTTATGCCGTAGTAGATGTAATGCCCCACAGGAGCATTCACAGGCAGAACCTCAAGATTAAAAATACCCTGAGGATCAAATGCGTCCACAAAGGACAAAAGCAGAAGTGAAGCAAAAAAGCTTCCAAGATATACTCCTATTCCCGACAAAGCAACATAAATGGTATAAAGCACGGGACTATAGTAGCGGTCCCTGCGCTGATAGATGGGAAAAGAAAATCCCATCTGCAGAACAAAAACAGAAATCGCACCCATCCAATGAAAAGATGCAGAGGGTTTCATTGTGAGATAGTCTTCGGGGTGGCGCTTCTTGTCACCGCATTTTTCTATCACCATATACTTTATATAGTTGTGCAGAGGAAATACAACCAGCACAAAAATCAACATAGCAGCCAGATGCCCCGCAATCAAAGTGATGAATCCGGGGATATTATTCATATATAGCGCTGCGTCCTTGACTAACTCATACATAGAACTTTAGGCCTCCGAGGGTGTATAATAGCTATACTAATCCATTATAAACAATTAATCTATCATATTATATAATATACAAATAAAAAAAACAAGAAAAGTTTTTCAAAAAAACACTTGCATTTTCTGTTTGTTTCTGTTATTATAACAGAGTTACAAACGATATTATGTCACTTAAGGAGGTGCAGAAGCATGGCAAAATGTGATTTCTGCGGAAAGGACGTTAAGTTCGGAATCAAGGTTTCTCACTCTCACAGACGCTCCAACAGAACTTGGAAGCCCAATGTGCAGAGAGTAAAGGCTGTTGTTGACGGCTCACCCAAGCACGTTTATGCTTGCACCCGTTGCTTACGTTCAGGTAAGGTTCAGAGAGCTGTTTAATCACTCCCTGATTTTCAAGAAACACGGTACTACAACCCTTCGTATTTACGGAGGGTTTTTTACTTTTTATTTATACTTTCTACTCATACAATCGGGGTATATCCCCCGCTTCATAAAAATACTTCATAAACACAAAAAAGCGGTCAGGCAGATTTCTCTGTCTGACCGCTTATTCATTCAGTAACTAATTAGGAAAATCCGTGTGGGACTTATTCTGCGGGCTCTACCTCGGGAAGTGCCTCTGCGCGAAGTGCCTCCAAGTCGGGCTTCTCAGTATATACTGTCAGGAACTGACCCTTATTGACCATGTTATAATCGTCAATAACAACCCAGATCTCTGATGCCTCAATGCCATCATAGTCTGCGGACTGAGGTGAACCGTTGTTGGAGATAATTACGGAGTAAGAAACACCCTCGGGAAGTGCTGCATCTACGGAGAACCAGCCGTCACCGTCATCCAGCATTGCAACACCGGGCCATCCGCTGAATGCGTTTGTACCTGATGCACTCCATGCCCACAGGTAGGGGGTCCATGTCTGTGTTGCGTCCAGATGAGCTGCGTGAATCTTCATGCCGGAGCCTGCGTAGTCGTAGTAATAGTTAACAGTGGTTACACCTACTGCTGTGATACCGCTTGCGTTTGAAGGAAGCTTATCCTGAACCTTGTAAAGCTCAACTGTATCAGGCTGTGTGGTGTAGTTCTGGCCTACTCTGTACTGCTTTGTTACAGGAGTAGAGATAGCAACTACTGTGCCGTCCTCCTTCTCATAGAGGAAGTTAGCAACAACTGTACCGATGTTTACATTGATACCTGCCAGATGCTTCTGGAGAGTAGTTGAATCCTTAACGTTTACCTTCTTTGAGTAGTCATAGTCAGCAAGTGCAATCTGCTCGTCGGTAAAGTCCAGAAGGTCTGCACAATACTTCTGGATAGCTGTTGCGTCTCTGACAGAGATTCTGTTGTCACCTGTCAGATCGTTGTTCTTGAGAGCAGGAGCAACATACATCTCGTAGTTGTAGGTGATAACTGTGTCACCCTCAGAAATGGTGCCGCTGGTCTCGCCCTCTGCGCCTACGAAATCATACTCCAGTGCCAGTGAAGAATCCACTGCTGTCTCGTAGCCTGTGCCGGGCTGGCCTGTGATAACCTGCTTTGTGAGGACCGCACCTGTGTTCATATCCTTATGCTCAACAATGATCTTGCTGTCGCCGGAGGACAGGCCGATTGCATCATAGCTCTCCTTATCAACTGCGATAAGTGTGCTGGAAGGCTCAACCTTGAATGTGTTGCCTCTTACTGTCTTGATTGCATCCAGACCTGCACAGGAGTTATCAGCGATAACAACCCACTCGGATACAGAATCATCCTTAAGAGTTACATTCTTGGCTTCTGTGGGGTTGCCGTTATGAATAACAGCAACCTTGTCCCACTCGCCCTCTGTATCGTTCTGTACTGTGTATGCAATAACATTGGATACAGATGCAAGTGAGTCGTTCATAACGTACTTGCCGTTGTACTTTGTTGTAGCCTCTGTGAAGGGAGAGAATGCCTGACGAATAGCAAACAGACCCTTGTAGTAGGATACCAGGTCTGCGTTGGAAACAACCAGTGACCAGTCGATCATATTCTCTGATACAGGAGCGTTGTAGCTGTTGTGGTCGCCGTCCTTGGTACGAGCCATCTCCTCACCTGCAAGCAGGAAGCAGATACCCTGTGATGTTGTAACAACACCGGCGCTGAGCTTGTTCATCTCGATGAGATTTGAATATCTCTGTCTGAACTCAGCGTCAACACCGTATACGGAGCTTACGAGTCTGTCGTATACTGTGTGGTTATCGTGGCAGGATGCATAAGTAACACACTGTGAAGGAGCCTTTGCAGACCATGTGCTGCCTCTGCCCACGGTGTTTGCACGGATGCCGTATGCAACAGGGCTGTATGATGTTGCAGTACCCTGAATAAAGCCTGTGCCTGTGTTTGCGAATACATTACCCTTGAGTCCGTCACGGATCTCGTCATTGAAGAGAGCGATACGATCAGACAGGTGCTCAGCATAGAACTGAGAGGAGCTGACTGTCTTTGTGCCGGAACAGGTGGTTGTGTCGAAGATTGAGGAAGCTGCAGACCAACCCTCGCCGTACATAAGGATTCTGGGATCGATAGCATCCATCTCCTCACGGATAAGGTTCATTGTCTCTGCATCGTGAATACCCATCAGGTCAAAACGGAAACCGTCAACATGGTACTCCTCTGCCCAGTAACGGCAGCTCTCGATCATAAACTTTCTGTACATTGCACGCTCAGAAGCTGTATCGTTTGCACAGCCTGAAGCGTTGGACCAGTTGCCTGCCTCACCAATTCTGTAGTAGTAGTTGGGAACTGCAAGCTGGAAGTTTGATGTATCTGTGAAGTATGTGTGGTTGTAAACAACGTCCATGATAACGCCGATGCCTGCATCGTGCAGAGCCTGGATCATCTGCTTACACTCGTTGATACGAACATTACCATCGTAGGGGTTTGAGGAATAGCTTCCCTCGGGAACGTTGTAGTTCTCGGGATCATAACCCCAGTTGTACTGGGTAGAAAGGTCAGCTGTCTCGTTAACTGTTGCAAAATCATAGAAGGGGTTGATCTGAACATGAGTAATGCCCAGCTCCTTCAGATAGTCGACACAAGTGGAGATTTTGCCCTCGCCGTTAACGGTAGTGCCCTCCTCGGTGAAAGCAAGGAACTTTCCTCTGTTTGCCTCAGACACGCCTGATGTCTCAGATGCAGAGAAGTCGCGTACAACAACCTCCCAGATGATAGCATCTGTCTGAGTGTCAACATAGATGTGTGCATCATTCTCCCAGCCCTCGGGGTCTGTGGAGTCAAGGTCAACTACCATGGCGCGGTCGCCGTTAACACCTGTTGCCTTAGCATAAGGATCAACAAATGTGGATGTCTTCTCCCTGCCTGTTACCAGAGCAGTGTTGGTAGCTGTGTAGGTGTAGTAAACGTTCTTAAGGTCTCCCTCAATAGTAACAGACCATGTGCCTGTCCACTCGCCGTCTACCATATCCTTTGACATAGAATATGTGCCAAGTTCAGCGGCGCCATCTTCTTTATCACTACCGGTAGAATAAAGATTTACCACAACCTCGGTGGATGTGGGAGCCCACAGCTTGAAGGTGGTCTTCTCGGGAGCGTATGTAGATCCCAGGTCATTTCCATCGTAAGCATACTCAGCATCCAGTGCCTGAGCTGCAATCTGATAGGAATTAGGTATCTCGTCGTCTGATGTTGTTACTTCGGTATCAGTAGCGGGCTCTGTAGTATCGTCAGCGCTGACAGACACCAGAGTACCAGTCACTGTACCCAGAAGCAGGATCATAACAAGCAGAAGAGAGATCAAGCTTTTGAATTTCATGTAAATTCGTCCTCCTTTTAATTTATTTTTCTTCGAGAGAATAATAATTCCCGAAGAAAACTTCTCATATACATTATAAAGTATTCGGAGGAGAAATTCTACATAAAAATGTAAAAAAGTTGCCAAAACATCTACAAAGACAAATAAGGGATAGACTCATGTCTATCCCCTATCTTTTTTATTTATTAAATTGCAGGTCAATCGATTATCTGTCAGGGAGTAATCTTATCCTGCTCAACAAGCAACATTGCACTGGTTGCAGGAACGTTAATAACACGACTATACTCGCCAAGGAAATCTGTGCCTGCGTTTTCGCTGTCAACCACAGCGTCCCACCAGCCCTCAAGCCCATGAGATGTCAGGTCAAAACTCTCTGTATGGGTGGCACCATTGAAGAGGAGGAGCATCTTTCTTGTTTTGCCGTATACCTCTCCTTCCAAAGTGTATCCAACGCCTGTGGGATTCTCAGTGAAAAGCCACATACCCTTCTGAATTGAATTGGTTGTATTATCGCGCATGGGCGCAAAAGCTTTTCTCAGCTTGATGAGACCCTTGTAGTAATCCACAAGGTCCTTGTATTTAACTGTTCTCTCCCAATCAATGCGGTTGATACAGGAGGCAGACTTGTAGCTGTTGTGATCTCCCAGCTTTGTACGTGCCATCTCCTCGCCTGCTACCATAAAGGGAATTCCCTGGCTGGTGAGCATAATGGCTGCCGCCAGTTTATTCATACGGATAACATTCTCGTGGCGGAGATTATACTGGACGTTATTGCGGAATACAGACAGGCACAGCTTGTCGTACATTGTTCTTCCGTCATGGCAAGAAGCGTAGTTGACAGCCTGAGCAGGAGTTCTTGCCCAGAAATCTGTATCTGCACGGACGCCCCTGAACACATCGTTACGACGGGAGCCGTTCTGTACAAAGCCGCAGCTGTGCTGGTCAAACTCAGAACCCTTGATAGCATCGCGGATGTTATCGCAGAATGCACCCACATTATCGGGAAGGTGGTGCATATTGTGCTGATTTGCCATGATGGTGCCGGGCTCACAGGCAGTGAACATATCCCAGGCCTCGCCATACATAAGAATCTTCTCACCCTCGGGCAGAGTGTTGAGGGCGTTGCGGATGCCGTTCATGGTGACAACATCGTGCAGACCCATCAGGTCAAAGCGGAAGCCATCCAGATGATACTCCTTTGCCCAGTACATAATGGAGTCAATCATAAACTTACGGTACATCTCGTGCTCAGAAGCAGTATCGTTACCGCAACCTGAGCCGTTGGACCAGAATCCGTCCTGATTGTATCGGTAATAATAGCCGGGAACGGAAATATCAAACCATGAACCATAGCCGGAGTAGGTGTGGTTGTAAACAACATCCATAACAACGGCAATTCCTGCATTGTGCAGAGCCTGAATCATCTGCTTGCACTCACGGATACGCACATCGCCCTTGTAGGGATCTGTAGAGAAGCTGCCCTCAGGCAGATTGTAGTTCTTGGGATCATAGCCCCAGTTGTACTGCTCAGCATCAGATGCCTCGTCAATGGAGCCGAAATCGTAGAAAGGATTGATCTGTACGCAGTTAATACCCAGCTCCTTCAGATAATCAACACAGGTGGGATTGATACCGTCGCAGTTGAGAGTTGTGCCCTTCTCGGTGAAGGCAAGGAACTTGCCTCTGTGTTTCTTGGATACACCTGAGCTCTCACAGTAGGAAAAGTCTCTGACCTGTACCTCCCAGATGATAGCATCTGTGGGACGGTCAAAGAGGATTCTCTCGTCCTTGTCCCAGCCCTCGGGGTCTGTGGTATCAAGGTCGATTACCATGGAGCGGTTGCCGTTGACACCGGCGGCCTTAGCATAGATATCGCCTGTCTCCCTCTCTCCCATCTGAGGATGAGATACAAGGTAGGTGTAGTAGATGCCGTTCAGGTCACCCTGTACGGTGTATGACCAGACCCCTGTCTGGTGGTTCTTTGTCATTTCATAGGTGCCGATAACAGAAGCTCCTGCCTCGGCATCGCTGCCTGTTGTAAAAAGTCTCAGCTTCACACATGAAGCGATGGGTGACCACAGACGAAACTCTGTGGACTCTTTGGAATATATAGCACCAAGCTCGCCGTCAAACTTGAACTTGTCAAGCTTTGAGCCTGATTCAGTCAATATATGCTTGTAGTTATTCATAACCTAACTCCCCTTGATATTCTGATGAATACTGTAAACACACTTACCAGTTAAACAATATATGCGTAGTATTATACCACAATCTTTTATGAGGGGAAAGTCAAAAATTGACTTATTATAATTGTTTTATTGACTAATAGCCATATATTACCCTATTTTTTTAGCCAAAATAGTACTGTGAATCAATCCCCAGCTCTTCCTCGATTCTCAGCAGTCGGTTGTATTTTGCAGTACGCTCACCCCTACAGGGAGCCCCTGTCTTGATCTGTCCGGAGGAGACACCCACTGCAAGGTCGGCGATTGTGGTATCCTCGGTCTCTCCCGAGCGGTGAGATATTACTGAGGTATATCCGCTACGATGGGCAAGCTCAATAGCATCCATAGTCTCGGTGAGGGTGCCGATCTGATTGACCTTGATGAGAATCGAATTGCCCGCACCCGAGTCGATTCCTTTCTGCAGTCTCGCGGTGTTTGTGACAAACAGGTCATCCCCCACAAGCTGCACCTTATTTCCCAGGGTCTTTGTAATCTGTGACCAGCCCTCCCAGTCATTCTCAGACAATGGGTCCTCCAGAGAAACGATGGGATATGTTGCACACAGCCTGTCAAAGTATCCGATAAGTTCCTCGCGGCTCATGGTCACACCACGCTTTGGGAGCTTATATACTCCGTCCTCGTACCATTCCGACGCCGCCGCATCAAGGGCAATCTTTGTGTCAGAGGTTGAGTAGCCCGCCTTCTTCACAGCCTTGAGAATAAGCTCAATCGCCTGCTCGTCGCTCTGCAGGTCGGGGGCAAAGCCACCCTCATCCCCTACGGCGGTAGACTTGCCGAGATTGGTGAGTATTTCTTTCAGAGAATAATAGATCTCGCAGCACTGGCGAAGTCCTGCGCTGAAACTCTCTGCGCCCACAGGCATAATCATAAACTCCTGAATATCCACGTTGTTGGAGGCGTGAGCTCCCCCGTTGAGAATATTCATCATAGGCACAGGCAGTCGTGATGACACGGCGGTGCCTATATATCGGTACAAAGGCAGACCCAGATGACAGGCCGCCGCACGGGCAACCGCCAGGGACGCACTGAGCATGGCATTGGCGCCGATTTTTCCCTTGTTGTCCGTATCGTCAAGCCTTTGGATTAGTCCGTCCACCATACGCTGACACAGGGCGGACTTACCTGTGAGGGTGGGAGCAATGAGGGTGTTAACGTTGCTGACGGCTTTTGCCACACCCTTGCCGTTGTAGGGACTGCCCCCGTCACGAAGCTCCACCGCCTCGAACTCGCCTGTGGAGGCTCCCGAGGGCACAGATGCTACTCCCACCGCGCCTGACTGAAGCTCTACCCTGCACTCAACCGTAGGCATTCCTCTTGAGTCCAGCACCTGTCTTGCGTGGACGTTCTTGATATCATATTCCATAAATATCCTCCTTTTCTATGTATTATGGGGAGACAACTCGATTTTATTCGTGAACATTTCCGGCTCTTGCGTAATATTATTAATATAGAAAGGAGATTTTCATTTGGAACCTGTACTTTACACTGTACTGCCGGGCAACACCCTGTGGGGAATCGCAAACTTCTTCGGCACAACCACCGAGGAGATCATTGAGCTGAATGATATAAAGGACCCCCAGCTCATTTATCCCGGACAGGTGCTCAAAATACCCGTTGACAAACCCAGAGCCCCCATGTACTACACAGTGCGCCCGGGGGACTCCCTGTGGGAGATCGCCAAGCGCTACGGGCTCAACGTCAACGACATCATCGCATATAACAACCCCGCAAATCCCAACCTGATATATCCCGGACAGATACTGAGACTCAGACCATAACCGACGTGTGCAGGAGGGGCTGTGTAGTACCTCACAGATCCCCTCCTGCCACATCCGTATATATTCTGAAAAAATGTAAAAATTTGTCTTTTCAAACCCCCTTGATTATGATATACTCATCCAAGGTGATAAATATGATAAAAATACTCTCAAAGATTTTTCTCAGAGGTAAGGACACAGCCACCGACGCAGGACGCAGAGCCTGGGGAATGCTGTGCAGTATCTTCGGGATATTTCTGAACATTCTGCTTTTTGGGGGAAAGCTTGCGGCAGGTATGCTCTCGGGCTCCATCGCCATCACGGCGGACGCCTTCAACAACCTGTCTGATGCAGGTTCCTCCCTCATCACACTCATCGGATTCAAGTTTGCAGGAATGAAGCCTGACACCAAGCACCCCTTCGGTCACGGAAGGTTTGAGTACATATCGGGACTTCTGGTGTCTGTTGTGATTATTCTGGTGGGATTTGAGCTTCTCACATCATCTGTGGACAAGATCCTCAACCCCGAAGCTCCTCAGAAGAACATCCTCCTGCCTGTTTGTATCCTTGTGGCATCCATACTGGTTAAGGGATATATGTTCATGTACAACAACAGTATCGGAAAGAAGATAAACTCCGCAGGCATGAAGGCAACCGCCATGGACTGTATCTCTGACTGTGCCGCCACCACCGTGGTACTCATCAGCGTACTTGTCGGCGCATGGACAGGGCTGGCCATTGACGGCTGGTGCGGTGCGGCGGTATCGCTGTTTGTGCTTTTCGCAGGATTTCGGTCGGCTATGGAGACCCTCCAGCCCCTGCTGGGCTCCCCTCCCGAGGAGGAGTTTGTCAGGGATATTGAGCAGACGGTCACCGCACACAGCGTGGTGCTCGGAATCCACGACCTGGTAATTCACGACTACGGCCCCGGCAGACAGATGCTCTCTCTCCACGCAGAGGTAGACGGCAAGGGCGACATCTTTGCGATTCACGACGAGATCGACCTTATCGAGCAGGAGCTGAACGAGAAGTTCGGCTGCTCTGCGGTTATCCACATGGACCCCATCGAGACCGACAACGAAAAGACAAACGGCTATAAATGCACAGTGGCAAAGCTTATCAAAGAGATTCACAAGGACGCAACCATCCACGACTTCCGCATGGTACCCGGTCCCACACACACCAACCTTATCTTTGACGCGGTCATCCCCTATGATGTCAAGGACGAAGAGGAGCAGATCAGAACCGCCATCTGTGCTCTTGTCAGGGAGCGAATGGAAAACTGCAACGCGGTAGTTATGATTGACCGCCCCTACACAACCATCTGACAAGTTTATTACAAACAAAAAACACAGGCACCTGTAACACACAGGTGCCTGTTTCTATTTACTTATGCTTTTTTATTCTCTGATATTGCTGTGAGTCTTACCCCTCAAGACCTGCCAGGTGCTTCTGGATGGCGGTGGCGTCTTTGATGTCGCGCTGATGGTCACAGTTGAAGTCTGTAACATAGACAGGAAGTCCCGCTCCGTCATGATTGGGTCCTTCATATCTGTTGGATACAATTTCATCAAAACGATCGAATTCTTCCAGACCTGCCAGGCATTTCTGGATATAGGTGGCATCCTTGACGGTGAGCTTTCTGTCTCCATCAGCATCTCCGATAAGATCTCCTATCTTTGTATTCAGGAATACATTCTCAATTCCCTCAATCCCCATCTCCCAGGCTGTTGACAAGGCATATGCCTTATCCTCTGCAGGGACATAGATACCATAGCCGGCTCCAAGCGGATAACTCATAGAATTAGTATACACTACATAATCACCAAACATATCCGCACAACCCATGCCAAATTCGAAATTAGATGACAAATAAAAGAGCATATAGTCAGGCTCGCACTCATCGGGAGTATTGCCCGGAGCATAGTATTCATATCTCTCACCATAGAACCATTCAAACTCAGAGCCATCATTAATTTCTTTATATTTAGAAATTACAGCATCTTTGTATTTATATTTATCTTCCGCTGATGCAGACATGAGGGTGAAACTGCACAGCAGGACCGAAAGCATCAGGACAAAGGACATTATTCTTACTAAACTTTTCATAATATCACCTCGAATAAGACTTACCCCTCAAGACCTGCCAGGTGCTTCTGGATGGCGGTGGCGTCCTTGATGTCGCGCTGATGGTCACAGTTGAAGTCTGTAACATAGACAGGAAGTCCCGCTCCGTCACAATTGGGTCCTTCATATCTGTTGGCTTCAATTTCATCAAAACGATAGAATTCTTCCAGACCTGCCAGACATTTCTGGATATAGGTGGCATCCTTGACGGTGAGCTTTCTGTCTCCATCAGCATCTCCGATGAGAGAACCTATCTTTGTATTCAGGAATACATTCTCAATTCCCTCAATACCCATATCCCAGGCCTTGGACAAGGAATATGCTTTGCCTTCCGCAGGGATATATATACCATATCCACTTCCCAGAGGGTGAGTACCCGATAAACCTTTCACTACATAATCTCCGAACATATCTGCATAAGGCATACTAAAGCTCAATGATGTATCCAAGGAGAAAAGCACATAGTCAGGCTCGCACTCATCGGGAGTATTGCCCGGAGAATAATACTCATACATCTCTCCATACTCCAATCCAAACTCCATAATATCTCCCTCGTTCAGATATTGAGGTACGATTACATCTTTATACTTATCTTCCGCTGATGCAGACATGAGGGTGAAACTGCACAGCAGGACCGAAAGCATCAGGACAAAGGACATTATTCTTACTAAACTTTTCATAATATCACCTCTTAAAATTTTTGTAAGTCGCAAACACACAGCAACTTATAAGCTGAGCAAAGCTTTTTTTGGGTGCCACATTGGCATCACTCCTAAGTTTAGATTTCTGCGACTATATTTTACCACGTGAAATTTGTCACAGTCAACAACTTTCACTTGCTAAACAAGGATTTTGTATACTTGAACAAAATCCTTCTGTTGGTTTTGTGGAGTTTTTCAGCCTGTATTCTATAGATAAAAAACTCGGAAGGAATGGAGGCTATCCCCCATAAATCAGAGAGAGAAAAAAACCTCGGAATATCCGAGGGAAAGATTAATCAGGAATCCCCGACCTTGGACAAATGGGGAAAATCCAAGGTCGGGTAAAGAAACTCTTACTTGCTGAGAAGCTTTCTGAGATTCTTTGGCTCTGAAGTCTGATGGAACATATTGGTTGATGCAGAACCTGCAGCAGCCTTGGCAGCGCTGATGGCTGCTTTTTCCAACAGTCTCTTAGAGAGTTTCTTAGCTGACTTCATCTTGATTCCTCCTGATTAATTTATTTGTCACAACAGGCACAACCATGGCTATGTCTATTGTAAGACACGTTGGGAGTATTATGAGGAGCTGTTCTATCCCGAGCAGAAAGTACCCCCCAAGGCACAGTCCGTAGGACAGGGTAATTATGACGAGAGAGATGCGCTTGTATCTCACTCTGTCCTCGGGGGTCAGCTCCTTGTTGACATTGCCCACAGGCGCCAGCAACAACACGGTCAGCATTGTGAGCAGATACCCTGCCCCGAGTACATACACATTCGATGCAAAATCCCCGAGAAAAAACATGAACGCCGCCACCAGCACATAGGCCCCCACAGACAGCAGATTGCATCGCAGGTAGGTCATGGCGTGGTAGCCCCCTGTGTAGACTCGTATCCCCGAGAAAAAAGCAAGGAACAAAACGCTCTCGAGGAAGGTGCGGGTTACAACCCCCACCCCCAGTATCAACAGGGTTGAGATGATCCCCGATATAAGCAGCTCTATGCCGTAGACATACACCTGCGAGGGATATTTGTCGTTCTCGTCAAAGAATCGGGTTGCGATTCTGGTTGATATATTATGAAGCATATCCTCACCAAAAATAAAACAAAAAATAATGCTACTACCTTCCTAAGAAAATAGTAGCATTATTGGTGAGATAAATGTTGAAAATGGTATACTTGGTATGTTTTCTGGTAAAGTCTGCACTCTTTATTGATTTTTATTCACAAAAACCGTCATTTCGAACCATCCGTCCGCTTCTTTGCAGCTTACGCTTCCGCCGTATTGGGCGGCAAGTTTTCTGACGATAGAGACACCTTTGCCGTGGTTTTTCTTGTCAGACTTGGTTGATAACAGGTCGGGGTTTGACTCCAGAACAGAATGGGAAATGGAATTTTTGCAGACTATCACCGCAAAATCTATATGAGCAGAAATCTTCAGGCTCATCTTGCGGTTATCCGCAGGCTGAGAGACAAGATACTCGATAGCATTGTCACACAGGTTGCCGACCAGAGAAACCGTATCCTCAGAGGACAGCTGTGTCAGGTGATCGTTCACCTCAACTTGGAAGTCAATGCCCGAGGAGGCTGCCTTCTCCTGCTCTACGTTGACAATAGCATTGAGCACAGGGTTGGGGGTGTTGATGGGTGTATATGCAGAGGACAGGGTGTCTATGGCTCTGTGGCACAGCTGAGACGCCTCCTGATAGCTACCCTTTGAGATAAGCTCGTGGACAGTATTCAAATGGTTCTTCATATCGTGCTTGACAGATGATATGGTCTTTATCTGCTCGTTGGAGGACAGGATGCTCTCCTCGTAGAGTTTCTCCCTCTGAGTTGTGAGCAGGAGCTCTGTCTTTATCTCGTTTGCCTTGCCTATACGCACAAGCATAAAGCAGGTGAGGATAGTGATAACCGCCACAATCAGATAAATACTCAGGATATAGGGCAGAATCGCAGATGAGAAGCCCGACATCTGATGGATGAAAAGTCCGCAGTAAAACACAACCAGGCACAGCACAGGGATGACGATGAAGGCGGTTATCTCTGCCGCACCCGAAAGCCAGATACGGGTTGAGAAGAGCTTATACACAAGCCAGAGCACCACTGCGAAGGTGATGTTGACTACCGCTATACACAAGTACCTGAAGTCTGACGAAAGCACCATTGCATCAGCAATAGAAAGTCCCGATACTGCACTGGCAAAATAGACAAATGTAAAGGACACCAGTGCATTTAGTCCAAAAGCAATCAGCGGCATAATTATCCGCAGATACAGCTTGCCCCTAAGGAATATGAGGGAATACAGCAGCATCACGAGAACATACAGCACCGAATCAAGATAATAAACATCGTAACTGAAAAACGTACTATTCAGGGTAAAGAACGTGCACACCCCAAAGAACACAAACACAGCACCGAAGAAAGACAATGCCCTCCTGAGCTTTCCCTCGGGTTTGTCAAACAATAGGTATAGAAACCCTATATACAGGAAACTCTGAAAAAGATTTGCCAAAAATTCTACCGTCATTGCAACTAACATCTGTTGCTCACCATCCATTCCATGTATTCTTCCCTGAAAGAAGTTCTATACCCGCGGCTGATGCTTATAACCTTGCCGTTTGTAAGCTTTATGTAGTCTTTTTTGTACTCAACTATGCAGGCGGCGTTGACCACATAGCCCACGTGAGGCCGAACGAACCCATGGGCAGAGAGCTCCTTGTGAAGTGGTGTGAGGGTCGCCCTCTCCTGCACCTCCCCGTCCTTTGTATAGAAGCTCACATAGTTGCCGTGCTTCTCAAGATATATCACCCGCCTGAGCTCTATCTGCCTCAGGTCCCTGCCACTCTTCAGGGTATAGGTGGGAGAAACAATGAACTTCTTGTTTATATTCAGGACACACAGCTCGATCTCGTCTATATGAGATTTGCGGACAAAGGAGTATGGATACTTCTTCAGCGCTTCAAACACAAGGTGATCGTGTGCAGTGACGAACACTATGTAGGGAAGCTCACTGCAGTCACGCTCGGCATTTATCCTGTCGGCTATCTCCAGCCCGTTCATTATGGGCATATCAATATCAAGAAAAATAATGTCGAATTTAGAATAAACATCCCTCTGGATAATATCATCGGGAGCGTCCATTATCGTTGACTTCAGACTGAAGCCGTGCTTGACACACACAAGATCAAGGGCATTTTTGAGCCTATGTGCAAAGACAGGGTCGTCGTCTACAATACAAACTTTCATACCTTACCTACCAATATCTGACATTTTTCGCATATATAGTATATAATAAAGAAAAATATAATGTTTGTCAAGAAAGTCCACAACCAAAAAGTCCCCTGATTTTTCATTGTTGACAACACTTTTTCAAAATGATATAATTTGACATATTCTTCATAAGCACAAATGCATTGACCGGAAAATAGTACGCTATTCTTCCTTGTTTTCAGAGAGTCGGCGGCTGGTGTGAGCCGACAGCAGGGGTAGCCGAATACATTCCGAGAGCAGCGCACCGAACCTCTGGATTATTCTCTCGAAGAATTTTATCAGTCAGTAGGCTGCGACGGAGCCGTCCGTTATGCGGCTGGGTAGGAGTCCGCTCGTACCCGTTGAGGTCCCCGGGCCGTGAGGCAGGGACAAATTGAGGTGGTACCACGATTTATTCGTCCTCAAAGGCACTTTTCATTTACTGTGCTTTTGAGGTTTTTTTATTTTTTATATGGAGGAATTTTCTGTGACTATTATTGATATGCTGGAGCGCAACGCAGCTGAGTTTGCATCTGACGTTGCTCTGGTAGAGATAAACCCCGGTCAGGCTGAGACAAGACGTCTGACCTGGCGCGACTACGACCTGGTTGAAAGCGAGAAGAAGTACTTCCGCAGAGAGATCACCTGGGGAGTTTTCAACGAAAAAGCAAACCGCTTTGCCAATGCTCTCATTGCCCGCGGAATCAAGAAGGGCGACAAGGTTGCCATCCTGCTGATGAACTGCATCGAGTGGCTGCCCATATACTTTGGAATCCTCAAGACAGGCGCTCTGGCTGTTCCGCTGAACTTCCGTTACTCCAGCGATGAGATCGAATACTGCCTGAAGCTTGCTGAGTGCGACGCCCTTGTGTTCGGTCCTGAGTTCATCGGCCGAGTAGAGGATATTGTGGAGTCCATCAGCATCAATCGTCTGCTTATCTTCGCAGGAGGTCAGGGCTGTCCTACCTTTGCCGAGGACTACAACGATATGACCTTGGAGTGCTCATCCCAGTCTCCCAGGGTCTCCCTCATCGAGGAGGACTATGCGGCTATATACTTCTCATCAGGCACCACAGGATTCCCCAAGGCTATCCTCCACAAGCACCAGAGTCTGACACATTCCTGCAAGGTTGAGCAGAATCACCACGGCCAGACAAAGGACGACGTCTTCCTGTGTATCCCTCCCCTGTACCACACAGGCGCCAAGATGCACTGGTTCGGCAGCCTCCTTGTGGGCGGCAAATCCGTCCTCCTCAAGGGCACCCGTCCCGAGTATGTGCTGGATGCTGTATCCAAGGAGAAATGCACCATCGTCTGGCTGCTTGTTCCCTGGACACAGGATATACTCAACGCTCTTGACAGCGGCGAGATAAACAAAGACGACTACGAGCTTTCTCAGTGGAGACTGATGCACATCGGCGCTCAGCCTGTGCCCCGCAGTCTCATCAGACGCTGGAAAGAATACTTCCCCGACCACCAGTACGACACCAACTACGGTCTGTCCGAGTCCATCGGCCCCGGTTGTGTACACCTGGGAGTTGAGAACATCCACAAGGTTGGCGCCATCGGCAAGCCCGGCTACGGCTGGGAGGTCAAGATAGTTGACGAGAACAACAACATCGTCACCCCCGGCGAGGTCGGCGAGCTGTGTGTCAAGGGCCCCGGTGTTATGACCTGCTACTACAACGACGAGAAGGCTACCGCCGCTTCTATCAAGGACGGCTGGCTCTACACAGGAGACATGGCAAAAGAGGACGAGGACGGCTTTATCTTCCTTGTTGACAGAAAGAAGGACGTCATTATCTCAGGCGGAGAGAATATCTATCCTGTTCAGATCGAAGACTTCCTCAGTGCTCACGAGGCAATCAGCGACGTAGCTGTCATCGGTCTGCCCGATGAGCGTCTGGGCGAGATTTCTGCGGCTATCATAGAACTGAAGAAGGGCTACACTGCCACAGAGGAGGAGATCCGCGAGTTCTGCAAGGGTATGCCCAGATACAAGCGCCCCTACAAGATCATCTTCGCTGATGTTCCCCGTAACCCCACCGGCAAGATCGAAAAGCCCAGACTCAGAGAGATGTACGGCGGTGCACAGCTGGTAGACGCCCAGAACAAATCATAAATCTCAAAGCATAAAGCTAAACTTAATACAAACACAAACATCCTGCCGAAAAAAGCAGGATGTTTTTTTGCTCACAAAAAGGCTGTCCCGTCAGATGACGAGACAGCCTTTGATATGTATATTAACTATAATTATTCAATGCCTGCCAGAGCCTTCTGGATTGCGGTGGCATCCTTGATGTTTATTACTCCGTCCATATTCATATCCGCCACACCGTAACACGGGTCTGACACAAGGGTGGTTTTGATACCGCACAGCTGCTTTTGCAGAGTGGTGGCGTCTGTTACATCCAGAGCCGAGTCTCCGTTAACATCTCCCATGGGATAGGCAGTTATTCCGCTAGACGGATAGGCCTCAAGCAACTCTACAACAGGAGAAAAATCAGTGACTATACCCTTGTTATAAGCAACCCTGAGATGATAGACCCTGTCTCCGTCATACACATAGATATTCGGTGTGTCCGGAGAGGTCAGGAAATTACAATGAAAGTACCAGTCGGCGATTTTTACGCAATCTTCCATACTAAACGTAAAGAAGTATCCATGCCCCACAAAGAACACAAGTCCGTCCGCCTCAATATAGTATTGTATTTTTGAATCTATGCTGGCCACATTTTCTCTTCTCTTGCAAAACTCCTCAAACTCGTCCTCCATGTGCTTTTCGTCCACCAGAGCATAAGCCTGAAGGCATCCCACAGACACCACCAGCATCAGCGCCAATAAAAGACTAATTATTCTTCTCATAAATCACGCCTCCTATCAGTTGATTCGTTGTTGCACACTGAGATTTCGCAACATCTTTACAGTGAAATTATACCATCATCACTTTTGTGATGTCAATTTTTTTACCGTCAAGTCTTGTTTTTCGTATTGTTGCATAAAACTGTCTGCTGTATCTTGTGCAAAAAAACAGGCACACAGCGTCAGCATCCTGACACTATGTACCTGTGTTTGTTAATATAATCAGATATTTTTCACTCTTGTTTCGCAGTACTTGCAACGGAAGATATTCTTCTCCTTGTCCACAAGGCGGAACGCCTGAGGAAGCTCCTGCTCGGTGTGAGTGATACACTTGGGATTGTCGCAGACATACTTGCCCTGTGCGTCATCGCTGATGGGCTTGGGTCTGACAGCGTCGGCGCTGATGCCCTGCTTTGCTCCTTCCAGAAGCTTGAGGATGAGTGCCATACGCATATACTTTCCATTTAACACCTGCTTGAAGTAGCAGGCACGGCTGTCATAATCCACCTCAACGGAAATCTCGTTGACGCGGGGCAGCGGATGGAGAATTATCATATCACTCTTGGCGGTTTGGAGCTTGTCAGTTGTGAGTATGTAGCTGTCCTTGAGGCGCTCATACTCCTCTTTACTGTCAAATCTCTCGCCCTGCACACGAGTCATATAGAGGATGTCGAGGCTTGGCATTGCCTCCTCCAGGCTCTCACACTCCACATACTCGATGCCGTTCTTCTCAATCACCTCGTAGATAAGGTAGCTGGGAATCCGAAGCTCCTTGGGAGCAATAAATACAAATCTGACGTCCTTGTATCTTGCCAGTGCAGTACACAGGGAGTGAACAGTACGTCCGTACTTCAGGTCTCCGCAGAATCCCACAGTAAGACCCGAGAAGGTACCCTTCTCTCTTCTGATTGTGAGCAGGTCGGCCAGAGTCTGGGTGGGGTGATTGTGTCCCCCGTCACCTGCATTGATGACAGGTGCCATACAGTTGCGGTCTGCAACAAAGGGTGCACCCTCAATGAAGTGACGCATTGCGATAATATCAGCATAGCAGCCTACAACCCTTGCGGTATCGGCGATGCTCTCGCCCTTGACTGCAGATGAGTTGCTGCCGTCGCTGAAGCCGATAACGTTGCCGCCCAGCTCATACATTGCTGCCTCAAAGGACAACCTTGTCCTTGTAGAAGGCTCAAAGAACAGGGTCGCAAGCTTCTTGCCCTTGCAGCTTTCTGCGTACTTCTGAGGATTTGCGATTATATCCTCAGCCACATCCATAAGAGAGTCAAGCTCCTCTATGCTGAGCTCTGCAATATCAATTAGTCCTCTCATACTTACACCACCAAACTGAAAACTAAACTATGAAGAAAATTACTGAGCGGTGATCCAGCTCTCATCAGAGGGATTGTCTCTGAACTTCTTGAGTCTTACAACGTCCTCTGCCTTGATGTAGCCTGACTCTGCTGCCTCAGCAGCAACAGCGTCCAGGTTGGTGAGGCTCACGTTCTTGACGTTAGCAGCAGCCAGTCTGTCCAGACCCTTCTGCATACCATAGGTGAAGATTGAGACAATACCCAGAACCTCTGCCCCTGCCTCACGCAGTGCATCAACAACATCGATAACAGAGCCGCCTGTGGAGATAAGGTCCTCGATAACAACAACCTTCTGGCCCTCCTGGAGTCTGCCCTCGATACGATTCTGTCTGCCGTGGTCCTTTGCGGAGCCGCGGACATAACCCATGGGCATTGAGAGGATATCAGCAGCGATTGCTGCGTGTGCGATACCAGCTGTGGATGTACCCATCAGCACCTCTGCCTCGGGATACTCGCGCTTTACTGTCTCTGCGATTGCGTTCTCAACGATATCTCTCTGCTGGGGAGATGTGAGGATGAGACGGTTGTCGCAGTAGATGGGGCTCTTGATACCTGATGCCCATGTGAAGGGCTCGTCAGGACGAAGGAATACTGCCTGTATCTCAAGTAATGCTTTTGCAACTTTATTTTCCATAATCTATATTTCCTTTCTAAGCTAAATTTTTATAGTCTCTGATCAACCAACGAACTCAGCAACGCATCTCTTGTATGCTGCCACAGGGTCATCAGCTGCGGTGATGGGTCTGCCTACTACGATATAGTCAGAACCGATCTCCTTAGCTCTCTCGGGAGTTGTGACACGCTTCTGGTCGCCTACATCTCCGTCTGCAAAACGCACGCCGGGAGTAACTGTCATGAAGCTCTCGCCACATCTGTCGTGAACCTTGCCTGCCTCCAGAGGTGAGCATACAACGCCGTCCAGACCTGCGTCCTTTGCGTTGTTTGCATAATGCATAACAACCTCATCAATGGGGGCATCGATAAGAAGGTCTTCCTTCATAGCTTCCTCGGATGTAGAGGTCAGCTGGGTTACTGCGATGAGCAGAGGACGGGTGCCGTCCTCACGGGTAAGACCCTTGAGTGCTGCCTCCATCATAGCCTTTGTGCCTGATGCGTGGAGGTTGGTCATATCAACATCCAGGTTACGCAGTACAGACATAGACTTCATAACTGTGTTGGGAATATCGTGAAGCTTAAGGTCAAGGAATATCTTGTGACCGCGGCTCTTGATCTCCCTTACAATGTCAGGACCTGCTGCGTAGAACAGCTCCATGCCGATTTTTACGAAAGGCTTGCAATCTGTGAACTTGTCAAGAAATGCAAGACACTGCTCCTTGCCCGCAAAGTCGCAGGCGATAATTACGTCCTTACCCATTAGTGTGCGCCTCCTATAATATCATTCAGGTCTGTGATGCCGTATTTTTCCATCACAGCCGGTAATTCCTCAATAATGTTCTTGCAGGCAAAGGGATCTACGAGATTTGCTGCTCCTACCTGTACGGCAGTTGCGCCTGCCAGCATCATCTCGATAACGTCCTCAGCAGAGGACACACCGCCGATTCCGATAATGGGAATATCAACTGCCTCATACACAAGGTACACAAGTCTCAGTGCTGAGGGGAATATAGCGGGACCGGAGAAGCCTCCCATCTTGTTGGCGATGACGGGCTTGCGGGTTTTCAGATCTATTCTCATACCAAGGAAGGTGTTGCACAGGCTGATGCCGTCTGCACCTGCCTCCTCCACAGCCTTGGCAATGGGGACAATGTTGGTTACGTTGGGGGTGAGCTTGATATAGACAGGCTTTGTGGTGACTGCCTTGACAGCTCGTGTGATCTCTGCAGCCATCTCGGGAGATGTGCCCAGAGCCATACCGCCTCCGTGAACGTTGGGACAGCTGATGTTGATCTCGATGATTCCAACGCAGTCCTCTTTGTCGATTTTCTTGCAGCATTCCACATACTCCTCAATGCAGAAACCGCTGATATTGGCAACCACAGGCTTGTGGAAAACCTCTCTCATCTTGGGCAGTTCCTCTGAGATAACCTTGTCCACTCCGGGATTCTGCAGACCTACTGCGTTGATCATTCCCATGGGAGTCTCTGCGATACGGGGTGTGGGGTTTCCGAAACGGGGCTCCAGAGTTGTGCCCTTGAAGGAGAAGGAACCTAAGATGTTGATATCATAAAGTTCCGCAAACTCGTAGCCGTAGCCGAAGGTACCGCTGGCGGGGATTATGGGATTGTCCAGGGTAAGTCCTGAAAGTGTAACCTTTGTGTTTACCATATAATCTCCTCCTTTGTCAGCACAGGACCTTCTTTACAGATACGCTTGTTGCCGTACTTGGTCTTGCAGGAACAACCCATACAAGCACCGAAGCCGCAACCCATGCGCTCCTCAAAGCTGAACTGTCCTGAGGTTTTGCTCTCGTTATACACAGCCTTGAGCATAGGCTCGGGACCGCAGGTATACACATAGGTGTAGTCAGGAAGCTTCTTCATCACATCTGTGACAAAGCCCTTCTCTCCTACACTGCCGTCAACAGTAGCCACATACACCTTGGCGCCCAGTGCCTCAAACTCCTTGGCATAGAAGATCTCCTCCTCCTTGTTGAATCCAAGGATTACGGTGACCTCTTTATCGAGAGCTCTCAGTTCCTTTGCCAGCTGATACATGGGAGGTACTCCCACGCCGCCGCCAATAAGCAGGGGTCTTTGTCCGCTCTGTGAAAGGTCATAGCCGTTGCCAAGTCCTGTGAGAAGGTGTAAAAGCTTACCATGAGTCATATAGCTCATAGCCTCTGTGCCCTTGCCCACTACCTTGTAGATGAGGGTGAGCACGTCCCCTGACACCTCACAGACCGAGATGGGTCTGCGCAGATACAGTCCCTCGATGGCGATGTTTACAAACTGACCGCAGGCTATGCCCTGACAGTCACCCTGTAATGTCATTTTATATACATCTTTTGCGATTTTTTCGTTTGTTAATATCTTAAAGAATTCAGTTTTCATACATACACTCCGCTAAAGGAGGAGGGGCTGCGAAGAACCCCAAGCCCCCTGTCCTCATATTTTGTCAGGATAGCAGATTACTCTGCGTCAATTGTGGAGATAGTCAGTGTGGTCTCCTCCAGGACATCCAGCAGAACCTTGACTGTATCCAGAGCTGTGAACATTGTCACGTTATTCTCTGCTGCACATGCGCGGATCTCGTAGCCGTCTGTAGCCTGGCTCATAGAGCCCATATCACGTGTATTGATTACATAAGCAATGTGTCCGCGACGGATTGCCTTGGGAATATCCTCAGAACCGTCGGAGATTTTGCCCATCTTGTGGGTGCGGATACCGTTCTTGATAAGGAAGTTTGCGGTTCCCTCTGTACCCTCAATGTTGAAGCCCAGCTTGTAGAAGCGGCGGATAAGAGGCAGAGCCTCCTCCTTGTCCTTGTCGGCGATTGTCACAAGCACTGTGCCGTAGTTCTGTACGGTCATTCCTGCTGCCTGAATAGCCTTGTACATTGCGCGGTTGAGCTTCTTGTCGTAACCGATAGCCTCACCTGTGGACTTCATCTCGGGTGAAAGGTATGCGTCCAAACCCTTGATCTTGTTGAAGGAGAACACAGGAACCTTAACATACCAGCGCTCTTTCTCGGTGGGATAGATGGTGAAGATACCCTGCTCCTTGAGGGTCTTGCCCATGATAACGTTTGTTGCGATATCAGCCAGTGAGTAGCCCGTTGCCTTGGAGAGGAAGGGTACTGTACGGGATGAACGGGGGTTAACCTCGATGATGTAAACATCCTCGTTCTTGTCAACGATGAACTGGATGTTATACAGGCCCACGATTCCCAGACCCAGGCCCAGCTTCTTTGCATACTCAAGGATAACTCCTTTGACCTTGTCAGAGATGCTGAACGCAGGATAAACGCTGATGCTGTCGCCTGAGTGAACGCCTGTGCGCTCAACTAGCTCCATGATACCTGCAACGAACACATCCTGTCCGTCACATACTGCGTCAACCTCTACCTCTTTGCCCATGATGTACTTGTCTACCAGTACGGGCTTGTCTACGTCAACCTCAACAGCGGTGCGCAGGTACATACGCAGCTGGTCCTCGTTGGATACGATCTGCATGGCTCTTCCGCCCAGAACAAAGCTGGGACGTACAAGCACAGGATAGCCGATCTCGGTGGCTGCCTTGACGCCGTCTTCAATGTTTGTGACAGCGTAGCCCTTGGGCTGAGGAATCTTGAGCTGTGCAAGGATATGCTCAAAGCTCTTTCTGTCCTCTGCTCTATCGATAGCCTCTACGTCTGTGCCGATTACGGTGACACCGCGTCTGCCGATGGGCTCAGCAAGGTTGATGGCTGTCTGTCCGCCCAGGGATGCGATAGCCTCGTATGCTCCCTCAAACTCCACAACGTTCATAACATCCTCGGGAGTGAGAGGCTCAAAGTACAGCTTATCGGCTGTTGTATAGTCGGTGGAAACTGTCTCAGGGTTATTGTTGATGATGATAGCCTCGATGCCTGCGTTTCGGATGGTGGACACTGCGTGTACGGTGGAGTAGTCGAACTCAACACCCTGACCGATACGGATGGGACCTGCGCCCAGCACCAGAGTCTTCTTTCTGTCTGTTACTATAGACTTGTTCTCTCCCTGATAGCTGGAGTAGAAGTAAGGAATGTATGCACCTGTGTGGCAGGTATCTACCATTCTGTATACAGGGAAGATACCCTCTCTCTTACGGATAGCAAAGATTTCGTCGTCTGTCATATCCCAAAGCTTTGCGATGTACTTATCTGCGAAGCCGATCTTCTTTGCTTCCTTGAGGGTTTCGATATCGTTCTTGTTGTTTGCGATGACTGTCTCAAAGTCAACGATCTTCTTCAGGCTCTCCAGGAACAGCTCTGTGATGGCTGTGATCTCGTGGAGCTCCTCGATTGTGACGCCTCTGCGCAGAAGCTCTGCCACTGCAAAAAAGTTGTCATCGTGGAAGGTGTAGATGTAGGTCTTGATCTGCTCTGTATCCCAGCTGTCGAACTTGGGCATATAGAAGTGAGTCACACCTGTCTCCAGAGAGCGGACGGACTTGAGCAGACACTCCTCAAGAGTGGAACCGATACCCATAACCTCGCCGGTAGCCTTCATCTGTGTTGAAAGCTCATTGGATACTGTGGGGAATTTATCAAAGGGGAAACGGGGCAGCTTTGCTACCACGTAGTCAAGGTCAGGCTCAAAGGCTGCGTTGGTGTTGGCGATCTTGATCTCCTCCAGAGTCATACCAACAGCGATCTTTGCGGTGACTCTTGCGATGGGATAGCCTGAAGCCTTGGATGCCAGAGCTGATGAACGGGAAACTCTGGGGTTTACCTCGATGAGGTAATACTCGGAAGAATCAGGATTGAGAGCATACTGAACGTTACATCCGCCCTCAATCTTCAGGGACTTGATAATCTTCAGTGCGCTGTTCTTGAGCATATTGAAGTCGTGATCGTTAAGAGACATAATGGGAGCAACAACCATGGAGTCACCTGTGTGAACTCCTACAGGGTCTATATTCTCCATGCCACAGATCATGATTGCGTGGTCAGCGCTGTCACGCATAACCTCGAACTCGATCTCCTTGTATCCCTTGACGCTTTTCTCGATGAGAACCTGAGACACGGGAGACAGACGGAATGCATTGACAGCCTTCTCGTTGAGCTCTTCCTCGTTATTGGCAAATCCGCCGCCTGTACCGCCCAGAGTGAAAGCAGGACGCAGAACAACAGGATAACCGATCTCTTTTGCGGCTTCTCTTGCTTCCTCTATATTATAGGTGATTCTTGAGGGGATAACGGGCTCGTCGATGCTCTCGCACAGTTCCTTGAACAGCTCTCTGTCCTCAGCGCGCTCGATACTCTCTGAGCTTGTGCCCAGAAGCTCTACTCCGCACTCCTCAAGGATGCCCTTCTTCTGAAGCTGAGTTGCCAGATTCAGACCTGTCTGTCCGCCGATGCCGGGGATAATGGCGTCGGGTCTCTCGTATCTGAGGATACGGGCGATGTACTCCAGAGTCAGAGGCTCCATATAAACCTTGTCTGCAATAGTTGTGTCGGTCATGATTGTTGCAGGGTTGGAGTTACAGAGGACAACCTCGTAACCCTCCTCCTTCAGTGCAAGGCAAGCCTGTGTGCCTGCATAGTCAAACTCAGCAGCCTGTCCGATAATGATAGGACCTGAGCCGATAATGAGAATTTTCTTGATGTCCTTACGTTTTGCCATATTGATTTCTCCTTCCTTAATTACCTCTTATCTATTATTCATTATCCTGCCAAACAATGTTGCCATTGCACATTGTCAGGCGGCATTTTCCAAATACCTTCTCACCTTTGAAGGGAGTTGCTCGACCCTTGGTGAGGAAATCCTCCGGGTCTATCTCATACTCCTCGTTCAGGTCAAACACCGTCAGATCTGCAGGATTACCCACGGATATTTCTGACCCGATGCCGAATCGCTTGCGGGGGTTGGTGCTAAGGAGCTTTACGAGCTGAGTCAGGGTGATGACGCCTGTCTTGACAAGCTTTGTGTAAAGTATGGGGAACGCTGTCTCAAGTCCCACGATTCCCATAGCACTCTTCTCAAGTCCCCTGCCCTTCTCCTCATCTGAGTGAGGAGCATGGTCAGTAGCTATCATATCCACAGTGCCGTCCTTGATTCCCTCGATGAGAGCCAGCCTGTCAGCCTTGTCTCTCAGGGGAGGATTCATCTTGAATCGTCCGTCTTCCTGAAGGAAGCTGTCATCAAGCACCAGATAATGGGGGCCCGTCTCGCAGGTTATGTCCACACCCTCTGCCTTTGCCCTGCGGATAATATCCACAGACTCCTTGGCAGACACGTGGCACACATGATATCCGCAGCCTGTCTCCTTTATGAGCTCTACATCCCTTGCGATGGGACCGTACTCACTCTCTGAGCAGATGCCCTTGTGTCCGTGAGTCTTGGCGTACTCTCCGTCGTGGATGTACCCGCCCTTAAGAAGCGAATTATCCTCGCAATGAGCGACAATCATCTTGCCCAGAGCCTTGGACTTTATCATAGCCTGTCTCATCATATCCTCAGACTGAACACCTCTGCCGTCATCAGAGAATGCAACGACACCGGGTGCCATCCCCTCCAGATCCGACAGTTGCTCTCCCAGCTGGCCCACAGTGATGGAACCGTAGGGATAGACGTTGATCACCGCGTCTGAGTCGATGATGTCCTGCTGGGCACGGAGGTTCTCCACCGAGTCGGGCACAGGCGACAGGTTGGGCATTGTACACACGCTGGTGTATCCTCCCCTTGCCGCAGCCTTTGACCCTGTGAGGATGGTCTCCTTATAAGAAAAACCCGGCTCACGGAAATGCACATGCACATCCACAAAGCCGGGAAGTATAACACAATCAGTAAAATCGAAAACAAGGGCACCATCGCCCTGGATGTTTTCGGAAACAGAAATGAAAGAACCATCAACGAGCACGTCTTTCTTCACGAACTCGCCTGCTGTATATACCTGTGCGTTTTTCAGTAAGTATTTCATAGCCGTCTCCTGTAGTAATATCATAAGCAAAAAATGCCCGAATATGAAAAAAATCTTGCCGCAGATACTCGACAAGATACAGGTAACCAAAGCACGCAGTTATACTACGGACATATAAATACACAAATCTTGTCGGCATCTCTGTACCGCTCTTAAAGATTCATCTTATGTATAATATCACTATCACACACCAAAGTCAATGCCACAGAAGAATTATAATAAAAAAACCCGCTGTTTTTTCAGCGGGTACTGTGCTTTAGGGCATTATTTGCGGATAGTGTAGGAGGATACGCCCAGAATTGTCTCTCCGTCAATCTGAAGCGCAGTGGGAATATCGAACTCAACGGTTATCTCTTTGCCTGACAGCAGGGTCACGTTGTCCTCATACTTCAGGTGCTCGCCCTTGAAAATCGAAGGGAAGATCATCAGGGTCTTGAGCTTTGAACTTCTGTGAACAACACAGCAACTGAGCTTGTCGCCCAGTCTGTCCTGTGAGGGTGCAACCATCATTCCGCCGCCATAGTAACGGCCGTTCATGCCTGATGCCAACCAGACTCTTCTGAAGCTGTACTTCTCTCCGTCCACAGTGACTGTGGCGTTGGGGCATTTGTAGCCATGGATGAGAAGTTTGATAGAAAGCAGAGAGTAGTTTGCCTTTTTACCTTTTGCGGCCATCTGGTCAGCTACCTCGCAAACCATTCCGTCGATGCCGTAGCCAATGCCGTTCACATAGCGATAGGTCTTGCCCTTGACCTCAACTACAGGAAGGTTCTTAAGATAAGAATTAAGCAGAAGCTTGTTATCACGGATATTATCCTTCACATCATTGAGAAAATCATTGCCTGTACCTGATTTATACAGATAGATATTGCAAGGATACTCCATTCCGTAGGTGTCATTAGCAAAGCGATTAACTGTGCCGTCACCACCACACAAAATAACTGTGTCCTGCATACTGCAACCTGCAATAAACCCTCTCATATCCATATCGATAACATTGTGAATCTCCATAGGCTCTGTCTGTAAAGCCTGAACCTCCTTGGCGGATTTCTCTCCGTTGCCGCTGTTTGCCAGAGGATTGTAAAGAATATATATCATAACAGCTTACCTCATTCCTCAAAATTACATCAATTATATCACATCTGCAAATATATTGTCAAACTATGACGAAATATGAAACTGTACAAAAACGAATCAGCCGTCAGAACAAACCCTGACGGCTGAATACTGAAAAATCAGTTGCCCAGATATTTCATAAAATTTTTCTTATTATCCATGGCAGTGGTTGTGGGGCGTCCCAGATCATCTCTGGCGCCGATGGAACACTTTACCTCTATAAAGGTCAGCTCCTGTGCCTGACAAGCTTCAGAGAGAGCCTCATCAAGTGCCTCGAAGTCATCTACGCTGACAACACAGGGATATCCGCATCCCTTAGCAATAAGAGTAAAGTCAACATCTCCTCCCACAGTGGGCATACCACCCACCGTCTCATGAGCAGAATTGTTGATGAGAATATGAACCATATTGGAGGGCTTGTTGCTTCCTACCAGAGCCATGGCACCCATGTGCATCAGGGCAGCTCCGTCGCCGTCAACACACCAGACCTTTCTCTCAGGTTTAGAGAGGGCTATCTCAAGCGCGATGGAGGAGGCATGACCCATGGAACCTACTGTGAGGAAATCCTTTTCGTGTCCCTCTCCCCTGGCTTCTCTTATCTCAAAGAGCTCGCGGGATGCCTTACCTGTGGTGGATACAATGACTCCGTCCCCTGTATATTCTGCTATATGTCTGATAATATCCTCACGGCACATACTACAATCGTTGCTGTACTTAACCTTGCCGTCAAACTCCAGGGCACCCTTGCGGATCACAAAGGCAACCTGCTTGCCACGGGACAGCAGAGCCCTGAACTCAACAAGCTTTTCTCTCACCTGCTCCTCGGTAGTATCCTTTGACACAACAAAGGTGCTGATATCCATATCCTCAAGGAGCTTTACGGTGACCTCTCCCTGATAGATATGCTGGGGCTCATCGTGGATTCCGGGCTCGCCTCTCCAGCCTACAACAAACACACAAGGAATTCCATAGACCTTGTCATTTAGGAGAGATGCAACAGGATTGATGATGTTGCCGATTCCGCTGTTCTGAAGATACACCACAGGAACCTTGCCGGTTGCCAGATGATAGCCTGCTGCCAAAGCAACACAGTTGCCCTCATTGGCGGCGATAATATGTTCTTTTCCGATGCCGTACTCACTCATCAGGTAATTACACAGAGGCTTCAGCTGGGAGTCGGGAACTCCCGTAAAAAACTCAAACTCACTGAAAATGTCCGCTCTCATATTCTCACCTCACAGCTCATCAATCAGGGTGATGATTTCTTTGAAAGGCATCAGCTTTGAGTCAACCTCCAGAGCTCTGTGGCACTGCAGAATCTCCATAGCAGTGCTCTGCATTGCGGGGAAGGCTGAGCGAGTAAGCTGATTGGCATAGATAACGATGTTTACTCCATGCTCTGACAGCTCCTCCTCGGTGACGCTGTTGAAGGATGTGGGAACAACCACAATGGGAGTTTCCTTGTCCTTCTCTCTGAACTTATCGCAGAACTCAAATATCTCTGCGGGATCCTTCTTTCTGGAGTGAATCATAATGCCGTCTGCACCTGCCTCAACATAGGCGAAGGCACGGCTGAGGGCATCCTCCATTCCCTGCTCGAGTATAAGGCTCTCAATACGAGCGATGATCATAAACTCCTCGGTGAGCTGAGCGTTCTTTCCTGCGCTTATCTTTGCACAGAAATTCTCGATGGTATCCTGAGTCTGGACAACCTCTGTACCGAAGAGGGAGTTCTTTTTGAGACCTGTTTTGTCCTCGATGATAACCGCTGACACACCCATACGCTCAAGGGTTCTTACGTTATATACAAAATGCTCTGTCAGTCCGCCGGTGTCTCCATCAAGTATGATGGGCTTGGTGGTAACCTCCATAACATCATCGATGGTACGCAGTCTGGATGACATATCAACAAGCTCAATATCAGGCTTGCCCTTGGCAGTAGAGTCACAGAGAGAGGACACCCACATAGCATCAAACTGGTCCAGCTTGCCGTCTCTGGCAACAACAGTCTTCTCTGCAATAATTCCTGTGAGACCTGAGTGAACCTCCAGAGTCTTTACCACGGGGCACATCTTTACAAGCTGACGGAGTCTGCGACGGCGATACTCAGGCATAGACAGCTTCTCCTTGAGGATTCTGTCCACCTTCTGAACATCGCTGTTTCTGGTGTATTCGATCTCAACCAGCTCTCCGCCCCACTTATCCAGCGCACGTACAGCGCTGTCACGCAGGGCAGACTCGGGACCCTGAGCCCAGTTGTCTCCATGGATGACATAGTCGGGACGCAACTGCTCAACAATATCATCGTAGAGCATATCGTGCTGAATGACGACCTCATCCACTCCGTCCATATTCTCGTACATCTTTATTCTCTCATCCAGAGTCTTTGTGGGAAAACGGTTGTATCTGATAAGAGCCTCGTCAGAGAGAGCTCCGACAATAACCTTGCCCAGCTTGTGGGCTTCCTCAATAATATTTATATGACCGTCATGGATAATGTCGGTACAGAAACAGGTATAAACTTTCTTCATTTTCAGCACTCCTTATATTTTACGGGGATAGAAATGTTATTTGCCTGCAGTGCACATCTGAGCACCTTGAAAAACTCCACAATGTCTTCTTCGTCGATAGCTCCCAGAGCACAAAGGCGGAAGGTGTTGGTGGTGGAAATCTTACCGGGATAAATGGTAAATCCTCTCTCGTAGCAGTAGTCATGAACCTTCTCAAAATCCCAGTTCTCATCATCGGGATATCTGACAGACACAACAAGTCCTGCCTGAAGCTCGCGCTTGATAACATCCTTAAAGCCCAGCTCCTCCAGACCCTTGTGTATAGCCTCAAAGACTCTGGTGTGACGGGCCCATTTCTCCTGCTCGCCCTCGGCAAAATACTCGTCCAGCGCCTGACGGACAGAGTAGATGGTCTGTACGGGAGGAGTAAAGTGCATCTCCCCTGTTTTCTCAAAGAAATCATACTGGAGAAAAAGATTGCAGTAATAGGAACGGCGGGGATACTGTGCGGACTTCTCTATGATATCCTTGCGACCTATAACAAAGGACAAACCTGTCATGGCCATGAGACCCTTCTGGGCTGATGCCATACAGAAGTCGATGTTCTCCTTCTCAATATCTATGGGACGCATTGCATAGGTGGAGGTAGTATCCACAGTGAACACAGCCCCGTATTTGTGAGCAAGGGCTCCGATCTCCCTGATGGGGTTGAGGATTCCTGTGCCTGTCTCGTTGTGGGTGGTGTGAACCAGCGCTATGTCGGGGTCAGCCTTCAGCGTCTCCTCCACAACCTGCAGATCAGGCAGCTCGTCCACAGGAAACTTAAGGTCAATATGCTCAAGACCGTAATACTCACAGATCTCAACCGCACGTGTGCTGTATGCTCCGTTGTTAACAACCAGGATCTTCTTATCCTTTGGCAGAAGAGAATTGAGGCACACATCAATGTTGATGGTACCCGAGCCGCAGAACAGAACGGAGGTGTAGACCTTCGGGTCTCCGTGTACTATCCGCACCAGATCTTCCCTCATCTGCTTCATCATGGAGCCGAACTCTTTCTCACGGGGACAGATATCGGGAACTATCTGTGCCAGCTTCACCGTATCGGTGGTGGTAGCGGGACCGGGATTGAGAAGTATGTTTCGTTTTATGCTGATACCTTCTAACATTTGAACACCTCATCACATATTTTCAGATTATTTCTTGATTTTGTTCATTTATCCAGGAATCACAAAAAGATTCTGAACATTAAGTCGCATAAGACAATTATAACAACGAAAGGCTATATGTCAAGGTTTTTCTGAATTTTTCTTTATTTTCTTCATATTATCCCCCAAAAAGCCAATGTTCAGTTTCCACCCTCACAATGAACATAAGCCAATAAAATGAACAAAAAAAAAGACAGGGACGCATTCTCTGCATCCCTGTAATCACTATATATCGGTTATCAGTTCGCTCAGGCTTTTGCGGTCTCGGACTCGTCGGATACCAGGTTATTGATCCACACGCCCTTCTTCACAAGCACAAAGCCAACCACGCATTTGAGGATATCAAATCCCTGGATGATGGCATACATCATAACAACATTGAGTCCTGTGAACATCGACAGCAGATACGCCGCCAAAATCTGTACAAACCAAACATACACACTGTCAAACAGGAAGGTGACAACCGTCTTGCCTCCTGAGCGCAGGGTAAAGTACGAGGTATGGATAAATCCATGGAAAGGCATCATAAAGGAGCTTATGAGCAGGCAAGCGGTTGCGATCTCCTTGACGGTATCTGTGGTCTTGTATATCTGAGGGAACAGGGGTGACAACACAGCCATCACAACTCCCACCACAATGCAAACAAAAACGGTGAAAGCGATGATCTTTCTGTCCTCGTCCTTGGCACGTTCCAGCTCTCCTGCTCCCAGCAACTGTCCGACTATGATGCTGATCGCACTGCCAAAGGCAAAGAACGCACAGAAGAACAGGTTAGAGACTGTGGAGCTGATATTCAGCGCAGACACAGCCTCAAGTCCTCTCACAGAATATCTCTGTACAAGCACAGCCTGTCCCACAGACCACAGCACCTCGTTGAGCATAAGAGGAAAACCCTTGCGGATGATTCCCGCCATAAGCTGCGAGGGAATCCTCAGACTCCTGTATGCCTTCACGATAAACTTGTTCTTGCCCTTATGTGTATGAGTCCAGAATACAACGACACCGAACTCACACAGACGGGAAACAACTGTTGCGATAGCCGCTCCGCGGATACCCATAGCAGGAATGTGCAGGAAGCTGACACCGAAGATGAGCATATAGTCAAGCGCCACGTTCACAGCAACTGCCACAAGTCCTCCAATCATGGGAGGTACGGTACGGCCCGTCTCTCTCAAAGTTCCGGCATAAGCGCTGGTTATGGCAAAAAGAGGAATCTGCAGCAGCATTATCCTCATATATTCCTTGCCGTACAGGAGAGTGGCCTCAAGGTCAAGGTTATCCTCTCCTTTATGTAGAAACAGAGAGATCAGCTCATCATCAAAGAACAGAAAAAGTCCGATGCAGAATACCGCCATCAGACTGACGATAATAATCTTTGCTCTGAAGGTAGACCGGACACCCTCGTGGTCACCCTTGCCAAAGTACTGAGCGGTGAATATTCCTGCTCCTGATACTCCGCCGAAGATGCACACATTGAACACATACAAAAGCTGATTGACAATAGCCACTCCTGACATTTGCTCTGTGCCTATCTGACCCACCATTATGTTATCCACCAGACTGACAAAGTTGGTGATAACCTGCTGGACAAGTATAGGCAGGGTAATCATCAGAACTTTCTTATAGAATTGTTTGTCACCAATAAACTTTCTAAGAAACATATTACACCAAAAAGGCGATGGCACCGCAAAAAAGCGGTACCTCGCCACTTCATAAAAATTTTATCTTCTGTATTTCTCGTACAACTGCTCCACTTCTCTGGTAAAGCGAGCCAGCTCTTTATTAGGAATGCCCTCCGAGCTCTCAGCAATATCAGAGAGCTTCTTCACAGCACTCACAAGTCTGCTATACATCAGACGATTCTTGGAGAAGGAAACCTGTGAGGAGGGCTTTCTGACCACAGGTACACCCTGTGCAACATACTCAAACTCTCCTTTTGCAAGGTCATATACCGTACCGCTGAAGGGTGCCATAGCACTGAGTCCCCGTGTGGTCTCAAGCTCCTGTGCAAACTCCACAGCCGCTCTGTCTTCCCCGTGATTTACAAACACCTGAGCAGGCTTGTCTTCTATACTGTCAACCCAGCCAAGGAGTCCGTTCTTGTCAGCATGACCGCTGATTCCTGCCAGAGACTCAATCCTCGCCCTGACAGCCACCTCGTCTCCGAAGAGCTTCACTTTGTCAGCTCCGTCAAGAATCTTCCGTCCCAGAGTTCCCACAGCCTGATAGCCCACAAACAGAACCGTACACTCACTTCTCCACAAGTTATACTTCAGGTGATGACAAATTCTGCCTGCCTCACACATTCCGCTGGCAGATATGATCACCTTGGGAGTCTTATCAAAGTTCAGCTGCTTTGACTCTTCGGTACTCACATAGGTATGAAGCCCGTCAAACACTAAAGGATTATCGCCCGATTGCATCACAGAACGTATATCTCTGTCAAAGCAATCCACACTACATTGCATATATATACTCGTCGCCTCATTTGCAAGAGGAGAATCCACATATACAGGAAAGCCGTCGTGACCCCTGACCATACCCATGTTCTTGATCTCTCGGATAAAGTACAGCAGTTCCTGTGTACGACCCACCGCAAACGAGGGAATGATAAGGTTTCCGCCCCTATCCAGAGTAGTCTGAATATAATCCGCAAGCAACGCAACGGTTCTGGCGTCGTTTCCGCTTCTGTCGTGGACACGGTTGCCGTAGGTGGACTCAATCACAAGGTAGTCACAGCCGTCTATGGGCTTGGGATCATTGATGATAGGTTGGTTAGTATTGCCAACATCTCCACTGAAGACGATCTTCTTGTGCACATCCCCCTCTGAGAGCCACAGCTCCACACAGGCACTGCCAAGCAGATGTCCGATGTCGGTGAATCTGACAGAGATATTCTCTGACAAGGGCGTAGTCTGTGCATAACTGAGCCGACGGAACTTCTCAAGCACCGCCTCAGTATCAGCCAGAGAGAAGAGAGGCTCCACCGGCTCTTTTCCTGCACGGCGGGCCTTGCGGGTCCTGTACTTTGCATCCGACTCCTGAATATGCGCACAATCCCGAAGCATGATCTCACACAGGTCACAGGTCTCAGCCGTGGCAAAAACCTGACCTCTGAAGCCTTTCTTATAAAGCAAGGGAATATATCCCGAGTGGTCCACATGGGCGTGAGTCAGGAACAGATAAGATATCTGAGACGGATGTACAGGCAGGGGTGCATTCTCAAACACATCCGCACCCTGAGGCATACCGCAATCCACAAGAGCATATTCCCCTCCTACCTCAAGGAGAGTACAGCTGCCTGTCACCTCATGGCAGGCACCGATAAAGGTCACTTTCATTCAAATCAACCATCCTTAAGATCCTTCACCAGAAGATTCTCCGGCTGAGGAGCCTCAATAAATTCAAACAACTCGTCAAGATCGTCCGTGGTCTTATAGAGTGCATCACAGGCTGAGCGCACAAAGCCCTTTTCAACAGCCGCTTTCATCATAGCATTCAGCTCGTTATAGTAGCCCTTCACATTGTAGAGGACGATAGGCTTATTGTGTCGGCACAGCTGCCTGAGAGTCATAATCTCAAAGAACTCCTCAAAGGTACCGATACCTCCGGGAACAATGACAAATGCATCAGACCTGTCCTCCATTATCTGCTTGCGCTCACGCATGGTCTTTGTCTCAATGACCTCGTCACAGAAGGGGAACACAGCCTCTATTTCCTCGTCCTCAAAGAAGCTGGGAATAACCCCCTCAATATAGCCGCCCTGCATCTGGACACCCTGTGCAGCGGCACCCATCAGGCCGTTTCCGCCGCCACCGAATACTAAAGAGTGGCCTCGTTTTACCATTTCTTCGCCGAAAGCCTGAACCTTCTCGAAATACTCCTTGTCGATTTCGGGAGAAGCTGCTCCGAACACGCAGATTTTCATATATTTCTCTCCTTTTAAAAAAGTGTCTGCCATATAATAAATGATAAACATCTTTTCAATATGTATTATTATACCACGATATTTCCCGATTAGGCAACAAAAATAATATAAAGATTCTATTAATAAAACAAAACACGGCAGCCGAAAACGACTGCCGCAAAAGATACTTATCAGATGAGAGAAATAAGCTTCTCCACCGTCTCTGCTTTGGTGGCCCAGCTGGTAACGAACCTGACTACGGTGCGTCCGTCCTCAAGCTTCTCCCAGACCTCAAATACCGCGTTCTCAGAGAGAGTAGCAAGCTGTGCATCGTCAACAACCACAAACTGCTGATTGGTGGGAGAGTCAACATACAGCTCATAACCCTTGCTGACAAAACCCTCCTTCAACATATTCGCTGTGTCGATGGCGTTCTTGCCAAGCTTCATATACAGCCCGTCAGTGAACAAAGTATCAAACTGCAGACCGGTAACCCAACCCTTTGCCATAAGGGCACCGTGCTGTTTTATCTGTGCAACAAAGCACTTGGGCATATTGTTCTTTGTGAATACTATGGCCTCTCCGCACAGAGCACCCACCTTGGTACCGCCGATATAGAACACATCACAAAGCTGTGCAATATCCTCCAGAGTCAGGTCTGTACCGCGACTCATAAGTCCGTATCCCAATCTTGCTCCATCAAGGAACAAGGGGATGTCGTATTCTCTGCAGACATCGGATACAGCCTTCAGCTCTTCCTTTGAATACAGGGTTCCCAGCTCTGTGGGATGGGACACATAGACCATTCCGGGATAGACCATATGCTCGTGGCTCTCGTCAGCATAGAAAGTATCGATTAGTGCGCGAAGCTCACCTGCGTCCATCTTGCCATTATGATGAGGCAGAGTCAGCACCTTGTGTCCCGTGAATTCCACAGCACCTGCCTCGTGAACGTTAATATGGGCAGTGGTAACTCCCACAACTCCCTCATAGGGCTTGAGCATAGTGTCAATAACAAGCTGATTGGTCTGAGTTCCTCCGCAGACAAACTTAACCTGTGCAGTCTCGCATCCGCAGGCAACGCGGATCTTCTGCTGTGCACTCTCACAGTAGGGATCTGTGCCGTAGCCTGTGAGCTGTTCCATCTGGGTCTCGGAAAAACGTCTGAGGATATCTGAGTGAGCACCCTCGGAATAGTCGTTCTTAAAGTAAAGTCTGGTATCTGCCATTTGTGATACTCCTTTTATCTTAATAAATTTAATCAGATTTCTGCTTCTGTCACCGCAAACGAAAACTCGGCGGAAACACATTTCTTGCCCTTACATGTCACCGTACCCTCTGCAAAATAGAAGGGATGGCGGGTCTTTGTGAGATGACAGCGGATCTCCACTGTATCCCCGGGCTTTACGGGAGTGCGGAACTTGACCTTATTGAGTCCTGTATAGACAGCGGTCTTGCCCTCACCCGCCAGGTCGCTGAGCAGTACGCAACAGGATTGGGCGAGCATCTCGCAAAGGATGACCCCCGGAACAATAGGATTGGAGGGAAAATGCCCCTGAAGAAAGAACTCGTCTCCTCTCACAGTATAGTGAGCGACGGCCTCATCCCCTACCCTCTCGGCATCATCGAGCAGCAGCATAGGCTCTCTGTGAGGGAGGATGTTTTTTATCTCATCTCTGTTCATAAGGCACCTCTGTTATTCTACGAAGGAGAGTGCATTCCTGAGCACAGGCTCTGCCTCGTCCATGATTTCTCTTATAATCTCTGCGGCGGTCTGCTCCTTGGTCACCATAGCAGCAACCTGTCCTGCCATAAAGCAGCCCTTCTCACTGTCGCCGCTCTGCACAGCCATCTGCAGGGCACCCGATGCCAAAGCCTCCAGCTCCTCGTCAGACATAGTGCTGTACTCTGCCTTTGAATAATCTCTGGAGAACTGTGTGCGCAGAGAACGAACAGGGTGACCCAGTCGCTTACCTGTTACCACCGTACAGCGGTCAGAAGCCTTGAGAATCTTTTTCTTGTATTCGGGATGAATCCCGCACTCCTGTGCCACAAGAAAACGGGTTCCCATCTGTACACCGCAGGCGCCAAGCATAAACACAGCTGCTACACCCCTGCCGTCAACTATACCCCCTGCAGCTATGACAGGCAGAGTTGTGGCGTCACATATCTGAGGCAGAAGCGCCATGGTAGTCAGCTCGCCTACGTGACCGCCGCTCTCTCCGCCTTCTGCGATGAGAGCTGTGGCACCCAGCTTTGTCATAAGCTTTGCCATTCCTACAGAAGCAACAACCGGGATAACCTTTACGTCAGCATCCTTCCACATCTGCATATATTTGGAGGGGTTGCCTGCACCTGTGGTGACCACCTGCACCCTCTCCTGGGCTACAACCTGTGCAATCTCCTCGGCATAGGGACTCATTAGCATAATATTGACACCGATGGGCTTTTGAGTAAGTTCTCTTGCAATACGAATCTGGCGACGGACATATTCTCCGTCAGCACCGCCTGCGGCGATGATTCCAAGACCACCACCTTCGGACACAGCAGCAGCCAGCTTGCCGTCAGCAATCCAAGCCATGCCCCCCTGAAAGACAGGGTACTGTATGCCGATGATATCACAGATTGTTGATTTTATCATACAAAAAACTCCTAAACAAAATTACCATATAATCATAGCATAAAATCATTGACTAATCAACAATATTCCAAAGAAAAAAAGTCCCGGGCTAAGCACCCGGGACAGAAAGATGAACATATTAAGCCAGACGAGTCAGATACTGACAGTATACGTAAACGTTCTGAATTTTCTTTGCCTCTACCCCATCATCTGCCTGAATTATAGGCTGTGTCTCTGAGGGGGTAACATATAGCTTAAACACTATAGCATCCTGTCCTGCTCGCATATTACGGATGCGCTTGTATTCAAAATTGCGCTTAGCACATCCAAGATAGTCAAAAATAACCGTCTCTATATCAGGATTGGAGAAGCAACGGAGAATATCAGACTCATCGTAGATATCAACCAGATGCTTTGCATCCTCAAAAGACAAGTTATAGCACTTGAACTCACCTTCGTTAAGAACGGACATCATAGAGCTGTTATCAAGTAACAGCAGGGGTAAATCTTTGTGACTCAGCATAAATACAAGCCTCCTTGTAATATTTAATAAAACATCTCTGTTTTGATAACATTATATCCAGTTTTGCATAATTTGTCAACAGTTCTTGCAAAATTTTTATATTTTCTCTTGTAATTCTATAGCTTTTTGCAATTATTAATATCTATGCTTGCATTTTTGCACTTATTCATAAAAAAGAGAACTCTCTTCCACAGAAGAAAGTTCTCTTGAAAATCTCTATTAAGTTTCACCTTTGAGAGGAGGTAACCTCCATCTCCAGAGCAACATATCCCATCCCTGTACTGCTGTCTCTCACAAGGACAGTGACCTTGTGGACGCCCTCTTCAAGTCCATCCTCAAGAGTGAGGGTATTGTCAGCAGAGAAGTTCTGATATTTCTCCCCATCCACATAGAAGCTGTAGGTATAGTTACCTGCACCCTGTGTGGCTCCTGCGGTGAAGGTAACGGGCTCACCGGGAGATATTCCGCATACGTTGCGGTCATGATAGAAACAACTGATAACAGGGATATTGCTCCGATAAGGTTCCACAACAGTATACTTTATAGAACCTGTCAGGCAGGTATCATACATACTGTAAATCGCCACAGACACAGTGTAGGTGCCCGGTTCGTCAAAGATATATTCAATACTGCTTGAATCCTGAAGCTGACAGATGGGATCACCGTCTACGTAGTATCTGTACCTGAGAGTGTCGTCCGAATTCATATCGTTAACATTGAAGGTCACAGGCACGCCTGTCATAGCATAACCCGAAATATAGCTGGAGTTAAAGGATCGAAGCTCAATCTCTAAATTAATCTCTTTTTTCTCAAAGCTGAGTCCGAAGCCTGCAAGGTACTTCTGAATCTGGGTTGCATCCCTGACGGTGAGGTATCCGTCAGAGTCCACATCCCCCACAAACTGACTGCGGATAGAAAGCTCTACCAGCGACGCCAGAGACTTCTGGATGATGGTTGCATCACGGACAGTAACCTGTCCGTCAGAATCCACATCTCCTGCGGTAACATGCTCCAAAGCCGAAACAGAGGCAACATTTGCAAGCATAATAACAAGAGAAATCACAAGGCAGAAAACCCTGCACAGATTCTTCATATTCCCACCCTTTCTGCGTATTTCCTGCAAGTAAATTATAGCACGAAATATTTCTTCTTTCAACGAAAGCAGAACAATTCGGAGAAATGCCCATACAAGGCCCCCGGCTTTTGTACATAATGGCAAAACAAAAGCCCCTCATCAACAATGATGAGGGGAGGTGTGTGTCGATAAGCTCAGATATCAAGGACTTTTGAGGGAAAATTGAAAAGATAACAAACAAGAAGTAAGCCCCAAGAACTTTCGTCCTTGGGGCAAAGTCAACGATTGAAAAACACACAGTGAAATCCTATAAATCAAAAAAATTAAATTATAAGGAAAATTTATTCAAATGCTTTTCGTATTCGATTTCGTCAAGAATTTTATCAAATTGACTCATATTAACAACTCTAGATAACTTATTGCTTTCCTCTACGCAATTAAATATTTGCTGAACATCAGAGTTCTTATTAATAAGTTTATCAAGCATGTTTATATCAATATTTGTTTTCGGTTTTGCATAGAACAATATTTCACTTTGTTCTGGAAACTCAATGTTTAATTTTATAACTCCAATACCAAAACCACTGTTTAACAGCGACAACTCACTCATAAACTTGTCATCGTCACTAATTTCAGCCGCAACCAGATAGCCTTCATTGGCCCACGAAGAATTAGAAACAGCTTGGAAGAATTTTTCTCTCAATGTTGAAAGATCTAAAGTTTTCTTAACCTCAAACGAGAAAATCTTAAATGGCTTTTGATTCAAAATTTCTAATGTTGATAAAGTAAGCAACTCAAAATCGTCATACGGAAAATAAACCCCTATTAAATCAGGATAAGTCCACATATCCTGATGCATCTTTCCTTTTGAAGATTTTTCGTGAAATATAGTCCTGGTCAAACAAGAAAAATGCCTATTTCCATATAAATACTTTACAAGAACAGGATGTAAATCTCTTTCATGATACTTCGCTTCTGCAATCGGGTTTTCTTCAGCTTCCTGCATTTTTCTTATCTCTTGATCAGAATAATTATCTTTATATTCAACTAATGCAAACAATGTAGGTTTTTTTGAAATTAGAAAAAACTTAGAATCGACGCTTTTTACATCCACATATAATTGTGCCCCCAAACTTTCCCAAGGTGTTTTACCTTTTGAACCTAACTTAACATCACATCCAAGTTGCTTTCCTTTTTCCCAAATTTCTTTATAACCCATAGGTTTTTTTACTGCTTTTAAAACATCATAAGCATAATCTTTAAAACCATATTTCATACTTTCACTTCCTTTAGGCCATCATAACACACAACACACCACAAATCAATACAGTTCCAATTATTTAAATTGCATTTAAAAAGTAAAAAGCCCTTAGACTAAAGTCTAAGGGCTTTGGAGGCGTCACCCGGATTTGAACCGGGGAATCAGAGTTTTGCAGACTCGTGCCTTACCACTTGGCTATGACGCCGAATGAAAAAGCACTTAAATTCTTAACAAGAATTAAGTGCCTTCCTTCGCCTTTTTGGAGCGGATGACGAGGCTCGAACTCGCTACCTCCACCTTGGCAAGGTGGCGCTCTACCGGATGAGCTACATCCGCATGTTGGTGCC
>JAFTHZ010000017.1 GCA_017457155.1 Ruminococcus sp.
CAGTTGTCACGCCAGTGGCACAGCTGGGCAGCTAAGTGCAATCGGATAAACGCTGAAAGCATCTAAGCGTGAAACCGTCTCCAAGATTAGATATCCCATCGTTTTTACGAGTAAGACCCCTTGTAGACTACGAGGTTGATAGGCTGCGTGTGTAAGCATAGTGATATGTTCAGCTTGGCAGTACTAATAGGTCGAGGGCTTGACCACAATAGATAACCCTTTGGTTATCAGTCTTTGGTCTTTACCCATCTCATGCTTTCATCTTCTTCACTCTTTATTCAGTTTTCAGGGTGCATCCCTTCAGAGCTTCGAAGCATTGCTTCGGAGCTTTTTTGTTTATCTTTGTGCTTGTGCTATTTTTCTTTTCTATTAACTGTCATAGTCTGATGCAAGTTTTTCTGTGATGTTTATTGTAATACTATATTTTTTGTAGTATTATATTTATTGGATTATGGAGGCGATTATATGAAACAACTCAAAAAGATTATTTCTATTGTTATCACTGCTGTCATGCTGTGCTCAGTAACATTTATGTCTGTATCTGTTACAGAAGCAGCAACTATTGATACTTCTATGATTCCCAGCGAGGCTGTGGAGTTCAGGGGTAATTATTATCTTGTTGTTGATGCACCCAATATGATGTGGAAAGAGGCAAAGGCAGCCTGTGAGGAGATGGGAGGTCATCTTGCAACCGTTACGACTAAGGCTGAGCAGGAGTTCCTGGCCGGATATATCGGAAGGCACACAGGAACATACTTCCTTGGTGGATATAAATTTACTGACACAAATTGGGAATGGGTCACAGGCGAACCCTGGGGCTATACAAATTGGCGATATGATCAGCCTGATGACAAGGGTGGCAGCCAGAGTTTCCTTCGTTTAGCCTATTCTTCACAATATAACTGGTATTATAATTGGGATGATATTCAGTCCTTCGGCGACAATGGAGTTCCTACTCATTATATCTGCGAGTGGGATATAGATACTCCTGTGAGCATCGCCGAGCATAACGGACATTATTATTCCGTCATTAACCTGGGTCTGAACTGGACAGATGCATCGGATTATTGTAAACGACTTGGAGGTCATCTGGCTACCGTAACAGATAGTAAAGAACAAGAGTTTGTTGAAAAGCTTGCTACAGATCGTGACAGATACTGGTTAGGCGGCACAGATGTTAGGATTATCGGTCAGTGGAACTGGGTCACCGGAGAAGCCTGGTCCTATACCAATTGGATCGAAGGTTATTTAGACACATCTCGCTTAAATTATTTGTTCTATAGTTCTGAGGATAAAGGGTGGAATGCAGGTTCGAATTATGTTTCGTCCTATGGAAGTTCCTCAAGCTATGAGACTACGGGATTTATTTGTGAGTGGGATAGTGCAGCGCAGTTGGCAAATGTTAATCTCAGAGGCGACGCAAACGGTGACGGCAAAATCTCTATCAAGGATGCTACCTGGATTCAGCAGTATCAGGCAGGACTCAGGAAGCTCGAATCAAAGGGGCTCAAGGCTGCAGATGCTGATTGTGACGGTGTGATTACTGTTAAGGATGCTACAAAGGTTCAGAAGTATCTGGCATACATCATTTTTACTTTTTAATAATTAAGTGACTGAGACAGTGTTCTCCTGAAAAACGGAGAAGGCAAAGTCTCTATGTGTGATTGATATATCACCTGTTATCAAAGATACAATATGTTGTCAGGGAAGTTTACGGAGGAGCTATGCTTTCGTTACGGGATTTTACTGATAAGGATGCTCAGGCTGTAGCCTGCTGGGCAGAAGATGAGAGAACGATGCGGTTTTGGAGCGCGGATCAATTTGACCATTATCCTCTTTGTGCCGACGATATCCTGTCTTTTTATAAGAAGATTCTCTCTCATGGAGACAGAGTGTTTCGCTTTGTGGCAGAGGAAGACGGCTGCGCTGTGGGTCATTTTCTGTTGCGGGAATTTGACAAGGAGCATCATTTTGTCAGGATTGGATTTGTAATACTTGCTCCTTGTGCCCGAGGAAAGGGATATGGCAAAAAGATGATGAAGTTGGCTGTTGACTTCGCTGTTTCTCACCTTGATGCCCGCAGAATTACACTGGGTGTCTTCACCAATAATCCTGCGGCCTATGGATGTTACAGGTCTCTGGGTTTTCAGAAGGACCCTGCTAAGATAGACAAGATGCATACTTTCTTTGGCGAAGAATGGATATGCACAGAGCTTGAGCTGCGCGTGTGAGTTTTTCTGTTCGAAAAGCGTGCGAACCTATTTTGAATTAAGTCTCAAATCAAATGTTGGAGGTCGTTATGGATAGTAAAAAAGGTGTTATTTATATACTTACAAATCCTTCATTTCCTGAGTTTGTGAAGATAGGATATGCAGATGACATTGACAATCGTTTAAAACAGCTGAATCGTAGTGAGTGTGTACCTTTTGCTTTTAGAGTTTATGCAACCTATGAAGTTGGATCTCGATTATCTGATCTGAAAATTCATTCAATCATAGATAAATTAAATCCAAATTTGCGTTCCATAGAAAATTTCAAAGGACAAAAACGAGTGCGGGAATTCTATGCTATGAAGCCTGAGGATGCATATTCGATATTGGAGGCGATTGCTGAGATTCATTGTTGTACTGATAAATTAAAGCTCATACCACCAAGTGAAGAAGAAATCGATGCAGAGAATATTGCTAAAGAAATTGATGAGGAAACTAGAAGTAGAGCCGTTCCGTTTTCTTTTGAAATGTGCGATATTCCTGTTGGGGCGCAGTTGCAATTCTGGCGAACGGCGACTCGACCGACGGATAATTTATGTACAGTCGTTGACAGTAAGCATGTAGAGTTCGAAGGACAAGTTTACTCTCTTTCTTCCTTGGCGGCGAAGCTCTCAGGAGTTAGTTATTCTGTACATGGCCCCTGTTATTTCAAATATAATGGTGAGTGGCTGAATGATATAAGAAATCGAATCGGACTATAATAAAAATACCCCCGAGTAATTTGCTCGGGGGTTTGGTTGTATAACGAAAACCACGCAATAATCGCGTTGCTCTAAATGGTATAATCGAAAAATTTGTATACAAGACAGCTTTCTCTGCAAAAGAAAATCCCCGAAACCAAAAGGTTTCGGGGATTGTTTGTTGTTTTTGTAAGAAATAATACAGATTATCTCTTGGAGAACTGGGGAGCTCTACGTGCGCCCTTGAGACCGGGCTTCTTACGCTCTTTCATTCTGGGATCACGAGTGAGGAATCCAGCCTTCTTCAGAGTAGCTCTGAGAGCCTCGCTGTCATACTGAAGCAGTGCTCTGGAGATTCCGTGACGGATTGCGCCAGCCTGACCTGTAACGCCGCCGCCTGCAACTCTGCAGACAACATCGAACTTCTCGCCTGTCTCTGTAAGCTCCAGAGGCTGACGAACGATGAGCTTCAGTGTCTCGAGACCGAAGTAATCGTCGATGTCACGATCGTTGATGGTGATTTTACCTGTACCCTGGTAGAGACGAACTCTTGCTACGGAGCTCTTTCTTCTACCTGTGCCGTAGAAATAAGGTGCCTTATCGTACATTATGTTTTGCCTCCTTCCTTACATTTCCCAAGCTTCGGGCTGCTGTGCCTGATGCTTGTGCTCACAACCTGCGAAAAGACGCAGACGGAGCATCTGTGCTCTGCCGAGAGAGTTAGAGGGGATCATACCCTTGACAGCAAGCTCCATTGCCTTCTCAGGTCTGGTAGCCATAAGTGTCTTGTAGTCTGTCTCCTTCAGGTGGCCAACGTAGCCTGTGTGTCTCTGCCACTTCTTCTGCTCGAGCTTGTGACCTGTAAGAACAGCGTCCTTGCAATTGATGATAACAACATGGTCGCCGCAATCAACGTGGGGTGTGAATGTAACCTTGTGCTTACCTCTGAGGAGCTTAGCAGCCTCAACAGCTACTTTACCCAGGGGCTTGCCGGCAGCGTCAATCACATACCACTTGCGCTCAACCTCGCCTTTTTTTGCCATAAAAGTTGACATAGCGATGCCTCCTATAAAAATAAATCTTTTTTACTGCCAAAGTATAATAACATAGCGAAAAACTAAAGTCAACACTTTTTCTCAAATATTTTAATCTACTATGTAACAATCTCTCAAAATCTCAAAAAAGCTCCACTTTACTCCAAAATACTCTTTTGCTATTTTTCAAAATCGCAGAATTATTTTTTCAAACCATAGGCTAAAAATGAAAATACCCCTTTTATAAGGTAATTCTTTATGATATAATTTGTTGTGGATATAAAAACTCAGCCGAGGAGTTTTTGGTACAAATCGGCATAAGAAAGGATGTTTTTTAGTGTATAAGCTGGGAATCGATCTGGGCGGTACCAATATCGTCGCAGGTGTAGTAGACAAGGATTTCAACATTGTTGCCAAGGCAGACTGCCCCACAAATGTCCCCAGACCTGAGTCTGAGGTTTGCGACAGCATGGCAGAGGTAGCTAAGGCTGCTGTGAAGAGGGCAAAACTCAAGATGGATGACATCGAGTCCATCGGAATCGGCGTGCCCGGCGCGGTTAATCCCGAGACAGGTATCATCGAGTATTCTGCAAATCTTTTCTTCCACAACTGGAATGTAGTTGAGATGATGGAGGAGAGACTGGGCAAGAAGGTTATCATCGAAAACGACGCAAACGCTGCAGCGTACGGAGAGTATCTTGCAGGTTCTGCAAAGGGTGCCCGCAACGCCATCGCTATCACAATCGGCACAGGCGTTGGTGCAGGTATCATCATAGACGGAAAGATTTACTCAGGCAGCAACTACGCAGGCGCCGAGATGGGCCACATGGTTATTATCAAGGACGGCAAGGAGTGCGCTTGCGGCAGAAAGGGCTGTTGGGAGGCATACGCATCTGCCACAGGTCTCATCAACCTGACAAAGGAGACCATCCTGAAGGATAAGCTGGACTACTCCTATATGTTGAAGCTCTGCGACGGCGACATCAACAAGGTAAACGGCAGAACAGCTTTTGATGCTATGCGCGACGGCGATGCAAACGGCAAGGCTGTGGTTGACGAGTACATCAGATACCTTGCATGCGGTCTTGTTAATGCAATCAACATCTTCCAGCCTGATGTGCTGTGCATCGGCGGCGGTGTTTCTAACGAGGGAGAGACTCTGCTTGCTCCTCTGCGCGCTCACATTGAGGCAGAGAGATACACAAAGCACAACCCCAAGCAGACAGTTATCTGCAAGGCTATGCTCGGAAACGACGCAGGTATTATCGGCGCTGCTTTCCTTGATAACATTTATTGATAATCCCTAAAACATCTGATAAATAACAAAGGCACCTGAGATTTTCAGGTGCCTTTTGTGATAAATAAGTGTATTTTTTGCAAAATAAGATCAATGTATGAAGTTGGTGCGGACTGTGGCTTCCTTCTCGGGGATGCCGAATTTTTCTTTGCCCAGGGCGATGCTCTTCATAAGGAAGGTCATATTCTTTGCCAGAGTACGCATAATCTGCAGTCCCTCTTCGTCCTGCTCTGCTTCGCCGGGCTTGGAGCCGTGGATGCTGTTCCAGTACTGGCCTGATGCCACAGGCATACCGCTGATGGTGAAGAATTTATTGAGCTCGTCGAAGGTAGAGGACAGACCGCCTCTGCGAGCGGCAACTACTGCGGCACCGACCTTCATGGTTTTGCTGAAGTTGGTGGAGTAGAAAAGTCTTGTCAGATATGCCATGACGGTGGCGTTGGCGGAGGCATAGTATACAGGGCTGCCTACAACCAGTCCGTCACACTCCTCGAACTTCTTGATGGAGTCGTTGACAATGTCGTCATAGACACATTTGCCCATCTCGTGACAAGCGCCGCAGGCGATACATCCGCGGATGCTCTGTCCGCCTACATGGAGGATCTCAACCTCGATTCCCTCAGATTCAAAAACCTTTTTCATTTCCTCAAGAGCTACGGCGGTGTTACCCTTTGCTCTGGGGCTTCCGTTTATCATTAATACCTTCATAATTATCTCTCCAATTTTCAGATTATAATAATTATATCATAAACTCCCCGACAGTACAACCAAAAGTAATACAAATGTTGTATACAGCTTTATATCCATTCTCAGAAGGAAAGAAGCTGAGCAGCGCGGAAAAGCTTCTTTGTTGGGCATATTATTGCATAGGAAATAATAAGATGAAAAAAAAATATGGCAATTTACAAAACCCGTGATGAATACTTGCTTTTGAAAGAAAAAAGTGATATTATTTACAACGTCCCGGAGTTTTAGTAGACAGACTCCGGAGAAAGGTGATTTTATGAACAGTTTATTTGTACCTGAGGGATATAAGCCGAAGCTGAATCGTCATGATATTCAGCTTGCAATTGATGTAGCAAAGCAGGCATTTCAGAACGAGTTTTCTGAGTCTCTGGAACTTCGTCGTGTTTCTGCGCCTTTGTTTGTTGCGTCTCTGTCAGGTATGAATGATAACCTGAGCGGTACTGAACGCCCTGTATCCTTTGATATCCCCGCAATCAGCATCAATGCTGAGATCGTTCACTCTCTTGCAAAGTGGAAGCGTGTGGCACTCAAGCGGTATGGATTTGGTGTTCACGAGGGAATCATCACAGATATGAATGCCATAAGACGAGACGAAGAGCTGGACAATATGCATTCTGTCTATGTTGACCAGTGGGACTGGGAGAAGATAATCACCGAGGAGGATCGCACAGAGGAATACCTGAAGTCCGTTGTGACTAAGATTGTGAATGCGGTCTGTAACGTGAACGAAAAACTGAAGAAGAAGTTTCCGGTACTCACCACAGAGATTTCCCGCGATGTGGTTTTCATCACATCACAGGAGCTGGAGGACCTGTATCCTGAGCTTGCTCCTGTTGAGAGAGAGCATGCCTTCACCAAGGAGCATAAGACAGTATTTGTTATGAAGATCGGTGACAAACTCAGATCCGGTGTGCCTCACGGAAACAGAGCTCCTGACTATGACGACTGGCAACTCAACGGAGATATCCTTGTGTGGAACGATGTTCTCGGATGTGCCTTCGAGCTTTCTTCCATGGGAATCCGTGTCAACAAGGAGAGTCTGGAGGAGCAGCTTCGCAAGGCGGGCTGCGAAGGCAGAAGATCCCAGCACTATCACAAAATGCTTCTTGGCGGGGAGCTTCCCCTGACGATTGGCGGCGGAATCGGACAGTCAAGACTCTGTATGCTTCTGCTGGGCTGTGCACACATCGGCGAGGTTCAGTCCTCGCTGTGGGATGAGGACACAGTGGCAAAATGCAAAGAAAACGGAATAAAACTTCTCTGATAAATAAAAAGACATAAAAATAGCAGGTGCTGTGGTTTTCACAGCACCTGCCTTTGTTATTATGAATCTTTTTTATCAGATGATACCTGCCAGATGCTTCTGGATAGCGGTAGCGTCCTTTACGTTAATAGTGCCGTTGCCGTCATAGTCTGCAACTGCAAGACCTTCATCGGACAGGGTAATGATGCTTGCCAGATGCTTCTGGATAGCAGTGGCATCTCTTACGTTTACCTCTCCGTCCTGGTTTACATCACCCAGCAGACCCTTGTCAGGTGCAACGCCATCGGTGATGATAACGGGCTTGGAAGCGTCGGTGGGAGCGATGGAATAGGGGGTAATGGTATATGAACCGAGGATGTCCATATTATCGGCCAGATTCACACCGCTGTAGGTGCTTACTGCATAACAGGGGACACCATTGAGGTCAGAGGCCTTTGCTGTGAAGGTGCCGCCGTTGAACTCAGCAAAATCGCCTGTCCACAGTGCGGTGGAGTCGCTGTACTCCAGCTCATCTGCGGGAGGATTGACATTACCTGCAGTTGCAGTTACAAAACCGCCGGACTGTTCATAGCTTGTAGCAATGATTGCGTCGGAGTATGAGACTGCGTTACCTGAAGTAGCAGTGACCTCGGAATTACCCTCGATAGTAAGTGATCCGCCGTAAGTATAGTACTCGCCTGTTTCTTCGTCAAAGTAGGAGTCAGCCAGAACAACGATGCCTACACTTGAGTAGGTGCTGTCAGCAGCTGAAGCGTTGACGGTGGCATCAGTAATGTACAGACCTTCCACACAGCGAATTCCGTAGACGTCAGATCCCTCCCCTGAGGTGGCACTGAGCTTTCCGGACTCAATTGTGCTGGCTTCGCCCAGACAGACACCGCCGCTGATGTATCCATAGCCTGCGGTTGCTTTGACAGTACCGTTGCTCTGACCGAGGTAGCTTGCATACATTGCAATAGACTCGGTTGTTTCGTCAAGTATATTAACATCACCTGATTTTGCTGTGAGAGTTCCACTACACCAGATATCGTTATCTGCACAGACACCATAGGAGTAATATTCCGCATCTCCGCTTGTTGCGGTGAGAGTGCAGTCTTCGTATACAGAGAGGGAACCGCCTAAATAATAATACTCGTCGAGCTCTGCATCATAGACTTCCTGTGCAGAAGTGTACAGACCATAGCTGGAGTAATTTGCGTTTGCAGCGGTTGCAGTGACGGTTGAGCCATAATCAACAACTATACTGGTACCGTACATGCCGTAGGTGTAGTCTGCTGATCCGGAGATGGCGGTGACATTTGCATCATCGATGAAGATGTAGCCGAACACTTCATCGTAGTATTCATCATACTCTCCGTAGGCAGCGATAGCTGTGCTGTCGGTTATAGTGTCGCCACAGTTGATGGTGAGGGTGGCGTCTTCTTCGCCCCCATAGATATAGAGATCTCCGGCGTTAACCTCAATTCCTGCAGAGTATTCACATCCGTCAGGGGTGGTGATGGTGTTGTCACCATACAGTATGATGGAAAGAACCATGTCAAATGAGATGATACCATAACTTTCCATATCATAGAGTCCTGTGATATCTGCGTTGTCAAGAATCAGGGTGTAGGTTTCTTCGTCAAAAGAAACTGTGCCGTCACCCAGAACGTTGTCTGCATTATCGCTTGTTACCTGAACTCCGCCAACCCACAGATCATAGTAGGTTGCAGCAGATGCGGATGCTGTGGGGAGCATCACAAGAAGCATCAGAGAAGCAAGAATAACGCTGAGAATTCTTTTCTTCATTAATATTTCCTCCTCATAAATCAGCATCTCGTAAAGCGGATGCTGTTTTTGGTAGTTTCAGTATAGCACAGCAGGGAGTTTGTGTGCAATAGAATTTTGACAAAATATAAGAACTTTTTGAATTGTTCCTATTTTATATTTACTGTTTTTTCTTGAGATTTTTGCCACGGGGATATATAATGAAAGAAAGATTGGAGGTTTTTACATTGAGATATGATTTTACTTTTTACAATCCCACAAAGATATATTTTGGCAGAAATGCCATGGATAATCTTGAGGCGGAGCTTGGAAACTTTGGAGACAACGTTCTGCTGGTTTACGGCAAGGCGTCTATCAAAAAGATCGGTCTCTATGACAAGGTTATAAAAGCCCTGAGAAATACAGGGAAGAATGTGACAGAGCTTGCAGGCATCAAGAGCAATCCCACCTATAATCAGATGATGGAGGGTGCCCGACTTGTCAGGGAGAACAACATCGACCTGATTCTTGCTGTGGGCGGCGGTTCGGTAATCGATTGCTCCAAGGCTATCTCAGTATCTGCATACTGTGAGGGTGACCCGTGGCAGAAGTACTGGGTTGATTTCAAACCTCTGGAGAACAGGGTGGTGCCTGTTGCCTCTATCCTGACAATGACAGGAACCGCATCTGAGATGAACGCAGGGTCTGTTATTACCCACGAGGAGAAGATGATCAAGGAAGGCCGTGTCTTTACCCCTGAGGTCAATCCCAGATTCTCTATTCTCAATCCCGAGTTTACCTATTCCGTGCCGAAGATTCAGATGGTCAGCGGAGTGTTCGATATTTTCTCTCACCTTATGGAGCAGTATTTCTCGGGAGATGACAACAACACCTCTGACTATGTTATAGAGGGGATAATGAAGGCCCTTATAGACAGTACTCGTGTCGCGCTGGAGAGTCCCACAGACTACGATGCACGTAGTAACATAATGTGGTGTGCAACCCTTGCTCTCAACAAGATTGCCGGTGTGTCCAAAACTCAGGACTGGCAGGTGCATGGTATTGAGCACCAGATAGGCGCATATACCGATTGTCCTCACGGAGTGGGACTTGCGGTGGTATCCATTCCCTACTACAGACACATTTACAAATACGGAATAGACAAATTTGTACGGTTTGCAGAGAATGTGTGGGGAGTAGACTCACAGGGAAAAACCAAGGATCAGGTCGCTCTGGAGGGTATAGACCGTCTGGGAGACTTTATCGTGGAGCTGGGTATCCCCACAACCCTGCGTGAGCTGGGAGCCACTGAAGAAATGCTTAGAGACATTGCATATTCCATCGAGCCCGGCGGCGGATACAAGGTGGTCTCTCAGGACGAGATGTACGAAATCCTCAGGGCTTGTTACTGATAAAATAAACATGAAAGAATGCGCGGAGTCGAGATTTTTCGGCTCCGTGTTTTTGTATAACGAAAACCACGCGATAGTCGCGTGGTTCCAAAAAGGTTAACCGATAAACAAAAATCTCCGCTTGTGATAGAATTGAAGTGACCTGCCAGTCGACTTCAAAGAAAACAAACGGAGGATTTTCAAATGAAAA
>JAFTHZ010000018.1 GCA_017457155.1 Ruminococcus sp.
AGGAGGGTAGTTACAGGCAGCTTCTTCTTGCGGTCGATGTATGCATACATGACATTGTTGATGTCGGTAGCAAACTCGATCCATGATCCCTTGAACGGGATGATACGTGCCGAATACAGCTTGGTGCCGTTCGCGTGGAGGCTCTGTCCGAAGAATACGCCCGGTGAACGGTGGAGCTGTGACACGATGATTCTCTCTGATCCGTTGATGATGAATGTACCGCCCGGAGTCATGTATGGGATGTTTCCGAGGTATACATCCTGTACTTTGGTGTCAAAGTCCTCGTGCTCAGGATCGTTGCACGAGAGGCGGAGCTTCGCCTTCAGAGGCACGTTGTAAGTAAGTCCTCGGTCGAGACACTCGTCGATAGAGTACTGCGGAGGATCGATGAAATAGTCGATGAACTCCAGCCTGTAGCTGTTTCTGGTGTCGTCGATCGGGAATATCTCCTGGACTACCTGGTACCGACCCTCGTTCGTCCTGTTCACAGGAGTAGTGTCAAGCTGGAAGAAGTCCTGGAACGACTTCAGCTGCACCTCGAGAAGGTCCGGGTACTCAAGAAGGATTTTTGATGAAGCGAATGAAATTCGCTGATTGTTAGTCTTTTTTGACATGTTTTCTGTCTGTATATAGAGAAAAACTTTATTACGACAAAAAGGTTTAGAGCCTATTTGGCCCTAAACCTGACTTTTTTCCCATCTGAGGGGAAGGGGATGAAGTTATTTAATCTCAACTTCTGCTCCTGCCTCTTCGAGGGCTGCCTTGAGTGCCTCAGCCTCAGCCTTAGAAACTTTCTCCTTAACAGCTACTGGAGCCTTGTCAACGATCTCCTTAGACTCCTTAAGTCCGAGTCCTGTAGCCTCCTTAACAGCTTTAACTACTCCAAGTTTAGCTGCTCCTGGTGATACGAGGATAACGTCGAACTCTGTCTGCTCTGCCTCAGCAGCGCCTGCTGCTGGACCTGCTACTGCAACTACTGCTGCAGCTGCTGGCTCGATTCCGTACTCTTCCTTGAGGATCTGTGCAAGCTCCTGTACGTCTTTTACAGTAAGGTTTACCAACTCTTCTGCAAGTGCTTTAATGTCTGCCATAATTGTATTTATTTAAATATTGTTTTTTTTGATCTCTTAAATTATTCTGCTGCTGTCTCAGCATTCTCTTCTTTCTTGTCCTTGTTCTCAAGAGCAGAAAGTACATTGCGCATAGGTGACTGGAGGAGTCCGATGATATCTCCGATCATCTCCTCACGAGACTTGATAGCGAAGAGGTTATCAAGCTTGTCAGCACCGATGAATGCAGGCCAATCCTGTACAAATGCGCCCTTAAGTACCGGCTTCTCGTTACCGCTCTCATGGAACTTCTTGATTACCTTGGCAGGAGCGTTTGGAGCTACAGTATACATAACTGCAGTCGGGCCTGCAAGTACAGGGATGAGATTCTTCATCTCCTCATTCTCAGAAGCTTCGAGAACTTTAGTAAGAAGTGTGTTCTTAACTACTACGAGCTTTACACCTGCCTCGAAGCATGCTCTGCGGAGTGCAGAGGTCTTCTCAGCGTTAAGTCCGGCGATGTCAGCGATGTAGAAATTTGGAGTCTCCTCCAACTGTGCTGATATCGCGTTAATAATATCGAGTTTTTCTTCCTTTCTCATAACGTTCTAAATTTACAGCACGATTATTCTACTGATTTAACATCTACCTTGATACCAGGGCTCATAGTAGAGCAGACTGCAACAGCCTTCATATATGTTCCCTTAAGAGTCTGTGGCTTAAGCTTAATGATTGCAGAGATAAGTTCCTTTGCGTTCTCGTAAATCTGAGTACCAGTGAATGATACCTTTCCGATAGCAGCGTGAACAATACCAGTCTTGTCAACCTTGAAGTCAATCTTACCAGCCTTAACCTCTTTTACTGCCTTTCCTACTTCCATAGTTACAGTACCGGTCTTAGGGTTTGGCATGAGGCCTCTTGGACCGAGGATTCTACCGATAATACCGACTTTAGCCATTACTGATGGGGTACAGATGATAACGTCAACATCTGTCCAGCCACCCTTGATCTTCTCGATGTACTCGTCAAGACCTACGTAGTCTGCACCAGCCTCCTTAGCTTCGTTCTCCTTGTCAGGAGTACAAAGAACGAGTACTCTGGTGGTCTTACCTGTTCCGTGAGGAAGAGTTACGACGCCACGAACCATCTGGTTTGCCTTACGAGGGTCAACACCGAGGTTTACATGAAGCTCTACTGATGCATCAAACTTTGTATAAGTGATCTCCTTAACGAGCTCACAAGCCTCAGCAAGCTTATATTCTTTTGCTGCATCGTATTTTGCGACTACAGCTTTCTGATTCTTTGTAAGTTTACCCATTTTGCTTGTGATTTTTAGAGTTCAGGAAATTCTCCTTCTACTTTGATACCCATGCTTCTTGCGGTACCTGCTACCATTGTCATAGCTGACTTGAGTGTGAAGCAGTTCATGTCAGGCATCTTAGTCTCAGCGATTGCCTTAACCTGCTCCCAGGTCACTGTACCTACTTTCTTTCTGTTTGGCTCAGCAGATCCGGCAGAGATCTTTGCAGCCTCTTTGAGCTGTACTGCTACAGGTGGCTGCTTTACAACGAATGTAAAAGACTTGTCACTGTAGACTGTGATCACTACTGGCAATACCTTACCTGCGCTTTCCTGCGTACGGGCATTGAACTGCTTGCAGAAATCCATGATGTTCAGACCCTTTGA
>JAFTHZ010000019.1 GCA_017457155.1 Ruminococcus sp.
CGCCTTCGAGTCCCTGATGTCGCCACTACACGGATAAATCAAAAGGCCATCAGTATGTTTCATTTGGAGGGTGAGAGCTACCTCGCTTGATGGGATGTGTAATAAATCAAAACAGCATCAACGCTCTCCCTAAAAATGATTCCCCGAATCATTTTTGCCTGCGGTTTTCGCTGACGCTTAAACCTTGGCACGGTCGCCTTCGAGTCCCTGATGTCGCCACTACACGGATAAATCAAAAGGCAGTAACACCATTTGGTGTTACTGCCTTTTGATATGGTGGGCCATCAGGGACTCGAACCCCGGACCAACCGGTTATGAGCCGGTTGCTCTAACCAACTGAGCTAATGGCCCTCAGCTAATCAAGCAAAAGTTATTATACCAAGCTGAAACGGCTTTGTCAATAATATAATATGTATAAATTTTAAGAAAATAACCGCTGTGTTTATTGCTACTGTGGGAGTTTTGTGGTATAATATGCATATATATAAGGAGAGGAAGTTTTGTCTGTGATTGAGGCTATAACCAATTTTGATTTTTCTGTGCTCTATTGGATTCAGGAGAATCTCCGCTCGGAGTTTCTGGATGCTGTGTGCAGATTCCTGAGTATATCCTTTGAGGGTGGTATTTTCTGGTTTGTTGTGGCGGCGGCGCTGCTCATATTCCGCAAGACTCGTACCGCAGGGGTTATGGTTATTGTTTCCATGGGCATAGTGCTTCTGATGGGTGAGTTCGGACTCAAGAATATTTTCTGTCGTGTGCGTCCTTGCAACATCGACACTGACGTGCTGCTTGCAATCCACAGACCTTCCTCCTACAGCTTCCCCTCAGGTCACACAGGCTCCTCTTTTGCGGCGGCGGGGGCTATCTTTGCCTATAATAAGAAGCTGGGCATTCCCGCTCTGTGTGTGGCGCTGCTTGTGGGGCTTTCGCGTATGTATCTTTTCGTCCATTATCCCACGGATGTTCTGGCAGGAATGGTGCTGGGACTGACGGTGGCGTTTCTGGTTGCTTTTGTGTTCAGAAAATGCGACCTGGACAGGAGGATTCAGTCCATCGGCAGAAGACAGTCTGCCTGATGTATCTTGTATAAATATTACGGAGGTTCAGTATGAAAGAATTAAGATCTGACAGCCTTTTCGATTTTTCAAAGACTATCGCAAGAGAGCTGTTTGAGTCAGAGGACTACCCCTGGCAGCTGTTGCCCAAGATCTCGGCCTATATTCTGGAGCTTGGTGCGACTCTGCCCTGTGATAAATTTGACAGAATAGGGGAGAATATATGGGTTGCAAAGAGTGCCAAGGTGGCACCCACTGCTTCTCTGACCGGTCCCCTCATTATTGACGAGGAGGCAGAGATCCGCCACTGTGCCTTCATCCGCGGCAACGCCATCGTAGGCAAGGGTGCGGTTGTGGGCAACTCCACAGAGCTGAAGAACTGTGTGCTCTTTGACGGGGTTCAGGCTCCTCACTACAACTATGTGGGTGACAGCATCTACGGCTACAAGGCTCACACAGGTGCGGGAGTTATCGCCTCTAATCTGAAGGCTGACAAGTCCCTTGTAACAGTTAACTTCAGAGGAGAGAAGGTCGAGACAGGTGTCAAGAAGTTCGGCGCCATGGTAGGAGACTTTGGCGATGTAGGCTGCAACACAGTCATGAACCCCGGCTCTGTCATAGGCAGACGCACCAACGTCTATCCTCTGTCCTTCGTCCGTGGTTATGTAGAGGAGGATTCCATCTACAAGAAGCAGGGTGAGGTTGTCAAAAAGTACTGATAATCTCAGATGCAATAAAGGGAATATGCTCTTTCTTTGCGGAATGTTTTGGGAAAGAGTATCTATAAAAAAATCACCCACAGTGGTGAAAAAGGAGGTTTTTCTTTATGAAAAAAACAACAAGATTTTTGTCAGTATTGCTTGCAGTATTTCTTCTGCTTTCTTCTGTGCCCCTTATGGCTTCTGCGCAGGAGAGATATGAGGTCATCGATGAATATCAGCTGGAGATAGGCGAAGACGGCGTTACTGTAGAGTTTGTGCCTGAACACGACGGCTGGTATGGTTTCTATACTACAGGGGACTATGATACATATGGTGATCTTCTGGACAGCGATTATAATGATATCTGCTACAGTGACGACACTGATGATGATTTGAACCTGTATCTTAAGGGAAAGCTTAAGGCAGACGAGACCTACTATCTCCAGATATATATGTATGACTATGAGGAAGGCAAGGAACTTCCCGTGACCCTCTGTGTTGAGGAGGCTGTATACGCAGTAGATGCAAAGCTCTATGAAACCGCAGAGAATACCTGCGTCCGAGGCGCAGAATTTGAGACAGCCAATATATCAGATCTTCTTGTTGAGTTTGAGCTTTCTGACGGCAGCAAGGTGTATTGGGACTACGACTCATACGGAGATATAGCAGGCAGCTATGTAGAGACAGAGTTCCTCTGTAATGAGGAAGGAAATATTCTGGAAGTAGACGGCAAGGCCTTCCTTAAAATCAGTCTTGATGATGTTGGAATGCTTGTAGAGTATACTGTTCTTGACAATCCCGTAGAGAGCTTTGAGATCAACGCCGAATTTGTTATGTACGAGAACTACGGCGGATACGAGGATGAGGAAAGCGGAACATACTACTATATGTATCTTTTTGATGAGGATGATACCGTTACAGTTCACTACAAGGACGGCACCAGCGTAACCGAGCAGGTTATGTTCTTCTGTGATGAGTACGGATGCGGTATTGATACATACGATACGCAGGAGGCGGATCCCTGGGGAGTAGGAGAGGACAACTTCTTCTATGCCACATACATGGGACACGAGATTCAGGTGCCTGTTGATGTTGTTGCTGTGCCCATCAGGGACATTGAGGTTACAAAGCTCCCCGACAAGATAGAGTACGAGGAGATTTATCAGCCCCTGTGGGATGGCGCTGAGATTGCAATCACCCTGCTGGACGGCACCACCATCAAGGAGACTATCAGTGACGACGACCTTGTATATGATGCATATTCTGATGAGTACACTCTGAATATTGATGAGTATGAGCTCAAAATATACTTCTGGTATGACGAGATGGATGAGCCTTACTATGCAGTATCCTGCTTTGGGGTTGAGGAGCGCGTCTATGATTTCGTCTTTACCCGTATGAGACGCGTAAAGGAAATGAATGTCATTAAGGCCACACCCACAGGAGAGGGTACCATCATTGAAGTGGAATACATGGATGGCACCAAGGAGACCTTTGAATTTGACGTTATGGATTATTGGGAGCCTATGGATTTTGTTTTTGGTCGCGTAAAGACAGTCAACGGCCACACAGACTATGCTATTGAGCCTGTGTATGACGATAAAGATGAAGTAATAGGATATAATTACTGGTTCCTGGATGAGTATGTATTTGTGCCCGTTGATGATATGGTGTTTGAGCCTGCGCCCGGAGAAAATCTTCTGGGAGATGCCGATGTAAACGGTACAGTGAACATCAAGGACGCAACTGCTATCCAGAAGCACATAGCAGGTCTTACAGAACTTAGCAAGGTTGGCGAGGAAGTTGCCGATGCTGATCTGAACGGCGACGTAAATATCAAGGATGCAACCGCTATTCAGAAGTGGATTGCAGGCATTGAGACAGGTTTGCCCATAGGTGGAGTTGTGGCAGGCTGAACAGCGAAGAATAATAAATAGCGGATTCAGAGTCTCTCTGCGTGATTGCGCAGGGAGACTTTTTCTTGTTTACACAGGATTATCGGGGGGAAAGCAGGTGTGTTTTCTCTCAAAAACAGGTTTTTCTCAAAAAAATAATCGGAAAATATATAGAAAGAACAGATAGCACAGGCAGACTCGGAAAATAAATTTATAAGAGATTAGTGCAACAGCAAGGATTAACCACAAGATATAGGGTGGATCAGAGAAAAATAACAAAATTTTGTGTTGTGCAATTTTAACAAAATTTCAGAGTAAAATTCTCTAAAATTCTACAAAGAAAAAGGGCAGAAAAATCCCTGAAAACTCTTGATTTTGCCTTATATATATATTATAATTAGCCCTGCGTGACTGCAATAAATGATATGCGATGAAGCGGGAGGTTGCGGCGAACAGCCGGTTTTTCCGTGGAGTATGTCCGATTTCAAACCGGGCGAAAGAAAATTGAGAATGCACAAAACGGACAAAGGGGTTGCTATGCCCGAGCTGTGCAAATTTTGCTTTCCAGGACTTCCCGGTTAACAGAAAAGTTAATCGGCTTTTTTAATGCAGGGGGTGGAAACACCCGGCTGTGTGTAATGAAGAGTCGAGCCCTGGCAGGCAAGCTAGCCCGCCAACTAAAATTATCAAGGAGGCGTTTTTATGGCAGTCAAGGAAAAAATCAGAATCAGACTTAAGGGTTACGATCACCAGCTGGTTGATCAGTCAGCAGAGAGAATCGTGCAGACAGCTAAGCGTACAGGTGCCAGAGTTTCCGGTCCTGTTCCCCTTCCTACAGAGAAGCAGGTTGTCACAATTCTCCGTGCGGTCCACAAGTATAAGGACAGCCGCGAGCAGTTCGAGATGAGAACTCACAAGCGTCTGATCGATATACTCAGACCCTCAAACAAAACTGTTGACGCTCTTACAAATCTGGAGCTCCCTGCCGGCGTTGAGATCGAGATCAAGTTCTGATCCTTCGGGAAGAGAATTTGAGGCTGGGTTATCAACCTACAAGCAGACAGGGTCAAGTCGGTGGATGACTACATCGCCGCCGACCAATAACCTTAAAAGGAGGAAATAAAAATGCAGAAAGCATTAATCGGCAAGAAGATCGGTATGACACAGATCTTTGACGAGAAGGGAAATGTAGTTCCCGTAACTGTTGTAGAGGCAGGCCCCTGCGTTGTCTCTATGAAGAAAACTGTCGAGTCTGACGGCTACTGTGCTATCCAGCTCGGCTTCGGCGATGTGAAGGCTAACAAGGTCACAAAGCCCATGCAGGGTCATTTCAAGAAGGCAGACGTTGCCCCCAAGAAGGTTCTCAAGGAGTTCCGCTTTGACGACATCGACGCTTACAACGTAGGCGACATCGTTAAGGCTGACGTATTTGAGGCAGGCATGAAGGTTGACGTAACTGGTACCAGCAAGGGTAAGGGTTACGCAGGCGTTATCAAGCGCTGGAACTTCGGCCGTCTGAAGGAAACCCACGGTTCAGGTCCTGTTGCTCGCCACGGCGGTTCAATGGGTGCTTGTTCTTCTCCCTCCAGAGTATGGAAGGGCAAGAAGATGGCAGGCCACCTGGGCGCAGAGAAGGTTACTGTCAAGAACCTCACAGTAGTTAAGGTTGACGCTGAGAACAACCTCATCGCTATCAAGGGTGCCATCCCCGGTGCCAACGGCGGTTACGTTGTTGTCAGAGACATCAAATAAGGGAGGAGGAGTAATCAATGCCTAATGTAGCAGTTTTAGATATGGCAGGTAAGAAGGTTGGCACAATCGACCTCTCCGATGCTATTTTCGGTATAGAGCCCAACGAGGCTGTTATGCACCACATGGTAGTTAACTACCTGGCTAACCAGAGACAGGGCACACAGTCCGCTCTCACAAGATCCGAAGTTTCCGGCGGCGGCAAGAAGCCCTGGAGACAGAAGGGCACAGGCCGTGCTCGTCAGGGTTCAACAAGAGCTCCCCAGTGGACTCACGGCGGCGTTGCATTTGCACCGAAGCCCAGAAGCTATCGCTTCACAGTTAATAAGAAGGTAAGAAGACTGGCTATGAAGTCCGCTCTTTCTTCCAAGTGTGCAGCAGAGGAGATCATCATCCTCGACGCACTCAACATGACAGAGTACAAGACAAAGACAGTTGCTGATATGCTCAAGGCTGTTGGCGCTGACAAGAAGGCTCTGATCGTTCTTCCCGAGGTTAACAACTTCGTTATCAAGTCCGCAGCTAACATCGATGGTGTTAAGACCGCTCAGGTAAACACTATTAATGTATATGACCTGCTTGGTGCTGACAAGGTAGTTATCCTCAAGGACGCAGTTGCTAAGATTGAGGAGGTGTACGCATGATTTCTCATGACATTATCATCAGACCTATCATCACAGAGAAGAGCATGATCGGTGCTACTGAGAAGAAGTACACTTTTGAGGTAGCAAAGACTGCCGGCAAGATTGAGATTGCAAAAGCAGTTGAGGAGATCTTCAAGGTAAAGGTCGCAAAGGTTAATACACTGCACGTTCGCGGTCACTACCGCAGACAGGGTAGATCCGAAGGCTACACAAGAAGCTGGAAGAAGGCAGTTGTTACCCTGACAGCAGACAGCAAAAACATCGAATTTTTTGAAGGCATGATGTAAGCCTGTCAGACTAATATATTCTATACTATATTAAATACAGGCAGAATGTATGGGGAGGCCATTTCCCCGCAAAGCCATCATGAGGAGTGTGAAACAAATGGCTATTAAAGTTTTTAAGCCGACAACAAACGCTCGTCGTAACATGTCGGTTACAGATTACTCTATCCTTAGTAAGGTAGAGCCTGAGAAGAGCCTGCTTGCACCGCTGAAGAAGAATTCCGGTCGCAACAGCTATGGTAGAATCACCGTTCGTCACAGAGGCGGCGGTAACAGAAGAAAGTACCGTATCATCGATTTCAAGCGTCAGAAGTTCGACGTTCCCGGTCAGGTAATGACCCTGGAGTACGATCCTAACCGTTCCGCTTTCATCGCACTGGTACAGTATCCCGACGGAGAGAAGGCATACATCATCGCTCCCGAGGGCCTGAAGGTAGGCGACACAGTAGTTTCCGGCAAGGATGCTGATATCAAGGTTGGTAACGCACTGCCCCTGTCCTCTATCCCCACAGGTACATTTATCCACAACGTTGAGCTTTATCCCGGCCGCGGCGCTCAGTTCGCTCGTGCAGCAGGTAACATGGCTCAGCTTATGGCTAAGGAAGACGGCATGGCACTGCTGAGACTCCCCTCCGGTGAGCTCAGAAAGGTTCCTGCAGCTTGCATGGCTACAATCGGTCAGGTTGGTAACACCGACCACGAGAACGTTAAGATCGGTTCCGCCGGTAGAAAGAGAAACATGGGTTGGAGACCCACAGTTCGTGGTTCTGTAATGAACCCCTGCGATCACCCCCACGGTGGTGGTGAGGGTAAGTCCCCCGTTGGTCGTCCCGGCCCTGTTACCCCCTGGGGTAAGCCTGCTCTGGGTTATAAGACCAGAAAGACTCACAACCGCTCCGATAAGTATATCGTGAAGCGCAGAAACGGTAAGTAAGGCGTAGAAAGGAGCTTAAATAATGAGTAGAAGCATGAAAAAGGGTCCTTTTGTTCAGCCTGTACTGCTCAAAAGGGTTAAGGAAATGAACGCTTCCGGCGAGAAGAGAATTCTCAAGACTTGGTCCAGAAGCTCTACAATTTTCCCTGATTTTGTAGGTCACACATTTGCAGTCCACGATGGACGCAAGCATGTTCCGGTATATGTAACTGAAGATATGGTTGGTCACAAGCTCGGTGAGTTTGCTCCCACAAGAACCTTCAGAGGTCACGCCGGTTCCAAAACATCCAGATAAGCGGAAGGAGAGTATACCAAATGGAAGCAAAGGCATATCTTAATTATGTCCGTATTTCGCCCCGTAAGGTTTGCATCGTTCTCGATCTTATCAGAGGTAAGGATGTAAAACTTGCTAAGGCAATTCTCGAGCATACTCCCAAGGCAGCTTGTGAGCCTCTTCTGAAGCTTCTCAAGTCTGCAGTGGCAAATGCAGAGAACAATCACGATATGGACACATCAAAGCTCTACGTTGCAGCTTGCAGCGTTAGCCAGGGTCCCACTCTCAAGAGAATCCGTCCCCGTGCACAGGGCAGAGCCTTCAGAATTGATAAGAAGACTTCCCACATCACACTGATTCTCAAAGAGAGAGAAAACTAAGAAGGAGGTAAATAGTCATGGGTCAGAAAGTTAATCCTCACGGCTTACGTGTTGGCGTTATTAAGGACTGGGATTCACGCTGGTTCGCAAATAAGAAAGACTTCGGTGACACACTTGTTGAGGACTATAACCTCCGCAAGGAACTGAAGAAGCAGCTCTACGCTGCAGGCATCGCTAAGATCGAGATCGAGCGCGATGGCAAGAAGGTTAGAATTCACATTCACTGTGCAAAGCCCGGCATGATCATTGGTAAGGGCGGAGCAGAGATCGAGAAGCTCAGACTCCAGTGCGAGAAGATGCTCGGCGGCAAGCCCTGCACAATCAACATCGTTGAGGTAAAGATCCCCGATGTTAACGCTCAGCTGGTTGCTGAGAGCATTGCACAGCAGCTGGAGAAGAGAATCTCTTATCGTCGTGCTATGAAGCAGGCTATCGGCCGTGCTATGAGAATCGGCGCAAGAGGTATCAAGACTCAGTGTTCAGGCCGTCTCGGCGGTGCTGAGATCGCACGTGCAGAGAGCTATCATGAGGGTACAATCCCGCTGCAGACACTGCGTGCCGACATTGATTACGGCTTCGCAGAGGCTAATACCACATACGGCAAGATCGGCGTAAAGGTATGGCTGTATAAGGGCGAGGTTCTTGTTGCTAACGCTAACAACAGACGTTCCGACCGTCCCAGAAGAAACCGCAGGGAAGGGGGCAATAAATAATGCTGATGCCCAAGAGAGTAAAGTACAGAAGAGTACACAGAGGTCGTATGACCGGTAAGGCTTATAGAGGTAACACAGTTACTTACGGTGAGTATGGTCTTCAGGCATTAGAGCCCTCATGGATCACATCAAACCAGATCGAGGCAGCTCGTATCGCAATCAACCGTTACTGCAAGAGATTCGGTAAGGTTTGGATCAAGATTTTCCCCGATAAGCCCGTAACAGCTAAGCCCGCTGAGACCCGAATGGGTTCCGGTAAAGGTTCACCCGAGTACTGGGTAGCTGTAGTAAAGCCCGGCAGAGTTATGTTTGAGCTTGCCGGCGTTGATGAGAAGATCGCTCGTGAGGCTATGCGTCTCGCAGCAAACAAGCTTCCCATCAAGTGCAAATTTGTTAAAAAAGCAGATCAGGAGGTTGAGCAGTAATGACAGCAACAGAACTCAAAAAATTATCTGTCGATGATCTTAATAAGAAGCTTGCTGACCTCAAGGAGGAGCTTTTTAACCTTCGATTCCAGCTTGCTATCAATCAGCTTGAAAACCCCATGCGCATCAGCGCTGTAAAGAAGGACATCGCAAGAGTTTCTACCGTTCTTCGTCAGATCGAGCTTGATACTAAAGAAGCATAAGGGAGGACGAAAAAATGAGCGATAGAAATATGAGAAAGACCACTGTCGGCAGAGTTGTCAGCAACAAGATGGACAAAACAGTTGTTGTTGCAATCGAGGACAGCGTAAAGCATAAGCTTTACAACAAGATCGTCAAGCGTACAGTTAAGTACAAGGCACACGACGAGAACAACGAGTGTGGCAAGGGCGACAGAGTAAAGATTATGGAGACTCGTCCCCTCTCCAGAGACAAGAGATGGAGAGTTGTCGAGATCATCGAGAAAGCTAAGTAAGGAGGGAACACGATGATACAGCAGCAGACCTACTTAAAGGTTGCCGATAACACCGGAGCAAAAGAGCTTATGTGTATCCGTGTTCTCGGCGGTACTCGCAGAAAGTACGCAAACATCGGCGACGTTATCGTCGCTTCCGTCAAGAAAGCAGCACCCGGCGGCGTTGTCAAGAAGGGCGACGTTGTTCGTGCAGTAGTTGTACGTAGCGCAAAGGGCGTTCGCAGAGATGACGGCACATACATCCGCTTTGACGAAAACGCAGCGGTTATCATCAAGGAAGATAAGAACCCCAGAGGAACTCGTATCTTCGGACCCGTTGCAAGAGAGCTTCGTGACAAGGATTATCTGAAGATCCTGTCCCTCGCTCCCGAAGTACTTTAATGGAGGTGTCAACAATGTCTAAAGTTCATGTTAAAACAGGTGACACCGTAGTTGTTATCAGCGGTAAGGACAAGGGCAAGAAGGGCAAGGTCCTGGCAGTCAGCCCCAAGGAAGGCAAGATCATCGTAGAGAAGATCAATATGGTATCCAAGCACGTTAAACCCAGAAAGATGGGCGAGCAGGGCGGTATCATTAAGGCTGAGGGTGCATTCTATGCCAGCAAGGCACAGGTATACTGCTCACGTTGCAAGAAGCCCACAAGAGTAGCACACAAGATAAACGATAAGGGCGACAAGACCCGCGTTTGCGCTAAGTGCGGCGAGAAGCTTTGATAAGGAGGACTGAGAGAAATGGCAAGACTTAAAGACTTTTATAATAAGGAAGTTGCTCCTGCTCTTCAGAAGAAGTTCTCCTACAAGAGCGTAATGCAGATCCCGAAGCTGGACAAGATCGTTGTTAACATTGCTTCCGGTGAGGCAAAGGATAACTCCAAGATGATGGATGCTATCTGCACAGACCTGGCTACTATCACAGGTCAGAAGCCTATGGTTTGTCACGCAAGAAAGTCCGTTGCAAACTTTAAGCTCCGTGAGGGTATGCCCATCGGCGCAAAGGTTACACTCAGAGGCGAGAGAATGTATGAGTTCCTTGACAGACTCTTCAACGTAGCTCTGCCCAGAGTTCGTGACTTCAGAGGAATCAACCCCAACTCTTTTGATGGCCGTGGTAACTACAACATGGGCCTCAAGGAGCAGCTGATCTTCCCTGAAATCGACTACGATAAGATTGACAAGATCCGCGGTATGGACATCTGCTTTGTTACTACCGCAAAAACAGACGAAGAAGCCAGAGAGTTACTGACTCTTATGGGCGCTCCGTTTTCAAAGTAAGGAGGGAATACCGTGGCAAAGACAGCTATGAAAATTAAGCAGAAGAGAACACAGAAGTTCTCTTCCAGAGAGTACAACAGATGTAAGATCTGTGGCAGACCCCACGCATACCTCCGTAAGTTCGGTATTTGCCGTATTTGCTTCCGTGAGCTCGCATACAAGGGCGAGATTCCCGGTGTAAAGAAAGCAAGCTGGTAATTCATCAAAGGAGGAAATGAAGAATGCAGATTACTGATCCTATTGCTGACCTGCTTACCAGAATTCGTAACGCAAGCTCAGCTAAGCACGATACTGTTGATATCCCTGCATCAAATATGAAGAAGGCTATTTGCCAGATTCTCCTTGATGAAGGCTATATCAAGAATTTCACAGTTACAGAGGACGGCAAGCAGGGCGTTATCACCGTAGTTCTTAAGTACGGTGCAGGCAAGACCGCAGCTATCTCCGGTCTGCGCCGTGTATCCAAGCCCGGCCTGCGTATATATTCAGATGTTGAGAATATGCCCAAGGTTATGAAGGGCCTGGGTGTTGCCATCGTTTCTACTTCCAAGGGTGTTATGACAGATCGTCAGGCACGCAAAGAGAATGTAGGCGGCGAGGTTCTTGCATTTGTTTGGTAAGGAGGTGCGAAGATGTCTCGAATTGGAAGAAAACCTATAAATATTCCCGCCGGTGTAGAAGTTAAGTTCGAAAACGGCGTTATCACTGTCAAGGGTGCCAAGGGTACTCTGACACAGACAGTACATCCCAACATGCAGGTTGAGGTTAATGGTGCAGAGATCAATGTTACTCGCCCCGATGATAACAAGCTCAACCGCTCACTCCACGGTCTCACCAGAACACTCATCTTCAATATGATTGTTGGTGTATCCGAGGGCTTCAAGAAGGAGCTGGAGGTAAACGGTGTTGGTTATCGTGTACAGAAGCAGGGTAAGGACCTTGTTATGAACCTGGGTTACTCTCATCAGGTAATCATGTCCGACAACGAGGACATTACCATTGAGGTTCCCGGTCCCAACAAAATTATCATTCACGGCATAGATAAGCAAAAGGTAGGTCAGTTTGCTGCCGAGGTTCGCTCTAAGCGTCCCCCCGAGCCTTACAAGGGCAAGGGTATCAAGTACGTTGATGAGTATATCCGCCGCAAGGAAGGCAAAGCCGGTAAGAAGTAATTTAAGGAGTGAATTAAAATGGTTAAAAGACCTGATACAAAAAAGGCTCGTATTCAGCGCCACAAGAGAGTTCGTGGCAAAGTCAGCGGTACAGCAGATTGTCCCCGTCTTTGTGTATATCGCTCCACTAATAACATCTACGCTCAGCTTATTGATGACGTAAACGGTGTAACATTAGCTTCTGCCTCAACACTCGACAAGAGCATTGAGGGTAACGGCGGTAACAAAGAGGCTGCTAAGGCAGTCGGCAAGCTCATCGCAGAGCGTGCAAAAGACAAGAACATCACCGATGTCGTATTCGACAGAGGCGGTAATATCTACCACGGCCGTGTTAAAGAATTGGCCGAAGGCGCTCGTGAGAGCGGCCTCAATTTCTAAGGAAGGGGAGGAAATACTTTGGCTAATATTATTGACGCTTCCACAATGGATCTTAAAGAGCGCGTAGTCGCTATCAACCGTGTATCCAAGACCGTTAAGGGTGGTCGTATCTACAAGTTCGCAGCACTTGTTGTTGTTGGCGACGGTGAGGGTACCATCGGTTTTGGTATTGGTAAAGCAGGTGAGGTTCCCGATGCAATCCGCAAGGGCATCGAGGACGCAAAGAAGAACCTTATCAAGGTTTCTCTTCGTGGTACAACAATTCCTCACGAGGTAATCGGTGCATACGGTGCAGGCAGAGTTCTCATGAAGCCCGCTGCTCCCGGTACCGGTGTTATCGCAGGCGGTCCCGTACGTGCTGTACTGGAGGTTGCCGGTGTTAAGGACATCAGAACTAAGGCTCTGCGTTCCAACAACCCCTGCAACGTTGTCCGCGCTACTTTCCAGGGACTCCAGTCTCTGCGCACTGCCGAGCAGGTAGCTGCTGTCAGAGGCAAGTCCGTCAAGGAAATTCTGTAAGGAGGGCCGCATAATGAAAATCAAGTTGGTTAAAAGCCTTATCGGCTCTAAGAAAGATCAGATCGCAACCGCTCATGCTCTGGGCCTTCGCAAGATCGGCGACGTAACAGAGCAGCCCGACAATGCACAGACAGCGGGCAAGGTTAAGAAGATCATCCACCTCATTGAGGTTGAAGCTTAATAGGGAGGTGCGACGAAATGAAATTACATGAGTTATCTCCGGTTGAGGGTTCCAAGAAGGAAGCCAGAAGAATCGGTAGAGGTCACGGTTCAGGCCAGGGCAAGACTGCCGGTAAGGGTCACAAGGGCCAGAAGGCAAGAGCAGGCCGCGGTATGAGAATCGGTTTTGAGGGTGGTCAGATGCCCCTTCAGAGACGTGTTCCCAAGCGTGGTTTCAACAATATCTTTGCAAAGAAGATCGTTTCTGTTAACGTTGGTACTCTTGAGAAGTTCGACAACGGTACAGTTGTTGACGTAGAGGCACTGGTTGCTGCAGGTATCGTAAAGAACTCCTTTGATGGTGTTAAGGTACTGGGCAACGGTAACCTGACCAAGAACCTGACAGTTAAAGTTTCTGCTTTTTCCGAATCTGCAAAGGCAAAGATTGAGGCCGCAGGCGGAAAGGCAGAGGTGATCTAATTGTTTAAGACAATCAGAAACGCCTGGGCTATCCCGGATCTGAGAAAGAAGATCTTATTCACACTTCTCATCCTTGTTGTATACAGAATAGGTTGCGTTATTCCCGTACCCTTTGTTGATACAGCAGCTCTGGCAAACGATGCTCTTTTCTCTTATGGTTCAGCATTTGCATATCTGAACACACTCAACGGCGGAGCTTTTGCAAACGCAACAATCTTTGCGATGGGTATCACACCCTACATCAACAGCTCCATTATCATGCAGCTTCTCTGCGTTGCTATTCCTGCACTTGAGAGACTCTCAAAGCAGGGCGACGACGGCAGAAAGAAGATTGCAACAATGACACGTTATCTGACTGTTATCCTCGGTCTTATCCAGGGTACAGCATACTTCTTCTATCTGAAGGGCTCAGGCTATCTTCAGTTTTCACAGGGATTCGATGTATGGTTCTCTGCTTTCGTAATCATCCTTGCTTTCACAGCAGGTACCGCACTTATGATGTGGATGGGCGAGCAGATCAACAACCACGGCATCGGCAACGGTATCTCCATGCTTCTGTTTGCAGGTATCGTAGCACGTTTCCCCCAGCTGATCTATCAGATGTTCCCCGTGTCAACTGACCCCCTCGTAAACGCAGGCAGCTACTGGAAGCTTGCTATGAACGGTCAGTACAAGTACTATGCACTTGTTCCCGCATTTATCGTTCTTTTCCTCATCGTCATCTGGGTTATCACCTTTATGCAGGATGCAGAGAGAAGAATTCCCGTACAGTATGCTAAGAGAGTTGTTGGCAGAAAGATGTACGGCGGCCAGTCCAGCCACCTTCCCATCAAGGTTGCACTGGGCGGTGTTATGCCTGTTATCTTCGCTTCCTCTATCCTCTCAATCCCCAGCACAATCCAGATCTTTGTAACACCCACAGCAGGCGGCTTCTGGGATAAGTTCTTCACAGCACTCAGCCCCAACGGCTGGCTGTATCTGGTGCTTACATTCCTTCTGATTCTGGCATTTGCATACTTCTACACAACCATTCAGTATAATCCTATTGAGATGGCTAACAATCTCAAGCAGAACAACGGTACTATCCCCGGCATCCGCCCCGGTAGTCCCACTGCAGACTTTATCCGCAAGATTCTCTCCAGAATCACTCTGATAGGCGCAATCTTCCTGTCATTCGTAGCTGTTGTACCCAGCATCTTTACACTCTGCACAAAGATGGCTCTCACCACAGGTGGCACATCCATCATCATCGTTGTAGGTGTTGCTCTGGAGACAGTCAAGCAGCTGGAGTCCCAGATGATGATGCGTCATTACAAGGGCTTCCTGGATTAATCCCAAACGGAAAAGGAGAAGGATTATGAATATTATTCTCTTAGGTGCTCCCGGTGCCGGCAAAGGTACCCAGGCAGCAGTTATCTGCGAGCACCTCTCAATCCCCACAATCTCTACTGGTAACATTATCAGAGAGGCGCTGAGAACCGGCACAGAGATGGGACTCAAGGCCAAGTCCTTTATGGATGCAGGCAAGCTTGTTCCCGATGAGGTTGTTATCGGCATCATTGAGGAGAGACTCCAGCAGGACGACTGCAAGAACGGTTTCATCCTTGATGGTTTCCCCAGAACAATTCCTCAGGCCGAGGCTCTGGACAAGATGGGCATTGTCATCGACAAGGTAATCGATATCGAGGTTCCTGACGAGACAATCGTCACAAGACTGTCCGGACGCCGTGTCTGTGAGAAGTGTGGCAGACCCTATCACATTGTTGACCTTCAGCCCAAGGTTGAAGGAGTCTGCGACGACTGCACAGGCGCCCTTATTCAGCGCAAGGACGATCACATTGATACCGTTAAGGCAAGACTTGATGTCTACCATGCCGAGACCGAGCCTCTGAAGGACTACTATGGTGCTCAGGGCAAGCTCACAATCGTTGAGGGTCAGGCTAAGGTTGAGGACACAACAGCTTTAACGCTCAAGGCACTGGAGGCTTAATAACTTATGATAGTTATTAAAACTGCTCGTGAACTTAATTGTATGCGTGAAGCATGCAGAATATCTGCAAACGCACTGAAGCTTGCAGGAACGGCAGTTGAGCCGGGTGTATCGACACTTGAGATAGATACTCTTATCCATAAGTACTTCGAGAAAGTAGGCGCCAAAGCCTCCTTTCTCGGGTACGGCGGCTTTCCAAAGAGCTCATGTATCTCTGTAAACAATGTGGTTATCCATGGCATACCCAGTGAAAAATGCGTACTCAAGGAGGGCGACATCGTCTCCATCGACGTTGGAGCTTTTGTTGAGGGATATCACGGCGACAACGCCTACACCTTCCCCTGCGGACAGATCTCAAAGGAAGCTCAGCAGCTGCTTGATGCTACCAGAGAGTCTCTCTATGAGGGTATCAAGGCTGCTCAGGCAGGGTCACGAGTGGGTGATATCGGACACGCAGTCCAGAGCTATGTCGAAGCTCGCAGTTACTCGGTGGTACGCGATTTTGTCGGCCACGGAGTAGGTGCGAAGTTACACGAAGAACCAAGTGTACCTAACTTTGGCACTCCCGGTCGAGGGGTGCGGCTCTTACCTGGTATGACACTTGCCATTGAACCCATGATAAACATCGGAACTCACAAGGTACGGGTGCTGGATGACGAATGGACTACCGTCACGCAGGACGGCAGCCTGTCTGCTCACTTTGAGCACACAATCGTTGTCACTCCCGACGGACCCAAGATCCTGACAATTGCGGACGATGAGGTGAGGTTATGACCATCACCACAGGCTCCATAGTCAGAGCAAAGGCAGGTCGTGACAAAGACGGCTACTTTCTGGTTGTCAGAGTCTGCGACGGATTCGCCTATATTTGTGACGGAAAGCGACGCAAGGTGGAAAACCCCAAGAAGAAGAATATCATTCATCTTCAGGGAACAAACACCGTCGTGACGGATTCAGTGGATACTAACCGCAAGATTAGAAACGCTCTCAGGGGCTTTACCCCCGAGGCAGATTGAGGAGGTTATTTATATGTCAAAGCAGGACGTAATCGAAATAGAAGGTACAGTAACGGATGCTCTGCCCAACGCACAGTTCAAGGTTGAGCTTCCCAACGGCCACACAATTCTGGCTGTTATTTCCGGCAAGCTGAGGATGAATTTCATCCGCATCCTGCCCGGTGACAAGGTCACTGTGGAGATGTCTCCCTATGACCTGACAAGAGGAAGAATTACCTGGAGATCCAAGTAATTCACAAGACTACACAATCAAACACCAAAATTTCAGAAAGGAATGATTATTAATGAAAGTCAGACCTTCAGTAAAGAAAATTTGCGAGAAGTGCAAGGTTATCAAGAGAAAAGGCAGAATCATGGTTATCTGTGAGAACCCCAAGCACAAGCAGAGACAGGGCTAATCCACAGTCTCCCGTAAACTTTACGCACAGGGCACAGCCCTGAACAAAACTAACTTTAACTAATTTTTAATATGGAGGTGCAACCAATATGGCTCGTATAGCAGGCGTTGACCTGCCTAGAGACAAGAGGGTCGAGATCGGCCTTACTTACATCTACGGCATCGGTAGAAAAACTGCAACAGACATTATTGCTGCAACAGGCGTTAATCCTGACACTCGTGTCAGAGATCTGACAGAAGATGATATTTCAAAGCTCAGAGAGTACATTGATCACAACTGCCGCGTTGAAGGTGACCTTCGCCGTGACATCGCATTTGATATCAAGAGACTTATCGAGATTGGCTGCTACCGTGGCGTTCGCCACAGAAAGGGTCTCCCCGTAAGAGGTCAGCGTTCCAAGACTAACGCTCGTACACGCAAGGGTCCCCGTAAGACAATGGCCAACAAGAAGAAGTAAGGAGGGAACACTAAATGGCAGTAAAAGCAACAGCTAAGAAGACTGTTCGTCGTCGCCGCGAGAAGAAGAATATCGAGCGTGGCGCAGCACACATCCAGTCTACTTTCAATAACACTATCGTTACTATCTCCGATGTTCAGGGTAATGCAATTTCCTGGGCAAGCGCAGGTGAGCTCGGCTTCCGTGGTTCCCGTAAGTCCACTCCCTTTGCAGCACAGTCTGCTGCAGAGACAGCTGCTAAGGCAGCTATGGAGCACGGCCTCAAGTATGTTGACGTATACGTAAAGGGTCCCGGACAGGGCCGTGAGGCAGCTATCAGAGCATTACAGACCGCAGGTCTCGAGGTTACAATGATCAAGGACGTAACTCCGATTCCTCACAACGGATGCCGTCCTCCCAAGAGAAGACGTGTATAAAAGGAGGTAAGTAATTATGGCAAAGAATATGCAGCCTATCGCAAAGCGTTGCAGAGCGTTAGGTCTTTCACCCGCTGTTATGGGTTATTCCAAGAAGACATCCAACAGAAACCCCGGCGGTAATATGAGAAGAAAGAAGTCCGAGTACAGCATGCAGCTCACAGAGAAGCAGAAGGTAAAGTTCGTTTACGGCATCCTGGAGAAGCAGTTCCGTGCTTACTATGAGAAGGCTGAGAAGGCTGAGGGTAAGACAGGTGAGGTTCTGCTGACACTCATCGAGCGCAGACTGGACAACGTAGTATTCAGACTTGGTCTGGCTGCTACAAGAAGAGAGGCAAGACAGCTGGTTAACCACGCACACTTCACAGTTAACGGCAAGAAGGTAAACATTCCTTCTTATCTCGTTAAGGTTGGCGATGTAATCGAGGTTAAGGAAGCAAGCCGCTCCACAAACAGATTTAAGGCTATCGCAGAGGGCGAGAACGCATCTGTTCCTGCTCCCAAGTGGCTCCAGAAGGATGCTAACCTCCTGGGTGGTAAGGTTATCGCTGCTCCTCAGAGAGACGATATCGACTTCCCCGTAGAAGAGCACCTCATTGTCGAGCTCTACTCCAAGTAAGCTGACGATTATTTTTCGCAGGTTTACACATATCTCAGCATGGTGCTGAAAAATGTCAAGGAGGATTATGCATGATTGAAATAGAAAAGCCCAGAATCAGTGTTGACGAATTATCTGCAGACGGCAAGTACGGCCGCTTCGTAGTTGAGCCTTTAGAGAGAGGCTTCGGAAATACTCTCGGCAACAGCCTCAGACGCGTGCTGCTCTCATCCCTTGAGGGTGTGGCAGTTACATCCATCAAGATTGACGGTGTGCTCCACGAGTTCTCCACAATCGAGGGTGTCAAAGAGGATGTTACAGAGATCGTTCTGAATATGAAGAGCCTGGTTGCTAAGCTCCAGAGCAACGGTCCCAAGGTTGTTGAGATCGCTGCTGAGGGCCCCTGCGATGTCACAGCGGATATGATTTCCTGTGACAGCGAGGTTGAGATTCTTACTCCCGACCTTCACATCGCAACACTGGGCGAAAACGCAAAACTTAATATGGAGATCACTCTGGACAGAGGCAGAGGCTATGTTCCCGCAGAGAAGAACAAGGCTCTCTCCGGCAACACCATCATCGGTGTTCTGCCTGTAGACTCCATTTACACACCTGTGCTTAAGGTCAACTACACAGTTGACAACACCCGTGTCGGTCAGATCACCGACTACGACAAGCTCACCCTTGACGTATGGACAAACGGCGTTTTGAACGCTCAGGAAGCTGTATCCCTTGCAGCAAAGGTGCTCTGCGAGCATCTGAATCTCTTTGTTGATCTGTCTGACAGAGGCAGCCAGGAGATTATGGTTGTTAAGGAAGACAGCAGCAAGGAGAAGGTACTTGAGATGACAATTGAGGAGCTGGATCTTTCGGTTCGTTCCTTCAACTGTCTCAAGCGTGCCGGTATCAACACCGTCGAGGATCTCATCGGCAAGTCCGAAGAGGAAATGATGAAAGTCCGCAACCTCGGTAGAAAGTCTCTCGAGGAAGTTATGCAGAAGCTTTCAAGCCTCGGCTTCAGTCTCCACAAGGAAGACGAATAATAACCCTTTTTGAAACTTGATAAAGGAGTGAATTTACATGCCCGGTACAAGAAAACTCGGAAGAACTACCGCTCACAGAACAGCAATGCTCAGAGCAATGGTAACCTTCCTTTTCGAGAACGGTAAGATAGAGACCACAGTTACTCGTGCTAAGGAGGTTTCCTCCATGGCAGAGAAGATGATCACCATCGCTAAGGAGGATACCCTCAACAACAAGCGTATGGTAATGTCCTTTGTAACCAAGGAGGACGTTACTTACAAGCTGTTCAGCGAGATCGCACCCAAGTACAAGGACAGAAACGGCGGATACACTCGTATCACAAAGATCGGTCCTCGTCGCGGCGACGCAGCAGAGATGGCTATCATCGAGCTCATCTGATAGGTCAATAGTCAAATTGTTAGGGGACAGCAGCGTAATGTATGCTGTCCCTTTAATATCCGCCCGTGGCGCAGCTGGATAACGCAGCAGATTCCGATTCTGAAGATCGGGGGTTCGAATCCCTTCGGGCGGGCCAGAAAAGAACCCACATTTGTCTACGACAAGTGTGGGTTCTTTTCAATGAAATAAATTCCTTGCGGGATTTGTGAAATAACGCTTCGCGTTATGAAATAGCTGACGCTATGAAA
>JAFTHZ010000020.1 GCA_017457155.1 Ruminococcus sp.
ATCTGTACTGGCAGATTTAACTATTACATTTCCAAGATTGAACACCATCCGAAAAAATATAGTCGTACATTGGATTTACTCAATGATATGAAAGGTTTTCCTCTTGGTATAGACTTGGATAATTACCCGATAAACAGATCTGTAAAAAAGAAAATAAACAACATCGGAGAATGCTACAAATGTAAAGATAAAGAGAATTGTGATTATATGCTTATGATTAACCGAGTTAGTGGTAGGTGTGACTTGGATTTTCAAGTGGTAAATCATAACTTATATCTTACATCACTAAAGATTAGAGATTTAAATGATATGTCTATTTATTTATCAAGTTCATTTACCATTATAGATGAAGCACATAAGTTTAAAGAAGCAGCTCAAGAAGTTTTTGGCTTTTCGTTTTCTATTGCAGATATAATACACTATTTAGAAATCAGCAAAGGAAAGTGTATGTTTAAGAGAAACACTGCTAAGTATAATGGCTTGCTTTCACAGTTAAAAACAATAAGTCAAGAGTTTATGGAATCGGTGAAAAAGAAGTCGAATATAAATGGTTCGGCAGAGAACTATTCAGGAATGGTTAAGTTTGATTCCGGTCTTTCGCTATACTGCAAAAGAATTTTGAATAAGCTAAAGGATATAGAGGATATGAAATTGCCTTATAAAAACGGACAAGCTGGACAATATATAAATCTTAGAAGCACACTCAATAGTTTTCTTGATTATGAGAATGATCTGACCTGGGTAACAATCAGCGATGATGAAGAAATCGTTTTTCATTGTACTCCTTTGAATATATCAGAATTGCTTTATAAGTACGTATGGGATCGATGCAGAAGCCATGCGATGACATCGGGAACAATGTCTGATGGTAACGACTTTGAATATTTCAAATTTGAGAATGGTCTTAACTATGTGCCAACGCATCTTATTTCGGAGTCGGCAACAGAGTCACCTTTTGATTACAAAAATAATTCACGTCTCTATATTCCAAGTGTGCTTCCAAAATTAAAAGAGAATCCGAATTACATAAAAGAAATATCCGATATCTGCTTGGAATTGATTCATACGACCAACGGACACACGATTATACTATTTACCTCTTATGAAACTTTAAATTCAGTGTATGCAGAATTAAAGGAGCAACTTAAAGACTATGAGGTTATTAAAATGGCAAGAGGAAATAAAACAGCGATTAGCAGTTTTAAGCGAGCTGATAATGCTATTTTGTTTGCGGCAGGTTCTATGTGGGAAGGCATAGATATTGCAGGCGATAAACTATCTTCTGTTATAATAGTTCGTTTGCCATTTCCTCAAAGAAGCATCCTAATGGAAGAAAAGAAAAAAGACTGCTTCAGTACTTACGAGTTTGTTGAACGATACTGTGTACCCAATATGCTGATTAAGCTCCGTCAGGGCGTAGGCAGACTTATAAGAAGTGAAACCGATACAGGAGTTGTTACAATTCTTGATGAACGAGTAGCTCGTGGCGGTAGATATCGCCACAGGGTTTTGCAAACACTAAATAAGTTCGGTAAAGTTGAAAATATAACCGCAATAAGAAGCTTCCTTGAAAAAGTGAAGACCACAGAGTATTGGGGTAAATAGCAATAAAGAAGATACTGTCAGTTCATATGACAGAGAAAGGACATCTATGAATAAAACAAATGAAAGTTCAAAAATTAAATCCGTACAGTTTGAATATGTAGGAACAGACGAACAGTTTGTTAACTTCTTAAAAAGTGTTTTTAGAGATTACATAACCGGAAGGAAAGTAACATCTGACGAACATATTGGATTTGTTCGTACAAGTTCGATTTAAAGCTGGATATTGCAGAACTCTTGTGATATGTTGTTGTTGCACAAAGGTAGTGCGACAACAATATTCTAATTAATCGGAAGGAGAATGTATATGGTAAATGAAATTCTACGTACAAAAAGAACTTTACGTGTATGGTTATATTACAGATTATCAAGAGATGAAGATGTAGAACTTAATTCACTTAATAATCAGCGTGGAATTCTTGTAGACTTCGTTGACAGTAAAGGATACGATATAGTCGGAGAATCCTTTGATGATAATGTAAGCGGTATGCATTTTGAAAGAGAGGGCATACATAAACTTTGCGAAGCAGTGGATAAGGGTCTTATTGATGCTGTAATAGTTAAAGACTTATCACGACTTGGCAGACACAGAACTCAGACTGCGGTGTTCATAGATTACTTAAGGCAGCACAAAGTCAAGGTGTTATCAGTTACAGAGAACATAGATACAAGTGATGAAAATGATGATTTGCTAGTAGGATTCAAGGGCATCGTCAATGACTTGTATGCGAAAGATATTTCAAAGAAGATACGTGCAGGATACCTTCAAAAACAGAAAAATGGTATCATAATAACAACTCCTATGGGCTATTACAAAGATAAAAACACAGATGAGATTGTGATAGTTGAGGAAGAAGCTCAGATTATCAGAAGAATATACGAACTTTACTTATCCGGTTATGGTATGAAATCCATTATGAATCTACTCAATAATGAAGGTATTAAAGCTCCTCAGTATTATCAAAATCTGAGGTATAAAAAGAAACTTCCATATACTCGCCCGGATATATGTAAAAAATATCTGTGGAATGCTACTACGGTAAAGAGGGTTCTGCAAAATGAGTTCTATATGGGAACATTGGTATGTCATAAATACTCTACAAGTAAAATCAACCATACAAGAACTACCATACCTGAGGAAGAACGATTTGTGCATGAAGATTATGTTCCAGCGATTATCTCAAAAGAAAAGTGGGAACAAGTTCAACATATAATAAGTCAGAAAGCGGAAGGACACGTTAGAGCATCGTCTTCAAAGCCGTGTCACAGGTACACAGGATTGATTAAATGCGGTGACTGCGGATGCATCTTCTCCTGTAAAATAAGAAAAAGAGATGGACAAGCCGACAGAATTGAGTATGTATGTAACGGATATCATCGCTATGGTAGAAATCAATGCACTCCTCACAGAATCAATGAAGCAGAAATTGATAGATTGATATATGATGAGATTCTCAGAATAAAAGAACTTGCTATGGCAAAATATCAGACAGTTGAAGATGATATCAAACGTTGGATGAGACAAGAAGGTACAGTCAAAAGCACCATTGACAAGCTAAATATGCAGCTTGAGGTACATAGAGAAGACCTAAAATCCTTGCTTCTTGAAAGAATAAGAGATAAAGCACATGCCGATATCTATGATGATATGATTGCAAAATGTGAGTCGCAAATTGTATGGTTAGAGAAAGAAATTAATTCAATCTTGGACTACAATGCAACAATTAAAAGCAGAAAATCTGATATCAAAAATACTATTGAGTTGCTTGAGAAGATAGTTCAAGAAGGAGAGATAAGCGATGCGAATATTCGTATGCTAGTAAATAAGATTATTGTGAATGAAGAAAATGGAGAGTTAAGGGTCCTAATTAATCTCAATGCAAAATTCACAAACCACATACTAACTTGTGATGGAAAAGTTTCGTTAATGACTGTTTAAATACGTTGTAAGTATAAATTAAATGAGTAAAATGAAATTTTAATATAGAAGATGTTTGTTTTTGTTGACAAAATATTACTCGTTTGATATAATTAAATCATAAAATTAATATGTGCGAAGTATTGCACTTCAATCCCATGCACTTTCCTAATTACAGGGGGTGCTTTTTTGTTTTTATACATGTTTTCGATATTAATAATTTTACAAGCACTTTACATTCAAAGGAGGAATAGCAATGAATAAGAAGTATCAAGTTTTTATTAGTTCAACGCAAAAGGATCTCGTTAATGAGAGAATTGATATTATTCAAGCCTTGTTAGAAAGTAAATGTATTCCTGCTGGAATGGAACTTTTTGTTACCGCAAATAAGAAGTCTTGGGAGATCATCAAACAAGATATTGATGAAAGTGACTTTTACCTTCTAGTTATCGCTGGAATGTATGGCTCATTAACAAAGGACCATCACGGAAATCAGATTTCATATACAGAAAAAGAATACAACTATGCTATAAGCATAAAAAAACCAATAATGGTATTTATTTACAAGGATATCAATAATTTGCCGGCTGGCAAAGTTGAAAGAAGTCAAGCTGGACGAAAAAGGTTAGAAAAGTTTAAAAATCGTATATTAGATAGTCATATACAGGTCGCTTTTTGGACTAATACAGGTGAATTGATATCTAAAATGAAGTCATCTATTCAAGAGTTAATTCTTAACAACCCATCAGCAGGTTGGGTTAAAGGAACTGCTATAAGTAGTGAAGGTATTACCGATGATTTTATGCACAAGATTGACAACGTATGTGATTGGGGACTTGAGAAAATTTTCAAAACCAGAGCAGAAAAGAATGCTGAATCAGACCCTAAATTAGAAAAACACGATGTGAAGATATTAGATGGCATTGCTTTCGGTTTGAGTTCTTTTAGATGTAATCGTGAATATGATGTTCTTAAATGCCTGCAAAATGGTATGAATATGAGGTTGCTTGCAATGAATCCCCATTCGGAATTTGCACGGCAACGTGCTGTTGAGGAAAACTCGCACCCTGATAGTATAAAAGATTCAATTGTGAAATTGGTTTACTGGATCAATAATTTAAACAAGAAGTCTAACAATGGTAAAATAGAAATAAAGTACTATAATGCTATGACTTTAGATTTTTATTGGAGAATTGATAATGATTTATATGTTGGTCCTTATATGTACGATATAGTAAGCCAACAAACAGTTACGGCAAAGTTTTCTAAGGGTGGAAAAGGTTTCAACTTATATACTCGCTATTTTGAAGATTTGTGGAATAATTCTGCCCTTTGCGAATACCCTCCTGAATTCATTAAAGAGTGACTAGACCTACACATAAAATAACACTTAGAAAATCGAAAGCCGCAGACGATAATTCGTATGCGGCTTTGTTGCTCATTTTTTACCAAAGTTTACATGCTCCGATATAAAGCAAAAAGCTTGAACATTTTACCTTTGGTAAAATGTTCAAGCGATTCTGGCTTGGTGCGGGCGACAGGACTTGAACCTGCAAGGATTTCTCCGCAAGAACCTAAATCTTGTGCGTGTGCCAATTTCGCCACGCCCGCATGTGTGTTTATTGAATTTTAACCTCTTTTTTCTCTGTTGAATGGGGAGAACTTTCGTTGTGAACACAGAGGAACCGATGAGGTTTGGTGAGTAGTTGTAGGTGATAAATACCCACTAATATATAAAAACAAGCAAAGCTTGATTTTATATCAAAATTAAATTAGAAAAACTAATAAAGAAAACATAGTGCGAAATCCGAATTTATGATTTGTCAGAAATTCGGATTTCATCGCTCTATCAGTGCGATGAAATCGCAAAATTATTTGTGATTATATAGAAGTTGAAAAGTTGCCAAGTGTCGTGGGGTAACAGAACCTATGGTTATGCGTATGCCACGCAGATAATGTTGTGATATAGGTAAGTTCCCTTAAGGTAGTGTGACCTAAATCTGGCGCGTCTGCCAATTCCGCCACACCCGCATGAAATCTGTGTTTATGTTGCTTTTTGCTGTGCCAGAATTCTTATTTGCGAACCTATCGCTTAGTTTAACATCTTTTTAGTGGTTTGTCAATCCAAAAGAGAAAGGGTAGTTGGTGTGAACTGACTACCCTTTTTATCGAAATATTTAAGTTGTGAGGTATAGGAAAATAAGAGTTAGAATTAGAAAGAGATTCCTGCTAAGTATTTTTGAATTGCTGTAGCATCTTTGATATTTACGTCGGAGTTTTCATCTACGTCTGCAAGAAGCAGAGATATCTCGTGGAACTTTATGATTCCTGCAAGATGTTTCTGAATAGCAGTGGCATCTTTTATGTTAATCTTGCCGTCGAGATTTGCATCACCAACTCTATATCCTACGTTGGGCGGATAGGGGATCGTTTCGTCAAGAACATAGAAATCAAATCCCATAGAATTAGCATATTTGTGTGCATAAGAATTTTTATATCCGATAATTTCCAGATTTTCGGGGCAGAGGTTGAATGCACTGTCGCTGATGAATGTAACTGTATCGGGGATGGTTATGCTTTTGAGTTTATAGCAACATTCGAAAGCTGTCTCTCCTATTACTTTTACTCCATCGGGAACTATGAGGCTTTGCAGGTTATAGCAATATGTGAAAGCGTCTTTATCTATATACTCAAGGCTTTCGGGCAGAATGATTGTTGTGAGGTTTTCGCAGCTCTCGAGAGAATACTCACAAAGCATAGTCGTACCTTCTTTGACAACAAATCCGTCTGCCATTTCATCATCGCTCGTCAGCAGATATGTGTTAAGATATAGGGCGGGACCTTCCCAGTTTTCCGAGTTGTTATAGAAAGCAGTGTTTTCAACCAGATTATATCCGATATGTGTCATATCATTCGGGAGGGTTATTTTGCTGAGGTTTATGCATTCTGAGAATACGGCATACCCCAATTGTTTTACGTTTTTAGGAACGATAATGTTTGTGAGGCTTTCACAAGCGTAGAAAGCACACTCTTCGATAACGGTTACGGTATCGGGAATATTAATTTCAGGAAGAGCACTGCACTTTGAGAAACATCTGTCTTTGATTTCTGTGAGTCCTTCGGGGAGGGTGATGTCTGTGAGTGCACAACAGTAGCGAAATGCGCCGCTACCAATGCTATTTATGCTCTCAGGCAAGACAATGCGTTTGAGGCTCGTGCAACGGATAAAAGCATCAGATCCGATAGTCACCACTCCTTCGGGAATGATGATCTCCTCAATTTTAGAGCATTCAGCAAAGGCGGAAGAGTCGATATGTTTGACAGGTTTGTTATCTATCTCAGAGGGGACTACAACCTTTGTGGCATCTCCTTTGTAGTCAATGATAAATACTTCATCTGCTATAATCACATACTCTAAGCCGTCTGTTGTAGTTTCGTAGGCAGATACATTTAATATGGGCATCGAAATTAATAGCGTCGCTATCAAAATACATACTATAACTTTTTTAAAAAGATTATTTTTCATAAGAACTACCGCCCAACTTTGTATGGATTTGTTGTGGTGTAGGTAACAGAACCTATGGTGTTGCGTATGCCACGCAGATTTTGTTGCTGAACAGGTCTGTTCCCTCAAGGTAGTGTACCCTAAATCTAGTGCGTCTGCCAATTCCGCCACACCCGCATATCTGATTGTACTGTGGTTTGCCACGAAGGTTATTATACACAAAAAAGTTTTCTAAGTCAACATTATCCTTGAATCCAAAGCTCACTTTTTCAAAGCACTGCTGATTTGCTTTGTTGCAAGTTGATCAAAGATAGAGTATAATTATTTGCAAGAGATATTTTTCTATTTGATATATCGGAGATAACTATGAATAAAAAAAGTTCCGAAAAAAAGAGAAAATACTTTGCGTTCCCCGATGTGTTTGTGCTGTCATTTGTGGTAATCGTTGCTTTGGTTTGTGTATGTATGTCCTTCGGTATAGGAACAGACGATGACCTGACAGCTGTTGTTTATGTGGATGGAAACGAGTATACCCGCATAACGCTGAACTCTGTGGACGAGCCATATGAAATTAATGTTCATGGAGAGCTTGAAACTTCCATCCGTATTTCTTCCGAAGGGGTAGGATTTGTGTCCTCGGACTGTCCCGACAAGCTATGTGTAAACACAGGAACACTTACCAAGGCAGGAGAGTCTGCTGTGTGTCTTCCTGCGAGGGTTTCGCTGAAGTTAGTATCCACATCATCCTCAGTTCCTGATGCGGTAGCGGGGTGATAATATGAAAGATAAGCTTAGAATTAATGGTAAAACACTTTTTCTGACTCGTACTGCTATTCTGTCATCAGTTGTGGTGGTGCTGTCTATTGCGGAGAATTTTATTCCCACCCTGCCTGTTGCTTTGCCTGGGATGAAACTAGGGCTTTCCAACATAGCTGTTATGGCAGCTCTGGATATATGTTCTTTGCCCTGTGCACTTTGCGTTGTAATAATCAAAGCTTTGTTTGCGCTCGTGACCAGAGGAGCAATGGCGGCTGCTATGAGCTTTGCCGGGACTCTGCTTGCAACACTTGGAATGTGGTTTCTCATCCGTTGTTCAAAAGTACGTTTCGGTTGTCTGGGCGTTGGAATTGCAGGAGCGTTCCTTCATAATTTCGGACAGATTATTGTGGCATACGCGCTGATATCCGATGCGGTTTTTGCATATATGGTTGTTCTGTCCTTGGCGTCTTTGGCTACAGGTGCCCTGACAGGACTGGTGTACTATATTGTTATGCCGCATTTGTACAGAGTGCCCTATATGCACTGAAAATTGCTCAATTTGCAAATTTGAAGAATATATGGTAGAATGGATGTAATTAATCAGAAAGGGGGAGAAACATGGACGAAAAGTTTTTTGAAAACATGAACGAAAACCGGGAAACCGATATAGATTTATCCGTTGATAGCGAGTTGGCTTCTGATGAGGCAGCTTTGACAGTAAATTCAGAGGATTCTCACAGCAATTCTTTCATTGATGATGACCCCTATGGATTCGAAAAATACGAGGACTCAGGTGACTCCCGTCCCAGACAAAGGCGAGAGGTAGACCCTGAGCGTCGCCGATTGCGTCAGCAGCAGAGAGCTCAGAGAGCCAAGGAGCTTGCAGAGGACAAGAAAAGAGAGAAGAAGGAGAGGAAAAATCGTGTAGAAAAGCCTCTGTCTGATTCTTCCGAGAAGTTATCATCTTCTGAGAAAACTCCTCTTAATAAGGGCAGAAAGAACTCAGATGATAAAAAGAGCGACAAGAACAAAATTTCTTTTGAAGCAATAAAAGGCTTTGTCAGTAAGAAAATGTCCTCCAAAGTAACCAGACGTGTTGTTATTTTGGTGATTGGATTCTGTATTGTGCTTTTTGGTGCAATAATCATTTCTGATCTTGTGTCAGACAAAAACGATGGCCCTGATACCATTCCCATTGTCATCCTTGGGGATGAAATCCTCATCAACGGGCAGGAGAAGGTCACCTTTGATGAGCTTCGTGATTATCTTGAGGAACTTAATTCAAAGGGCGAGCTTGACCATGTGAGCCTTGTGGATGATACACTGAATCCGCCTGATACAGAGCTTTACAACCGGATCGTAGACCTTCTTGCCGAGTATGGAATTGTCATTGACAAAAGAGTCGACGAGGCTACTTCCGATGAGGTTTTCAGTTCAACTATGGATGAAGCAGCATAATCAATTTATTTCGTATTAAACCCTCCTCTCGCAGAGATGAGGGTTTTGTTGTCAATATATACAAATATGTGCTGTTATTTTTATGTGACTAAAAGATTAATAAATCTTGAAAAGTGTCAAAAAATCATTTATAATTTAATAAATGTTATATAAAATTGAGGTGATTATGTGCAACTTCTGAAGGATAGGATTATTAAAGACGGACAGCTTTTTCCTGGCAATATTCTCAAGGTTGACAGTTTTCTTAATCACCAGATTGATGTGGATCTGCTCAGAGAGATAGGAGCAGAGTTCAGACGTATATTCAGTGACTGCGAAATAAACAAGATCCTTACCATCGAAGCGTCGGGTATAGGTATAGCTTGCATTGTAGCGCAGTTCTTTTCTTGTCCCGTGGTTTTTGCCAAAAAATCCAAGTCCATCAACATCAGCAACGATTTTTATCAGAGTGAGGTCAAAAGCTACACACACGGTAACACGAATCAGGTTATTGTCTCCAAGGATTTCATCGGAGAAGGGGACAAGGTTCTGGTAGTTGATGATTTTCTTGCACACGGATGTGCGCTGAGAGGTCTTATTGACATTATTGTTGGGTCGGGTGCGCAGCTGGTTGGTTGCGGTATTGTTATTGAAAAAGGCTTTCAGCATGGTGGCGATGAGCTGAGGGAGAAGGGAATCAGAGTAGAGTCTCTGGCTATTGTTGAGAGTATGAATCCCGACACAGGGGATATCATCTTCAGAAACTGATTTTTGCGGTAATTGGAGCATAGCTCTGAATTATAAATTTATTTTTATTGGAGGAAAAAACAATGAAAAGATTTCTTTGTGCTCTGCTTGCTTGCATGATGCTTCTGTCATTTGCAGCTTGCGGAGAGGATTCTGACGATCTGAAGGTTGGCTTTATCTTCCTTCACGATGAGAACTCCACCTATGACAAGAACTTCATCGATGCAGCTAAGGCAGCATGTGAAGAGCTGGGTGTAGAGTACTGTCAGAAGACTCAGATCCCTGAGTCCAATGCTTGTAAGGAAGCTGCTATTGAGCTGATAGATGTTGATGGTTGTGACATCATCTTTGCAGACAGCTTCGGTCACGAGTCCTTCCTGATGGAGGCAGCTAAGGAGTATCCTGATGTACAGTTCTGCCACGCAACAGGTACACAGGCTCACACATCAGAACTTGACAACTTCCACAATGCTTTCGCATCTATCTACGAGGGTAGATATCTGGCAGGTGTTGCTGCAGGTATGAAGCTCAACGAGATGATCGAGGCAGGCGAGTTCACTGCTGAAGAGGCAAAGATGGGTTATGTAGGCGCATTCACATTCGCAGAGGTTATCTCCGGCTACACATCCTTCTATCTTGGTGCAAAGAGCGTATGCCCCACAGTTACAATGGACGTTAAGTTTACAGGTAGCTGGTATGACGAGACTCTTGAGAAAGAGGCAGCAGTTGCTCTCATCGAGGGCGGTTGTAAGCTCATCTCTCAGCATGCAGACTCCTGGGGTGCTCCCACAGCTTGTGAGGATGCAGGCGTTCCCAACGTATCCTACAACGGCTCAACTGAGTCCAGATGTCCCGATACATTCATCGTTTCTTCCAGAATTGACTGGACACCTTACTTCAAGCACATGATCCAGAGCGTAATGGACGGCAAGGCTATTGAGACTGACTGGACAGGTACACTTGACACAGGTTCCGTTGTTCTGACTGATATCAACGAGAACGTAGCTGCAGAAGGCACTGCAGAGAAGATCGAGGAAGTTAAGGCAATGCTCAAGAGCGGTGAGATCAGCGTATTCGATACAGCAAACTTCACTGTTGGCGGCGAGACCCTGACTACTTATGAGGCTGACGTTAACACAGATGCAGATTTTACACCTGATACAGAGGCTATCGTTGATGGCGTATTCTGCGAGTCCAAGTTCCGTTCAGCTCCTTACTTCGATCTGAGAATCGACGGTATTACACTCCTCGACGAGAAATACTAAGATATAATCAAGTCCGTGAGGCGGGACTTTCAAAGTCCCGCCTTATACTTGTTTTTTCGGATAGGTCTGAATAATGGACTAATTAGGTTAGTGAATTATTGAGAGCTATTTAGAAGGAGGTTTTACTTTGGCTAAACAGGCAGCTATCGAACTGAAGAATATTACCAAGACCTTCGGTGCAAAGGTAATTGCGAACAAGAACGTAAACCTTACTGCATATCGAGGAGAGATCCTTTCTATTCTTGGTGAGAACGGTTCGGGAAAAACTACCCTGATGAATATGATTGCGGGTATATATTTTCCTGATGAGGGACAGATATTTATTGACGGTCAGGAGGCTGTTATTGCATCTCCCAAGGATGCATTCGCCTACAAAATTGGTATGATTCATCAGCATTTCAAGCTTGTTGATGTGTTTACTGCGGCGGAGAATATCGTGCTTGGTATAAAGGACGGCCCTTATGACCTGAAGGAATCTACCGCTAAAATCCGTGAGATTTGCGATAAATATGGTTTTGAACTTGACCCTGAGAAAAAGATCTACACCATGTCTGTATCCGAGAAGCAGACTGTTGAGATTATCAAGGTGCTCTATCGAGGTGCTGACATCCTTATCCTTGATGAGCCTACAGCTGTATTGACTCCTCAGGAGACAGCAAAACTCTTTGATGTTCTTCGTCGTATGCGTGACGACGGAAAGTGTATCATTATTATTACTCATAAACTCCATGAAGTTCTCTCTCTCTCAGACAGAGTGTCTGTTCTGCTGAAGGGTGAGTACGTTGGTACTGTCAATACAAGCGAGACCAACGAGTCCCAGCTCACTGAGATGATGGTTGGAAAGAAGATTACTCTGGATATAGAGCGTACAGAGCCTGAGAATGTGACACCTCGTATTGTGGTTGAGAACATAAGCTGTATCAACCGTGAGGGTGCAAAGGTTCTGGATAATATCTCCTTCACTGCCAATGCCGGAGAGATCCTTGGTATAGCAGGTATCGCAGGTTCGGGTCAGCGAGAGCTGCTTGAATCTATCGCAGGACTTCAGAAGTTGTCTGAGGGTAACATTTTCTATCATAACCCCAAGACAGAGTGTATCGATAATCTGAAGGACAAGACTCCCATAGAAATCAGAAATTTAGGTGTTCGTCTTTCTTTCGTTCCCGAGGATCGTCTGGGTATGGGTCTTGTTGCGAATATGGACATTACCGACAATATGATGCTGCGCAGCTATCGTAAGGGTAAGTCCTTGTTCCTTGAGAGAAAAGCTCCCAAGGATCTGGCTCAGAAAATTATCGAGGAGCTGGAGGTTGTTACTCCCGGTGTATCAACTCCCGTTCGTCGTCTCTCCGGTGGTAACGTTCAGAAGATTCTTGTTGGTCGAGAGATCGCATCATCTCCCACAGTTCTGATGGCGGCATACCCCGTCAGAGGACTTGATATCAACTCCTCGTATCTTATCTATAATCTCCTCAACGAGCAGAAGAAACGCGGTGTAGCTGTTATCTTTGTCGGCGAGGACCTGGATGTGCTCCTTGAGCTGTGTGACAGAATAATGGTTATCGGCTCAGGCAGCATCACCGGTATTGTGGATGGTCGTACCGCCACAAAGGAGCAGGTGGGTCTGCTTATGACAAAGACAAGTGATGAAAGTGTAGGTGACATTAATGAGTAAAGCTGAAGTTGCAAAGCATCACAGAGAGCCTTTGATCCACATCGTCAAGCGAGACGATATGGTGTGGTGGCGTGCTTGGCTCATTCGTGTTGCTGCTATTGCCATAGCGATCCTTCTTATCGGAGTTATCTCTGTGCTGCTTACAGGCAAAGATTTCTTCTCTATTTTTGAAACTATGTTCAGGGGTGTTTTCGGACGTCCCGGCAAGAGCTCCAGCAGAATGCTGTGGTATTTTTTACAGAAAACCGCGGTTCTCTTAGGCCTCTCTCTGGCAGTTACTCCTGCGTTCAAGATGAAGTTCTGGAACTGCGGAGCTGAGGGTCAGGCTTTGATGGGTGGCCTTGCATCCATGATTTGTATGATAGAGCTGGGAGACAAGCTTCCTTATCCTGCGCTTATTCTTGTTATCCTTGTCTCCAGTATTGTGGCAGGTGCTCTGTGGGGACTTGTTCCTGCAATCTTCAAGGCACAGTATAATACAAACGAAACCCTGTTCACACTTATGATGAACTACATAGCTACTCAGATAATAAAGTACTACCTTTACATTGAGGGTGGTGGTACCAATAAAATCAATCCTGTCAAGGAGGGAAATCTTCCCCAGATTTTTGGTCAGGAGTATGCGCTCAACGTAATTATCGTTCTGGTGCTTGTTCTTGCTATGTATATCTATCTGAATTACAGCAAACAGGGATACGAGATCAATGTAGTAGGAGAGAGCCAGAACACAGCAAGATACATTGGTATCAATGTTAAGAAGGTTATTATCCGTACAATGATAATCTCCGGTGCTGTATGTGGTATTATGGGTATGATCCTGGTTGCAGGTACAGACCACTCTATTGACACAAACACTGTCGGCGGACAGGGATTTACCGCAATTATGGTATCCTGGCTCGGACAGTTCAACCCCTTCATTATGATATTTATGTCAGCATTAGTTGTATTCCTCAATACAGGTTATGCTAAGGTTGCTGACAGCTGCGGACTCGATTCTGCATTCTCTGATATTGCTGTCGGACTAGTAATATTCTTTGTTGTAGGATGTGAGTTCTTCATCCGCTATTCAGTGAGATTCCGTCATTCCAGAAAGGAGGCACAGGTATGATTATTCAGATGATAACCCGTGCGATACTTATTGGAGTACCTATGCTCTACGGTGCTGTAGGCGAGATCGTCACAGAAAAATCAGGTCATCTTAACCTGGGTATTCCCGGTATTATGTATGTTGGAGCTATCGGCGGAGTTTCGGGAGCATTTCTCTATGAGCGTGCCTGCGGCAACGTAATAGAAAATATGAATCCCTTCCTTGCTGTGTTTATTCCTCTGCTTTGTTCAATTATCGGTTCTGTTATTATGGGACTTATCTACAGCTTCCTTACAGTAACCCTCCGTGCAAATCAGAACGTAACAGGTCTTGCGCTGACAACTTTTGGTATCGGACTGGGCAACTTCTTTGGTGCATCACTCATCAAGATTGTTGACAGTGAGGTTCCCACTGTTGCTGTTAACGACACCAGTGATATCTTCTGTTCTACATTACCTTTTGCTGATAATCTTGGATGGTTCGGTGAGCTTTTCCTTTCATACGATTTCCTCACATATCTGTCTGTCATCATCGCAGTGATCACATCCTATGTTCTCAGCCAGACCCGTGTCGGACTTAACCTGCGTGCAGTAGGTGAGAGCCCTGCCACAGCAGACGCAGCAGGTATCAATGTTACAAAGTATAAGTACCTTGCAACCTGTATCGGTAGTGCTATTGCAGGACTTGGCGGACTTCAGTACGTTATGTCCTACGCAGACGGCGGATGGTCAAACGACGCCTTTGGCGACAGAGGATGGATGGCAATTGCGCTGGTAATCTTTGCTCTCTGGAAGCCTCACATGGCTATCGCAGGAGCATTCCTCTTTGGTGCATTGTGCAACGCAAACAACTATATCAATGGTCTGGGCACAGAAACTCAGGAGCTGTTCAAAATGCTGCCCTACATTGTTACAGTAATCGTTCTGGTTATTACCAGCATGCGTAAGAAACGCGAGCATCAGCCTCCCGCACATCTTGGTCTTGCTTATTTCAGAGAGGAAAGATAAAACACTTGACATTTCGTTTTCGGGTGTTATAATAACTATTGTCAATTGAATAACCGCTTATCAAGAGTGACTGAGGGACAGGCCCTGTGAAGTCCGGCAACCTGCTTGTTGTAAGGTGCCAAATCCTGCGGAATTCCGAAAGATGAGTTTTATACCGCTGTCGGTTTCCGACAGCGGTTTTTTTATTCATAAATTATAAGGAATTGGAAGGAGTTTTTATTATGGCAAGATATCTTTTTACATCAGAGTCCGTTACAGAGGGACATCCTGATAAACTTTGTGACCAGATTTCTGACGCAGTGCTTGATGCTATCCTTGAGAATGACAAGTCTGCTCATGTTGCTTGTGAGACAACAGCTACAACAGGGGTTATCAATGTTATGGGTGAGATCACAGCAAACTGTGATATAGATGTTGAGGCTATTGCTCGTCAGGTTACCTGTGATATCGGATATGACAACGAGGGCTGTGGATTTGATGGCAAAACCTGCAAGGTGAACGTGCTTCTTGATAAGCAGTCTGCTGATATTGCGATGGGTGTTGACAATTCTCTGGAGCTTAAAGACGGCGAGAGCGATACTCTCAACCAGCTGGGCGCAGGTGACCAGGGTATGATGTTTGGTTTTGCTTGTGACGAGACCGAGGAGCTTATGCCTATGCCCATCTCTCTGGCACAGAAGCTGGCTCTCAGACTCACTCAGGTCAGAAAGGACGGTACTCTGGATTATCTCTATCCTGACGGAAAGACCCAGGTATCAGTTGAGTATGACGGTGACAAGCCTGTACGAATCGACACAGTTGTTATCTCCACTCAGCACACAGCTGATGTTTCTCTTGAGACAATCCGCGAGGACCTTAAGAAGCACGTAATCGCTCCCATTATTCCGAAGGAGCTTCTCGATGATAATACAAAGTATTTTATTAACCCCACAGGTCGTTTCGTTATCGGCGGTCCCTGCGGTGACTCAGGTCTGACAGGAAGAAAGATTATCGTTGATACATACGGTGGCTACTCTCGTCACGGCGGCGGTGCATTCTCCGGAAAAGACCCCACAAAGGTAGACCGCAGTGCTGCATACTACTGCAGATACATCGCAAAGAACATTGTTGCAGCAGGCCTTGCAAAGAAGTGTGAGGTTCAGCTTGCATACGCAATCGGTGTTGCAAAGCCCGTTTCTGTATTTGTTGATACTTTCGGCACATCTGAGTACTGTGATGAGGTAATCAGCAAGGCTGTTGACAAGGTGTTTGATTGTCGTCCCAGTTCTATCATCAGTGATCTGGATCTGCTCAATACCAAGTACAGACCTCTGGCTGCTTATGGTCATATGGGTCGTGAGGATCTTCCTGTTAAGTGGGAAGATACCGACCGCACAGAGGCTCTCAAGACAGCTGTTAATGAGTTAGTATAAGATAATAAGGCTACGGACCACGTTATGTGATCTGTAGCCTTTTTGTTTTATATATTCAATCCAAATGATATGGATATAGCCTGATCAATAAGACTCATGGCGCTTTGGCTTACACAGCCCATTTTTTCTTTCAGTCGTCTTTTGTCAAGTGTTCTTACCTGTTCAAGCAGCACCACGCTATTCTTGGACAATCCGCTTGTTTCGCTTCCGATGGATATGTGGGTTGGGATGTTTGCTTTGGATTGTTGGCTGGTGATTGCTGCGGCAATTACCGTGGGACTGTGCTTGTTGCCTACGTCGTTCTGTACGATCAGTACAGGTCTGATTCCTCCCTGTTCCGACCCTACAACAGGGCTCAGGTCAGCATAATATATATCTCCTCGTTTTATGTTCATAGTTCACACTCCGACGCTTTATTTGTTAATATTTTTGCCATGATAAAAAAACTTTATACCGTGACAGTATATTTTATTTCACGAGTCCAAGATGTGTGAACAGAATAAAACATCAGTAAAAAAAGAGGAGTGACAAATGGTCATTCCTCTTTGACTTATTTATATTTAATTTTCAGGTCTGAATAACCTTCGGATAAAGAGAAGCTGTCCCTAAGCTCTTTTGATACAACAACTGTGCTGTCATTCCTGAGTATGATGTAATCAAATTCAGGATGCTTTTTCTGTAGTGTTTCTGCATAGTTACTGCCCCCTATAAAGATGGCAGTGGATAGGGCATCACACATTGCACCGTCTTTTCCGATAATCGTTACAGACTTAGCATCGCTGGTTGCAGGATGTCCTGTTGCAGGATCGATGATATGATGATATGTCTTTCCGTTTTCTGTGAAGTTACGCTGATATGCTCCTGAGGTGATTACAGACAGATCATCTGTGTTGATAGTTGCAAAGTAATCGTTACTCTCGGGGGCTTTGATACCGACAGAGAAGCTCTCACCCGATGATTTATGTCCTACTGTACGGACGTTTCCGCCCAGTGAGATGATTCCGTAATCTATGCCACAGGCTTCCATAGCCTGGGCGGCTTTGTCTGCGATGTATCCTTTGGCGATACCGCCCAGATCTATCTGAGAAGAGTTTGTTACTGAGATGGTATTATCCTTTTTCAGCTGTATGTTCTTATAATTGACACTTGTCAGCGCTTCGTCCAGGTCTTTCTCATTTGGTACAGAGTGATTGCCGGTTGTGAATCCCCATAGCTTCAGTACATTGTAAATGGTAGGGTCAAATCTTCCCTCTGTGAGCTTTGCGCAAAGAACGGCTTTCTTTATCAGTTCATATGTATCTTCAGATACAGCTGTGGCCTCTCCGTTGGCCAGGTTGAGTTTGCTGATGTCACTTTCTTCATTTGTGACAGAGAAAAGCTTTTCTAATCTGTAAATCTCTTTTTTTGCTGCATCCAAGGCGGTGGTACAGTTGTTTCCGTATGCCGAGAGAGTGATGACTGTGTCCATAGCAAAAATCTCTGCTGAAGCTGATTCTAGATTCTTAGAGCAACCTGTGAACAGCGAAATAACAAGTATTAGTATTATTGATAATATTCTCTTTGAGAAATTAGATTTGTTCATAATCTGTCCTCTGATGTTATTATTTATCCTAAGGATACCACAGCTGAGTGGTAATTTCAATACAAGTGTTGCAGACCATTTTTTTGGATTAAGCAAAATATAATAAAATAGTATTGACAAGTATACTTGGCAGGTGTATTATATATCTGCAAAGAAAACTTGGCAAAGGAGAATGATTATGAATAAAGATGAAATCCTCAGAAGAAGTCAGCAGGAGAACAAGGGCAAGCTCGATGAGCGGGAGAGGGATGTGTTTGGAAAAGCCTCCCGAGTTGGAATGCTTGTTGGTGCGTTGCTTTGTGTTGCGCTGGTTCTTGTCAGCGAGTTTCTGCTCGATGTTCCTGAGCTGGGACTTGCAGGATGGATGGTGTATTTTGCAATGCAGGGAAGCAGCAATATTGTACTTTTTCTGAATCTGAAGAACCGTTCCAAGCTTATCTATGGAATAGTTGAAATTATCTTTTCTGTAGCTTTTGCGGTTGCTGTTATTATGAAGGCAGGGGCATAATATGGACGATAAGCTACTGCTGAGAAACAACCTGAAAGAAGCGAGAACCGAAAGGGGACTCTCCCAACAGCAACTGGCGGATATGGTTGGTGTCTCCCGAAACACCATCAGTTCCATTGAGACAGGACAGTTTAATCCAACTGCTAAACTTGCCCTTGTGCTGTGTATAGCTCTGGATAAAAAGTTCGAAGATCTGTTTTATTTTTAATTCTTTCGCTTCGGATTTTTCACATTTCGTATTTTTATCTTGTGTTTATTTTTGCTGTCAGATATTAAGTAACTATGAACAGTATATGGACTGCTATTCATACAAATAGTCCGTTTTTGCTTTAGTGTGTTTATTTGTGGTGCATAATAGGCCTCTTGCTCAATAGGTGTTGACTTTACGGATCAAATTGATTAGAGTAAGCGTGCTTCAAATAAAGAGGAGGTAATTAATATGAAAAAAACATGTAGTAAAATTCTTGCTTGTGTGCTCAGCCTTCTTATGATTCTGAGCTGTGTCCCTCTGATGAACGCGGCTGCTGCAGAGTCCGAGGAGTCGGATTTTGAGTACGTAATACTGAAGGGAAACGCAGTGGTGTTAAACTACACAGGAACTGCTGACGAGGTAGTTATTCCCGATACTCTCGGTGGCTGTCCTGTTGCTGCAGTTTATGCCTATGCTGTTTCTTCCAACGAAGGTATCAGAAGCGTGTATATTCCTGCAGGGGTAACCCATATTCTCCCCGGCGCGTTCACAGGTAACTTCAATATGGAGTCTGTGACTGTAGCTGATGATAATCCCAACTATTGTTCTGTTGACGGAGCATTATTTACAAAAGATATGACCGAGATTATGGCATATCCCATCGGATGTACTGCGGATGAATATACTATTCCCGAGGGTGTAGTCAGCATTGGTACAGGAGCCTTTGCTTCCTGCATTAATCTCCAAAAAATTAATTTCCCTTCAACTCTTACTTACATAGGGGACAGCGCCTTTGAATATCTTGGCACAATCACTTCTATGACAATTCCCGAGGGCGTAGTCAGTATCGGCAGAAACTCCTTCTGCACAACCCTGAAGATGGAAAGCATAACCCTGCCCGAGAGTCTTGAGACCATTGGGGTCAGTGCTTTTGAGGGAAGTGTCAGACTTAAGGATATCAACATTCCTTCGAAGATAAAAAGAATCGAAAACAGTACATTTGACAGTTGTGGCAGTCTTGAGAGTATTTATCTTCCTGATGGAATAGAGTATATCGGCGAATATGCATTTGCAAATAATAATTCCTTCAGAAGTATCAATTTCCCGGATTCGCTAAAAACAATTGACCATTTTGCATTTTCCTATGACAGACATCTTGAGAGCGTCGTACTCAACGAAGGCTTGGAGTCAATCGGTGAATATGCATTCTACTCATGTCAGGGTATGACAGAGTGTGTCATTCCCGATACAGTTGTTTCTATCGGAAACAGCGCCTTCACGGATTGCTCATCTATGAAGAGTGTGGATGTTCCCGCAAGTGTCGAGAACCTCGGGAACTTCTTCTTTGCAGGAAGCAAAAGCCTTACGGAAATTAAAGTAGATGAGAATAATAAGAATTATGTTGACGTGGATGGTGTTCTGTATAACAAGGATGTAACAAAGCTTCTTGTTTATCCTGCAGGAAGAGAAGAGACCATGTTCGCTATCCCTGATACTGTCAAAGAGATTGATGTGAGAGCATTCTCATACGCATCCGCTCTCACTGATATTGAAATACCCGAGAGTGTTGAGGTTATCAGCGACGGAGCTTTCCTTTACTGCACATCTCTCAGAAGTATTACTTTCCCCGAAAAGGTTACCTCGATCTACGGCAACACCCTGATGGGTTGTATGGCTCTGGAGACAATCAATGTTCACGATCATATTGAGCTTATTGACTCTGCTGCATTGATGAGCACGGCTTTCTATAACAATGAGGAAAACTGGGAGGATGGAAATCTCTATCTTGATAAATATCTCATCAGTGTTAGTCCTGAGCACAGCGGAACATTCACTGTCAAAGATGGCACAACTCTCATCGCAGGTTATGCATTTGACAGCTGCAGAAATCTTGAGGAAATTCAGCTTCCTGATACACTTAAGTATATATGTAAAGGCGCTTTTTTTGGCTGCAGCTCCATGGACGAGATTACGATTCCCGATAGTGTAGAGAGACTGGATAACCTTGCATTCCTTATGTGTTCATCTCTTGAGAAAGTCACATTATCCGAGAATATTGATACCATAACAATGATGACATTCTCCAGAACAGGACTCAAGGAGTTTACCGTTCCATCTACCGTAAAGACCATTGAGGCCTCTGCGTTTGGTTTTTGTGCTGAGCTTGAGAGTGTTGTTATCAGCGAGGGCGTAACAACTCTGTGTGACGGCATATTTGAGAGCTGCCCTAAACTGAGAAGTGTCACAATCCCTGCAAGCGTAAATGACATCGACAGCATTGCTTTTCTTGATACTCCCGAGGATATGGTGCTGTATGTGACAGAGGGATCCTATGCAGAACAGTTTGCAAAGGATTTTGACTACAACTATGTTTCCGTATCAGCGGGGGAGACAACACCCGATGAGGCAGGAGATGTGGATCGTAACGGAGAGGTAAATGTCCAGGATGCAACTGCTATCCAGAAGCATGTGGCAATGCTCACAATTCTCGATGATGAGTCTGTTCTTTATGCTGATTATGACAAGGATACCCGTGTCACCGTAAAGGACGCAACTGCCATTCAGAAGTTTGTGGCAGGTCTTGTATGATAGGATAATACTCACCACAGAAATATATTTTCAGTATATAAAACAAACACCGCAGTTTCAGAAATGTTCTGAGATTGCGGTGTTTTTTTGTAAAAAAAAGAGAGCCTAAACTCTCGGTTTTTACATATGTAACATGTTAATCAGAATAATCCAGGAAAGACCATAATATGTAATTACAGCCACAAGATCGTTTATTGTTGTGATGAGCGGACCTGAAGCTACAGCAGGATCGATGCCAACCCGCTGGAATATCAGGGGGATAACAGTTCCTGACAATGCAGAGGCCACCATAGCAACCACCATTGCGATTCCCAGACAGCCTGAAATGCTGAAAGCAGAGAAGGGATCGTTACCTGTAAGGCAAAGATAACCCCCGATGGCCACAAAGGATAGTACCCCAAGTATAGCCCCGTTGATAAGCCCTATGCGGCATTCCTTGCAGATAAGTGAAAACTTCTTCTGTGCTGAAATATTGTTATCCATAAGTACCCTGATGGCAACTGCCAGTGATTGGGTTCCAACATTTCCTGCCATATCAAGTATAAGTGACTGAAAACACATAATAACAGGAAGATGTGCGACTATTGATTCAAACAGTCCCACAGTAGCCGAAACCCCTGTGCCTAATAAAAGCAAAACTGCAAGCCATGGGAGTCTCTTGCTGATGCTCTTTTTCATGGGTTCACACAGATCTGAGTTGGTCTCGTTGGTCATAACCTCAGGGGAGGAAGAGAGGGAGGAGCTGTGTGCGAATTTTTCGGATGTAGCTACAGCAAAAATGCTGTGTCTTTTCAAAGTCTTGTTCATAGTGAGTGCCTCCTTTACACAAATTCAGTAAAGGCGGTGAGAGCATTCTGCTAACTAAAAATGGGCATAAAAATACCACTGTCGACAGAATAACAGTTTTCTTCTACACCGCCTCAAAAAGCTTGTGTAGCGTCGTTATTCACAGACAATGGCTCTCTATACTATGGAATAAGCAGAGTTAAACCGCAGACGCAGTAAATCTGTCTGCAAAATCAGAGTATAAGAAAACCTTTGTCTTACTTCGACTACTACTGCCGTCCATGGTTTCACCTCGCAATCATAAATTTCTGCATGAATTCTAGCACAGTGCCGGCCGGAAAACAACCCCTTTGGCGATATTCTCGCAAAAGGCTCAAAAAAATAAGTATATATTACGTTTTTTCAGCAATCTTATCCGTAACAATTTGTGGAGAGTAACAAGATAGCAGTACTTACTGTTGAAACTGTTTATTTGCCTGTGGTTGCAGGCACTTAAGATCCTTACACTGCCTGTTCAAGAACAATCGCACTTACAAATAAATATCCCCCCGTTTTACGGGGGGATATTTATTCGGCTTCGGTGTATCACCTACGCTTCGGCACAGTCGCCTCAAGTCCCGTCACGCTCATAAGGCATAGAAAAAAGGGATACCATTTGGTATCCCTTATTCCTATGGTGCGAGTGACGGGACTTGAACCCGTACGCGTCTCCACACACGCCCCTCAAACGTGCCTGTCTGCCTATTCCAGCACACTCGCATTTTCAACACTTTTTTCACGTGCTTGAGTATTATAACATCATAAAATTCATATGTCAAGATTAATTTTGAAATTTATTAAAAATTTCTTTCATAGTATATGAGGAAGGTGCTAAATACCGAGTGTAAGTGTGTTTTGGTATTTAGATCTGACATATCAAAAACATAATGACCATCGCATAATTATCCTTCATATATTCATTGATTAACTATAACGATGGGCGTTATCAGTAATATTGATGGTTTTTTATTCAAAAAATTATTGACATCAATAATTTAGTGTGATAAAATATTAACAAATTTTTCAGGAGATCAAAAGTTATGAACAAGAATACTTTCGCAGCATATTACTTTTACTTTTACTTTTTTAGCCAGGACTAAAATAGTAGAAGTGATTTGAGCTGCAATTTTTTTGGGATTAATTTTTTGGATAACAACTTTTCCGTCGCAGTGAATAATCACTGCGACGTTTTTGTTTTTCTGTTGATTTTCGATTTCGGAGGTTTTATTATGATCGCAGTATTAAAGTCAGGAGTGCCTCAGGCACAGCAGGAGAATCTTATTAATTGGCTTGAGGGTATGGACATCAGAGTTCATATCTCAGAGGGTGATTTCCACACAGTTCTGGGTCTTATAGGCGACACAAGCAAGGTTGATATTGACTTGCTTGAGGGTCTTGAAATTGTTGAGAGTGTTCGTCGTATCAGCGAGCCATACAAAAAAGCCAACCGTAAATTTTTCCCTGATGACAGCGTTATTGATGTATCAGGAGTTAAAATCGGCAAGGGCAATTTTGTGAAGATTGCAGGTCCCTGCTCTGTTGAGAGCGAAGAGCAGATTATCCTTGTTGCTCAGCAGGTCAAAGCAGCCGGTGCCAATATTCTCCGCGGCGGAGCTTTCAAACCCCGTACATCACCCTATGATTTCCAGGGACTTAAGGCTGACGGCATTGAACTGCTTCTGAAGGCAAAAAAGGCAACAGGTCTTCCTATCGTCAGCGAGATCATGAATGCTAACCATCTTCCTCTTTTTGAAGAGGTTGATATGATTCAGGTTGGTGCACGTAATATGCAGAACTTTGAATTGCTTAAGGAGCTCGGCAAAACTCAGAAGCCTATTCTCCTCAAGCGTGGACTTGCAAACACTCTGAAGGAACTTCTTATGTCTGCTGAGTATATTATGGCTGGTGGAAACGAGAATGTTATTCTCTGTGAGCGCGGTATCCGCACATTTGAAACCTACACCAGAAATACTCTGGATGTTGCAGCTGTTCCTTCTCTCAAGGAAATGTCTCATCTTCCTGTTATTATCGACCCCTCTCACGCATGCGGTCATTCCCGTATGGTTCCTTCTCTGGCATATGCAGCAACAGCCTGCGGATGCGATGGACTAATTATTGAGGTTCATAACGATCCGAAAAATGCCATGTGCGATGGTGCTCAGTCCCTGACATTTGAGCAGTTTGAGAAGGTCTCCAAGAAGGTAGACCAGATCCGCAAGGTCGTTACAGAGTAAGTTTTTTATTCTTCCTGTTTGTTTAAGGAGTGACTTGATATGTTGAATATCGGTATAGTTGGGTTGGGACTTATTGGTGGCTCTATGGCAAAGTCCGCAAAGAAGAATACAGACTCAAGAATTTTCGGATATGATCTGCAGCATAGCGTTACCGAGTATGCGCTGCTGTCAGGAATCATTGATGAGGAGCTGAGTCAGAGCAATCTGTCACAATGTGATGTAGTCTTCGTTTGTCTTTATCCTAAAGCATCCGTTGACTATATCTCAGAGAATGCAGGCTTCTTCAAGAAGGATTCCATTGTACTGGATTGTGCAGGTGTCAAGCGCAGTGTCTGCGAGCCTTGCTACAAGCTTGCACAGGATAATAACTTCAACTTTGTTGGAGGCCATCCTATGGCAGGTACCCAGTTCAGCGGTATAAAAAACTCCAAGGACACAATGTTTTATAATGCGTGTTTTGTGCTTGTTCCCAAGCATGCAGAGAATGTAGAGATTATTGCACGAGCCAGAGAAGCGGTGTTGGCTGTGGGCTTTTCCCGCGTATCGGTTATGACTGCAGAGCGACATGATGAGCTTATAGCCTTTACATCTCAGCTTGCTCATGTGGTTTCCAATGCATACGTCAAGAGTCCCTCTGCCAAGTCTCACAAAGGAATCTCGGCAGGCAGCTATCGTGATCTGACAAGAGTTGCGTATCTGAATGAGAATATGTGGACGGAACTTTTTATAGATAACAGAGATAATCTGATCAGAGAGATTGATTGTCTGATCGACAATCTCAAGGAATACTCTCAGGCGTTGAAAGACAGTGACGAAGAAAAAATGCGTCATATATTGTTAGAAGGTAAACTTGCAAAGGAGGCAATCGGAAAATGAAAACTGTTAACATTTGTGCCTCTTCAAATTATAATGTATATATCGAGAAAGGTCTGCTGGATCGCAGTGGAACAATAGTAGCCAAGCTGGTATCAGGCAGACGTGCTGTTATTATTTCTGATTCCAACGTGGCACCTTTGTATGGAGACAGAGTGAAGAAAAGTCTTGAGGAAAGCGGATTTACTGCCTCTCTGTTTGTGGTCAAAGCAGGAGAGGAGTCAAAGAATCCCGAGAACCTCATTTGTTGTGCCGACTATTGTATTGATTCAGAACTCACCCGCAGTGATGTTATTGTTGCACTTGGAGGTGGAGTTATCACTGATATGGCGGGGTTGTGCGGAGCTCTCTATCAGAGAGGAATTGCAGTTGTACAGATTCCAACCTCTCTGCTTGCTATGGTAGATTCTTCAGTAGGCGGAAAAACCGCCGTCAATCTTTCAAAAGGTAAGAATATGTTCGGTGCCTTTTATCAGCCTTCAGCGGTGCTGTGTGATACTGATGTCCTGCAGACGCTCCCTGCTGAGGAGATGTCAAACGGATTTGCAGAGATTATCAAGTACGCAGTCCTGCGTTCAGGAAAGCTCACAGAAATGCTTCAGGATGATGTTGTTTCTCATATGGATGAGATCGTAGAGGAATGTGTGAAGATAAAACGTGACTATGTCTGTGCAGATGAGTTTGACAGGGGAGAGAGACAGTTTCTTAATCTCGGCCACACAGTAGGTCATGCCATTGAGCGTTCCAGTAATTTCTCTGTGGCACATGGCAGTGCAGTTGCGGCGGGTATGTGTATCGTTGCCAGAGCTTGTACCCGTATGAATATATGTGACAGCAGTACAACAGCTCTTATAGAGGAGCTTTGCAGAAAATACAGCTTGCCTACAAATAGTGAAATTCCCACAGAAGAATTATATGGTTCTTCTTTATCAGATAAAAAGCGTGAAGGTGCAGAAATCTCCCTTGTAATGATAAAAGGAATCGGAAATTGCTACCTCCACAGAACAAAAACAGATTTTCTTATGGAAGTAATCAGCAAGGGAAAGGAAGAAACCTTATGATAGCAACAGTATATCCTTCTCAGCTTTCGGGTACTGTCAGTGCTATCCCTTCCAAGTCTATGGCACACAGATTGCTTATCTGTGCAGCAATGACCGAGGGTGTGACACGAGTCAGATGTCCTGCTTCTTCTGAGGATATAGATGCGACTATTGCCTGCCTGAGAGCCATGGGCAGTAATATTGTGCGAATCGGAAGCTATTATCTTGTTCCCAAGATAACTCTTCTTCCCGGTTTCTCTGTAACATTACCCTGCAACGAGAGTGGTACTACCCTCAGACTTATGATGTGTATTTCGGCAGGTATGGGTTACTGTGCAAGATTTGAGGGCGCTGACAGATTGTTTTCCAGACCTCTGGAGCCACTGATTGATGAGCTTACTGCTCACGGCGTTGTTATCAGCCGTGATGATGATAATCGCATTATCCAGAGCGGCAGAGCAATTCCCGGAGATTATACAATCACAGGTCAGGTCAGCTCTCAGTTTATCAGCGGACTTCTTTTGATGTTACCTTTGTGTGGCGGAGGAACAGTCACAGTTACAGATAAGTTTGAGTCCAGACCTTATGTTGATTTGACGGTATCTGCTCTGAGAAGTTCAGATGTGCAGGTTGAGGAGGAAGACAACAAATATACCGTCCACGGCAGATACGACCTTCGTAATTGCAACGTGGAAGGGGATTGGTCCAATTCAGCCTTCTGGCTTGCGGCATCAGCCCTGGGAAATGAAGTTGCAGTTTCGGGACTTGATAAAGAGTCAGCACAAGGAGACAGAAGAGTTGTTGCTGTGCTTGAGGAGTTTGGTGCGAAATTTGCAGATAATGATAACGAAGTTACCTGCAAGGGAAGTAACCTCTCTTCCACAGTAATTGATGTTACTCATATTCCTGATCTGGTCCCTGTTCTTGCAGTTTGTGCCGCAGGTGCACAGGGCGTCACCCGTATCACAGGTGCTTCAAGACTCAGACTCAAAGAAAGCGACAGACTGGTTACTGTTACTGAAATGATAAATGCTCTGGGTGGAAACGCATACATTGAAAATGATGATATAATTATTAATGGACAAGGAAGCCTCACAGGCGGTGTGGTTGATGCTTGTCGCGACCATCGGATAGCTATGTCGGCGGCGGTTGCCGCTGTTATCTGCAATTCTCCCGTAGTTATTCAGGGAGCAGAAGCAGTGAATAAATCATATCCTGGATTTTTTGAGGACCTTATAAATCTTGGAGGAAAGGTAGAACTGGAGGGATAATAATGTCCGCAACATTTGGCAGTAAAGTCAAGGTGACTATCTTCGGTCAGTCTCACGCACCTGCTATCGGTGCCATTGTGGATTGTTTGCCTGCAGGTATGAAGATAGATGAAGAGAGCCTGCAGGTTTTTATGGACAGGAGAAGAGCCAAAGGCGAGCTTGCTACCAAGCGTCACGAGGGAGACAGAGTTCTGTTTAAATCTGGCGTTGTTGATGGTGTGACCTGTGGAGCTCCTGTGTGCTTGATGATAGAGAATTCTGACACTCGTTCTACTGATTACTCTGATCTTGCCCGTGTGCCTCGTCCGTCTCACTCTGATTACGCAGCGTGGTTGAAGTACGGCGGTCACAATGATATCCGAGGCGGAGGACAGTTTTCCGGCAGACTTACAGCAGCTATGTGTGCTGCAGGATTTCTCTGTCTGGAACTTCTGAAGGCCCAGGGGGTTGAGGTTGTGTCTCATGTTATTTCCATCGGAGGAATACGGGACAAATCTCTTGATTGCCTGATGGCTGACCCTGAACTAAATGATAGACTGAGGGCATCGGCTTTCCCTGTTATTGACAGTGATGCCAAGCAGAAGATGACAGATGCTATTCTTGAGAAAAAGCAACTGGGAGACTCTCTGGGTGGAGAGATCGAGTGTGCCATATATAATCTTCCCTCGGGGCTCGGTAGCGACTTCTTTGGCGGTCTTGAGGCACTTATTGCTCAGACAGTTTTTTCTGTTCCTGCAGTCAAGGGGCTTCAGTTTGGCGCAGGATTTGATTTTGCATCTATGAGCGGGTCTGAGGCCAACGACTTCTTTGACGTGGATTGTGAAGGGAATATCGTCACTTCTACCAACAATTGCGGTGGAATTTTGGGTGGTATCTCATCCGGAATGCCCCTGACCTTCAGTGCTGCGTTCAAACCCACCCCCTCTATAGCCATGGCACAGCAAAGTGTTGATCTGAACACTAAGGCAAAATCAGACCTTGTCATAAAAGGCAGACATGATCCTTGCATTGTACCCAGAGCTACTGCAGTAATCGAGGCTGCGGCCGCTATAGCAATTGTAAATGCAGACGGATTTGAAATAAAGATAGCTAATTAAGCGGAGGTATAGTTATGAGTATTGAAAACTACAGACAGGAAATTGATAAAATCGATGAGGAATTAGTCAACCTTTTCAATCGTCGTATGGAGATAGTAAAGGGTGTTGCAGACTATAAAAAAGAGACAGGAGCACCTTTGTATGATGGACAGCGTGAGCGTCAGCTTATCGCCAAAGCAGCAGGGAACTCTCCTGAGGATACAGAGCTTTACACAAGAGTTCTGTTCTCAACTCTCACAAACGTCAGCCGTGCATACCAGAGCAAACTTCTCAACAGCGACAAGAAGCTTGCTGAGACTATCAACACAGCTCTTGAGACAACCCCCAAGCTCTTTCCCGAGAAGGCTATGGTAGCCTGCCAGGGCACAGAGGGTGCATATTCTCAGCAGGCTTGCGAAAAGATTTTCAAGCTGCCCCAGATTATGTATATGGGCAACTTTGAGTCTGTTTTCAAGGCGGTTGACTCAGGTCTGTGTCAGTATGGTATTCTCCCTCTGGAGAATTCTACTGCAGGTTCCGTTAATATGGTTTATGACCTGATGTCTCAGTATAACTTCTATATCGTTCGCAGCGTCAGATGTCGCATCAACCATGCTTTGCTGGCACGCAACAACGACCTGTCAAAGATCAAGGAGATCTGGTCTCATGAGCAGGCAATCAGCCAGTGTTCACAGTTTTTGGCTGCTAACAAGGATATTAAGGTGATTCCTTTTGAGAATACGGCTTCTGCTGCAAAGGCTGTTTCTGAATCAAACAGAACAGATGTGGCAGTAATCGCATCTCCTGATTGTGCTGAGCTTTACTCTCTCAATGTTCTTAAACGCAACATCAGAGACAACGCAGCCAACGATACCAGATTCATCTGTATCTCAAAGAAGCTTGAGGTGTTCCCCGGAGCAGACCGCACAAGTGTCAAGCTTACTCTCCCTCACAGACCTGGTTCACTCTATCATATCCTTGCCAAGTTCTTTGCTTCAGGCATCAATCTTGTAAAGCTCGAGAGCCGTCCGCTGCCCGGTTCTGATTTTGAGTTCATGTTCTATTTTGATGTGTCAGAGTCAGTGTACTCTCCTGTTCTTGCATCTCTGTTGTGTGAGCTTGATGCAGAGGTTGAGGATTTCGAGTATCTTGGAAGCTACACAGAGCTGGTGTGATTTATGGACTACATAAAAGGTTTTTCTGACAGAAAGTACGGTCTCCTTGGAGAGCATTTGTCCCATAGCTTCTCTCCGCAGATACACGCCTCTATGGCAGATTATCCCTATGATCTGTATGAGGTTGAGAGAGAGAATCTCGGCAGTTGGGTTAAGTCCTGCGGGCTCAGCGGATATAACGTAACCATTCCCTATAAGCATGAGATAATCAAGTATTGCGATACACTCTCTCCTGCAGCACAGAAGATTGGTGCGGTCAATACCGTCAAGGTGCTCTCTGACGGAAGTCTTCTGGGAGATAATACAGATTACTACGGATTCAGATATATGGTGGAGGCCCTGAATCTGGATCTTAGGGGCAAGAAGGCTATTGTCCTCGGTAACGGCGGCGCATCAAAAACTGTTCAGGTTGTGCTTTCTGAGGAAGGTGCAGAGGTTGTGGTTTTTGATCTGGCAGGGGAGAACCGCTACTCTGATCTGGGGCTTCATACTGATGCAGTACTTATAGTTAATGCTACCCCTGTGGGAATGTATCCCAACACAGGAGTATCTCTTGCTGACCTTAGTATGTTCACTGAGTGCAAGGGTGTGCTGGATCTGATATATAATCCCGCTCATACTGCTTTGCTTCAGCAGGCAGAGCATCTTGGAATACCTTGTATGAACGGACTGTCTATGCTGGTTGCACAGGCGAAGCGAGCCTGCGAGATTTTCACTGATATAACACTATCTGATAGTGTTATTGAGAGTATACGCAGGGATGTGTCAGCACAGACAGAGAATCTGATTCTTGTTGGAATGCCCGGTTGCGGAAAAACAACCATTGGCACCCTTCTGGCACAGAAGCTTGGACGGAAGTTTATGGATGCTGACGAAGAGATACTCTCTTCAACAGGCAGGACACCATCCCGGATAATCAAGGAGGATGGCGAGGCTGCCTTCAGACTGGTGGAGTCACAGGTGCTCAGAGATATCTGCAAGCAGAGCGGACTCATCATCGCCACAGGAGGCGGTGCTGTTACTGTCAGCGAGAATTATGACGTGCTCAGACAAAACGGCAAGGTTATATTCCTTCAGAGAAATATAGATATCCTTGCAACAGATGACAGACCTCTGTCTGTCAATCTTCCGCAGCTGTACGAGAAGCGACTGCCCATGTACAGGGAGTTTTCGCATGCAGAGGTTGATGGGAACTGCACTCCTGAGGAGGCGGCAGAGAGAGTTTACAGAGCTTTTTCGGAGGCGATAGTATGAAGATAATGGTGATCAACGGTCCCAACCTTAATATGTTGGGCATCCGTGAACCTGATGTTTACGGCAAAAGTACCTATGCGGATCTGGAGAATTTTGTAACGGAGTGTTGTGCACAGCAGGGTGTAGAGTGCAGTATATTCCAGAGCAACAGCGAGGGTGATATAGTCACTCAGATTCAGTCCTGCTATGGCACCTATGATGCTATTGTCATAAACCCCGCAGCATATACACACACAAGCGTAGCCATTCTGGACGCTCTGAAGGCTGTGGCGCTTCCTACTGTTGAGGTGCATCTGTCAGAGGTGTCTCAGCGGGAGGAGTTTCGTCATTTCTCCTATGTTTCGCTTTATGCCTGCAAGGTTATTACAGGAAAAGGCTTTGATGGATACAAAGAAGCTATAGAGTATCTTGTTTCAACAAACAACTGAATGATAGAGCCGTGAGTATACCTATGTGTGCACTCATGGCTTTTTTATATTAACAATGTTTTAACTTTTCTGACCTTTTCTTGACATTCCTTTTTAAGGAGACTAAAATAGTCATATTGTGTTTTGCACAGACAGGAGGAATATAGTTATGGCAAAAAGACAATTCAAAACCGAATCCAGAAAAATGCTGGATATGATGATAAACTCTGTTTATACAAACAAGGAGATTTTTCTTCGCGAGCTTATCTCCAATGCATCGGATGCTATCGATAAGCGTTACTTCCGCTCTCTGACAAATCCTTCTCTGGGCCTTGGCCGTGAGGAGTATGGTATCACAATCGACGTGGACAAAGACTCACGTACCATCACCATCACAGACAATGGTTGCGGTATGACCGACAAGGAGTTGAATGACAACCTTGGCACTATCGCAAAGAGCGGTTCCGGTGAATTCAAAAGTGATAACAAGGACGATAACATCAGTATCATCGGACAGTTTGGTGTAGGATTCTACTCTGCTTTTATGGTGAGCAGAAGGATTACTGTTACTACTCGTGCTCTGGAGTCAGACACAGCGTATCTGTGGGAGTCTGAGGGGGTTGACGGATACACCGTCACAGAAACCGAGAAGGCACAGCCCGGCACAGTGATCGTAATGTATCTCAAGGATGACTCAGAGAACGAGAATTACAGCGAGTTCCTTGACGGATATCGTATCCAGGAGCTGGTGAGGAAGTACTCTGACTATATCAGATATCCCATCAGAATGGATATGGAGACCACCCGTCCTGTGGAGAATGCAGACGACTCTGATGACAAGGCTCCCAAGTATGAGACTGTGATGGAGACACGCACCCTCAACAGTATGGTCCCCCTGTGGCATCGCAAGGCTGCGGATGTAACAGAGGAGGAGTATAGCAACTTCTATAAAAGTCATTTCTATGATTCAGAAGCACCCGTCCGCACCATCCACTCCCGTATGGAGGGAAGTGTGGAATATGAAATGCTTCTGTTTATCCCAAAAAACGCTCCCTATAACTACCACTCCAAAGATTATGAGAAGGGCCTGCAGCTTTATTGCAACGGAGTTATGATCATGGAGAAATGCTCCGATCTGCTTCCTGATTACTTCAACTTTGTCCGTGGTGTTGTGGACAGCTCTGACCTTACTCTCAACATTTCCCGAGAGACTCTTCAGCAGAATTATCAGGTCAGAACCATCGCCAAGAGCATAGAGAAGAAGATAAAGAACGAGCTGATGAAGCTTCAGAAAGAGGACAGAGAGAAGTACGAGGAGTTCTTCAAGGCTTTTGGTACACAGCTTAAGTTCGGGGTATACAATGACTTTGGAATCCACAAGGATGTGCTCAAGGATCTGCTTGTGTTCCGCTGTACTTCAGGGGAGAGGTACATAACCCTCAAGGAATACACAGAGGCCATGCCTGAAGCTCAAAGTGAGATCTACTATGCATTTGCTGATACTGCCGAGCTTGCTGCGGCACTTCCCCGTACACAGGCAGTCACAAGCAAGGGTTATGATGTACTTCTTCTGTCAGATGACATAGATGAGTTTGCTCTCAGCGCTATCGAAAGTTACAGCGATAAGAAGTTCAGAAATGTTACCTCGGGTGAGCTGGACCTTTCTTCTCAGGAGGAGAAGGACAGCGTCAAAAAAGCAAACGAGGAAAACAGCTCTATGCTTACCCTTATGCAGGAGACTCTCGGAGACAAGGTGAAGGCTGTGCGATTCTCATCATCTCTTGGTGATAACCCTGTCAGCCTTTCAAGCGAGGGGTACATATCTGCGGAGATGGCACGCATCCTAAGCCGTATGCCCGGTAACGAGGCTTTTGCTCATGCCGATACAGCTCTGGAGATTAACATCAACCACAAGCTGAAGGACAGCCTTGTTAAGCTCTACGATGAAGATAAGGAAAAACTCGGTCTGTATACAAAAATTCTGTATGCACAGGCACGCCAGATAAGCGGTCTGGAAATCGAGAATCCTGTAGAGTTGTCCAATATGATTTGTCAGCTTATGGTATGATAGTCAGATTGTATACATAGTCTCAAAATTGAGAAAATCAAAGAAAAATTAAGATAAATAGAGAAAAACAAAGAAAACTCCGTCATAGCTTTTGTGCTGTGGCGGAGTTTGACTTTTACTGACTTTGACTTTCTCTGACTAAATAGGTAGAATATAACCAAGGTCAGAAAAGGTCAAATACACATAGACCTATATCAGAAAAATCAAAACAGAGGTGATCCTATGAGAATCAGTGATCTGCTGACTCAGTATATAATGGAAATGATGGAAGAGGAGGGTAACGCCGAGATTCGTCGCAACGAGCTTGCGGACAGATTCGGTTGTGTTCCCAGCCAGATAAACTATGTCATAACCTCACGATTCACCCCCGAGCAGGGATATATTGTTGAATCCCGCAGAGGCGGTGGGGGATATATCCGCATCAGCCGTATCAGAGGAGATAAATCCGCAACCCTTATGCATATAATAAACTCCATTGGTACAGAGCTTGATAATATTACTGCGCAGATAATGATTAAGAACCTTCAGTCCGGGTCAATAATCAGTAATGAAGAATCCAGACTTATGCTCTCAGCAGGGTCAGACCGAAGCCTGGCACTTGTTCCTCCTTCTTTGCGGGACAAGGTCAGAGCCTCAATATTCAAGAATATGCTTTTGTCAATAATTTGATAGGAGGAGATTATATGAAATGTCAGAAATGTAAGGCGGCAGACGCCACAACTCAGGTAAAGCGAGTTGTAAACGGAGAGTACGAGGAGTATATGCTCTGTAGCGAGTGTGCACACCAGATGGGATTTGACAATGTGTTCGATACTTCTGTACCCGATATGTTCGGAGGTCTTATGAAGAGTATCTTCGGAGCAGCGCTTCCCTCCAGAAGTCAGGCCACCAGATGCCCTGTATGCGGAAGCACCTATGGTGATATTACCAACACAGGCAAAGTAGGTTGTGCTAAATGTTACGAGGTGTTTCTCAATGAGCTGATGCCCTCTGTCAGACGTATCCACGGCAATACCACTCACTGTGGCAAACGACAGAATATGGCTATTGCAGAGAAGACCGAAACATCCAAGACTCAGAATGATAATAAAGCAGAGATAGAAAAACTCAAGTCTGAGCTTGACGCTGCAGTCAGTACTCAGAACTTTGAGCTTGCAGCGAAACTTCGTGATATGATAAAAGAGAAGGAGGCTCAGTTGTAATGAAAGATTCAATTGTTATTTCTTCCAGAGTACGTCTCGCACGAAACCTGAGAGACTATCCTTTTCCTTGCAGAATGGATGAGCAACAGCGCTTGCAGGTTATAGAAAAAATCAAATCAGCACTCAAAAACTGTGACGAGAAGTTTATGTTTGTATCCATGGAGGATATCGGCGAACTGGACGCTGTAACCATGGTTGAGCGTCATCTTATCAGTCCCGAGTTTGCAGACGGAAAACCCGGCAGGGCTCTGGCTGTGACCGAGGATGAGACTGTGAGCATTATGATAAACGAGGAGGATCATCTGCGTATTCAGGTTATCAAGCCCGGACTCTCCATTCGGGAGGCATATGAGATTGCAGACAGGATAGACACACAGCTGGACAAGGAACTTCATTTTGCTTTTGACGGCAGCCTTGGATATCTCACCCAGTGTCCCACCAATCTGGGAACAGGAATGAGAGCTTCGGTGATGATGCATCTGGCAGCTCTGAGTAATAATCATTCAGTTCACAGAATCACATCCAATTTGTCAAAGCTCGGATTTGCTGTCAGAGGAACTTACGGAGAAGGAACAGAGGTTTCCAGCTGTATGTATCAGCTCAGCAATCAGGTGACTCTGGGAATATCCGAAAAATCCGCCATCGAGAATCTGCAGAATATCTGCACTCAGCTTTCTCAGTCTGAGCTTAGTGCAAGGAGTTCTCTTATGCAGAGTATGGAGTATCAGGACAAGATAAGCCGCAGTATGGGAATACTCCTGACAGCGAAGCTTATCTCTCACGCAGAGGCAATGAAGCTGCTATCCAATGTGCGTGTGGGAATAACAGAGGGGCTGATTGATGATGTGAGCCTTGATACTGTTGATGAGCTGACACTCTCGATTCAGCCTGCAAGCCTGATGCGAGCCAAGGGTAAGAGACTCACTCCCGTAGAAAGAGACGAGGCGAGAGCTGAGCTTATTAAGAATACACTCAGATAAAAGCTGAGTACATTTTGATTATGGTATATGAAAGATAGGGTTATTTTGGAAGGTAACCCTGAACAAAGCAATTGTTTTGAAAGGGATGAATTATATGTACAGCTTCAAAGGTTTTACACAGAAAGCAAACGATGCCCTCAATATCTCAATTGAGCAGGCAGGAAGTATGGGTCATACCTATGTTGGTACAGAACATATTCTCCTGGGACTCATTATGGAGGGCAGCGGTGTAGCCGCTGCAACGCTGACAGAGTGTGGTCTGTCTGAACAGGCCATGCAAGATAAAATCAAAGAATACGTAGGTGTTGGAGAGCAGATATCGCTTTCTCCCGATGATTTTACCCCAAGAACAAAAAGGGTCCTTCAGGCGGCAGTTGTTGTCTCAGCAAAAATAGGACACAGCTTTGTGGGCACAGAGCATCTGTTGATTGCTGTGCTTTCAGAGCAGGATAGCTATGCTGTGCGTTTTCTGGAGGAATTGGGTGTGAGCCCATCGACTTTGATGACAACCCTGCGTCAGAGTCTCAACGAGGGTTCATCGGAGGGATTTCCTTCCGAAAAAGGTGACCCTGTGTCTCGCTCGGGAGCAAACAGCAAGCACAAAACCCTTGATCAGTTCGGCAGAGATCTGACTCAGGCCGCCAAGAATGGGGAGATCGACCCTGTTATAGGCAGAGAGGACGAGATTCTGCGAGTTATCCAGATACTCTCCCGACGCACAAAGAACAATCCTGTACTCATCGGCGAGCCCGGTGTGGGCAAAACAGCAGTAGCAGAGGGACTGGCACTGAAAATTGCAGAAGGAGAGGTTCCTGATTTACTGAAGGATAAGAGGGTCATCAGCCTGAATCTGACGGGAATGATAGCGGGCACCAAGTATCGTGGAGATTTTGAGGACAGGATCAAGAATGTTATCGATGAACTGAAGTCATCGGGGGATGTGATTCTTTTTATTGATGAGCTTCATACAATTGTTGGTGCAGGTTCTGCAGAGGGATCAGCCGACGCAGCAAACATCCTCAAACCCTCCCTAGCAAAAGGAGATTTTCGTGTTATAGGTGCCACCACTTTAGAGGAATACAGAAAGTATATCGAGAAGGACGCTGCACTTGAAAGGCGTTTCCAGCCTGTCAGAGTAGAGGAGCCTACCCAGGAGGAATCAGTGCTGATACTTCAGGGGCTTCGGGACAGATACGAGGCACATCACAAGGTTTCTATTTCGGATGAGGCCATCAGAGCCTCCGTCGAATTATCCGCAAGATATATTGCAGATCGATATCTCCCTGATAAAGCCATCGATCTGATAGATGAGTCAGCCTCGCGAATCAGCCTTCAGACTCACACCGCTCCCGATACGGTCAAGGATACCCTCCAACGCATTGAGGATATTGACAAAGAGATGTCAGAGGCAGTCAGTGAGCAGGATTTTGAGAGAGCAGCTACGCTCAGAGATGAGCAGAAGACCCTTCGCAGTCAGCTTGAAAAACAGAAGAAGCAATGGGAGGAAGATTCGTCAAATACCAGAGCACAGGTTACTGCAGAGGATATTGCCAAAACCGTCTCTGACTGGTCAGGTATCCCTGTTTCTGAATTGAGCAAGGAAGAGTCAGATCGACTTCTTGCTCTGGAGGATGAGCTTCACAGCAGAGTTATCGGACAGGATGAGGCTGTTGTGTCTGTTGCCAGAGCAGTCCGTCGCAGCCGTGCAGGCCTCAAGGATCCCAATCGTCCCATCGGTTCCTTCATCTTTCTTGGACCCACCGGAGTAGGCAAAACAGAGCTTACAAAGGCGCTTGCACACTCTATGTTCGGGGATGATAATGCTATGCTGAGACTGGATATGAGTGAATATATGGAGAAACATACGGTTGCAAAGCTTATCGGTTCTCCTCCCGGATATGTTGGATATGACGAGGGGGGACAGTTGACAGAGAGAGTTCGTCGCAAACCCTATTCCGTAATATTGTTTGATGAGATCGAAAAAGCGCATCCCGATGTTTTCAATATGTTGTTGCAGATTCTCGAGGACGGAAGACTCACCGATTCTCAGGGAAGAACAGTCAGCTTCAGAAACACCATCATTATTATGACCTCAAACGTGGGGGCGAGACTCATCACCTCTGATTCCACCTCTTTGGGATTTACTCCCGATAGCAAAGCTGTGTCAGAGGATAAGCTGAGAGAAACTGTTATGTCAGAGCTCAAAAAAGTGTTCAGACCGGAGTTTCTTAACCGTGTTGATGATATAATAGTATTCAAGAAACTCAAATCCGAGGAGATAGAGCAGATTGCAACCCTTATGCTCTCCACCCTGAGTGATCGACTGGAGGCACTGGGAACAAAGCTTCAGGTTACTCCTGCAGCAGTATCTCAGATTGCCAAGGAAGGTTTTGACGATGCTTATGGTGCCCGACCTCTGCGTCGAGCTATCACAACAAAAATAGAGGACCCCTTGTCAGAGAAGCTTCTCAGAGGGGATCTGAAGGACACAAAAATGCTTATCTGTGACTATACAGAAGATGGCTATGTATTTCGAAGTGAATAATTGACAAAAGGCGGCAGTAAATTCTGTCGCCTTTTAATTTTAGTATTGCAAAATAGAAGAAAACATAGTAAAATGGTTTATAAAGTTAAACTCATATAATATGGAGATGTTTGATATGAAAAAGTTTATTGCTCTTTTAATGATTGTTATGTGTGTGTTTACTCTTGCTGCATGTAAGGGTGCTCCCGGTGCATATATGCTGGATACTTCCGATAAGGCTAATTATTTTGACGGCGAGCTGGGAGATCTTTTAGGCGATTTCGGCGAGGGTGCATATGCTGAGGATGATACATACGGCGGAGTTCTTACAGGTGTTGCAGTTGTTCGTCTTCTTGATTTCACAGGTGACGGCAAGAACGAGCTCTATGTTGCATATGCAGACGGCACCAAGCCTTATGCCAACAGACAGGTTGTTTACGGCTTCGATAACGGCCCCAAGAACCTGATTTATGATGAGATGGCAGCTTCTTATGATGAGGATTATGTTGAGTCCAGCGTTCCCGAGGAGATCACATCCAAGTCATCTGCAAGTTCAGTTGCTCCCTGTGTATGGCTTTATACCGATAACACAGGTCGCTCATATATCGTAACAGGCGATGATATGTCCAACGTTGCAGAGTATCATACCTACAAGGGCGACGGCGTATACGCATTCGTCAAGGAGTTTGAGGAGCTTGGCGGCAAGGAGCTTGCAGGTACCTATGAGAAGATAGAACTCACAGGTGTTTCTGAGGCAGAAGCAGAGAAGCTCTTCGATATCAATAAGGAAGTTTTCGAAAGCATCAGCGCAGTCAAAAAGTAATCTGATAAGCAAATAATAATTAATGCCCGAAAGGTAAAGACCTTTCGGGCGTTTTGTTATTTATATAGCAGTGTATTGGATTTTACCTTTGCTCAGGTATGCAATTCTTTCGAATCCGCATTCGCGGACAAGCTGAAGCGCTTTGTCAAATCCAAAGTCAAGGAAGTTTCTGTCGTGACAATCAGAGTTGATAATTACGTCACAACCACATTCCCTGATGAATATCAGAAGTTCTTTCTGAGGATAGGGTGTTGTACGCAGACCTCTTGTCATGGCTCCTGTGTTAATCTCAAAGAGTACATTACTTTCTGAAAGCTTCTTGATGGCAGTTTTTGCATAGGTCAGGTACTGATGATTTTGTGTGTCAAAGATAGGGGACAGCTCATCAAATTTTGTGATAAGGTCAAAGTGTCCCACTATCTGACATCCTGTTTTGTTGACTACATCTGATATAGTATCGTAGTAAACCTGAGCCAGCTTCAATGAGTTACCGTCAAAGTATCTGTTAATTCCGTCCTTCAGAATTTCAGCTGAGTCATCAAGTGGCAGGTAACCATCCTGCGTCTTCAGACAGTGTACCGACCCGATGATGTAGTCGAATCCTTTGGTGGAGTTAGAGCTGTAATAATCGTGCTCAATACCACAGAGTATTTCGATCTTGTCTTTGTACTTCTCTTTGAGAACATTCAGGTCCTCGCAGTATCTCTGCAGGTTGTCACCGTTCATTCCCCAGTCTGTGTCCAATAGGGGACTGTGACCTGAAAAACCCAGGATTTCAAAGCCTTTTTCAATGGCAGATATAATCATATCCTCAGGAGAATCTTTTCCGTCACAATAGTAGGTATGAGTGTGGTAGTTTGTCTTTATCATACCATTTTTTCCTGCTTGACCTTGTGGTCTATGATGTGGCGTGATGCAAGCTCTGTTTTGATATCCTCAACAGTTATTCCCATCTCTGCCATCAGTACCATCACATGATAGGCAAGGTCAGCGATTTCGTATACAGTTTCAGCCTTATCATCGGACTTTGCGCCTATAATAACCTCTGTGCACTCCTCGCCGACTTTTTTGAGAATCTTGTCTCTGCCCTTCTGGAAGAGGTATGTAGTGTATGATCCCTCAGGAAGCTGCTCTTTTCTGCCCATAAGAAGGGTATAGAGACCTTCCATAGAGAATGCTTCGGGCTCGTCACCCTCGAATACCTGATTGGTAAAGCAGGAGTCTGTGCCTGTGTGGCATGCAGGACCGTCTTTTCTGACAACTACATTCAGAGCGTCATAGTCACAATCAGCGGTGATGGAAACGATGTGCTGATAGTTTCCGCTTGTCTCGCCCTTGAGCCAGAGCTCCTGTCTGCTTCTGCTGAAGAAGCAGGTCAGGCCTTTCTCCATAGAGATTCGAAGGCTTTCCTCGTTCATATATGCAAGAGTCAGTACCTTGCCTGTTTCTACGTCTGTAACAATAGCAGGGATAAGGCCCTTCTCGTCAAATTTAAGTTTACTGATATCTAACATTTCTCATAACCTCACATTAATATTATTCTCTCTGAGAACTTTTTTCAGATCAGGGATCTGAACCTCTCCAAAGTGGAAGATAGAAGCTGCAAGACCTGCATCAACCTTGGGAAGAGTATGAAACAGGGTTACAAAGTCTTCTATACAACCTGCTCCGCCTGATGCAATAACCGGAACATTAACTGCGTCTGATACAGCCTTGAGCATCTCAAGGTCAAATCCGCCTTTGACTCCATCTGTGTCGATAGAGTTAAGAACAACCTCACCTGCTCCTCTGTCCACACAGGATTTGATCCAGCTGATTGCTTCCATGCCTGTGTTTTCTCTTCCGCCTTTGGCAAATACACGGAACACTCCGTCAACTCTCTTTACATCAGCTGAGATGACAACGCACTGGTCGCCGTATTTCTGTGCAGCTTCAGTGATGAGACCGGGGTTTCTTATTGCGCCTGAATTTACGCTTACTTTGTCGGCACCGCACTTGAGCACTCTGTCAAAGTCATCCAGCGTGTTGATACCGCCGCCGACTGTCAGGGGGATAAAGATGGTTTTTGCCACCTGGGTAAGTATATCTGTGAACAGAGCTCTGCCCTCTGCAGAAGCAGTTATATCATAGAACACAAGCTCATCAGCACCACAGTCGCTGTAGTACTTTCCAAGCTCAACAGGAGAGGATACATCTGAGAGTCCCTCAAAGTTCACACCTTTTACAACGCGACCGTTTCTGACATCCAGACAAGGGATAATTCTCTTAGTTATCATCTTGTCACCTCTATCGCTTCCTTAAGGTCAATGGCGCCGATGTAGTATGCCTTTCCGATGATTGCACCATACATTCCCATATCTGAAAGAGTTTTTATGTCGTCCATAGTGGAAACTCCGCCGGATGCGATGAAATCAATGTTGTACTCTGTAGAAAGCTTTTTGTAGAGCTGATTGTTGCTGCCCTGCATAGCTCCGTCGCGAGAGATATCTGTGCATATGACAGTTCTGACACCCAGATTCTCCATCTTGGTTAGAAACTCCTCGGCGGACAGAGCTGACTTCTCGGTCCATCCTTTGATGGCAACGTAGCCATCCTTCAGGTCAACACCTACGGCGATTTTCTCTCCGTATAATCTCAGAGCTTCCTTGAGAAACTCCTCGTCATTTACGGCGGCAGTGCCAAGGATAACTCTGTCAACACCTATGGAGATGTATGCCTGAACAGTTTCGATGTTGCGGATTCCGCCTCCAACCTCTGTGAACAGGTCAGTTTTGTCAATTATTCTTTTGATGGTTTCAAGATTTCCTGGATGTCCCAGCTTTGCTCCCTCAAGGTCAACAAGGTGCAGATGTGTAGCACCTGCCTCAGAGAACTTCTGGGCAACCTCGGCGGGATTTTCGCTGTAAACCGTCATCTGGTCGTAGTCACCTTTGTACAGTCGTACAGCTTTTCCATCATATAAATCAATAGCAGGATATATTATCATAGTGGCCTCTTATTTACGCATTTTTACTAATATTACTGAAAGTTCTGAGGATCTCAAGTCCTACAGTGCCGCTCTTTTCGGGATGGAACTGGCATCCGTAAACGTTGCCCTTTGCAACTGCAGCGGTCAGCTCTTTTCCGTACTCAGTGGTAGCAGCCAGAGAATCCTCGCATCCTTCTGCATAGAAGGAATGCACAAAGTATACACAGTCACCGTCCTTGATATTTCTGAACAGGGGACAGGTGTTATCTGCGATGTTCAGTCCGTTCCATCCTATGTGAGGGATCTTAAGATCAGAAGGCAGAGAACCGTTCATGGGTACTACCTGTCCTTTCAGTAGTCCCAAACCCTCATGTTCTCCATACTCAAAGCTTTTCTCAAACAAAAGCTGCATTCCGAGACATATTCCCATCAGGGGAGTGCCATTCTGTGCTGCTTCTCTGACAAATTTATCAAGTCCTGAGTCTCTGAGCTTCTGTGCAGCATCGGCGAAAGCTCCCACACCTGGGAGAATCAGTCCGTCTGCACGGGAAAGTTCTGTGGTGTCTCCTGATACAAATACTTCTTCTCCGATTGCCTCAAAGGATGATTTGAGGGAGAAGAGGTTGCCTACTCCGTAATCAATAATACCTATCATCAGAGCACACCCTTTGTAGACGGAATCTGATCACCAAGTGCAGGGTCAATAGCCACAGCAGCTTTGAGTGCTCGGGCCACAGATTTGAAGACACCTTCTGCAATGTGGTGAGAGTTACTTCCTGCCATCATTCTGATGTGCAGGCTCATAGGACAGTTTCTTGCAAAGCTTATGAAGAATTCCTCAACAAGCTCAGTGTCAAAATCACCGATTTTCTCGGTGGGGTAGGTTACATCATAACATAAGCAGGTTCTGCCTGAGATATCAACAGCGCTGAGTATGAGCGTTTCGTCCATGGGCAATGTCATGCTGCCGTAGCGTGTGATACCCTTTTTCTCTCCCAGAGCAGCCTCGAAGGCTTTTCCCAGGCATATTCCGATATCTTCTGCAGAGTGGTGTCCGTCAACCTTTGTATCTCCCTTGCAGTTGATGTCAAGGTCAAATCTACCGTGAGAGGCAAACAATGTCAGCATGTGATCCAGAAAACCAATGCCTGTATCAATGTTTGATTTGCCTGTGCCATCAAGATTTACAGCAAGTGTGATATCTGTCTCTGCTGTTTTACGTGTGATTTCGTATGTTCTCATATTGAACCTCCTTCGAGTATCTCTCTGACAGCGTCAAGGAGCTTGTTCATCTGTTCTTCCGTGCCGATGGTGATTCGGTTGAAGTCCTTGATTTTGTCTTTGCTGAAGTGTCTCACAAGAATGTGTCGCTCTTTAAGTTTTCTATATAGTGTCTCTCCGTCTATAGAAGAGCTCTTTGCAAAGAGGAAGTTAGCCTTAGAGGGCAACACCTCAAATCCCATATTGCGCAGTTTCTCTTCTGTGATGGTGCGGACACGGATGATTTCTTTACATTTTTCGCTGTAGTACTCCTCAGCATCAACAGTTGCTTCGCCCAATATACCTGTCAGACGATTGATGTTGTATGGGTTAGTAGAGTACTTGAGCTTTTCCAGATCGCTGATAAGCCCCTTGGGTCCTATGGCATAACCGAGTCTTGCTCCTGCCATACTGCGAGATTTTGAGAAGGTGCGTACAACCAACAGGTTGTCGTATTTCTCTGTGAGAGGATAGCAGCTTTCACCTCCGAAGTCCACATAGGCCTCATCAATGACAACAACATTGTCAGGATTAGAGGAAACTATTTTTTCGATTTCCTCAACAGGTCTGCAGTCTCCTGTAGGAGCATTGGGGTTGGCAATTACAATGAGCTTGTTCTTGCTGATATAGTCCTTGTAATCAACAGTGAAGTCCTCCCTGAGGGGGATCTCATCGTACTCGACATTATGCAGCTCACAGAAGACTTTGTAGAATCCGTATGTGATCTCAGGGAAGATGGCTCCATTCTGTGCGAACGCCATGAACACAAAGTTCAGGATATCATCAGAACCGTTTGACAGGTAAATATTATCCTTATCAACACCATAGAGAGCTCCTAACTTTTCTCTGAGGTTGCTCATTGTGGGGTCAGAGTACAGACGAAGATTCTCTATATCCTGAGATGTAAGTTTTTCTACCACAGAGGGAGCAGGGGGGAAGGGGGACTCGTTGGTGTTGAGTTTTATGTACTCTCCGTCCTTGGGCTGCTCGCCCGGAGTATATGCATCAAGTTTCTGATATATTTCTTTAAGGTATCTGCTCATTATATCATTCCTCGGTTCTCACTGTGACACTTCTTGCGTGTGCAGTGAGACCTTCTTTCTCTGCGAAGAACGCAACCTGATCTCCAACAGCCTTGAGTGCATCTTCTGTGTAGTATGTGTACTGACTCTTCTTCACAAAGTCATCTACAGAGAGGGGACTGGAGAATCTGGCTGTACCGCTTGTGGGCAGAGTGTGGTTAGGTCCTGCAAAGTAGTCGCCCAGAGCCTCGGGACAGTTTCTGCCCATGAAGATAGAGCCTGCATTGTCAATAGCATCCAGATAGTCAAAGGGATTGTCTACCATCAGTTCCAGGTGCTCAGGGGCAATTTCGTTGGATATTGCAATTACATCACGCAGGTTGTCCGCTATGATGATCTTGCCGTTGTTATCAATGGATGCGCGGGCAATTTCTGCTCTGGAGAGCAGAGGTATCTGACGCTCAAGCTCACAGGATACTGCCTGAGCCAGCTCCTCGCTGTCGGTTACAAGTACAGCACTGGCCATCTTGTCGTGCTCTGCCTGTGACAGAAGGTCTGCAGCTGCGTGAGCGGGGTTGCTCTTGCCATCAGCTATTACAAGTATTTCACTGGGGCCTGCAATCATATCTATGGAGACCTGACCGAATACCTGTCTCTTTGCTTCAGCAACAAAAGCATTTCCGGGTCCGACAATCTTGTCAACCTTCAGGATTGTTTCTGTGCCGTATGCCAGCGCTGCAACAGCCTGTGCACCGCCGACCTTGTATATGCGTCCTACTCCTGCGATTTTTGCAGCAGCAAGAATAACAGGGTTTACCTTGCCGTTCTTTGAGGGAGGTGTAACCATAACGATATCCTTGCATCCTGCAATCTGCGCAGGAATGCTGTCCATCAGTACGGTGGAGGGATATGCAGCTGTGCCGCCGGGAACATACAGACCGACCTTCTCAATGGGAGTGATCTTCTGTCCTGTTACTACACCCTTGTGCTCGTTGATAATAAAGCTGGTGCGGACCTGATTCTGGTGGAAGTTGCGGATGTTCTCAGCCGCATTTCTCAGGATATCAAGGAACTTGGGCTCAACTAATCCGAAAGCCTCCTCGATTTCTTCTTCGGATACCTCCAGCGAGTCAAGCTGTGCCCCGTCAAATTTAAGGTTGTATTCGAGTACGGCTTTGTCACCGTTTTTGCGTACATTATCAATGATGTCTCTTACAATTTGAGAGACGTCAATAGTCTGTTCCTGTCTTGCGAAGATCTCGTCCTTGGAGATCTCCCCGTATTTCATTATCTTTATCATCCCTGTAACCTCACTTGTTCCTCAAGACTCTTTCTGATGTTGAGGATCTCTTCGTTCTTGAACTTGTATCCTGATTTGTTGGCGATGAGACGCGCGCTGATGGGGACGATAGTCTCCACAACCTCAAGGTCATTTTCTTTCAGGGTTGTTCCTGTTTCGACTATATCTACTATGACATCTGACAGCTCCAGAATAGGAGCAATCTCGATGGAGCCGTTCAGTTTGATAATATCAATGTCACGGCATTTCTCTGCGTAGAAGTTACCGGCAATATTGGGGAATTTTGTTGCAACCCTCAGGGTAGTACCCTTGGAGTCTCTGAAATCCTTTTTTGCGGCAACTGCCATTCTGCATTTTCCCATGTTAAGGTCAAGCAGCTCGTAAACATCAGGTTCATACTCAAGCAGGATATCCTTGCCGGCAACGCCGATGTCTGCGGCACCTCTCTCAACATATATAGGAACGTCGGAGGGCTTTACCCAGAAGTACCTGACGCCTTTGTCAGGGTTTTCGAATATCAGTTTACGGTTGGTCTCCTCGATAGAAGGACACTCATAACCTGCATTCTTGAAGTATCTGTATACTTTCTCTCCCAGTCTGCCTTTGGGCAGAGCAACATTAATCATTGTTTTCAAGGGTCTCAATCCTTCCGTCGGTGAATTTCATCAGTCTGCGCCACTTGACCTGTTCGGGAACATTGGAGCTGATAAGCACACTGCCTTTCTCGGAGAGTTTCTCAGCAGCCTGTGCCAGCAGAACTGTATCTGCATCAGCCTCATGAATCAACACTGTGTCAATATCATAGCTTTCCTCGGTAGTCTCCATTCTTTCCAGCAGGTCCAGATACAGAGCAAAACCGATGGCGTTGCTCTTTCTGCCCATTTTCTTCAGGAGTCGGTCATACTGACCACCTGACAGGATGCTTGCGGGAATACCCTCGATGTATCCTTTGAACACAACACCGGAGTAGTATTTCATATCGTTTCCCACAGAGAAGTCGACTCTGACAGCTTTTGAGAAGCCGCTGATTTCGATGATTTTGCACAGACTTGCAAATTCAGCGAAGGCTGTTTTTTCGTCCTCAGTTGTCAGCAGGGGAGCGATGGATGAGAGAACAGCCACGATGTTGCCGCTGTTTTCGATGAGAGCACAGAGTTTGTCGGTTTTCTCCGGAGCAATTTCTTCCTTGGTGCAGATATCTCTCAGCTCATGGGCGTTTTTCTGATGCAGACATGCATGAGCAGAAGCCTTGCCGTCGTGGCTGAGTCCGCTGTCATCGAGCATTGCTGCTATGAGTCCCATGTGTGAAATGTCCAGAACGTACTTGTTGTTTATAAGTGCCAGACTTTTGACCGCAAGAAGTACCACCTCGGCAATATCGTAGCTGTGCAGATCTCCTACACATTCAAGGCCTGCCTGCATAATCTCCTTGAAGGAGTGGGTGCCTTTTGCGACTCTGTATACATTCTCGTTATAGTAAAGCTTCTGCTTTTCTCCCTGACGGTCCACGGTGTTCTTGATTATGGATAGTGTTACATCAGGCTTGAGAGCCATGAGTTTTCCGCTTCTGTCAGTGAAGGTAATAACTTCATCAGATACAAGGAAGTCCTTGTTCTTTACATACAGGTCATATTCCTCAAAACGGCTCATCTTGAACTGAGAGTATCCGTACTGTCTGTACAGAGCACGCAGGGCAAAGATGGCACGCTCGTCGTTTTTTATGATCTTATCATCATTTATCATTGATGGTGATTCCTTTCTCGGTTATTCTGTCAATGGCTGTGCGGTATCCGCCGTCTCCGTAGTTGAGACACTTGTTTACACGACAGATGGTGGCTGTGCTGACGCCTGTCTTTGCGTTTATTTCCTGGTAATTCTGTCCGTCTGCAAGCAGTCTTGCAACATAGAATCTCTGGGAAATATCCTTGACTTCCTTGATAGTGCATGCATCCTCAAAGAACTGATAACATTCCTCAAGACTTTGCAAGGAGAGTATAGCTTCAAACAGAGCATCTGTATCAGGATTCTTAAAGTTACTCATGGTTTGCCGTTCCTTTCTGCTGAATCTTACACAGTGTGTAATATATAGATATTATATTACAAAATAATATGTCTGCAATTTTAACACTTTAGCTTTCTAAAGTCAAGCTGTTTAAAAAAGTATGGATGATTTGACCAAATATGAGTTGATAATATTAAAATATTATATTCACTTTAGCACAGTAGAGTGATAAAACACCTGGAGATTTATATGTGTTGCATAAGTTTATATCAGAGCACAACAGGGACAGGAGAGTCGATTGTCATGGAATCGGGTTCAATTTTACAGTCCATAGCAAGAATTCTGACTCCTGAATCCTGAGCTTTTCTGAGGGCCTCACCAAAGGCTGGGTGGGTCTCGTCATTGGGCACAAGCTGTGATATTTCTTTCATCTGAATAACAAAGAGGATGTATGCTTCAAACCCCGCATCCTGACAGGCTATCAGCTCCTCAATGTGTTTAACTCCACGCTCTGTGGGAGCATCAGGAAATTTGGCGGTTCCATCGGTTTCCTGAGTGACTCCTTTTACCTCCAGATATGCCTTTCTATCTCCGTCTTCTATGTAGAAATCAAAGCGTGAATTTCCGAATCTGACTTCTCTTCTGATAATGGCATTTTTTGAGAAAAGCTCTCCCTTTCGCAGCCATTCTTCGGCAGCATCGTTGGGGGTCTGTGAGTCCATATTTACCAGCAGGGGAGCCTTATCATTTCGTATCTTTGAGACTGCAATCAAGTCATATTTGGTTTTTCTCTGAGGATTGTCAGAAACGCTCAGATATACAGTCACACCGGGACGCAGAAGCTCTCTGCATCTTCCTGTGTTTTTGACATGCACTGTGTGTTCAGTATTGTCGATCTCAACCTGTGCTATGAACCGATTGGGTCTGCTCAGGAACTTTGCTTCAATTACGTTTTTATATCTCATTTTGTTCATTCCTGTCTATCCGTGAGTTTGTCTGAAAAAGTTAATAACACGTGTTTATATCCAATAATTAGTTTAATTATAAAACATTGGTCGAATAATTATATAGTATTATATAAAATAAATCAATGACATAAAGTGATTTTTGTTATATGTAGAAAACTTTGTTTAAAATTTAACAAAGATGTTCTGTTTACTTGCAACATCACAGAATTTATGTTATAATGCTACAAGTTGTAATATGGGATTTATGCGAGAAAAAACTCTGATTTAGTCAGTTTTTCTTGCTCTTAATACCTATGTTTAACTATATTTGTGGTAATAATTTTTATCAACTGATAAAAGGAGAAGTATTATGAATAAAATCACAGTGGTAGGTTCAGGCAGTGTAGGTGCAACTCTTGCATATACATTCACTGTTGCAGGACTTTGTTCTGAGGTAGTAATGATTGATATCAACAAGGAGAAAGCTCTGGGCGAAGCCATGGACATCCGTCAGGGAACACCTTTCTGTCATTCATGCTCTGTTTATGCAGGCAGCTTCCAGGATGCAGCAGGCTCTGATATTGTTGTTATTACATCAGGTGTTGCACGTGCTCCCGGCCAGTCCAGACTGGACCTTGCCCAGACCAATGTGGATGTTACAAAGAGCATCATACCCGAGATTACCCGCTACGCACCTGATGCTATCTATGTTATCGTCAGCAATCCCGTTGATGTTCTGACCTATGTGTTCTGCAAGGTTTCGGGACTTCCTCAGGAGAGAGTAATTGGTTCAGGTACCATTCTTGATACCTCTCGTCTTCGTGCAAGACTTTCCGAGTACTACTTCCTCAATCAGCGCAATGTTCATGCTTATGTACTGGGCGAGCACGGCAACTCAGGTTTTATTCCCTGGTCACTGTGTAACATCTCAAACGTTCCTGTTGAGGAGTACCGCAAGAGTGTTCATCGTACAGACGTTGTTTATCCTGAACTCAATCTTCAGGAGGTTGAGGACTACGTAAAGAAGTCAGGAGCATCAATCATCAACAGCAAGGGTGCAACCTACTATGCTGTTTCTGCTTCTGTATGCCATCTTTGCAAGTGCATCCTCAGCGGTGTTGATACAACACTCACGGTTTCTACTATGCTCAACGGTGAGTACGGCATCAGCGATATTTGCCTGAGCCTTCTGAATGTAGTAGGTAATAACGGCGCTCACAGCAAGGTTTTACTCCCTATGACAGACGATGAGATTGCAAAGCTCCACAAGAGTGCTGATACTCTCAGAGAAGTTATAAATAGCGTTAACTTCTGATTTGTTTGATAATAACCGAAAGGATAGGATTGATATGGATTATCGTATAGAACACGATTCAATGGGTGAGGTTAAGGTTCCCGCAGATAAACTTTGGGGAGCACAGACCCAGCGTTCAAGTGAGAATTTTCTTATCGGAGCAGGAATTGAGACAATGCCTGCAGAGATAGTTTCTGCTTTCGCTATTCTCAAGAAGGCAGCGGCTATGACTAATAGTACCCTCAGACCAGAGAAGATGACAGAAGCTAAGCTTTCTGCAATTTCTCAGGCATGCGATGAGGTGCTGGAGGGCAAGCTTTCAGGACACTTTCCTCTTGTTGTGTGGCAGACAGGCTCAGGCACACAGTCAAATATGAATATGAACGAGGTTGTTGCTAACCGCGGCAATCAGATTGCAGGGGAGAAGCTTCTGCATCCCAACGATGATATCAACATGAGTCAGTCCTCCAACGATACATTTCCCACGGCAATGCACATTGCAGCTGTCACAATGATCGAGGACAGACTTATCCCCGCAGCAGAGACTCTCATCAACACCTTTATCCGACTGGAAGAGGAAAACAAAGGCATCGTCAAGAGCGGCCGTACTCATCTTCAGGATGCAACTCCAATTACCTTCAGTCAGGAGATCAGCGGATGGCGCTCAAGCCTCGAGAGAGATGTTGAACTTCTGAAGGTTGCTGTCAAGCCTCTTTATGAGCTGGCACTGGGCGGTACAGCTGTGGGTACAGGGCTCAATACTCCTTCTGGATTTGCTGAGCTTGTGGCAGAGAATGTTGCAAAGCTTACAGGAAAGCCCTTTGTAACCGCACAGAACAAGTTTCACGCTCTTACCTCCAAGGATGAGTTGGTTTTTGCTCATGGTGCAATCAAGGCTCTTGCCTGTGATATGATGAAGATTGCCAACGATATCCGTTGGCTTGCAAGCGGTCCCCGTGATGGTTTGGGAGAAATTTTCATTCCCGAGAACGAACCCGGTTCCTCAATTATGCCCGGCAAGGTCAATCCTACTCAGTGTGAGGCTGTGACCATGGTTGCCGTTCAGGTTATGGGCAACGATGTGGCTGTGGGAGTGGCAGCATCACAGGGTAACTTTGAACTTAATGTTTTCATGCCTGTGTGCATCTATAATTTCCTCCAGTCCGGAAGACTTCTTTCCGAGGCAATTGTTTCATTCAATAAGAATTGTGCAGTTGGAATTACTGCCAATAAGGAGAAGATGCATCATAATCTCCACAATTCTCTTATGCTTGTCACAGCTCTCAACCCATATATCGGATATGAGAACGCTGCAAAAACAGCAAAGAAAGCATACAAGGAGAACATTTCTCTCAAGGAGGCCTGTGTTCAGCTGGGATTCTTGACAGAGGAAAGATTCGACGAGGTTTTCCATCCTGAAGAGATGGTGTAAACCATAAACCGTAATTAACTTAAATTTTGATTTTCCAAGGAGCGATACGTATGAAGGTATCCTACTTTCCCGGATGTACCCTGAAGAACAAGGCAAAAGATCTTGATGTATATGCAAGAAAGTGTGCCGAGATTCTCGGAGTAACTCTGGAAGAAATAGAAAACTGGCAGTGTTGCGGCGGTGTTTTTACATCTAAGGATGAGGTAGCAACCAAGCTGTCATCTCTGAGAGCCCTCAGATATGCACAGGACAGGTCCCAGCCTTTGGTGTCTGTGTGTTCTGCCTGTCATAATGTGCTCAAGCAGACAAACTATCTCATGCAGAATGATCAGGCTTTTGCTAACAAAGCAAACCTGTATATGACTTCTAACGAGTCTTGCGACCCTTATGATGGTACAACAGCCGTATATCATTATCTGGAGCTTCTTCGTGACGTTGTTGGCTTTGATAAAATCGCTGAGAAAGTCACAAACCCTCTCACAGGCAGAAAGATTGCTCCTTACTACGGTTGTCTTCTGCTCAGACCCAACAGCGTTATGCAGATGGATGACCCTGAGAATCCCACAATTTTTGAGGATTTTATCCGTGCACTGGGTGCTGAGCCTGTGGTGTATTCTATGCGCAATGAGTGTTGCGGCGGATACGTCACAATGGAGGATCCCGACTTCTCAAAGTCAAAGAGCAACGCAGTGGTCAATAATGCCGTCAGTTTCGGAGCAGAGTGTGTTGTCACTGCCTGCCCCCTGTGTAAGTACAACCTCGACAAGAATACCCATACAATTCCCGTTGTTTATTTCACAGAACTTCTTGCAGAGGCTCTGGGTATAAAGGAGGATTGTGACAATGCATAATGATAACAGAAAAATTGCAGACGAGATTATTCTCAGAAGCGGAGTCAATCCCCGCAAATGTATGAAGTGCGGCAAATGTACTGCCACGTGTCCTGCATTTGACAGAATGGAGTATCATCCCCATCAGTTTGTTTATATGGTAGAGACAGGGGATATTGAGCCTCTTCTTGAGTCGAAGTCTCTGTACACATGCCTTTCCTGTTTTGCTTGTGTGGACCGATGTCCCCGTGGCGTTGAGCCTGCAAAGCTTGTGGAGGGTGTGCGTAATGCAGTCATCAGACAGCAGGGCAAAAACCACATGACCGCTGATGATGTGCCGGGTAAGCTTGATTCTGATCTGCCTCAGCAGGCCATTGTCAGCGCGTTCAGAAAGTATACAAAGTAAGGAGGAGAAAACACAATGCAGAGAATAGGCGTATTCGTATGCTGGTGCGGAAGCAATATTGCCGGTACGGTTGATGTACAGGCGGTATCTGATGCTCTCAGAAATGAGCCGGGAGTTGTTTTCTCCACCAACTATCAATATATGTGTTCACAGGCGGGTCAGGATATTATCATCCAGGCGGTCAAGGAGCATAATCTGACAGGAATCGTAGTGTGTTCCTGTTCACCCCGTATGCACGAGGCAACCTTCCGAAAGACTGCAGCCGCTGCAGGTCTCAATCCTTATATGGTAGAGATTGCTAATATTCGTGAGCAGTGTTCATGGGTACATAAGGATATGGCATCAGGCACAGAGAAGGCCATCATCCTTGGCAAGGCTGCTGTTGCGAAGGTAAACCTCAACGCACCTCTTACCCCCGGAGAGACCCCTGTCACAAAGCGCGCACTGGTTATTGGTGGCGGTATAGCGGGTATCCAGACAGCTCTGGATATTGCAGATGCAGGTTTCCCTGTTGATATTGTTGAGAAAAATCCTACTATCGGTGGAAAGATGGCGCAGCTTGACAAGACTTTTCCCACACTGGATTGTGCGGCCTGTATCCTGACTCCCAAAATGGTAGATGTTGCCCAGAATGACAATATCCGTATTTTCTCATACAGTGAGGTAGAAGATATCAAGGGCTTTGTAGGCAATTTTGACGTAAAGATCAGAAAAAAGGCCCGTTTTGTCAAAGAGGATATATGTACAGGATGCGGACTCTGTACAGAGAAGTGTCCCGTAAGGAAAGTCCCCAATGAGTTTAATCTGGGAATGGATAACCGCAGAGCTATCTATATTCCTTTTGCACAGGCAGTTCCCAAGGTTGCAACCATCGACCCTGATGCCTGTAATATGCTGAAGTCCGGCAAGTGCGGCGTGTGCTCAAAGGTATGTACTGCAGGTGCCATTGATTACAAACAACAGGACGAGATATTGGATGAGAAGTATGGTGCTATTGTTGTTGCCACAGGCTTCAATCCAATCAGCATGGACAAGTTTGACGAGTATGCCTACAATCAGTCCAAGGATGTCATCACCTCATTGGAGTTTGAGCGTCTGACAAATGCTGCAGGTCCCACACAGGGCAAGCTCCTGCGTCCTTCTGACCTGAAGCATCCCCACACCATAGTTTTCGTACAGTGTGTGGGTTCACGTTGTGCCTCCTGTGCCGAAAAAGGCAAGGAGTACTGCTCCAAAATTTGCTGTATGTATACCGCAAAGCACGCAATGCTTATCAGAGACAAATACCCTGACACAGAGGTGTATGTCTTCTATATTGATGTTCGTACTCCCGGAAAGAATTTTGATGAGTTCTATCGTCGTGCTGTGGAGGAGTACGGAGTAAAGTACATCAAGGGTATGGTAGGTAAGGTAGTTCCCGAGGGCGACAAGCTCAAGGTTCAGGCATCTGACCTTATAGCAGGCAAGCAGCTTCATATTGATGCTGACCTTGTTGTACTTGCAGCTGCTATCGAACCCGACAAATCTGCCCGTCCTCTGGCAACAATGCTAACTGCCAGTATGGATACCAACGATTTCTTCACAGAAGCACATCCTAAGCTTCGTCCTGTAGAGAGTCCTACAGCAGGCGTGTTCCTCTCAGGTGCATGTCAGGGACCCAAGGATATCCCTGAGACAGTTTCTCAGGCATCTGCTGCGGCAGCTAAGGTCATTGGCCTTCTTGTGAAGGACAAGCTTACAGGTAACCCCTGTGTTGCTTCTGCCAACGAGATGATGTGCAACGGCTGTTCTACTTGTGAGAGAGTATGTCCCTACGGAGCAATTACCTATATAGACAAGGAGTTCCGTATGCCTGACAGAACAGTGGCTACCCGACGTGTTGCACAGGTCAATCCTGCCGTGTGTCAGGGTTGCGGCGCATGTACCGTTGCATGTATGTCAGGCGCTATGGATCTGCGTGGATTTATGAGTTCACAGATTATTGCGGAGGTGGATGCAATATGCAAGTAAACAAGTACAGACCCCTTATCGTTGCATTCTGCTGCAACTGGTGTTCTTATGCAGGCGCAGACTTGGCAGGTAACAATCGACTGAATTATCCTGCAGACGTTAAGATTATCCGTGTGCCCTGCTCCTGCAGAGTTAATCCTTCATTTGTGCTACGTGCTTTCCAGCGTGGTGCTGATGGAGTTATCATCTGCGGATGTCACCCCGGAGATTGTCACTATACATCAGGTAACTACTACACCCGTCGTCGTATGGCACTGCTTTTTTCAATGCTTGATTATCTTGGCATTGAGCGGGAGCGTACCCGTCTTGAGTGGGTGTCTGCTGCCGAAGGCGCAAAGTTTGCGGCTACTATGAATGATTTTGCAGAGCAGGTTGCTGCTCTGGGAGAGAACAAGAGACTGGAGGACCTGCGATGCAAAAGATAAATCGAGATGTTCTGATCGACAGAGCGATTTCTCTGCTGAACTCAGGACAGGTCAGCTCTGTACTGGGATGGCGTCAGGGAGAGTTCTTCTATGATGTGACCCCTGCAGTCTTTACTGATGAGAATGATATCAGAGAAAATTTTGTATGGAATGATTTCTGCGGTGCTAATTTTTCCAAATATCTTGTCTCAAAGACAAAGGCTTCTGATGGAAAGATTCTTGTTTTCCTCAAGCCCTGTGACACATATAGCTTCAACCAGCTGTTGACAGAGCACAGGTTTGACCGCGAAAAGGTATATGTAATAGGAATCCCTTGTGAGGGAATGGTTGATACTGGCAAACTGAAGGCTCAGGTAGGAGATGGTCTTGTTTCTGCACAGAGCACAGAGGAAGGACTTCTGGTCACAACTCTGTATTCAGATGAGCCTGTGAATGTTGATATAAAAAGTGTTCTTGCAGAGAGATGTATTAACTGCAAGAGCAAAAAGCACGTTGCCTATGATGAGCTTCTTGGCGATGAGGGTCAGATTGAGGACTCTGACCGATTTGATGAAGTAGCAAGGATCGAGGCTATGTCCCCTGATGAGAGGTTTGCGTTCTGGCAGGGAGAATTGTCCCGTTGCATCCGATGCAATGCATGCCGTGATGTGTGTCCTGCCTGCACCTGTGAGAAATGTGTGTTTGACAATCCTGTCTCAGGAGTAGAGAACAAGGCTCCCGTCAACAGCTTTGAGGAGAAGATGTTCCATATTATCCGAGCTTTCCACGTGGCAGGAAGATGTACAGACTGCGGAGAATGCTCCAGAGTTTGTCCCCAGAATATTCCTCTGCATCTGCTCAACAGAAAGTTTATCAAGGATATCAACGGCTTCTACGGAGAATACCAGGCAGGAGAGTGTGTGGGAAGTCGTGCACCTCTTGTTGATTATAATCTTGAGGATTTAGAGGCATCCGATGTTTTTGAGGGGAGGGATACACAGTGATTCGCAAGTGTTCCTTAACTAAGCTGAACGATTTTTTTGCAGCAATCGCAGGTGACAAAACCCTCTACATCCCTGCATCTGACGGTGCAGGCGGTGCTGTGTACAAAAAATGGGACAGCAACACACAGTATCTTGATGTTCTCAATACTGTGAAAAGCCCCAAGGACTTTTTCTTTCCTCATACAGAGGATCTGATGGAGTTTAAGGTCAAGGGCAAGAATATAGAACTTCTTGATATCAGACAGGAGTCCGAGGATTTTGTGGTTTTCGGAGTACGTCCCTGTGACGTCAAGAGCTTTGATATTCTCGACAGAGTATTCCTTTCTGAACCTGTAGACAGCTATTATGCGTCACGCAGAGAGCATGGGATTATCATCTCCTTGGCATGCAGCAAGCCTTCAGAGACCTGCTTCTGCACTACTTTCGATATTGACCCCACAGAGCCTGAGGGAGATATCTCTGCATGGAAGACAGATGATGCACTGTATCTGCGTGCCAATACCGAGAAAGGCGAGGCCCTTATGGCTTTGGTTGAGCACCTGACCGAGGAGTGCGACGATGCTCCCGTAGTGGCTCAGAAGCAGAATGTAAAGAAGATTCTTGACAAACTTCCTTTGGCAGGTTTGAAGCTTGACGTTTTTGGAAAAGGCAAAACCGAAGAGTTATTTGATGATCCTGCTTGGGATACACTCTCTGAGGCTTGTCTCGGATGTGGCACATGTACCTTTGTGTGTCCTACCTGTCAGTGCTACGATATAAAAGATTTTGATACAGGAAACGGCGTGATTCGTTATCGATGCTGGGATTCCTGTATGTTCAGCGAGTTTACAAAGATGGCTCACGGCAATCCGCGTCTGACTCAAAAAGAGCGTTTTCGTCAGCGTTTTATGCACAAGCTTGTGTATTATCCTGACAACAACGATGGCCTTTTCAGCTGTGTAGGTTGCGGACGTTGCCTTGCAAAATGTCCTGTTTCTATGAATATAGCAAAGGTCATGAAGAAACTTGGAGGTGAGAAGTAATGAACAATCGTCCCGAGACACTTATCCCTGTGATAGGAGTAATTACAGATGTTCGTATTGACACCCCTGATGTAAAGACTTTTCGTGTTGTAACCCCCGATGGAAAGAAAGCGTTTGACCACAAACCCGGTCAGTGTGCCATGCTCTCCATTCCCGGTGTGGGTGAGGCAATGTTTTCAATTACCTCCTCACCCACAAACACAGAGTTTATGGAGTTTTCTATCAAAAAATGCGGTTGTGTGACCGATTGGTTGCATCAGGCAGAGGTTGGTCAGCAGCTTACTATCAGAGGACCCTACGGAAGACCTTTCCCTGTTGATGATGAATTTGCGGGCAAGGACCTGTTGTTTATTGCGGGTGGTATTGGATTGGCTCCTCTGCGTTCAGTTATCAACTATTGTCGTCACTATCGTGACAGATATGGAGAGATAGATATTGTCTATGGCTCCCGTAGTAGTGCAGACCTTGTTGATTATCAGGAGATTATCGAGGAATGGACAAAGGACACCGGTGTCCGAGTTCACCTGACAATCGATAATCCCGAGGAGGGATGGGATGGTCATGTAGGCTTTGTTCCCTCCTATGTGAAGGAGCTCTCATTCGAGACCAACAAGACTGCCATTATTTGCGGACCTCCCATTATGATCAAGTTCACCCTTGATGCCATGATTGAGATGGGCTTTGCCAAGGAGCAGGTATATACCACTATGGAGCTTCGTATGAAGTGCGGAGTAGGCAAGTGCGGCAGATGTAACATCGGCTCTAAATATGTTTGCAAGGATGGTCCCGTATTCCGTTGTGACGAGCTTTCAGAGCTTCCCGACGAGTACTGATTGGAGGATATGAAAATGGAAAATATGGTAAACGTTTTTCTGTTCGGAAAGAAGTACGCTGTTCCGGACAATCTGACAATAATGCGTGCCATGGAGTATGCAGGCTATGAGCTTGTCCGTGGCTGTGGTTGCCGCAACGGTTTCTGCGGAGCATGTGCCACTATTTATCGCATTAAGGGCGACAGAGAGCTCAAGGCTTGTCTTGCTTGCCAGACCAAGGTAGAGGATAATATGTATATCGCAACTCTGCCTTTCTTTCCTCTGGTCAAGCAGGTCTATGATATCGAGAATATACCCACCACCGAGCAGGTGATGATGCAGCTTTATCCTGAGATTTATGCCTGTATCGGTTGTAATGCCTGCACAAAGTCCTGTACTCAGGGGCTGAATGTTATGCAGTATATCTCTTATGCACAGAGAGGTGACTTTGCAGCTTGTGCAGAGGAGTCCTTTGACTGTGTAATGTGCGGAGTATGTTCTTCCCGCTGTCCTGCAGGAATCTCTCATCCTCAGGTTGGTATGCTTGCAAGACGTATCAACGGCAAGTATCTTGCTCCAGGATGTGACCATCTGGAGAATAGGGTCAGAGAGATTCAGGACGGAACCTTCACAGAGCTTATTGAGTCACTTATGCAGAAGCCTGTAGAAGAGATGAAAGAACTTTATAACAATAGAGATATAGAGAAGTAAGGAGGGCTATTACATGTATTCAGAACAGTTTCAGAAATCTCTGCAGGCTGTGGCTGATGCCAGAGAGGCAAACATCGCCTACGAGCCTCAGCGAATGACAGCCCAGCAGAAGGAGGACCTCCTGAAGGAGTATCATCCCGACTACAAGACTTCCGAGTTCACAGAGCTTCTGATAGGCCCCAACAAGGGCGACAAAGTGCCCCACGAGCTTGCCGAGACTCTGCAGGCTCACTCAAGAATCAAGGCAGAGGACGTAGACCTAGCAACCCCTGACTACGATGTTGATGTGCTCATCATCGGTGGTGGCGGAGCAGGTGCTTCTGCTGCAATTGAGGCACATAACTCAGGCGCCAGCGTAATGATAGTTACAAAACTTCGCATCGGTGATGCCAACACTATGATGGCAGAGGGCGGTATTCAGGCAGCTGACAAGGAGAATGACTCTCCTGCAATCCACTTTGTGGATGCTTTCGGTGGCGGTCACTTTGCAGCCAAGCGAGAGCTTCTGAGTAAGCTTGTGTGCGATGCCCCCGAGGCTATTCAATGGCTTTCTGGGCTGGGTGTTGAGTTTGACAAAGACCCACAGGGCAATATGATCACCACCCACGGCGGAGGTACATCACGCAAGCGTATGCATGCGGCAAAGGACTACTCAGGTGCCGAGATAATGCGTACTCTCCGTGATGAGGTGCTCAATCGTCAGATTCCTGTTGTAGATTTTACTTCCGCAATCGAGCTTATTCTTGATACTAACGGCAACGCAGCCGGTGCAGTGCTTATGAACATGGAGACAAAGGAACTCCTTGTTGCAAGGGCAAAGACCGTTATCATCGCTACCGGCGGTGCAGGACGTATGCACTATCAGGGATTCCCCACATCAAACCATTATGGAGCTACAGCCGATGGCCTTGTGCTGGGATACAGAGTCGGCGCAAAGCTTCTCTATGCTGAGACACTTCAGTACCATCCCACAGGAGCTGCTTTCCCCGAGCAGATTTTCGGTGCTCTCGTTACCGAGAAAGTCCGCTCTCTGGGAGCAAAGCTTGTCAATGAAAAAGGCGAGGTGTTCATGCATCCCCTGGAGACCCGTGATGTTGCAGCAGCTTCTATCATCCGTGAATGTTCCGACAGAGACAACGGCATTGATACAGGAAGCGGCAAGGGTGTATGGCTTGATACTCCCATGATCGAAAAAATCGGCGGAGAGGGAACAATCGAAAAAAGAATTCCAGCTATGATGCGTATGTTTGAGAAGTACGGCATCGATATTCGCAAGGAGCCTATCCTCGTATATCCCACACTTCACTACCAGAACGGTGGTCTCGATATTACTGAGGACTGTATGACCACCAATGTGGAGAACTTATATGTTGCAGGAGAGGCAATAGGAGGTATCCACGGCAGAAACCGTCTCATGGGTAACTCTCTCCTTGATATCATCGTTTTCGGTCGCTCAGCAGGCAAAAACGCCGCACAGAAGAGCAAGGATGTCACTATTGGTGAGCTTACTCTCGACCATATAGAGAAGTTTGAGCAGGAGATTAAGGACGCAGGTATTGTTACTGACAGTGTTTCTCCCAAGCTTCTGCCTAAGTATACCAGAGATGTGTGATAATTCTCTTGAAGAATTAAATTTTATATATGAAAAATAAGGAGATGGCGTAATGTCTTTGTTCGGAGGGGTAATCTCCATCACAGGAGTTTCCTTCTTTCTGTTCTGTGTGTTTGCGATATTGGTTGTCGGATACGCATTAGGCAGAATCACTATCAAGGGTGTATCTCTTGGTGATGCAGGTGTATTTATTGTGGCACTTCTCTTCGGAGCTCTGTTCTGCTCAAGCTTTGTGACTGATGCTTTTGGCGCAGAACCCGTTGTATTCGACGCTAAATGGATGGAGCTTATAGAGAGTTTCGGTCTGGTGCTGTTTGTCACAAGCGTTGGATTTATTGCAGGCCCCAAGTTCTTTGCCAATATGAAGAAGAACTTCAAGTCCTATGTACTTCTGGGTTTGATCATTATCGTCGCAGGCGGATTGTCAGCTCTGGGTTGTATAGCTCTTGGTAAGTATGTTTTCGGATTTGGTGCAGATACAATAACCGATATTGACGGATTTGTTGCCATGATTGTTGGTTTGCTTTCAGGCTCTCTGACCTCAACCCCTGCTTTCTCAGCTGCCAAGGCAACTGTTGCGCCCGAGTACCAGAGTCTTGTTTCAGTGGGTCATGGTATTGCATACATATTCGGAGTTGTGGGTGTTGTACTTTTTGTTCAGCTTATTCCCAAGCTCTCCAAAGCAGATATGGAGAGAGAACGTGCGTTGATTGCTGTTAAGGAGACAGAAACAGCAAAGAAAAAGAAGGAGAGAACCTTCCACTTTGATCATATGGGTCTTTGTGTATTCTCGCTTGCTGCTATCCTTGGTACAGTTGTAGGAAAAATCAAAATTCCCATGAGTTCCCAGGGCCTTGACGGCACATGCTTCTCACTGACAACCACAGGTGGTTGTTTGCTTGTGTCCCTTCTTATCGGACACTTCGGTGGAGTAGGCAAGGTGAGCCTTATGCCTGCAGAAACTACCCTCAAGCTTTTCCGCGAGCTTGGTCTTGTGCTCTTCCTTGTAGGTGCAGGTATTCCCGGCGGAATGGACTTTGTAGCCAACTTTAACGCAATGTACTTTGTTTATGGTATAATTATGACCATCATTCCCATGGTTCTTGGATACCTGTTTGCAAAGTATGTGCTGAAGCTTAATCTTCTCAACAATCTTGGTTCCATCACAGGCGGAATGACCAGTACCCCTGCGCTTGGTACACTTATTGGTGTTGCAGGAACAGAGGATGTTGCAGCAGCATATGCCGCAACATATCCCATAGCCCTCATCTCTGTAGTGCTGGTATCTCAGTTCCTGATACTTGTTTTCTAAAAAAATCTGTTATAAACATCAGACCCTTTCTGTTCACAGAGAGGGTCACTTTATTTGCAAAAAAATATGTCAGTTATCGAAAAATTTTAGTAAAAAATAACATACAATTCTATATTCGCATTATAATATTTATTAATTGTTATATAATTATTAACAATTATAATACCTATAAGTATTTTCAAGGGGACTCAATCTTATGGATGAAAGAACACAAAGTGTTTCCATGGTGGAAACCAAACCTGCTACCTTGCTCATTGTTGATTCAAGAAGACAGCCCATGATCATTCCGCTCAATGGAAGTATGTCTCTGGGCAGAGATTATCCCGAGGCAAAGACTCACATCAGAGTCAAGTCCTCCATCACAGGACGCAGACAGGGTGAGTTTATTTTTAACCCTGCCGATGGAAACTACTACTACATAGACAACAACAGCACAAACGGTACCTATGTGAATGGAGTGAAGCTCCCTTATTTCAACGAGAGGGGAACAAGAGCTCATCGTTTGTCAGATGGTGATATACTTCGTATTGACCGACGTACACTCAATGATCCTCATCCTGAGTCTGTGCTCATTATTTTCAGCCTCAGCTTTTCTTTGGATCAGAAGTGGATGTCTGCAGCTATCCCTCCCGGAGATATGACAATCGGACGTGGACACCAGAACGCTCTTCCTCTGGAGGATCTGGCTGCCTCCAGAAATCATGCGTTGCTGCGCAATACTCCTCAGGGCCTTTTGCTGTATGATTGCAACAGCACAAACGGTATCCGTGTCAACAACATCCCCATTACAGGCGGAGTACATATATATGACCACGATGTGTTCAGAATAGCAAATACTATTTTCATCGTATTGGGAAATACCCTTGTATATAACTATCTGGGTGAGCGTTCAGGTACGCTTTCGGTGCATATCAAGCGCAAGACCGTCAACATGGGACGAAAAACTCTTCTTCGTGATATCAAGTTCGATGCAGATAACGGCGAGTTTATTCTCATTCTGGGCGGTTCCGGTGCAGGTAAGACCACTCTGGTCAATGCTATCCTCGGTGATGGCAAGGCTGAGGGCGAGGTTATCCTTGACGGACAGAACCTGTACACTAACTTCAAGACTATGAAATCCCAGATTGGTCTTGTTCCTCAGTTCTTGAACCTGAGAGTCAACGATAAGGTTAAGCAGACTCTTATGGATATTGCTGATATCAAGCTTCCCGGAAGCTCCTACTCTAGGGAAGAGAAGCTCAAGAGAGTTGACGCTATAATGGATAAGGTTGGTATCACCAATCTGCAGAATCATCTTCTCAGACAGCTTTCCGGCGGCCAGAAGAAGAAGGTCTCGGTTGCAGCACAGCTGGTAGGTTTCCAGAAGGTGTTTATCTGTGATGAGCCTGATTCGGGTCTTGATGCAGCTTCCCGTATGCAGCAGATGGAGATCCTCAAGGAGATTGCAGATAACGGAAAGATCGTTATGGTTATCTCTCACGAGCCTGATGATGCTGTGGATGAGAAGACCCGCAAGATCCTTTTCACCAAGGTTATCGTTCTTGCCAGAAGCTCTACAGACTTGTGCGGACGTCTTGCCTTCTACGGTAGCCCCGAGATGGCACTGAGCTACTTTGGCGTTAACAGACTTCAGGATATTATGCTTGAGATCAATCCTCCTCACGAGGGAGGACGTGGTCGTGCAGACCATTATATAGAAAAATACATCAACACAATCGGAGGAGGACAAGTCTGATGAATAGTGTATCAACACTGAAACAAACTCAGGTTTACTTCAGAAAAGTAGCCCGTATATCTATGCGAGAGAAAGCATGGAAGTATATTATTTTTGCTGTGATTATTGCAGGTATCGTTGCTTTTGTTATCAGCGATAATATGCTCGAGACCTTTGAGGGTACAAAATCAGGTTTCTTTACAATTGCTTCTGCTTGTATCTGGGTTGGCATTTTCAACTCTATCCAGAGCATCTGTAAGGAGCACGATATTATCCGTTCTGAGTACAGACAGGGTATGAAAATGACAGCCTATGTGCTGGCAAACGTTATCTGGCAGTTTATTCTCAGCCTTGTTCAGAGTGCAATCATCTTTATCCTCTGTATCATTCTTGTTGATGTTGAGAGCGATGCACTACTTTTCAATCCTTATGTTGAATATTTTATTACCATCCTTCTGCTCACTTTCGGTTCTTCCGTTCTTGGACTGATGGTTTCCTCAATTGCAGGCAACCCCACAACAGCTATGACAATTATGCCTTTCGTTCTTATTGTTCAGCTCATCCTCAGCGGTGTTCTCTTTGAGCTGGAAGGTGCTATGGAGATTTTTGCATGGATCACCTTCAGTAAATGGGGTATGTCCGCCTTTGGTAGTATTGCCGATATGAACGACATCGAGATGTCTCTGCTGGCTGATGACAAGGAGCTCAAGCAGCAGCTGGAGCTTATGGGCAAGGACATCAGCTCCAACAACGATATGTATGACCATGATGAGTGGAATCTTATCGGTGCATGGCTTATGTGTCTCGCAATTACACTGGTGTGTATCATTGTCAGCACAATCAGCCTCAAGCTCAAGAACAGAGATTCTTAATGTGTAATTAACTTTTGTTTTCGCTCTGTGTATCACAGGGCGAAAATGCTTTTATCAAATGATTTAGGGTGTAGAATTACGTATGTATTGCTATAATTGTATGCGAAAGCTGGAGGGCGACACCTGTCCTCAGTGCCATAATTTTCAGAAGATATCTCATGCACCGCACTATCTTGTTCCCGGTACTATGCTCAGGGACAGATACCTGGTTGGAAACACTCTCGGCGAGGGTGGTTTTGGAATAACCTACATGGGACTTGATACAACTCTGGACATCCGTGTTGCTATCAAGGAGTTCTATCCTTCAGGCTATGCTAACCGTAACACTCAGGTATCCTCTCAGATAACTGTACAGACAGAGCGTCAGAAGGCGGTATTTGATAAGGGCAAGCAGCGTTTTGTTGGCGAAGCCCGCAGTATCGCAAAGTTCAACAAAGAGCCCGGTACTGTTGATGTCAGAGACTATTTTGAGGAAAACGGCACTGCATATATAATTATGGAATATCTGGAGGGACAGGAACTCGGACGCTATGTTCGCTCCAAGGGCAAGATGCGTGCTGAGGATCTGTTCCGTATTATGCTTCCTATTATGCATTCTCTTGAGAAAATGCATTCCAAAGGAATTATCCACAGAGATATAAGTCCTGACAATATTATGTATCAGACCGACGGAACACTGAAGCTTATGGACTTTGGTTCTGCCAGGTATTACACAAATGAAGAAAAAGAGCTTTCCGTAATGATCAAGAAGGGATATGCTCCCGAAGAACAGTATCATAAAAACGGAGATCAGGGTCCATGGACAGATGTTTACGGACTATGCGCAACCATATACAGATGTATCACAGGAACAGCTCCTGTTGATTCTCTTGACAGGTTCCATGATGACACTCTCATAAAGCCTTCGGTAGCAGGTGCTGATATTTCTCCTGATCTGGAGAAGGTCCTCCTCTATGGTCTGGCTGTATCCAAGGATCTGCGTTGCCAGTCTATGAGCGAGCTTATGGATCTGACTCTCAAGGCCCTTGAGGGAGAGGATGCTACTCCTGTTTCTCAGCGGAAGCCTGACTCAGACGAGGATAACAAGACAGTTGCGGTAGAAGGTATGTATAAAGACCAGCCTTCAGCAAAGGCGGTCATAACTCCCAGAGAAGCCGCAAGCACAGAGATGGATCTGTCTGTGGCCGCAAAATCCGCTGCCCAGCCTACAACTCCTGTCAACAGTTATCAACAGCAGGCTCAGCCTCCTGCACAGGTGTATCAGCCCCCTGTACAGGCTTATCAGGCTCCTGCTCCTGTACAGAACTATCAGCCTGCAGCTGTGGCTTATCCTGCACGGATTCCATCTCGTCAGGACTACGTAGACAACTACAGCGGACAGAATAAAAACAAGAAAAAGAAGAAAAGCTCCACCGCAGGAATTCTTATTATCATCAGTATAGTTGTTGTTCTGATTGTTTCTGCAGTTCTCATATTCTTCATCAGCGATTCAATGGGATCTCTTGAGGATATGTTCAGCAGCAGTAGTAAGTCAGACCGTGACGACGATGATGAAGAAGAAACCACCGAAGAAACCCGCAACGAGGTAATCAATCAGGGTGGCCTTGTGATTTCTACAGGTGGAGAAGAAGAGGAGGAGACCATACCTGTCACAGAGACAGAGGTCGTTGAGGATGAGCCTTCTATCTCAGATTCCAGACAAGTGTGCACAGCCTTCAGCACAGTTACTGCAAGCTCTACTCTTTCTGACCAGTATGGCAGAAACTACTCGCCTGAGAATGTCCTAATCAACGATGGCCATTGTTGGGCAGAGAATGTTGCAGGTGTGGGAGAGAACGAGTGGATTAAGCTTTCTGCTGACAGCGAACAGTACATAGATGGAATCGTCATCGTCAACGGATATTCGGGAACTGATGAGCAATACAATGATAACGGCAAGGTTTCTTCTGTCAAAATCAAGTTCTCCAATGGCTCCTATGTTGAGGCTGATGTTGCTGTGTATTCTTCTGACGAGAAGCACACCATTCAGTATTTTGATTTCAACCAGAGCGTTCTTACTAGCTCTGTGGAGGTAATAATCACAGGTGCTGTTCAGGGCGATTTCTACTCGGATACTTGCATAACTTATCTGGTTCCTTATGTTATTAACTGATATGAATAATATTTTTTTCAGAAATCTGAATAAGCTGTGGGCTATGCTGATACTGATTTCATTGTGCCTCAGCTTATTTGCCTGTAATCCTGAAGATTCCGAAGACTTGTTACTACACACAGCACCTCCACAGACTATACAGTCATCTGAGGATGAGGTTTATGTTACGTCAGTCCCAGAAACCGCATTGACAGAGGCACACACAGAAGCGACATCTCCTCTTCAGACCGACCCTCCCACAGTACAGGTTCAGGAATCAGATCCTTATGATGCTTATGACAGTACGGGTTTTGTTTCTGTTTCCCGTCTCATTCCTGATGCCGTGATAGATATGAGGTATTTCTCCGACTATAATTTTGTTGGAGAGGTGATCGATGGATATGAAGCCAACTGTGCTCTGCTGACCTATGAGGCGGCTTTGGCTCTGCAGGCGGCAGGTGAGGAATTTCGCTCACAGGGACTACTGCTTAAGGTATATGATGCCTACAGACCCCAGTCAGCGGTAGACCATTTTTACAGCTGGTCTCTGGATATGACCGATACTAAGATGAAGTCAGAGTTTTATCCTGATATTGATAAATCTCAGCTTTACAGCCAAGGCTATATTGCTTACAGGTCAGGTCACTCCCGAGGCAGTACAATTGACCTTACTCTTGTGGATATGGCCACAGGTCAGGAGCTGAATATGGGAGGTGGGTTTGATTTGTTTGACGAATCTTCGTCCTACTATTATTCATACGGCTTATCTTCAGAGCAGGTTGCAAACAGACAACTTCTCAGAAGTGTTATGACAAGCCACGGATTCACAGCCTATGATGCAGAGTGGTGGCATTTTAGCCTGTCAGACGAACCTTATCCATACACATATTTTGATTTTCCTGTTACGGAACTGAACTAAAAAAAGCTGTTGCATATCTGAAATGATATGCAACAGCTTAATTTTTTACTTGTTATGCTTAATAATTCCGATTGCCTTTGAAAGCTCCATCAGCACAGTGGGGATCAGTACGAGTCCCAGCGAAATCAGATACAGCTCCCAGGGGAGAATAATCAGAGAGAATGCAATGTTAAGAGGTGTAAAAAGCACCAACAGAACAAGTGCCAGCGAAGCAAGCACTGCCCAGTTCAGGTTCTTGTTTGAGAATACTCCAATCTTGAACAGAGAGTGGTCTGAACGCATATTGAATGACTGGATAACCTGAGACAGAGACAGTGTCATAAATGCCATTGTCTGTCCGCCCTCAGCTGTGCCGGTCCATTTGGAGCCCAGCCAGTATGCGACAAGTGTCAGCACACCAAACATCAGACCTTGCAGAACAATTCTGATTCCAAGTCCATTTGCAAAGATGCCTTCATCCTTAGGCTTGGGCTTGTGGTCCATAACATCTGCCTCAACAGGTTCCATGCCAAGTGCAATAGCAGGCAGAGAGTCAGTAACAAGGTTAATCCAAAGCAGCTGCATGGATAGTAGGGGAGAAACACCCCAGATGAGCATTGCAACAAATACAGCTACAACTTCTCCGATGTTTGTACCCAGAAGGAATCCAACAACCTTTTTGATGTTTGCGTAGATTCCGCGACCTTCGCGGACTGCTTCAACAATTGTAGCAAAGTTGTCGTCTGTCAGAGTCATATCAGCAGCACCCTTTGCAACGTCAGTGCCTGTAATACCCATAGCACATCCGATGTCAGCTGCCTTGAGTGCGGGCGCATCGTTAACACCATCACCGGTCATAGACACAACCTGACCTTTTTTCTGCCAGGCCTTGACGATTCTGATCTTATTTTCGGGGGATACTCGTGCATATACAGAGATATTCTCAACCTGATTGTCAAGCTCCTCGTCGCTCATAGCATCCAGCTGTGCGCCTGTGATTGCCATATCTCCTTCAAGAAGAATTCCAAGCTCTCTTGCAATTGCCGATGCAGTGACAACATGATCACCTGTGATCATAACAGGTTTGATACCTGCCTTGCGACATGTCTCAACAGCTACCTTTGCCTCAGGTCTGGGAGGATCGATCATTCCAACAAGACCCATGAAGGTCAGGCCGTTTTCCAGCTCCTCAGAGGTAGGTTCCTGCGGAACCTTGTCAATTATCTTGTAGGCGATTGCCAGTACTCGAAGAGCATTTTCGCTCATCGTCTCGGTGATTTTGCGAGCTTTGTCAAGATCTCCGGATACGCATCTGTTCATCATCATATCGAAGGCACCCTTGACAATAACCACGTTCTTTCCGTCGATGGAGTTGATTGTGGTCATAAGCTTTCTGTCAGAGTCAAAGGGCAGCTCCGCCAGTCTGGGATAAGTTTTGTTCAGCTCATCCTTGGGGAATCCCCATTTGTGAGCAGCCAGAACAATAGCTGTTTCTGTGGGATCGCCGATGTGGGTTTCTTTATCATTTTCAAAAACGACAGAACCATCACAGCAAAGTGTACCATATCTGAGCAGCTGTGCGATTTTTTCGTTGCCTTTGGCTTCAGAGAGATCTGTGTCACTTTCGTCGCCTTCAGCGTAAGCCTTCACAAGGGTCATTCTGTTCTGTGTCAGTGTACCTGTCTTATCAGAGCAGATTACAGACGCACTTCCCAGAGTCTCAACAGCGGGGAGTCTTCTGATGAGGGCGTTTCTCTTGACCATTCTCTGGACGCCGATGGACAGAACAATTGTAACAATAGCAGGCAGACCCTCAGGAATTGCGGATACCGCCAGAGAGACAGCGGTCATAAACAGATGGATGGGATCAGCTCCACCAATTATTCCCACAATGAAGATGATGGCACAAGCGGCCAGAGCTACGATACCAAGGTATTTGCCCAGCTGAGCCAGCTTCTTCTGGAGGGGAGTCTGGGATTCGGTCTCTCCTGCAAGCAGGTTTGCGATTTTACCCATTTCTGTGTTCATACCCGTGCCGGTTACCACAGCGGTTGCTGTGCCGTAGGTTATGCTGCAACCCGAGAATATCATGTTGTTTCTGTCTCCCAGAGGAGCGTCAGATGGAACAATAGCCTCAGAGTCTTTTTCTGAGGGAACAGACTCACCTGTCAGGGCAGATTCCTCTGACTTCAGGCTGACGCTGTGCAGAAGTCTTGCATCAGCAGGTACAAAGTCGCCTGCCTCCAGCTTGATGATATCACCGGGTACCAGCTCTGATGCATCGATGACTTTTTCTTCGCCGTCACGGATAACTCTTGCGTGGGGTGCAGACATATTTTTCAGAGCATCCAAGGCTTTTTCTGCCTTGCTTTCCTGTACAACACCCATGATTGCGTTAAGTATTACAATGAGCAGAATGAGTCCGGGCTCAAAAAGCTCACCCCAGTTTTTCTCAACACATACAATGGCAAAGGAAACAATTGCAGCGATTATCAGGATGATAATCATTACGTCCTTGAACTGGTCGAAGAACCTCTGAATGTTGCTCTTCTTCTTTTTCTCCTGCAGATTGTTTGGTCCGAATTTTTCTCTCAGCTGTGTCACCTTTTGTTTGCTGAGGCCGACTTTAGGGTCAGTTTCAAAATTCTTAATCAGCTCTTCTTTTGGTAAATTGTGATAATCCAATTTTGTCCTCCTAAATAAAGTTGTTTTGTTATGGAGCAGATGTACTAATAAGTATATTCTCTGTGAATCTGGGATAAATACACAGAAAATAAAAAAAGACGATACCTATCCGCTGAGCAGATAAGTCTCGCCATTTCAGATAATGCCAGGATGAAATCCAGGATGTTGACATCATCACACGTTGCCGTGTTGACTACTCCCTTATTTACGAAAAGTATTATAACAAACAGTTAATGTTATTTCAAGGCTATTTTTAAAAATTCGGGGAATTAACAAAAAAATCAATCTGTAGGACTGGATTTTAATGGTCTTTATGATATAATAGCTATTATATTTTAGTATTTGAGGTATATGGTTATGGCAATTACAACTGTGCTTTTCGATCTGGATGGTACACTCCTTCCCATGGATCAGGAAGTCTTTATCAAGCATTATTTTATGGGACTGTCAAAGAAGTTTGCGCAGTATGGCTATGACCCTTCGGATTTATCAACTGCTGTTTGGGGTGGCACAAAGGCCATGATAAAGAACACAGGGGAGAGGTCCAACGAGGATGTATTCTGGGACGCTTTTGTTGCAGTGTACGGCGAGAGGGTGCTTCAGGATAAACACCATTTCGATGAGTTTTATTATAGCGAGTTTCAGGATATAAAGAATATCTGTGGGCATACAGAGAAATCTGCCGCCATACTCCGAGCAATCAAAGACGCTGGCATGAGAGTTGCTCTGGCTACAAATCCTATTTTCCCCTCCATAGCAACTGAGAGCCGTATCCGCTGGGCAGGACTTGAGCCAGAGGATTTTGAGCTATATACAACCTATGAGAATATAAATTATTGTAAACCTAATCCTGAGTATTATCTGGAGGTTACCCGTCGGATGGGTGTATCCCCTGAGGAGTGCCTGATGGTAGGTAACGATGTGTCCGATGATATGTGCGCAAGAAAGTTGGGGATGGAGGTGTTCCTGCTTACAGATTGTCTCATAAATCATAACAACGAGGATATCTCTCAGTATCCCCACGGAGGCTTTGATGCGCTTTTTAGATTTCTTGGGCTTTAATGATATAGTACATAAAAAAGAAACCATCAGAAATAAGTTCTGATGGTTTTTTGTTATGTTATCTCGTTTTTCTCTTCGTTAAGCTTTGAGAAGAGGAACAGCTGTTCAGAGTACAGGCTTGCCTTGCCTGAGAGCAGGAAACTTGTTATGGCAGCCAGAGCAAAGAATATGGCGCCGTTTGCACCGAAGAGTTCTATACAAAGAATGATTGTGCCCAAAGGACAGTTAGTCACTCCGCAAAACAGAGAAGCGATTCCTACCGCAGCGCCAAAGGCAGGGCTCATACCGATAAGCAAAGCAACAGTGGCACCCATACTGGCACCGATAAACATAGTGGGGATAATCTCGCCACCTTTGTAGCCTGCAGCAACAGTTATTGCGGTGAAGAGTATCTTCAGGAGGAATGCTTCGTAGTTCACTTGATTTTCGGATATGATTCTGTTGATAACATGAATTCCTCCGCCATTGTAGTCATCGCTGCCCACAAGGATCGTGAGCAGTACAACGACAGCACCGCCAACGGCTATCCGTAGAAAATCATTCTTCAGATACTTTCTCATTATCTTCTCAGCGTAGTGCAGGCAACTGCAGAACAGCATGCTGACCAGCGCTCCTGCTATTGCAATGATAAGTACCTTCAGCATGGTCTCAATGTTAAGACCCGGAATGTTTTCAATGTAAAACCTCTCGGGTGCTACTCCCAAGATATTGGCAACGCTGTACGCGGTGACACTTGAGATTATGCAGGGGAAGAAGGCCGCAGAGCAAATCTGGCCGACACTTATAACCTCGATAACAAATATACAAGCTCCGAGCGGTGTTCCAAATAATGCCGAGAACACAGCCCCCATTCCGCACATTGTCAGAATATGCTGGGATTTTTCGTCCAGACGGAAGGTCTTGCTCAGAAGTGCTGAAAGGCTTCCTCCTAACTGGAGGGCAGCACCCTCACGTCCTGCAGATCCGCCGAACAGATGGGTAATAACAGATCCCAGAAAAACAGCAGGCAACAATAGGGTAGGAACCTTGCTGTCTCCGCGGACACTTTTCAGCACCTGATTTGTGCCTACGTCCGTGACCTTGCATAGCTTGTATATTCCGACAGATACAAGACCTCCTATAGGCAGAAGGAGAATAAGCCAAGGATTAGAGCCTCTCAGCTCGGTCACAAATTCAACAGATTTTGAGAACGCGGTTCCAACCAGTCCGCAAACAAGTCCCACGGCTATTCCAAGCAGCAGCCAACGGAGAAAAGCAACAGAGTATTCTATTGTTTTTTTCAGAGTAATGCTTAATGAGTTTTTCATATCTCTGCCGTCCTTATCAATTTCGACTGATTATATCACAAATTGAATTATTAATCAAGGGAACAGGGGAGTTTTAAGCTTTATATATAATATTCTGCAGCAGTGATATTGTGGCAGAAAAAAGGACAGGTTCATATGAACCTGTCCTGAATTATTATGCTTTGATTTTTTTGTTTACTGCGTCAAATGTTTTGGTGATTTCCTTCTCGGGTGCCTTTGTCAGGAGGCTGACAACTACAATTGCAACACATGCGAGAATAAATGCGGGCAGCAGTTCATAGAAGTCCAGGATAGTACCCACAAAGATGTTTCTGATAACAAGCTTCCATACCAGCACGGTAATTCCACCTGCAAGCATTCCTGCCAGCGCGCCCCATTTTGTGGTGCGCTTCCAGAAAAGAGCAAACAGCATAACAGGACCAAACACAGCGCCAAAGCCTGCCCATGCAAAGGAAACAATCTGGAAAACAGAGCTGTTGGGGTCTCTTGCCATGAATACAGCAATAATAGAAATTACGATAACTGATATACGGGCAATCCAAAGAGAAGCCTTCTGGGACAATTTAATGCGGAAGGTTTCCTCAATCAGATTCTGAGAGATGCTTGATGCAGCAGCCAGAAGCTGTGAGTCAGCAGTAGACATTGTAGAGGCAAGGATACCTGCCAGAATGATACCTGCAACAACAGCAGGAATGTATCCGTACTCACTGATAACTCTTGCGATATCAACGATAATGGTTTCTGCAGCAGAGGCATCTGCGTATGTTGGGAGGATGCCGCTCTTCATCAGAGAGTACCCTGTGATTCCGATTACAACAGCAACACCCATGGAAATTACAACCCATACTGATGCTACACGACGAGAGGTCTTCAGCTTGTTCTCATCCTCAATGGCCATGAATCTGAGCAGAATATGGGGCATACCAAAGTAACCCAGGCCCCATGCGAGTGTTGATGCAACAGAGAGTGCACCATAGCTTGAGGTTGTGCCTGAGGCAACATCAAAACCCTTGAACAGATCCATATATCCATCAAGCTGAGATACATTTGCAAATATGTTGTCAAATCCATGCATAACTGCTTCGCTGAATCCAAGCACAACGAAGAGCGCAATGGTCATAACGATACTCTGAATGAAGTCTGTTGTGGAAGCAGCGAGGAATCCGCCCAGAGTACAGTACAGAACAATTACAGCGGCGCTGATAATCATTGCTGTCAGATAATCCATACCAAAAAGTGAGGAGAAGAGTTTTCCGCAGGCAGCAAAGCCCGAAGCTGTGTAGGGTATGAAGAAAAGTACAATGAATACAGCGGAGATAGCGGTGATTATGTGCTTGTTGTCGCCGAATCTCTTGGAGAAAAAGTCAGGCAGTGTTACTGCGTTAATCTTGTGAGAATATACGCGGAGTCTCTTTGCAACTATAAGCCAGTTGATATATGTACCTATAGCCAGACCCAAAGCTGTCCAGAATGCCTCAGGTATACCTGTCATCAGCGCAACAGCAGGCAATCCCATCAGCAGCCATCCGCTCATATCAGAGGCCTCAGCACTCATAGCTGTGACTAAGGGACCCAGCTTTCTTCCTCCGAGATAGAAGTCGTCGGAGTTTTTGTTCTTTTTTGTGAATGCAACACCAATCAGTATCATTCCCAGCAGGTAAACACCTATGGTACAGAGAATGACAATGTTCTGTGATGTCATATTCATCCCTCCTTTTTATTGCTTTACTATGGTAATATATCATAGTGCGTAGTAAATATCAAGTCCCCATATGAAATACAACAAGAAAAGCCACCTTCAAGGTGGCTTTTTATTTAATTTCTTGCTCTAAGGTTTTGAAAGTGTCGGTATTGAAGAAATCATAGAGAGAAATCTCCAAGCCGTCACAGAGCTTTTTGAGTGTAACTATTCCTGCGTTATGACTTCCGCCATTGATAATATTCTTAAGGGTTGAGGGCGGAACAGCAGAGATTCGAGCAAGAGCATTAACGGATAAATTCTTCGTTTCACAGAGTTCGAGTAATCTATTAGCAACAGCTTTGCGTGTATCCATAATATTACCTGATGATTTTAGTTTTATTTGTCTGATAATTTGAGAATGTAGTCTGTGGTCACACCATAAAATTTTGCAAGTTTGATGAGTATTTCATCAGTAAGCTGTTGAGTGCCTGTTTCTATATAACTGTATTTTCTTTGAGTAATACCGATAGCTTCGGCGACTTGTGTCTGAGTGAGGTCTCGGTCTTCTCTTAGGTCTTTAATTCTGTTATCCATATAATCACCAACTGTATTATATGATAGATAAATTTTATCTATTGACATTTAGATAGATATTATCTAAACTAATATGTGGTGATGATATGATTATTGATGTTACAGGAATAGAACTGACTCCCGGGAACAATGGGGAAGACTGCAAAGGCAACGGAAAACACTTTGATGAAAAGAGTAATCTAATAGAGTGCTGTTGTGATGAGTGTGATTATTTACTATGCTGTACATCGGATAATATTGATTGTAATCAGTGTTTAGAGACGGATTGTCCAAGAAAAGTGAAGAAGCGATAAAACAAGCCTGTACAGGGAATACACACCTCTGTACAGGCTTATTTATTTTAGTGTGATGCGACTTTCACTTTTATCGCGTGCAAAGAAAAACTCGCAACCGTATATACGATTGCGAGAATAATGGTGGAGGCGAGGAGAATCGAACTCCTGTCCGAAAATCACGCGCCACAGCTTTCTACGGGTGTAGTTGTCGTATTAGTCTTTCCGCGCTGAAACTCCCGACAACGGGATTGTCAGCGGGGCAACTCCTGATTGATGACAGAGGTCAGAGTGCTCCTCTGTTCACCTTTACCGCTGTTCGACGCCCAAGCCGAGGCCGCGGTACTCCTCGGTTGGACGAGCAGCATTAAGCTGCTAAAGCGACTTTATTGTTGTCGATTATTTTAAGTTTGCGGATTTTATAGCGGTTCCGCACCGCTACCCGCTTACTGAGGTCTGTGGTCCCCGTCGAAACCATTACGCCCCCGTAAGTAGCCCGAAGCTCGGGCTTGATTGCGTTTTATTAATGTTGGCGCTCTTTCATTGCGCGATCAATGTCCCGCTTTGCAGAGCGTTCTGCCTCTGTGGCACGCTTGTCGTAGTTTTTCTTACCCTTGCACAGTCCGATCTCAAGCTTGGCTTTGCTGCCCAGAAAATACACCGACAGGGGAATGAGCGCATAACCATCCTGCTTCACAAGAGAGAAGAGCTTTATGATTTCCTTCTTGTGCATAAGGAGCTTTCTGACTCTCATGGGATCACGATTGAAGATGTTTCCCTGTTCATAGGGGCTCACGTGCATACCATTAACGAATATTTCGCCTTCTACAACAGAGCACCAGCTGTCCTTGAGGTTCAGTCTACCCTGACGGATAGACTTGACCTCTGTACCAAAAAGCTCAATGCCTGCTTCATATTTTTCCTCCACAAAATAGTCGTGATAGGCTTTTTTGTTCTGTGCCACTACTTTAATGTTGCTGTTACTCTTCACAGTTCACTCCTGCCTTCCAGGGCGCGGGCGAGAGTAACCTCATCCGCATATTCCAGGTCGCCGCCAACAGGTATTCCGTAGGCGAGTCTGGTGGTTTTGATTCCGAGCGGCTTCAGCAGTCTGGAGATGTACATGGCGGTGGCATCACCCTCAACCGTGGGATTGGTTGCCATGATAACCTCTGTGACAGCACCATCGTTGAGTCTTGCCAGCAGCTCTTTGATGTATAGCTGGTCGGGACCCACATTGTTGAGAGGGGAGATAGCTCCATGAAGTACATGGTATGTGCCCTCAAACTCTCTGGTGGCCTCCATAGCCATTGCATCACGAGGAGACTCTACAACGCAGATGACGGTTTTGTCACGGGACTGGTTTCTGCATACGGGACACAGTTCCTCATCAGAGAAATTGCAGCAAACTGAGCAGTACTTGATCTTCTCGTGGGCATCCGTAATAGCGGTGGAGAATTCCTTTGCCTGTTCCTTGGACATATTCAGTACATGATATGCAAGTCGCTGAGCGGTTTTGCTACCGATTCCCGGCAGACTCTCAAACTGGTCGATAAGCTTAGCCAGAGGGGGAATGTTGTAGACTGCCATATCAGAACAGTCCGGGTATATTACCCAGTCCTCCGGAGATAGCCTCCATCTTCTGCTCCTTGTCCTGAGCAGCACTGCGCAGAGCCTCGTTGACTGCAGCAAGAACCAGATCAGACAACATCTCTACATCCTCGGGATCAACAACATCCTGAGAAATCTCAATGGATTTAACCTCCATTTTGCCTGTGGCAATAACCTTTACTGCGCCGCCGCCTGCAGCTGCTTCATATTCTGTGGCCTCCAGTTCAGCTGTTGTGGCTTCCATCTGAGCCTGCATCTTCTGAGCCTGCTTTGCAAGCTGCTGAATGTTTGAGGGACCGCCTGAACCGTATCCCTGAGGTAATCTTGCTTTCATAGTTATACTCCTTATTATTGTAAATTATTGTATAGTTTATTCAGAAAATTCTATAATAGAATTATTCTTCGATAACACTGACTCCGTTAGTCTTCAGGTCGCCGATAAGCTTATCCAATGGATCTGCTTCTTCTGCTTTTTCTTCTTCAGGTTTTCTATAGGGTCCGAGGATATACCTCTTGCCAGTTATTTCCTGAACAGCTTTTCTCAGATTATCCCTCTGAGATGAGCTCTGAAGAAGCTTGAAGGGAATATCAGACTCTGCATCTATCAGCAGATAATCTCCGCTTTCATAGGCCAGAGTGCCCTCAAACGCAAGAGAGATAGCCTTTGAATATTGTTTGAGGTTAGCAACCACTTCAGGCCAGGAGTGAAGGGGAGTGGCAGCATTCATAATGCTGTCCATATCTGCCTTCGTTCTGGTCTTCGGTTTCTGTGTTGGGGCAGGTGAGGTGACCTCTGCTTTTGTGGGAGAAGTCTCTTGTGTGGTCGCCTTTGGTTCTTCGGCTTTTATTTCCTGAGTTGTTACAGGTTCAGGCCTGTTCTCTGCAGCGGAACGAGAGGGTACAGGTGTGCTTTCGTCAGCTTTTGGAACTTCAGACTTCTGTTCTGTTGCCACAGGTGCGGGAGCAGGAGCGCTCTGTGTTGATCCTTGTGTAGCAGCTACAGCAGGAGCAGCACATCTGACTGCTTTTTCCAGAGCTGTGATTCTAGAAAGAAGAGATTCGATAGATGCATCCAGCTCGGGAGCACTCAGCTTCACAAGTGCAATCTCAAGCTCGATTCTGTTGTCAGAACCCTTGCTCATTCTTTCGTAAGTGTTCTGGAGCACATCCATTGCATATACGATATCTGCAAGAGACAGGAGCTGAGCCTGATCATAGGAAAGTTCAAATTCACTGTCAGACATTACAACCAACTCTCTGGGATTTCTGACAGTTTTGATAAGCATAAGACTGCGATAGTGACTGATAAGTTCATCGCATAGCCTGGACATATCCTTGGAGTCGTTGTAAAGCTTGTTGAGAATAGAGATAGCTTTTTCGCTGTTTTTGTTTACACAGGATGAAGCCAGGTCCAGCAGATAGTCCTTCTGTGCCAGTCCTGCAGCACGTCTGACAATATCTGCATCCACGTCCTTTGAGAGGGAGAGGCATCTGTCAAGCAGCGACAGAGCATCTCTGACGGCTCCGTCAGCAATAACTGCGATAAGCAGTGCAGCTTCGTCGGATATATCAGCGCCCTCTGACTCGGTGACAAATCTGATTCTGTCGGCCATATCGTTGGCATTGATTCTGTGGAAGTCGAAGCGCTGACAACGGGACAGGATGGTTGCAGGGAGCTTGTGGACCTCTGTTGTCGCCAGAATGAAGATTATATGTTCGGGTGGCTCCTCAAGGGTTTTCAGCAGGGCATTGAATGCCTCCGAGGTGAGCATATGAACCTCATCGATAATGAATACTCTGTACTTGCCTCGCTCCGGTGTATATGAAACTTTTTCGGTAATATCTCTGATGTCGTCAATGCGTCGATTTGATGCAGCATCCATCTCAACAACATCAAAAATCTCTCCTGAGTCGATACCCTTACAGATCTCACACTCGCAGCAGGGCTCACCGTTTTGTGGATTGAGACAGTTGACTGCCTTGGAGAGGATTTTTGCGCAGGAGGTTTTGCCTGTTCCTCTTGTACCTGTGAACAGATATGCGTGATTGATCCTGCCGGACTTAAGCTCATTCTTCAGAGTTATTGTGACCTGGGGCTGACCCACTACATCGTCAAAGGTTTTGGGACGGTATTTTCTATACAGTACCTGATAAACAGACATACTCTCACCTCAATTCATATCAAAAAATGCAAGCGTAGATTCATTTACATAATCGAACGACAGACTTACTATATCGCATCAAGAAAACTGCTTAATGCTGCTCGGTTCCCCGCCTGACATGGTTCACAGGCCTCAATCGTACAGGGCCTGCCGCTCGATTATATAAACGAAAGACTGTTGCTTGCATTCACAACAGCTATTATACCACATCAAAAAAACAAAAGCAATAGAAAAAACAGTATATTATTCCTTATATTTTTGATATTCAATAGTGAGCAAACAGAAAGCCGTGCCTTCGTTTTTGTGAAAGCACGGCTTGTTATTTGTTAAACTTCGGATTATGCCCAGTTTAGGGTGTCCTCGTACACTACGATGTAGTCATTTGCACTTCTGTCCCAGGAGTTGTTGCTCATCATAGCACGCCACATAAGTGAGTGCCATCCTGCGTCATCCTGAATACCCCACAATGCGCGACGAACAGCGTGAAGCATATCGTCCTTTGTGTAATTTGCAAAGGTGAATCCGTTTCCGTAGTTGTCAGCACTGTCAAACACAGAGTCCTTAAGTCCGCCAACTTCTCTGACTACGGGGATTGTACCGTATCTGAGAGCGATCATCTGTGCCAGACCACAGGGCTCAGCTTTTGAGGGCATAAGGAAAATGTCAGCACCGGAGTAGATTTTTCTTGCCAGCTCAGGAATGAATCCCTGACAGAAACATACTCTGCCCGGATATTTCCACTGCATATCACGGAAGAAGTTCTCGTATTCATCATCGCCTGTTCCCAGAACGACAAACTGCATATTTTCTGTATTCAGAAGCTCCTCAAGACCTTCTTTAACCAGATCAAGACCCTTATGAGAAACAAGACGAGTGACCATTGCAACCATAGGAACATCCCATCTCTGCTCGAGTCCGAGTCTTTCCTGCAGGGCACGCTTACACTCGCCCTTGCCTGACATATCGTCCATAGTATAGTTGCGATAGAGATGATAGTCTGTGGCAGGATCCCAATCCAGAGGCTCAATACCATTGAGTATTCCACAAAGCTTGTAGTGGTTGTTGATGAGGGGATGATGCAGACCATGGCTGTACCAGGGATCCTTAATTTCCAGTGCATAGCTGGGAGAAACGGTTGTAACTCTTACAGCAGTCTGGATTGCACCCTTAACCATATTTAGCTTTCCGTCCATCTCAAGAATCTTCTGCTCAGACTCAGGGATACCAACACACTCGGTGTTTACTTCCCAGCCGTACTTGCCCTGATACTGAATGTTATGGATTGTAAAGATATTTTTGATGTTGTAGTACCAAGGATTCTTGGAGTAGAACAGATAGTAGTATGTGGGTACAAGAGCTGTCTGCCAGTCGTTTGTGTGGATGATGTCAGGGTGGAAATCGATATGGGGCAGCATCTCAAGAATTGCTCTTGAGAAGAATGCGAATCTCTCTGCATCATCATAGAATCCGTACAGTTTATCACGCTTGAAATAGTACTCGTTGTCAATGAAGTAGTAGGTGCAGTCGTTGTGTCTTGCCCAGAACAGACCGCAGTACATCTGTCTCCATGCTACGGGAACAGTGAAGTTAGTGATAAAACTCATACGACTTCTCAGTTCGTAGGGTATGTTGCCGTACAGAGGCATAACGATTCTGCAGTCCTGACCCTTTCTGCAAAGGGTAGGGGGCAGGCTGCCTGCCACATCTGCCAGACCGCCGGAACCTGCAAAGGGGTTAGCCTCAGAGGTACAATATAGTATTCTCATATATATCCTTCCTTTCAGATGTTATATGTTTGATTGTTTAGCAATGTATATGGGGTAGGAGTCGGTGCCTGAGAGAGACTTATTCTCTCCGACTATTACATCCTTGTCGATGATAGCGTAATTAATTGATGCACCGCTGTGTATTATGGTGTCCTGCATAATGATGCAGTTCTTAACCTTGGCGCCCTTGCCGATGTGCACACCCTTGGAGATAATGCAGTTCTCAACCTCACCATCGATTTTACAGCCTTGTGCTACCAGTGAGCCCTTTACAACGCTTGTTAGCCCGTATTTGCTGGGTGCGTCATCTCTGACCTTGGTGTAAATGGGGTAGGAGGGGTTGAATATCTCATCTCTGACTGCTTTGTCCATCAGTTTCATATTTTCTGTGTAGTATTCATCAACAGAGTGAATCAGAGAGATACTGCCCTCAAAGTTGTATCCCATCATCTTTAGATTACCGAGGTTATCCTGAAGCAGATGTTTTCTGAAGTCGAGGGTATTCTTGCTCATACAGTTTCTGACAAGATCCATAAGAAGATCTTTTTTGATGATGAGCGCACCAACAGAACATGCGCACTCACCTTCTGTCTGAGGATTGATGAGTATCTGAGTGATAACGTCGTTTTCATCAACATTGAATACAAGGGGATCGTGAGCATTCTTTGACACAGGCATATTCTTGTACATCAGCGTGATGTCAGCTCCGCTTTTGCGGTGCCTTTCGTACATCTTCTGATAGTCAACATTGGCAACATAGTTGCTGGTTGTTAGAAGTATGTATTTTTCAGTCAATTGCTCAAAGTATCCGTGAAGATGATAGATAGCCTCGATTCTATGTCCAAAGGAGTGGCCACCGTATGGTGAGAGGATAGTGAGTCCGGAGCGACGCTTGGACAGATCCCATGCAACACCAGAGCCCACATGATCCAGCAGAGAATGGAAGTTCTTTCGGGTGATAATGGCTACGTTGTTGATGCCGGAGTTGGACATATTTGACAAGGGGAAGTCTACCAGACGATACTTGCCACCGAAGGGTACACTTGCCATTGTGCGGTTGGATGTAAGCTCAGGGAAGTTCTCTTCGCCTACATTAGCAAAAATAATACCAGCCAGATTAATTCCCATGATTACACCTCCACATCCTTATCGATCATAGCCTTGGGTGCAATCACGGCACCCTGTGCAATATTTAGTCCGTCACCGATAACTGTAACACCCCACTGGTCTCTGTCAGGATAATCCTCAGGATATCCACCCACAACAGCATCCTTGCCTATGTGAGCATTCTCAGACACGATGGAGTAGAGCACCTTGGCGCCTTCCTCAATAACTGCGCCGGGCATAATGATGGATGAGTTTATTTCTGCACCCTTGCCGACCTTTACACCTGAGAACAGAATGGAGAACTCAAGTTTTCCGTTAACCTCACAACCATCTGCTATGAGAGAGTTCTGAATCTCTGCATCAGGGCCGACATAGTGGGGAGGAAGCATACGGTTGCGGGAATAGATGTTCTTGAGGTCCAGGGATACGTGGGGATTGAGAATATCCATATTTGCGTCCCAAAGGCTGTCTATGGTACCTACATCCTTCCAGTATCCGTCGAATTTGTATGCAAACATTTTCTCTCCTGAATTAAGCATCAGGGGGAGAACGTTCTTTCCAAAGTCGTGGTCAGAGTTGGGATCGTTCTCATCATCGATGAGGTACTTTCTCAATTTGTTCCAGTTGAACACATAGATTCCCATGGAAGCATTGGTGCTTTTGGGCACGGCAGGCTTTTCATCGAACTCGTAGATTTCGCCGTTCTCATATGTGTTGAGAATACCGAATCTGGATGCCTCCTCAAGGGAAACGTCGATTACTGCGATGGTGCAGTCAGCTTCGTGCTTTTTATGGAAAGCAATCATCTCAGCATAATCCATCTTGTAGATGTGGTCGCCGGAGAGGATTACAACATATTCAGGGTTATAACGGTCAATGTAGTTAATGTTCTGGTAGATAGCGTTTGCAGTACCTGAGTACCACTCAGCGCCCTCAACTGCCTGATAAGGGCTCAGGCAGGTAACGCCTGCGTTCATACCGTCAAGGTCCCAGGGTTGACCGTTTCCAATGTACTCGTTAAGCAGAAGGGGCTGATACTGAGTCAGCACGCCTACAGCCTCGATACCGGAGTTGATGCAGTTGGATAGGGGGAAGTCAATGATTCTGTATTTTCCGCCAAAGGGTACGGCGGGCTTTGCAAGCTTCTTTGTGAGGACACCCAGTCTTGAACCCTGTCCTCCTGCAAGAAGCATTGCTACAACTTCCTGTTTAGGGTACATTACAATACCTCCATTGTATGTTTTTTGCTTAAGTTTTGATGATTTAATACATAGGGCGAAGTATCAGATATAACACTCCGCCCTATTTTACAACTATTGAATATTATTTTTTGTCGGAAGAAGCGGTCTTTTTAGTAGTTGTTTTCTTAGCGGTTGCTGTTTTGGGCTCTGCTTTCTTTTCATCAGTCTTTGCAGCAGGTTTCTTAGCTGCGGGCTTCTTAGCAGGAGCCTTCTTTGCAGTCTCTTCGGTCTTCTCTACAGGCTTCTCCTCAGCTTTCTTAGCTGTAGTTTTCTTAGCGGGAGCCTTTTTTGCGGTCTCCTTCTTTTCGACATCCTTCTTCTCTGCAGGCTTTTCTTCTGCTTTCTTGGTGGTTGTCTTTTTTGCGGGAGCTTTCTTTGCAGGAGCCTTCTTTGCAGTTGTGGACTTCTTTGCAGGAGTCTTCTTTACGGGCTTCTCTACAACAGGCTCAGGCTTATCCATAACCTTTGTGCACTTGAAGAACATTGCGCTCATGGGAGGAATGTTGATGACGATAGACTGGTCCAGACCATGGCATGCCTCGTTATCAGTCATAATGTCAGCAGGATTGTTTGCACAACCGTATCCGCCGTACTGGTCATCGTCTGTGTTGAATACAGTGTTATAGATACCGTACTGGGGAACACCGATGCGATAGTCATGTCTGAACATAGGCTGGAAGTTACAAACAACAACAACGTCGTTGCCGTCCTTGTCTATACGACGGAAAGCAATGATGCTCTGTGTATAGTCATCATGGTGGATCCAGTTGAATCCCTCCCAGTTGAAGTCAACCTGATGCATGCACTTGTTGTCAGTGTAGAACTTATTGATGTCAGCAAAGAACTTGTTGAGTTTCTGGTGCTTCTCGTATTCCAGCAGACCCCACTGAATCTCTTCGTTGGAGTTCCACTCGTCAAACTGACCCAGCTCTGTTCCCATGAAGGTGAGCTTCTTTCCGGGGTGAGCCATCATGTAGGAGATGAAGGTTCTGACACCTGCGAACTTGGTGTCATAGTCACCGGGCATCTTGTTGATGAGAGAGCCCTTTCCGTAAACAACCTCATCGTGAGAGATGGGCAGGAGGAACTTCTCAGAGAATGCATACAGGAAGCTGAAGGTGAGGTTATCGTGGTTGAAGGGTCTCCACAGGGGGTCAATGGACATGTAGTGAAGCATATCGTTCATCCAACCCATGTTCCACTTGTAGTCAAATCCCAGACCGCCATCGTATACAGGGCGTGTAACCATAGGCCAGGATGTGCTCTCCTCAGCGATCATCATAACAGAGGGATGGTACATGTGAACAGCTGTGTTCAGTCTCTTCAGGAACTCAACAGCCTCAAGGTGCTCTCTGCCGCCAAAGCAGTTAGCAACCCACTCGCCGTCCTTGCGGTTATAGTCAAGGTACAGCATAGATGCAACAGCATCAACACGGATACCGTCAACATGATATTTATCAATCCAGAACATAGCAGAAGAGATGAGGAAGCTGACAACCTCGTTACGAGCGTAGTCAAATACGTATGTACCCCATTCCTTGTGCTCGCCCTTACGGCTGTCCTCATACTCATAGCAGTGAACACCGTCAAATCTGCCGAGGCCGTGTGCATCCTTGGGGAAGTGAGCGGGAACCCAGTCGATGATAACGCCGATGCCCTCGTTGTGGCAGCGGTCGATGAATGCCATGAGCTGGTCAGGGTTACCGTAACGTGATGTGGGAGCAAAGTAGCCTGTTACCTGATATCCCCATGAACCATCAAAGGGATACTCTGTGATAGGCATAAACTCAAGGTGAGTGTAGCCCATCTTCTTGATATAGGGGATAAGCTCGTCAGCTAACTTGTCATAAGAGAAAACGTTGCCGTCAGAGTACTTTCTCCAGGATCCTGCATGGAGCTCATAGATGTTGAGGGGCTCCTCAAAATGGTTGATGCTGTTCTTGTGCTCAAACCAAGCCTCATCCTGCCACTGGTGATTGCCAAGTGAGAATACTCTGGAAGCATTGTCGGGTCTTGTCTGACAGTGGAAAGCATAGGGGTCGGTCTTCAGGAGCTTTTCGCCCCAGGGAGTCTCTACGCAGTACTTGTAGATATCGTACTCGCCTACACCCTCGATGAAAACTTCCCAGATTCCGCCATCATCAATTTTGTACATGTGATTGGCATCCTGTTCCCATCCGTTGAAGTCGCCGACAACAGAAACGGACTTTGCATTAGGAGCCCATACTCTGAATACTGCGCCCTGCTTGCCATCCCAGTTCTCAATATGAGAACCGAAAAAGTCATATGCACGGACAGAGTCGCCGTCATAATAAAGCTGGATGGGGGATCTTTCTTCGTTGAATGAATAATTCATATATTTTCCTCCTGATGGTTTTGTACTTTAATTTTGATATAATTATACTTATATCATTTTTATACTAATTAAGTATAACAAATTTATTGACTTATTGCAATAAAAATCAAAATAATGATTAACAAATTTTATATCCAATATTTGGCGATATTGACAAAAAATTCCCGGAATATTAAAATCTGTTCAGCAAAATCAACATTGACAATGTGGTTTGGTGATATATAATCTTATTATAAGACTAACTAACGAGGGGAGAGGATAGTGTGCAGAATACAAAGCAATATATGCTCAGCGGTTCAATTGCAGGAAGCATAGTGAAATTTGCAATTCCTCTCTTTTTTGGCAATTTGTTTCAGCAGCTGTACAACACGGCTGACTCACTTATTGTGGGAAACAAGCTGGGGAGTACAGCCCTTGCAGCCGTCACCTCCACCGGTATGCTTATCTTCTTGCTTGTAGGTTTTTTTCAGGGAATCGGTATGGGTGCCGGTGTTGTCATTTCTCAGTTTTTCGGAGCAAAGGAAAACCGTAATGTGAGCCTTGCAATTCATACATATCTTGCTGCGTCCTTGGTGATAGGTGCTTTTTTGACGGTGTTTGCTACGTTGCTTGCCCCTCAGATACTGCTGTGGATGGGCACACCCCCCGAGGTTATGCCTATGGCTGTCGAGTATATCCGTGTGTATTTTCTGGGTAGTATGGGTCTTGTGATGTACAACGCATGTATGGGAATAATGCAGGCGCTTGGAGATAGCAAGCATCCATTGTATTACCTGATTGTTTCTTCGATTATCAATATTGTTCTTGATCTCATATTGGTATCGGGTTTTGGCCTGGGAGTGTGGGCTGCTGCTCTCGCAACCATAGTTTCTCAGTTTGTCAGTGTTGTACTTTGTATGTATCGTATGATGCGTCCTGAGGAGACCTATAGGGTGACACTTCGGAATCTGAAATTTGACAGGAGAATCCTTATGATGATTTTCCGCATTGGTCTGCCTACAGGTGTACAGAATTCCATTATCGCTTTTGCAAATGTTGTTGTTCAGTCAAATATCAACCATTTCGGAGAGATGGCAATGGCAGGCTGCGGAGCATACTCTAAAATAGAGGGTTTTGCTTTTTTGCCAATAACAAGCTTTACTGCAGCCATAACCACCTTTGTAGGACAGAATCTGGGAGCAGGTAATCGTGACAGAGTCCGTAAGGGTGCCAGGTTCGGAGTGTTCTGTTCTTTGATGCTGGCAGAGGTTATCGGTGTTCTGTTCTATTTGTTTGCTCCTGTTATTATCAGGGCTTTTACTGACGAGGTCTTTGCTGTGGAATTCGGAGTGCAGAAGGCACGGATATGCTCTTTGTTTTATTTCTTGTTGGCGGCAACTCACAGCTTTGCTGCGGTGCTCAGGGGAGCAGGGAAGAGTGTTGTTCCGATGATTACAATGCTTGCGTTCTGGTGTGTTGTCAGGGTCGGTTTCCTTGTTATCCTTGTGCCTGCTACAGAGAATATAGCAGTGGTGAATTGGGTGTATCCTCTCACTTGGGCGCTGAGCTCCGTTACCCTGTTCATATACTACATCTTTACTGATTGGACCCATAGTACGGTCATAGAAAAAAAGAATTAAGTATTAGCAGTAACGGCTTAACAATTCAATGAGGCATAAGAAAACGGGCAGTCATATAGACTGCCCGTTCTGTGTTTGTGAATTTGTGATTACAGCTCAGCGAAATACTTGATAGTTCTAACCATCTGAGATGTGTAGCTGTTCTCGTTGTCATACCAGGAAACAACCTGAACCTGAGTTGTACCGTTCTCAAGCTGCATAGCCATTGTCTGAGTAGAATCGAAGAGAGAACCGAATCTCATGCCGATGATATCGGAAGAAACGATCTGATCCTCGTTGTAGCCGAAGCTCTCGCTTGCAGCAGCCTTCATAGCAGCGTTGATCTCGTCAACTGTAACGTGACCCTTAACAACTGCTGTGAGGATTGTTGTGGAACCTGTGGGAACAGGAACTCTCTGTGCAGCACCGATGAGCTTGCCGTTAAGCTCGGGGATAACAAGGCCGATAGCCTTTGCAGCACCTGTGGAGTTGGGAACAATGTTAACTGCGCCAGCGCGTGCACGTCTGAGGTCGCCCTTTCTGTGAGGACCGTCAAGGATCATCTGATCGCCTGTGTATGCGTGGATAGTAGCCATGATACCGCTCTCGATGGGAGCCAGGTCGTTCAGAGCCTTAGCCATGGGTGCGAGGCAGTTTGTTGTGCAGGAAGCAGCAGAGATGATCTGATCATCAGCTGTAAGAGTGTTCTCGTTAACGGAGAATACAACTGTCTTCAGGTCGTTGCCTGCGGGAGCAGAGATAACAACCTTTTTTGCGCCTGCATTGATGTGAGCCATGGACTTCTCCTTGGAGCAGTAGAAGCCTGTGCACTCCAGAACTACGTCAACGCCGAGCTCACCCCAGGGGATGTTGTTAGCGTCTTTCTCTGCGTAGATTGTGATCTCCTTGCCATCAACTGTGATGGAGTTGTCTGTGCAGGAAACTGTGTCTGCGAGAGCATATCTGCCCTGAGCAGAATCGTACTTGAGCAGATGAGCGAGCATCTTGGGGCTTGTGAGGTCATTGATTGCAACTACCTCGTAACCCTCAGCGCCGAACATCTGTCTGAAAGCAAGACGGCCGATACGACCGAAACCGTTAATACCAACTTTTACTGACATATTAAATACTTCCTCTCTGTATTTTATTGGTAACATGATTATAAAGCTTTTTGTCGTTTATTTCAATACCTTTTTTTGCAGTTTGTTAAGAAAATAACTATATTTGTGTAATTATGAACCATTTTGACCCCGATAATATAAATTTTTATGCAAAAAATACATCGTGATTTGTCAGAAACTTTTCTCTGATAAATGTGATTATGACTATCTTTTTTGTGACCCTTAACGATTTTCTTGGAAATAATCAGATTCTGTATGTTATTATGTATAAAAATAAACCAATTTATTCTTGACAAAGTGTATACAATCATTTAATATATTATCAGATGTAATATTTATTTTACATCTATGCGTTGGGTCCTGACACGATCGGACGCATCTTATTTTTAATTTGGACTCTTAGATGAGCCGTTATTATATAGATATCCTTATTCTGTTAATTACCTTTTCAATATATTTTCGGGCGGATATCTTCACCGCGACAGCACAAGTATACCTATCAGAGCGTGTATTGTACCCTTTTTTACAATACACCTTAGCTGTTGCATTTGTTATCCGACCCGATTTTTGTATTTTATTCGGTAATATTCCGGGTAGTATATCTACTTTTAACGGCACCGAAAGATGAATCTGAAGTAAAAGATCAAATCAAGGAGGTGTCACACTATGCAGTTATGGCTTGGTATCGTACTCAGCGTTGTTGCTTTGGTTCTGGGTGTTGTCGGCGGTTTTATTATCGGCAACCTGTACAGAAAGAAAGTTGCTGAGAGCGAGATCGGCAGCGCAGAGCAGGAGGCAACACGCATTATCTCCGATGCTATGAAGACTGCCGAGGGTAAAAAGAAAGAAGCCATAATCGAAGGCAAGGACGAGGTCCATCGCCTTAGAAATGAAGCTGAAAGAGAAATTAACGATCGCCGCAAGGAAGTTCAGCGTCAGGAGAGACGTATCCAGCAGAAGGAAGAAACTCTGGATAAGAAGCTGGACAACCTGGAGAAAAAAGAAGAAAATGTGGCAAGAAAGCAGAAAGAAGCCGACAAAAAGCTGGAGGAGATCGAAACTGTCAAGAAAAGTCAGTTCGAGATGCTGGAGAGAATCTCCGGTTACTCAGTAGACCAGGCAAAGGCTTATCTGCTGGATCAGCTTGACGGGGAGCTTGCTCACGAGAAATCCGTCAAGATTATGGAGTATGAGCAGCAGCTCAAGGATGAGTCTGACAAGAAAGCCAGAAACATCATCTCTCTTGCTATTCAGAGACTGGCCGCTGACCATGTTTCTGAGGCAACCGTATCTGTTGTTCAGCTGCCTAATGATGAGATGAAAGGTCGTATCATCGGTCGTGAAGGCAGAAACATCCGTGCTATTGAGACTCTCACAGGAGTTGACCTGATTATTGATGATACACCCGAGGCAATCACACTCAGCTGCTTTGAGCCTGTGAGACGTGAGATTGCAAGGGTTTCTCTTGAGAAGCTTATCTCTGACGGTCGTATCCATCCCGCAAGAATCGAGGAGATGGTTGAGAAGTCCCGTCGTGAGGTTGAGGCTACTATCAAGAGCACAGGTGAGCATGCTGTTATCGATGCAGGTGTGGGCGGAATACATCCCGAGCTTGTTAAGCTCCTGGGCAGACTCCGCTATCGTACCAGCTACGGACAGAATGTTCTCAACCACTCACTTGAGGTTTCTTACATTGCAGGCATGATGGCAGCAGAGCTGGGACTTGATCCCACAGTTGCAAAGCGTGCAGGTCTTCTCCACGATATCGGCAAGGCTCTGGATCATGAGCTTGACGGTAGCCACATCGAACTGGGTGTGGATGTTGCCAGAAAGTACAAGGAGAGCGATGCTGTTATCCACGCTATCCACGCTCACCATGGCGACATTGAAGCAAAGACCATTGTTGCTTGTCTTGTTCAGGCAGCAGATGCTATCTCTGCAGCCCGTCCCGGTGCAAGACGTGAGAATCTTGAGAATTACATCAAGCGTCTCGAGAAACTGGAGAGCGTTGCTTCTTCCTTTGACGGCGTTGATACAACCTTTGCTATTCAGGCTGGTAGAGAGGTCAGAATCATGGTCAAGCCCGAAGTTGTGGGTGATGACAAAATGGCATCTCTCGCTCGCGATATCTGTCAGAAGATCGAGCAGGAGCTTGAGTATCCCGGTCACATCAAGGTTCATATCATCCGTGAATCAAGAGCGATTGACTTTGCAAAGTAATAAAAAATATTCCCGTGCCGATATTATTTCGGCACGGGATTTTTTTTGTTCGTATAGTGAGATTTATTTGTAATCCCAGTTGGGAATGTAGCTGTCATCTGCGGATTCCAGCTCCTGAGCATATCCGTCAAGCTCCAGAGCTAAAAGGTGGTCAAGAACCTTCTGGTATTCCCGCTTGGTGAGTTTTCTGTTGAGTTTCGGATGATTAAGCGCTTTGCCGTGGGGAATATACTGTCCCATCAGACTTACTGTGATGTTGCTGTCAAAATTTTCTTTGAGAATATTCAGTACGCCTATGCTGTTCTTGGTGTGACCCGGCAGAATAAGATGTCGTACAAGCACGCCTGACTGCGCAATTCCATCATCATTTATTTTCAGCTTACCTGTTTGTCTGAGCATTTCTGCCAGAGCTTTTGCAGCAACTTCCTTGTATTCTTCTACTCCTGAGTATTCTTCTCCCAAAGAATTATCAGAGTATTTGAAGTCAGGAAGATAGATATCAACAATACCTTCAAGGCTTCTCAGCGTCTCAATCCTTTCGTATCCGCCGCAGTTGTAAACTATTGGAATGTTTGGCTTGTAGATATCAAAGCTTTTGAGTATGGCAGGAAGGTACTGAGTAGCGCTGATAAGGTCGATGTTGTGTACGCCTTGTTCTTCAAGTTTTTTGTATTCCTCTGAGAGCTTTTCGGGAGTAATTTCAACCCCACGGTTTTCTGCAGAAATCTCATAGTTCTGACAATAAATACATTTCATTGTGCAACCTGAGAAGAAAATTGCGCCCGAACCTTTGTCACCGCTGATGCAGGGTTCCTCCCAATAGTGGGGAGAGATGCGGGCGATTTTTGGAGCGGTTCCTGCTTTGCAGATTCCTTCACCTGTGTGCAATTCTCTGGTTGCTTTACATTTATGTGGGCATATGGAGCATATCATAAGTATCACCATATTGATTATATCACAAGCAGAAAAATATGCAAAGTATCTGTTGTTTTTTGTTGACAGAGAGGTTTTTGAACCTTATAATCGAACTATGCTGATCACGAGGAAATATCAGTAATTTGTATATGTTTTTCTGACCTTGTACGCATACAGATTTTGTTCACGAGGGCAGAGGTATCTCAGCATACACAGATTTATTTGCAGAACTACTATGATCTGTGTACGGTACTATCTGCAGCTGATGGAAGGATTCAGCCGACAATTATCTTAAGTCGGCACACTGGTGACACAGGTCACCACAGGTTCCCGTGTTAGGAGGGAAAATTTTGGAAAATAAAGAAATAATGATTAAAGTCAAGGACCTTCGCAAGGAGTTTCGTAAAGCTGTGAAGGAACCCGGACTTAAGGGAAGTTTCAAGGCTCTCTTTAATCCTAAGTATGATATTGTGAAGGCAGTGGATGGCATAAGTTTTGAGGTGCCTAAGGGCGAGATAATCGGATTTATCGGACCCAACGGAGCAGGAAAGAGCACAGTTATCAAGATGCTCACGGGAATCCTCACTCCCACATCCGGCGAATGTTGTATTGACGGAAAGATTCCTACAGAGAATCGTAAGGAATACGTTAAAGAAATTGGTGTTGTGTTCGGACAGAGAACTCAGCTTTGGTGGGACCTTGCGCTCAGAGAAACCTATATGGTTCTCAAGGAGATATACGAAATACCCGAGGATGCATATAAAGAGCGTATGGCCTTTCTCAATGAGGTTCTTGAGCTTGATGATTTTATCACAAGTCCCGTTCGTACTCTGTCGCTCGGTCAGCGAATGAGAGCTGATATAGCCGCATCACTTCTTCATAATCCCAAGGTGTTGTTTCTTGATGAGCCTACCATCGGACTGGATGTTGTTGTTAAGGATAACATACGTAAGGCCATCAAAAAGATCAGCGAGGAAAGCGGTACAACAGTTATCCTCACAACCCACGACCTTGAGGATATAGAACTTTTGTGCAAGCGTATTGTTATGATTGATAAAGGTAAGAAAGTCTTTGACGGAGAGCTTTCTGAGCTTCGTCGCAGATACGGACAGATGCGTGAGCTGAAGTTTGAGCTGAAAAATCCTGATGATTTTGAGAAGCTTTCTTACAAAAAAGACTTTTCCTTTGCTGACGATGATCTGAGTATAGACAGAACAGGCGGCACTGTTAACGTCCGTTTCAACAGCGATGTTGTTACAGTTGAGAAAATGCTTTCATATACTTTGTCTAAGGTTCATGTAAAGGATATTAATGTTAAGGATGCAGATATCGAGGAGATTATCCGCAGACTTTATCTCGGAGGAGGCGAAACAGATGAAACGGCTGATTCGCATCTATAAGCCTTTTACGAGAGCAGGACTTCTGGAGATGGTAACATACAGAGTAAACTTTCTTTTCTTTCTTCTGGGAGAGATCATGAGATGCTTTGTAATGTTCTTTGTATGGAAGGCTGTGTTTGACAGCTCGGACAGTTCCACGTTGTATGGCTTTACTTATGACAATATGGTGGTGTACCTTTTTATCACTTTCCTCTGCGGATACATTACATATTCCGATGGTTCCTATGCAGTAGGTAAGGAGATTCTCGATGGTTCAATCGCTATGCGTATGATAAAGCCCGTGGACTTTGATATGTGCTTTTTGTTTCAGGAACTTGGCGGAAAAATCCTCCAGCTGCTGATAGTGTTTGCACCCATTACAATCGGAGTCGAAACCTACCGCTGGATTGCAAATGGCGCATTCATGATGAATGTTCCTATGTTCTTCTTATTTATATTGAGCTTGCTCTTAGCCTACGGAATAAACTTCTTCTTCAATGTTATCTACGGCTTCCTTGCTTTTTATCTGAAGAATCTGTGGGGAACAGGAATTATCAAAAACGTTATTATGGACTTTCTGTCGGGAGCTACCGTGCCTCTGGCGTTTATGGGATCTTTCGGCAAAGCTTTGGGATATCTGCCCTTTGCGTCTTTGTCCTATACACCCGTTATGATTTATATGGGTATGTACAGTCCTTTGGAAATCATATTCTATATGAGTCTGCAGCTGGTGTGGCTTGTTGTCTTCATAGTTTCATCCAAGCTTGTTCTCTCAAGTGCCATGAAACGTCTGGTTGTTCACGGAGGTTGATGCTATGATGAGATATATAAGATTACATAAGATTTTTATCAAGCAGGACCTGAAAAAGCTGATGGAGTATAAGGTCGACTTTCTTCTTGGAGCAGTTGGTTTTCTGCTTGAGCAGGCAGCGCAGATTCTTTGTCTGGGTATAATCTTTGCAGGAATTCCCGCTTTGTGTTATACGGTTGACGGAGTGGTTGTTGATTCCTGGGGATTCAACGAGGTTCTGTTTATCTATGGATTCTCGCTTATTCCCAAGGGTATTGATCATCTGTTCTTTGATAATCTCTGGGGACTTGGCTACTGGATTGTGGACAAAGGTGACTTTGATAAATACCTTACCCGTCCTATCAACTCCTGGTTCTATGTTTTGTGTGAGAAGTTCTGTGTGGATGCTTTGGGCGAGATCATTATAGGAATAGTTCTGATAATTTACAGCACACTTTCTATGCCTGCACAGGTAGCTGATGCCATTAACTGGTGGAGGGTGCTTCCTGTACTGGCGGTTATGCCTTTTGCAATTCTCATCTTTACATCTATAAAGACCGCCACTGCCGCCATCTCTTTCTGGACAAAGCGCAGCGGCCATATCACTCATATGTGTTACATGACAAACGAATTTGCAAAATATCCCACAAAGATATATAATACATTTATAAAGACAGCCATAACATTTGTGCTTCCTTTTGCGCTGACAGCATACTATCCTGCGATTTATATTCTCAGGGGCGAGAGTGTGTGGAGTCTGCCTGTTACAGTACTTGTGTCATTGGCACTTTTCGGAATTTCACAGCTTATCTGGTACAGAGGAATTTCCTCATACGAATCTGCAGGTAGCTGATAAGGAGACAGGGAAATGAATAATCCCTTTGTTTTTCGCAGTGAATCTCAGAAAAAAGAATATATTTCCCACCTGTGTTCCATCAACAGGGTCCGAATTGCCAGAGTTCCCGTCAAGGGTATCGATGACAATATAGAGGGGATGATGGCAAACGAGGTTTTTTCTGCCAAGGTTATCAGCGACGATGTACGTGCAACCGCAGAGAAAATGGGGCTTGATGTGTCATCCTACTCTCACAGGGACCTTCCCAGACTTTTGTCTGAGGGACTCACCTCTGATGATATGAAGCTTCGCAGTATTGCCACCCGCTTGTCCACAAAGTACGGAAATCGTCTGGGTCTTATACTGTTAACTCTTCGTACAGGACTTGATGAGAACCGACAAGCTCGAAAGAACTGGCAGAGTATCCACTGGAACTACTGGGCAAATATTAAGAATGTGATTCTTACCGGTGGACTTGCCAGTGGTATGCTTGGCAAAAGAATCAAGGAACAGATTCAGTACGTATTCGATGTAGCAGGGGAGAAACCCTATAATATACAGATTTATGAGAATTCCTCTCATATAGGTGCCATGGGTTGTGCTCGTCTTGTGGAGGATAGTGATAAGACCTTTGCGGTTCTTGATATGGGACAGACCAACATAAAGCGCTGTATTATCAGAAAGCGTGGGGGAGAGATCTCCAATGTCACTACACTGGAGACTGTTCCGTCCATAAATATGGATCTGGATTATGCTGATACAGAGGAGAATTACAGCCGTGCTTTAGCTCTTCATAAATATATTCTTAATGTAGTATGTGATGTGTGCAGGAGGATAGAGGCTTCTGATGACAGCGAGGAAGAGGTTATAATCAGCATAGCCAATTATGTTGTAGGTGGTATTCTCAACCCTCACAGGGGAGGATATGCAAAGCTGAGCCTGTTGTCCGCAGACTATGCAAGGATGCTAACCGACGAGGTGTCTTCCAGAATGCATCGTACGGTTAAGGTTCGTCTTGTACATGACGGAACGGCTATTGCCCTTAATTTCCGCGATACAGAGGATACGGTGTGTATCTCTCTGGGTACGGCATTCGGTGTGGGATTCCCGGTTATGGATGTATAATGACCTTTCAATAATCATAAGGAAGACAGCTGACCTTTGTTGGCTGTCTTTTTTTGTGCAAAATAGTGCCATGTGACGAATTTTTAAGTCGAAATCCCTTTGTCAAATATCAATGTGTACAAATTATTGGAAAAATTATTGTGCATTTCGTGGGCAAAAAATAAATATAAAAGTGTTTATTTTTTGCTTTTCCTATGCTATAATATACGATGAATAAAGTGCGGAATAACGCACAGAAAAGGAGAGGATTTATTTGAAATTCAGAAGAATGGTTTCTATGCTTCTCTGCGTTCTGATGATTGCAAGCATTGCATGCACAGCAGTTGTCAGCACCAGCGCTGCAGAAACAACCACAGCTGAAACCGGTGCAAACCTCGGTACCTACTACAACGTAGACTACCTCGAGGCAGAAGCTAAGGCTTATCTGGCTACTCAGAAAGATAAGTCTCAGACAGATCTGGGTGCCAACTATACTCCCGAGTCCACAACTTGGAATGTATGGTCTCCCAACGCCACCAGAATCCAGCTGAAGCTTTACTCAACAGGCTCCGATATGGAGAGTGGTGCAGAGTCCCTCGGCAAGTACGAGATGACCTTCAACTCCAAGACAAGTGTTTGGTCTATCGAGCTTGACGGCGACTATGCAGATGTTTATTACACCTACGTAATCACTACACCTGCAGGCACAAACGAGACAGCAGACATCTATGCTAAGGCAGCAGGTGTCAACGGCAACCGTTCCATGGTTGTTGACCTTGACGCTACTGATCCCGACGGTTGGGATAAGGACGAGCACGTATTTATCAACCAGACAGACGAGCCTGTTTGGGAGGTACATATCGCTGACCTTACCGCAAACGACAACTCCGGCGTAGATAAGAACTACCAGGGCAAGTACCTTGGCTTTGCAGAGGGTGGTCTCACCATCAACGGCAAGGACGGTGCTAAGAGCGTTGGTATCGACTACCTGGTTGAGCAGGGAATCAAGGCTGTACACATTCAGTGTCCCTTCGACTTTGCTTCCGGTGACGAGACAAACGCAGAGTCCTACAACTGGGGTTACGATCCCAAGAACTACAACGTACCCGAGGGTATGTATTCCACAAACCCCTATGACGGTAACGTTAGAATCAATGAGTTCAAGCAGCTTATCCAGGCACTCCATGACAGAGACATCACTGTTATCATGGGTGTTGTATTCAACCACACATACGTAACCGAGCAGTCTTCCTTCACATACACTGTTCCCGGCTACTACTACAGAATGTCCAGTTCAACATTCTACATCAACGCTACAGGCTGTGGTAATACCCTTGCATCTGATAAGGCAATGTTCAACAGCTACATGCTCAACTCTCTCAGATACTGGGTTGAGGAGTATCACATCGACGGTTTCCGTTTCGACCTGATGGCTGCTCACGACTACCAGACAATGAACGAGATCAGAGCAATGTTTGATGGTATGTACAACGGCGAAGGCAAGAAGATCTTCATGTATGGTGAGCCTTGGACAGCAGGTTCCTCTTCAGGTCTTGCAGGTTCCAACGAGGCATCTTCTGCAAACCTCGGCAAGTTCAGCTCCAACGTTGCAGCATTCAACTCTCACACAAGACAGGCTCTCCACGGTTCTGAGGGCGGTACAACCAAGGGTTGGATCCAGGGTGCTCCCACTGCTGCATACGCAAACACTCTGAAGGCTGGCGTTACAGGTACATTCCTCCAGGCAAAGTACCCCAACCAGTCCGTTAACTATGCTGACTGTCATGACGGCGTTACTATCTGGGATAACATCCTGATGGCTCAGAGAGCTGCATCTGTTTCCAACACAGCAGGCTTTGACACAACAAACGCTACATACAGAGCACAGCTCAGAACATACTTCGCATATCTGTTCACAACACAGGGTATTCCCTTCACACTGGCAGGTTCCGAGTTTGCACGTACAAAGTACGGCAACGGTAACTCCTACAACCTGGGCGATATCAACGCATTCGATTGGGATAGAATCGAGACATACGCAACTGAGGTTGCATATGCAAAGGGTCTGCGTCAGATCCGTTCTGCATTCAGCCCCTTCAAGAACGGCACAACCAAGAACACTGTTACATGGCTGACAACTTCCAGCGCAAACGGCATCCTTGCTTACTCCCTCAGCAACACTAAGGCAGGCGAGTGGTCCAAGGCTATCGTTGCTGTGAACAACGGTGCAGCTGGTACTGTTACACTTCCCTCCGGCACATGGACAATCGTAGCTAACGGCGAGAAGGCTGGCCTCACATCTCTGGGCACAGCTACCGGTACATACAGCATCGGCGCAAACAGCTCCGCAATCCTTGTACAGGGCACAACAACTGCTACTGCTCCCACATACGAGACAGTTACAGTTAACCACTATGTTGGCGACGAGCTCATCAAGTCTTCCGAGACAGTATACGAGGTAGGCACAACTTGGAGAGCAACTCCCGACGCATACACAATCTTCGATCACAACATCACCGACATCAAGTACGAGGTTGGTACAAAGGATGGCGACTCTGTATACGGCACAGTTACAAAGGGCCAGAATGTTGTTGTTAACTACTACTATGAGCAGTTCAACGAGAGCGGCTACCTGACAGTTAAGTATGTTGACGAGTCCGGCGCTTCCGTTAAACCTGACATCACCTACAGAATGCTCGATGGTTCCGAGTTCAACGTTCCCTTCGATAACGTTGCAGGCTTCGAGCTCGTATCTGATAAGTATCCCGAGAACTTCAAGGGTACATTCGACGCATCAAATCCCGAGGTCATCTCCTTCGTTTACAAGGCACTTGACTCCGACAAGATCACTGTTTACTACTACAATGCACTTGGCAGCGGCAAGCTCAGAATGTATGCATATACAGAGACTGAGGATAAGCCTCTCGGCGCATGGGACAACTCTCTCCAGGATATGGAGCTGGTAACAAACGCAGCAGAGCTTCCCGAGGGCGAGACAACCGGCAACTGGTACAAGAAGGTTATCGATTCCTCCAACAACCAGCTGGATTACTTCCCCGCAAGCTGTAAGGTAATGTTCCTCCTGTCCGGTCAGGGCAAGCAGGAGCCTCTTAACGGTGAGGCAGGATACGATGCATCCGGTACAATCTATGTTAAGAACAAGATCGTTACCTTCAATGCAAAGGTTATCACATCTCACATCGACGCAGAGACAGGTGAGAAGCTGGCTGACGATGTTGTTGTAAACTACGACAACGTAACAAGCAACGATATCTATATCACAGCTCCTCTCGCAAGCCTCGGCACAGCAACTGCTCCTTCCAACGCTTCTGGTAACCTGGTTGCAGGTTCTACTTGCGTTGTTTACATGTACGGCGGCGACGGCCCCGTAACAGGTGAGGCACTCATCCTTGGTGATGCAGACCTGAACAAGAAGGTTAACGTTAAGGATGCTACTACAATCCAGAAGCATGCTGCACAGCTGCTCACTCTCGCAGGTGACGCTCTGACAACAGCTGACGTTGACGAGAACACCAAGATCAACGTTAAGGATGCAACAGCTATCCAGAAGTGGATTGCAGGTCTTGAGGTTTCTGCTGATATCGGCAAGGAAATCCCCGGCACAGGTGGTTCTACCACACCTACTGATACACTCAAGGACGAGCTCATCGCTCTCTACAACACAGCAAGCACACTCCTGAAGGATAAGGCTGACTATGTTACAGAGGCAGCTCTCAAGGCAGACAGCGACGAGCTGGCTGCAAAGGCAGAGTACGGCTTCCCCGTAGCTGATGAGGATACATCCAAGAACGAGTATCAGAAGTTCGAGGCAGTTATCAACAATGCAGGCTACTATGTAGTTCAGGGTGGTACCGAGGAAGAGATCCAGGGTGCTATTGATGATCTGCAGAAGGCTTATGACTGGTTCGAGTATTTTGTAACAGAGCTCCACACCGAGCCTGTTCTTACTCCCGCAGGCAGCAGAGTTGTTTACCTGTCCACAACATGGGCTTCCGCAAACGCATACTGCTGGTCTGATGCAAGCGGCCAGAACAACGGCTCATGGCCCGGTGTTGCAATGACATATGTTACTACCAACGATTATGGCGAGAAGATCTTCTCCTATGCTATTCCCGATGGTATGCAGAACATTATCTTCAACAACGGTTCTCAGCAGACAATTGACCTGTCTCTTGAGCAGTACACACAGAACGGCTTCTACCTCTCTACAATGTCAGGTGGTAAGTACACTGTTGGTCAGTACGACTATACCGGCTAATTACTGCAAATAATATAAGGCACACAGCTTCGGCTGTGTGCCTTTTCTTTTGTATATTGTAAATGATATAAAAATTGCCGACAGAGTAAACTCCATCGGCAGTTTTCTGTATTTTAGTTTTGTTTGCGTACGATTTTGTATTCATCGTCAAGATCAAAGTAGTGACAGTCAAAGTTGCTGCCACGCAGGAATTTTTCCATTTCGTCTTCATCAAGGTTTATCTCACACACATAGCACTGTGTGTAGTCGTCGAATACATAGTGAACACACATTTCACAGTTGCCTTTTGCCATTATGTACACTGCCTTTCGTAACTTAATACTTAAATATTAAAGCGGACATAAGTATATGTCCGCTTTGATTTATCAGAATCCACCGTCAAGATCCGTAATCACTTCTTCTGCTTCTTTTTCAAGCGCTTCTGTAAACTCATAGTCGTATTCGGGCTTGGGTGCATTTGCGGGAACGTCCGAGTCGTTGTCTTCTTCGTCGCCTTTGAATTTATGAATCAGATTAATTATATCATTATAATAAATAACAATGAGGATAGCGATGATGATTGCTATGCCGTACCATTTGCTGAAGAAATCATACAGCATTCCGATGAAGGGGAGCATCAGCTTAACCTGTCCGATTATCTGAGTATCATCGATCTGAGGATCATTTACTGAGCCTGACTTGATTCCTCTTGTGGTGAAGTAGTATACACCGTCTTTTTCGTAGGGCTCCTCGACGATCTGTCGTGTTACTATTTCATTAGCTACGGGGCCTTTTTCTCCGGTGTAGGTGATAACGTCGCCTTTTTGCAGCTCTGAGGGTTCTACTTCTTTGACTAGAATTATTTCTCCGATAGACAGCTCAGGCTCCATACTCTCTGAATTGATTCTGTGAAGAGAATATCCGAAAAATCCTGGTATCTCACCTGTAACTCTAACGAAACCAACATAAATAAAGGATATGACAAATACTACAATCAGTATCCAAGCAAAAATATACTTGAATTTTGATAACATCATCAGACCTCCCGGTAGCATTTTGTTAATCAGAATAATTCAATAATCTGCTTATATATTTTATATTATAACACAGTCAGGCAGCAGGATGCAACTAAAATAAAATATATTATAGATATTTATAAAAATACAGCGACAACCGGTGTGATCATCGCTGTAAGTTAATAATCAGTATGCAGCCAGTAGGGGATTAACGCTTGTGATTGTGTTGTTTTCAACATCAGAGATATATTTGATTGCTTCGCCACAACCTCTGACAACACAGTCCCCCGGGTTATCTGCTATGATAACATTGAGCTTTGTATGCTGAGCGATTAGTTCAGCAAAACCCTCAAGCTGAGAGAGACTTCCGGAGATAGTCAGTCCGTCGGTGTATATATCACCAATGAGTTCGGGAGGTGTTTTCTCCAGCACCTCCATAATTCCCTGTACAACACCCATGGCGGTCTCGCTAATTGCCTCATATATTTCAGATGACTTCATATCAACATATCTGGGCAGACCTCTCATTGCGTCTCTACCTTTTACCCTGAAGATTTTTTCCTCCTTTGGAGGTGTGACGCAGCCGATAGCGTTTTTGCATTGTTCTGCAGTAGTGCTTCCGATGATCAATGAGTATTTGCGGCGTACATATTTGATAATCTCATCGTCCATGTGCTTGCCGACCTTCTTGATTGTACGGCTGACAGAAACTCCGCCCAGGGACATTACTGCAACATCTGCAGTACCTCCTCCGATATCTGCTATCATACATCCGTGAGGACTCATTATATCCAGTCCTGCTCCCATGGCTGCAGCTTTTGCAGATTCAATAAGGTACACTCTTCGTACTCCGAAGCTCGAGATTGCGTTGACCACTGCACGTTTTTCTACCTCTGTGATCTCACCGGGGATACAGGCAATTACTCTGGGCATGATTACCTTGTTGGAGCTAACCTGAGACAGGAATATACCAATCATTTCCTCTACCAGATCAAGCTCGGCAATAACTCCACCCTCTAGGGGATACACAGCATGGATTCTGGTGGGAGTTTTCCCCAGCATTCTGTATGCCTCAGAACCTGCAGCCAGTATCTCGTTTGCTATTGAGTCATATGTGATTACGGAAGGCTCATCCAGAACCTTGCCCTTGTTATTTACAAATATTCTGGTGTTGCATGTGCCCAGATCAAGTGCGATGTCCATATTATTAACATCCTTTCTGATGTTTACTTCAAAAAATATGTTTGGATTTTATTATAGTATAGGGGAGGGAGTATTTCAAGTCGTTTTTGAAACAACTGTTGCAAAAGTTGCGCAGAAAACTTCCTTGGCTCCATACTTTTGAAGTATGTTTGCACATTCTCCCAGAGTGTTTCCTGTTGTTATAATATCGTCGATCAGCAGAATCGTTTTATCCTTGATGAGCTTTGGGTCTGTTGGTTTGTATACACCTTTTACGTTACTTGCTCGTTTTGATACACCCTTTATGGAATGTTGAGGTTGGTTGAAGCGGGTCTTTTTCAGAGCATCTGTATAGGGAATCGAAAGCATTATGGCCATTTCTTTGGCAATCAGTTCGCTCTGATTATATCCTCTATCAGCCAGATTCTTCTTATGAAGAGGTACGCAGGTCACAAAATCAAAATCTATATGAGCATATTCTCTCCATACTGCCTTGGCAACAGGAATCGCCAGCTGAGTTTTGTATTGGGTCATATTGTGGAATTTAAAGCTGAGGATCGCACCCGCGTAGTTGTCCTCGTAAGGAGCGGCGCTGACAGACAAATATCCTCCGATAGCCCGACGGATATAGGGTTCAGCAGGGAATTTCTCTGCACACTTTTTGCAGGCAAAATCTCCCAGACGTACAACCTTCTTGCAGTAAGGACATATTTCAGGATAGAAAATATTTTTAATGTGACTCACAATTGAATATTTCTTTCGGCGAAGTTCCATAGCTTAAACCTCTGTCAGCATACCTCTGAGGCCACTATAACGAAGTGTTCTGACATTATTATTGACCATATATTCAACACTCTGTTGATTTCCTACGATAATAAGCAGTTTTTTTGCTCGGGTAACTCCTGTGTACAGCAAATTGCGATAAAAGAGGTACTGGGAGTTTTTGATAATTGGGATGATAACTGCCTCAAATTCGTTGCCCTGACTTTTATGTACTGTGCAGGCATAGCTCAGTTCCAGGTCAGCCACGCAGTCGCCGTCATATACGGCACTTCTGTCGTCAAATCTGATCTGCATCCGACGTCCGACTTTGTCGATCTGTTCAATAATACCGATATCACCGTTGAAGATTCCTTCACCGATTTCTCCTGTATCTCTCAGCCAGCTTATGTTGTAGTTGTTCTTTACCTGCATAACTTTGTCCCCAAGTCGGAAGGTGCTGAGGCCGAAGGTTATTTCATCCTTACTGCCGGATGGGGGATTGAGTGCTTCTCTCAGCGCCTGATTAAGCTCTGCAGTGCCAAGAATTCCCTTTCTGCCCGGAGTCAACACCTGAATATCGTTCAGGGGAGAGTATCCGTAGCTTTTTGGGAGCCTTTCGCTATACAGACTGACAATCAGATCTCTGGCAGCAGTTGGGTTGTTGCAGGGGAGAAAGAAGAAGTCGTTATCCTTAACTGTCAGCTCCGGCATAATTCCGTTTACAATTTTGTGGGCATTTGTTACAATAAGACTTTTTTCGGATTGTCTGAAAATTTCTTTGAGCGCAACAATAGGGATTACCTCAGATGCAATCAGGTCGGCAAGAATGTTTCCTGCTCCGACTGAGGGGAGCTGATCACTGTCTCCTACAAGGATTATACGACATCCCAGCGGGAGAGCTTTGAGTAGACTTTCAAACAGGATAGTATCAACCATAGACAGCTCGTCCACAATAATGGCGTCGCAGTTAAGCATATTCATCTCATTCTTCTTGAACTCCGGTTGTTCATCTCTGTTATATTGTACCTCAAGTAGTCGGTGAATGGTTTTTGCTTCGCATCCTGACAGTTCACTCATTCGCTGAGCGGCTCTGCCTGTGGGAGCAGCAAGCTGGACTTTCTGCCCCTTTGATTTAAGGATGCTGATTATTCCGTTGAGGGTTGTGGTTTTTCCGGTTCCGGGACCTCCTGTGAGAACAAGCAGACCCTTACATAGAGCCTGCATAATGGCTTCTCTCTGAAGCTGTGCGTATTTTATGCCTGTGCGGTTTTCTATCTGATCGATAAGGGCAGAGGAATCATCCATAGGAGCAACAGGGTAGCGAAGCAGCATTTTCATTCTGGCTGCTATGTAGCTCTCGCTTTGATACAAATCAGGCAGAAATATGAAGTCTCTGTCATTCAGATTGTATCTTACAAGTGTGCCGTCTGTCACCATATCCTCCAGAGCTGCCTCAGACTGATACAGCTCTACCTCCAGAAATGCCGATGTAGTCTGCAACAGCTTGTCCTGTGGCAGACAGGTATGGCCTCCTCTACGGTTGTGACGAAGAACATACGCAAGACCTGCTCTTATCCGCAGGCTGCTGTCGCTTGGGATATCCTTCTTCCTCGCAATCATGTCCGCAGTTTCAAAGCTTATGGAGCTTGTATCAATACAGAGAGAAAAAGGATTGTTTTCAATAATATTTATAGTTTCTGAACCAAATTTCTTCCACAGAGCTATGGCGTCCTGAGGACTGATTCCGAACCCGCTCAGATATGCCATCAGATCCCGTATACTGGTATTTGCTTTCAGCTGTTGTGCGAAGCTTTTTGCTTTGTCGATAGAGATGCCTTTTAGTCTGGCTACTCTCTCAGGCTCGTTTTCCATAATATCAAGGGTGTTTTCACCAAATTCTTTGACAAGTCTTGCGGCTGTGGATGGACCGATTCCCTTTATCGCACCACCTGACAGATACTTGAGTATTCCCAGGACTGATCGGGGCATACTTCTCTCAAAGGCTGATACTGAGAGTTGCTGACCGTAGGTGGGGTGACTCTGAAAACTTCCGATAAGCTTCAGCTCCTCACCCTCATACACGGCTGGCATTGTGCCTACAGCTGTGATGCAGTCGTCTCCGTAACCGATTTCAATGACAGTATATTCGTTTTCTTCGTTGCGGTATACGACCCGTTCAACAGTACCGCATACCTCATACATCTCATTGTTTGACATATATTTCCTCATCATAATATTTTGAATAACTATATGGTATTATTATAATACATCTTCAGATGAGAAACAACTGAATTTCTTCACAAAATACATATAAATCAGAAGATTTTTCATTTAAAATATTATTCTGATTAAGAATTATGTAGCAAATAATCACATAATTCCGAGCTTTTTACAATTGTCATGAATTCATACTCAGAACACACAAGCTCACAGATTTTTCTTGTGTTGTCATCTGCTTCGTAATCTATACATATCACTTTGCTTGGTAGTATTGTTCCCATCCATCGTATTCTGGCTGCACAGCTCCTGAGGGTGTATTCGGTGTCTTCGCTGTTTTTACCTGTTGTGCATACCAGAAATACACAATTGTCATTTCTGTTTCTGTATATCCAGATAACAAATCTCCTGATTAGTTCAACCAGACCTATGATTGATAAAATAATAAACGCAAAGTAAAATACATACATTGTGCAAACACCTCGTTATTATATTATTAGCTACTTTGCAAAATGTGATAGGTATACTTTTTTATAAACTGCAGACAATAATCTCGAGGTGAGAAAAAATGATGGATAACGATATCAACAAAAGCATCCATTGTACAGTAACAAGCTGTGCATACAATAACCGTGAAAAGGGCTATTGCAAGCTGGATTCAATCCGTGTCGGTACACATGAGTCTAATCCTACAGAGAAGAAATGTACTGACTGTGAGAGCTTTATGCTTGGTAGCTGCGGTACCTCAGGTTGTCGCTGAGTATTCGGCGGGGAAGGCGGACGTTTCGGCGTCCGTCTTTTTTTGTAAAAAATATTACACATATATATAAAATACTTGTATTTCAAAAGGTTTTGTGTTATGATTTATCCGTATAAGTATTTAGATGGATAAGTATGCTCTTTTGCGGAATTAATGAGTATATTTGTCAGAAATTTCATTAAGGAGTAATGGGTCGGAATGGAAAAAGATAATATCAAAACTCAGGAATATTATGCTATAGATATTATGCATATCCTCAGATACATATGGAAAAAGATCTGGGTTGTTATTTTATCCGGTATTTTGATGGCCGTGCTTGCTTTCGGCTATGCTACTTTTATTATTACACCTCAGTATTCATCTACCGCTATGCTGTATGTGAACAACAGTTCATTTTCACTTGATAAATTCAGCATCAGTTCCTCCGAGCTTACCGCAGCACAGAGTCTTGTCAAGACATACACAGTTATTCTCAAGAACAGAACCACGCTCAATGAGGTTATCAAGAGAAGCGGTGTGGATATGAAATATGATGACCTTTACTATATGGTAGAGGCAAGCGCCGTAAACGAGACGGAGGTCCTTGCTGTTACCGTTACATGTGACGATCCAGAGGAGGCTTGTCTGCTTGTAAATACCATCGCAGAAGTTCTCCCTGAGAGAATATCCAAGATAATCGACGGCAGCTCTATGGTTGTTGTTGATAAGGGTATTGTTAACACCGTCAAGGTTTCTCCCAATATCTCCAGATATACAGAGATTGGTTTGCTGCTCGGCGTGCTGATATCTGTTATCGTTCTTGTAATAATGTCAATGCAGGATGACACAATTCATAACGAAGAGTACATTCTCAAGACTTATGACTATCCCATCCTTGCCAAGGTTCCCAACCTGTTGGGACACTCTGATAAGCATTACGGATACTATTATCAGAGAAAAAAAGAAGTTAAGTAAGGAGGGTGGATGAAATGGCTCTGAAAAAGAAGAATCGTATCAGATCGATTTTTGATAATACAATCGACAAGAAGACGATGCATAAAAATCTTGAGTTTACTGCTGTTGAGCAGTATAAGCTCCTGAGAGCTAACCTCTCATTCACTATGCCTGAAGGTGTCAGTTGTCCCATTATCGGCATCACAAGTTCCATGAGAGGTGAGGGAAAGAGTACAACCGCCATCAACCTTTCTTATGTTCTCGCTGAGAGCGGAAAGCGTGTCTTGCTCATTGACGGAGACCTAAGAATTCCCAGCGTTGCCAAGAAGATGGAGATCAAGAGTACTCCCGGTCTGACAGATGTTCTGATGGGTTATGAGTCTCATCAGATGAGCACCTTCAAAACCGATATCCTTGAGAACTGGTATGTAATGCCCTCAGGTGAGCTTCCTCCCAATCCCTCAGAGCTTCTGGGTTCCCGCAGGATGGAGGCTATCATAAACCTTGCAGCAGAGAAATTTGACTATATTATTGTTGACCTTCCTCCTGTCAATGTTGTTTCTGATGCGCTGGCTATCTCCAAGTACATCACCGGTATGATAGTTGTTATCAGAGAGGATTACACCGAGAAGAAAGAGCTGGAGGCTTGCTTCAGACAGCTGAAGCTCTCCAACGTAAATGTTCTTGGTTGCGTTATGAATGAGTCCGAGGCTTCGGGTGTTCCTCGCGGAAAATACAAGAACTACTCCAAGTATTACCGCAAGTACTACACTACACGCAAGTCTTAATCGTTATGATAGATTTTCACAGTCATATTCTTTCGTCAGTTGATGACGGCAGCAAGAGTATGGAAGAAAGCTCCGAGATGATCTCTATGCTTCTCTCACAGGGGGTTGATACTGTTGTGGCAACACCTCACTTCTATGCAGATGATGAATCACTTGATGATTTTCTGAGCAGAAGAGACGCAGCTTATGAGTCACTGATTTCTTCACTGACCTTTTCACACCCACGGATTCTTAGAGGAGCCGAGGTCAGCTACTACAGCGGACTCAGCCGATTGGATGAACTTTCCCGACTATGCATTGAAGGCACAGATCTCCTTCTGATAGAGATGCCTGTTTGCAAATGGACAGAGTACTCTGTCAGGGAGATAGAAAGTATAGCCCTCTCGGGTGCAGTCAGGGTAGTCCTTGCTCATATTGAGCGGTACTATCATCTGCAGAAAGCACAGACCTGGGACCGTCTTATGCAGTGCGGTGTTCTTATGCAGGTCAATGCAAGCTTCTTTATCAGGCGTTCCTCAAGGGGCAAGGCAGTCTCTCTGCTTCGCAGAAATCGCATTCATCTGCTTGGTTCCGATTGTCACAATCTCAGTCATCGTCCTCCTCGTATGGGGGAGGCCTATAAGATAATTGCGAAAAAGACAGGCGAGTCATTTACTAAGGATTTTATTCGTCGTCAACGGGCTTTGCTCGGAGATGATTGAATATAAATATAATGTTGTATTATTTTTTGAAAGGATGAAATATTATGAAAAAGGTATTATCAATTTGTCTGGCACTGGTTATGGTGTTTGCTCTCAGCATGACAGCATTTGCTGCTCCCGGCTCTTTCCTTGAGAGTCCCTCCGGTGTCAAGGGTCCCGAGATCATTGATTTCTCTAACTCTGATCCCAATTGTACAGCAGATGTAATTGTTGTTCCCTATGCAGACCGTGATGATCTTTCTGAAGATCATAAAACAGAGATGGAGGATGCTTACACTCAGATCCACGATGCAGATGATCTGTCAAATATCTGCACAGGTCTCGACTCTATCGCACAGGACAAAGGCATCCTCACAGGTGACCTTGCAGTAAGCGATCTCTTTGCACTTGATATGTTTGGTTGTGATGACCACGATGCACACGGTCCCTTTACTATCAAGCTCTCCGCTGATACACTCAATGGTTTTGTAAGCCTCATTCAGATTATTGACGGCGAGTGGGTAATCGTTCCTGATGCAGTTGTAGATGGCGAGTACATCACATTCTCAACTGAGGTTCCCTCTACTTTTGCAATTGTTGTTGATTCCACAAAGGCTGTTGCAACTTCTCCCCAGACAGGTGATCCTTCCGGTATGATTATTGCTGCAGCATGTGCATTTGTTCTTGTTACACTTGTTGCAACAGGTGTTGTTATCACCAAGAAAAAGGCATGAGCAAACACAAAGCATCAGCTGATCGTAAACTCTCAAAAAAAACAATAGTTGGTATAACAGCGGTTTCACTCGCTGTTATACTGATTATTTTGTCATTGATTGTTCTCACAAGATGGGAAAAGGAACAGGGGAATTCTCCAACTCAGATTCCCTTGAGTTCTCCTGCGGACAATTCCGTCCGGTATAACGGAAAATCTTATACTCCCAAGAACAATCTTGAGACGTTGCTTGTTATGGGTCTTGATAAATATGAGGGACAGATAGAGTCTGATTCTTACATAAACGACCTGCAGGCCGACTTCCTGATGCTTTTTGTAATTGATCACGCAAATTCTAAGGTTTGTTCAATCCATGTGAACAGAGATACAATGGTAGATATACAGCGGCCCACCCTGAACGGTGATACCATTTCAGTTAACGCCCAGATAGCCCTGACCTATGCTTATGGTGATGGCGGCAAGGGAAGCTGTATTGATACATCAAAAGCTGTCTCCTCTGTCCTTCAGGGAGTGGATATTGAGCATTATATCGCCATTACTATGGACGCAGTTCCTGTTTATAATGATCTTGTTGACGGAGTTGAGGTTACAGTACTGGACGATTTCACAGGTATCGATGATACCCTTATAGAGGGAGAAACCGTTACACTTTATGGCGAGCACGCCCTCAACTATGTGCGGACAAGATACGGGCTCGAGGATAGCACCAACAGTACCCGAATGGAGCGCCAGCGTCAGTATCTGACAGCACTTTTAGACAAAACCAATCTATGCATCGAAGAGGACGATTCCTTTATTTTTGATGCCGTACAGACAATTAGTCCCTATATGATATCTGACTGCACATCCCAGCGTTTAGAGACTCTGTTCGAAAGTCTCACAAGCTATGAGTTTACCGATATATACCAGCTTGAGGGAGAGAATGTTGCAGGAGATTCACATATGGAGTTTTATGTGGACGATATATCTGTCAAGGATGTTGTGATGCAGGTGTTTTATACACCCGAATCCTGACAGGATGTTTTCTCCCTGCGGGAGAATAAGCGATTTGGTGAATAGTGGAATGAGTGTAGAAATTAAAGATTCACGTACAATTGAATACAAAGACACCAATGTTGTGCAATCTGATGCTTCGTTGCTTAAGATAGAAGAGTCCATCTTCTATTCTGTTGCCAAAAGAGCTTTTGATGTTTTTTTCTCATTACTGAGCCTGATTGTTCTTTTAGTTCCTATGATAATCATCGCTCTTGTTATAGTAATTGACAGCCCCGGTGCATCTCCTTTCTTTGTACAGGAGCGAGTAGGCAAGAACGGTAGAAAATTCAAGTTCTACAAGTTCCGTTCTATGATTGCAAACGCGGATTCTATGATAGATGACCTTATGATCCGGAACGAGATGGAGGGTCCTGCCTTCAAAATCAAGGAAGATCCCAGAATCACCCGTGTTGGTCGATTTATCAGAAAAGCAAGCATCGATGAACTCCCTCAGCTTTTTAATATTCTGAAGGGGGATATGAGTTTTGTAGGACCCAGACCTCCTCTGGAGCGAGAGGTTGTCCAGTACACAGAAGTTCAGAGACAGAGGCTCTATGTTATTCCCGGCCTTACCTGTTATTGGCAGATTCAGCCCAAGAGAAACGACCTTACTTTTGACGAGTGGGTCGCATTGGATCTTAAGTACATAAGAGAGAGAAGTCTTATTGTTGATATGAAGATTATTCTCAAAACCTTTGGTGCTGTTATCGGCATGGAAGGAGTCTAAATGTCAACTGAAAAAAGTAAACTGCGTATTGCTATGCTTGGTCACAAGCGTATTCCATCCAGAGAAGGCGGAGTCGAAGTTGTAGTCGGGGAGCTTTCTACAGGGATGGTTCAGCTGGGACACAAGGTTACATGCTTTAACCGCCGCGGTCATCATATCAGCGGCGAACAATTTGATAAAGAGAAAAAGTCAGATTATAACGGTGTTATACTCCGTGATGTTTTAACCATCAATGGCAAGGGCCTTGCCGCAATGACTTCATCCTTCTTTGGTTCAATTCGTTCTGCCTTTGGCAGATATGATGTTGTGCATTTTCATGCGGAGGGTCCCTGTGCAATGCTATGGCTTCCTAAGCTTTTTGGCAAGCGTTGTGTCGCTACTGTTCACGGACTTGACCATCAACGCTCCAAGTGGGGCGGATTCGCATCGAAATATATACTTTTCGGAGAGAAATGTGCTGTGAAATATGCTGATGAAATTATCGTCCTCAGCAAAAATGTTCAGGATTATTTTCTCCATACTTATAATCGAAAGACCGTCTTTATCCCCAATGGAGTCAATCGCCCCCAGACGATAGAGCCGGACTTAATAAAAGAAGAATACTCACTTACAAAAGACAGCTACATTCTTTTTCTCGGACGACTTGTGCCGGAAAAAGGAGTTAAATATCTGATAGAAGCATACAAAAAGCTCAATACTTCCAAGAAACTTGTCATTGCAGGAGGTTCCTCTGATACCTCTGAGTACGAGCTTGAGCTGAAGGAACTTGCAAAGGACAATGATAATATTATCTTCACAGGTTTTATCCAGGGCAAGCCCCTGGAGGAGCTTTACAGTAATGCTTATATTTATGTTTTACCCTCTGACCTTGAGGGTATGCCCTTGAGCCTGCTTGAGGCCATGAGCTATGGCAACTGTTGTCTTACATCTGATATTCCCGAGTGTGCCGAAGTACTGGAAGACCACGGCGTCACATTCAGAAAATCCGACACAGACGACCTTTGTGCCAAACTCCAGTTTTTGTGTGATGATCCCTCAGATGTTGCAAAATATAAGGAATCTGCTACAGATTTTATATTAAACAAGTATAACTGGACGGACATCGTTCACAGAACACTTGATTTGTACTATCCTGACAACTGACCGCAGTTGCGGGATTCGGAGGATATAGATTGTGAAAATCCTGTTAGTTAATAAATTTCTATACCCAAAGGGTGGGGCAGAGACCTACGTATTCAAGCTTGGCGATGCTCTCAAATCTTGTGGTCATAGTGTAGAGTTTTTCGGACTTGATCATGAGGATAATATTGTAACTAACTCAGTGGGCGCTTATGTGTCCCATATGGATTTTTCTGAAGGTACAGGCAAGAATCTTTCTGCACCCTTTCGTATAATCTATTCCCGTGAAGCCCGAAAGAAACTTCGGCTTGTACTGGATGATTTTCAGCCTGATATAGTTCATTTCAACAATATTCAGTTTCATCTTACACCAAGTATGCTTCTTGAGGTGGAGGATTATAGAAAGTCTACAGGTCGTAATGTCAGAATAATCTATACCGCTCACGACTATCAACTGATTTGTCCCAGCCACGGACTTTTTGATGCTGATATCAATATATGCGAAAAATGTTTGGGTGGTAATTACATGCACTGCTTTCGCACAAAATGCCACAAGAACTCCCGTGCCAAGAGCCTTCTTGCTATGGCTGATGCGTATTTCTGGAAGTTCAGTAAGGCATATTCCTATATCGACACCATCATTTGTCCATCAAAGTTCCTCAAGAGCAAACTGGATACTCAGGAGAGATTCAGGGATAAAACAATAACACTTCATAATTTTATCGAGAAGGTAACCCCAGAGCCCGTTACCAAAGAAAAGTATGTTCTGGAATTTGGTCACCTGTCCAGAGACAAAGGCACCGAAACCGTGCTACAGGTTGCCCGTAGGATGCCTGATGTAAACTTCGTTTTTGCAGGTTATGGTGAGTCTGAGGCAAGTATTGCCGAGGTGGAGAATGCAACCTATGTCGGATTCAAGACAGGGGATGAGCTTAAATCTCTTATCGGAAAAGCCGCTGTCAGCATCTGTCCTTCAGAGATTTATGAGAACTGTCCATACACCGTCATTGAGTCTCAGATGTATCTTACACCTGTTGTAGGCGCAAATATCGGCGGTATTCCTGAACTTATCGAAAACGGCAGGACAGGATTGCTTTTTACCCCCGGCGATGCAGATGATCTGGAAGAAAAACTAAGGTTTATTTTGTTCTCAGACGGGGTTCTTGATTCTTTTACAGAAAATTGTCGGAATGTTTCTTTTGAAACAGCCGAAACCTATTGTCAGAAATTAATGCAGATTTACGGAGATTAAGATGAAGATATATGAGATCGGAACAGGTTACACTCCAATACCCGCCAGAATGGGTGCCGCCACAGAGATTGTTGTTGAGGAGCTGACCCGCTCGCTTATAAATATCGGTAAGGACGCTTCCATTATCGACATCAAGGCAGCAGACAGAGGACAGACAGAGGTTCCCGTATCTGAGGTATCCGTTCCCTCTGTATTCACAAAAACAGATGTTTCTCTGGGTATTATGCACAAGCTAAAGCGTGTGGTTTACTCTGTTTCTTTGGCCCGTAAGCTGAAGAAGATTATCAAATCTCATGCTGAGTCTGAGGAAAGAATAGTTTTTCATTTTCATAATCAGTACAATATGTTCTTCTTCCTGAAGCTTGTCAGCAAAAAGCTACGCAGTAAGGTGACAACCGCCTACACGGTTCACTCGTATATTTGGGGAACTGCATGGGAAGAGATTGAAGAAACAGTAAAGAAAAGATATTTTCAGGAAATCGAATGTGTCAGGAATGCTGACTTAGTATTCGTGCTCAACGATATAACCACAGACCATTTTGTCAGCAAGCTGGGTGTGGATGGCAGCAAAATCAAAAAGATAATCAATGGTGTAAATACCAGGACATACGCACCGGTTGACAGTTCTGTGGCAGAGGAGCTGAAGGCAAGCCATAACCTGAAGGACAAGCGTGTTATTTTTCAGGTAGGCTCTGTATGTGACAGAAAAAACCAGCTTGGTACAGTAACCATGCTCAAGGATTATTTGGTGTCAAATCCTGATGTTGTGTTTATGTATGCAGGCGGAATCATTGATGAAGAATATCAGCATAGTATCATTTCTTTTGCAAATGCAAACAAGATTAATGATCAGGTGAAATACGTGGGCGAGCTTTCTCCCGGCAAGGAGCTGGCAGGCTACTATGCAATGTCAGATTGCTCTGTGTTTACGTCCAAGCTTGAGTCCTTTGGGCTAGTTGTTATCGAGGCAATCTCTGCAGGAAAAACAGTTATTGTAGCTGACAAGCTGATGTTTGACCTTGATACCGGATACGAGATTTATAAAACCCAGAATGAATTCGTATCTGTTGTTGATGCTGTTCTGTCCCGTAGCCTTTCCAACAACGGCAGGGAAGAGGTAATCTCCAAGTACGACTGGGACGTAGTCGCCGCAATCACAGCGGAGTATTTCGCATCCTGATTCAGATTATAATGCTACGTGAGAAATATATGCAGGTGTTCTGCAGGGAAGGTTAAGTGACTTATCAGATGGCAAAGAAACTCAACGGTACCGTCATCGTTACATACAGATGTAATGCCAAGTGTACCATGTGTAACAGATATAAGGTCCCCTCAAAACCCGAAGAAGAGATTTCAGTTGAGACAATCAAAAAGCTCCCTCAGATGTATTTTACCAACATCACAGGCGGAGAACCCTTTATCCGCGAGGATCTGAAGGATATTGTCCGTGAGCTTTATAAGAAAAGCGATAGAATCGTTATCTCTACAAATGGATTTTTTACAGACAGAATTGTTGAGCTCTGTAAGGAGTTCCCTCAGGTAGGTATCAGAATATCCATTGAGGGATTGGAGGAGACCAACAACGAGATCAGAGGCTTGTCCGACGGATACAACCGTGGATATACAACCCTCAAGACCCTTGTTGATATGGGAATGACCGATGTAGGTTTCGGAATGACCGTTCAGGACAAGAACGCAAAGGATCTGGTTGCGCTCTATAACATCTCTGATGAGATGAACATGGAGTTTGCTACAGCTTCTCTTCACAACAGCTTCTATTTTGTTGAGTCCAATAACATTATCCATGACAGACTGATGGTTGCTCAGAATTTTGAGGATCTTGTCAATAAACTTCTCGAGTCCAACAGTCCAAAAAAGTGGTTTCGTGCATATTTTAACCACGGCCTTATTAACTACATATTCTCTCAGAAGCGTCTGCTTCCTTGTGATATGAGTTTTGATACCTTCTTTATCGATCCCTACGGCGACGTTATGCCCTGTAACGGTACCAAAGAAAAGGAAGTTATGGGTAATCTCAACGATCAGACCTGGGATGAGCTTTGGAACAGTGCAGATGCAGAGATCGTCCGTCGCAAGGTCCGTTGCTGTGACCGCAATTGCTGGATGATCGGCTCCGTTTCTCCGGCTATGAAGAAATATATCTGGAAGCCTGCCTTCTGGGTAGTAAAGCACAAATTCCTGCGTTTCTTCAAAAAGAAGAAGTATTCAATGTTTGAGAATAAGACCGTCAGGGATTTCCGTGACGGCAAAATTAAGAAAGAAGAGCTTGATGCATGCTCTACCTGTGAGATGTACTGCAAAAAGTAATTTTCTAATCGGAGTCATATATGCTTATTTTATCAAATTGTCTGGCAGACAAGCCTGATGAAGGCACCGTCAAGGTGGCTTTCAATCTTATCAAAAGAATAAAGCAGAGAACTGACTCCACAATCATTACCTATGACAGGAAGAGTGAATTGTCTGACGTTCATCTGAATCTCAACAAGTTTATGCTGAGTGGAGAGCTTCGCAGACTTATCAGAGCTGAGAAACAGAAGGTTCTCTATCTTCCTTTTCCTGCCAAATTCTTTTCAACTGCTGTCAGGGTGTTTATAGTTTCTCTCTATTGTGCAGACAAGTTGTCTGTGATTATCACCCAGCAGTCTCACGTAAGCTTTATATCAAAGCTTCTGCTTCGACTTTCAGGAGCTGAGTTTATTGTTCTGTCAAAGTCCTCTGAGGAGATATACCGAAACATCATAGGAATCCCTCCTCGTCGTATACATTACCTGAAAACAGGTGTTGATACAGAGCGTTTTTGTCCTGTGTCTGAGGAGACTGCTCGTGACCTCAAGCTTAAGTACGGCTTTGACCCTGACAGAAAGCTCATTCTTCATTGCGGGCATCTTAATTATGGTCGCAATGTGGACAAGCTCATCTTGTTGCCAAAGGATTATCAGATTCTCCTGGTAGCAAGCACCCTGACAAAGAACGAGCAGGACCATGAGCTCAGGAGCAAACTTTTGGCTGCAGGCAACATAAGCATAATCGATGATTATGTTCCTGATATTAACGAGCTCTATCAGATGAGTGATGCCTATTTCTTTCCTGTCGAAAGTGTAGGCAGATGTATAGATGTTCCCTTGTCCTGTCTCGAGGCAGCAGCCTGTGGAACGCCGGTTGTTACTACAGCCTTTGGCGAAATGTCATGTTTTGTGGGGGAGAGCGGCTTCTATTTTATTGAGAGCTTTGATCCTGATCATCTCAGTCAACTTATAGATTCTGCAATCAGAAGTTCTGATTCAAATCCCAGAGGTGCTGTTTTGTCCTATGACTGGGATAAATCCATCAGCTATTTTTCCAATAATTAATACTGGAGTTTTTTATGTCTCAACCTAAAGTATCCGTGATAGTGCCCGTATACAATGCACAGCAGTACCTCGAAAGATGTCTTGAGTCTCTCGTATCCCAGACCTACAAAGAGCTCGAGATAATCCTCGTGGATGATGGATCGTCTGATAACAGCCCCGCTATTTGTGACAGCTGGGCACAGAAAGATTCTCGCTTCAAGGTAATTCACAAGCAGAACGCAGGCGCGGGAATGGCCCGCAACAGCGGAATTGATGTTGCAACAGGCAGATATGTTACCTTTGTGGATGCTGATGACTATATCGAGTCCGAAACTGTCTCAAAGTGCATAAACTCCATGATGGACAATAATTGCCATACAGCTGCTTTTGGCAGTAATGTTGTGGATTCAAAGGGTAACACAAGACAAAGACACGTCACAGCCTCGCCCTTGTATATAGGCAGAGAATCTGTTTCTGAACTTCTCTGCGGAATGCTCAGCTACAATGTTGGATTTGGTATGAGTGTGTGGAGCAAGGTGTTTGACCTTGATATCATCAGAGAACATTGCATCCGCTTTCTGTCAGAAAGAGAGTTTTATTCCGAAGATGCTTTGTTCGTGCTTGAGTACTTCTCATATGCTGATTCAGTGTGTGTTCTTTCTGATAATCTCTACTATTATTTTGAGAATGATGGCTCACTGTCCCGTGTTTATAACATCAAAAGAGAACAGAATCTGGGACTTTTTCTCAGAAAATCTCTGGAGACAGCCCGTTTAAATAATCTTTCTGACAATGTTTCGGACGCTATTATGGTTCGTTATCAGAATTATCTTATGGTTACATTTAAGTATCTGATGAGTTCAGAGCTGAAGTTTTCTGACAGATACAGGAGCCTTCACAGCGTTTATAGGGATCCTGACCTTCAGCTTACGCTGACAAAGAATGTTCTTTCAAAACAGAAGAAGGCTCTCAGATTATTCTACCAGCTCATCAGTTGCAAACTTTATTTTCTTGCAGATATTATTTTATGGTGCAAGGTGCACCTCTGATTTTGGAGTTTTACTATGTCTGATTTCACATCGGGAAAATTACTAATAAAAAAGCGAACCCTGTCTCAGTGGCTTGTTTTGTTTGCTTTTGCGATGCCGCTGTTTCTATCCTTTTTTACCAGTTTCCTTGGAATAGGCAGTTTTATCAAATATACCATCGATGTCGCCTGGTTGCTTGCATTTTGTCTTACTTTTTTTAAGCGTAAATTGTTTCTTGACAGAAACGTAGTCCCTTTTGTTCTGTTTGTGCTGGGGTTCTTTATGTATACCCTTGTGCTGTATGCTTTCAATTTCCAGTCGTATATATATTATTTGTGGGGATTCCGCAATAATTTCAGATTTCTGATATTCTTTTTGCTATGCGCCATTCTTCTCACCGAAGATGATGCAACAAATATGCTGAGATTTTTGGATGCACTTTTCTGGATTAACATTGTAGTCACCCTTTTTCAGTATTTTGTCCTTGGTTACAAACAGGACTATCTGGGTGGAATCTTCGGTGTTGATCGTGGTTGCAACGGCTACTCCATTGTTCTTTTTGCAATTGTTATTATCAAGTCTATTGTAAGCTTTATGGACAAAAAGGAGAATATCCTGCTATGTACTGTCAAGTGCCTGTTTGCCCTTGTTATTGCTGCTATGGCAGAGCTTAAGATATTCTTTGTAATGTTTGTTATCATCATTTTTATCTCTGTATTCTTTACCAGATTTTCTTGGCAGAAACCTGTAATTGTTCTTATCGCAGGTGCAGCTCTCATGGTTTCAGGTTCTGTTCTGACAGAAATTTTCGGATCTAACGAACAACTTTCTTTGGACAGAATTATGGAGCTTATTACATCTACTTCATATGCTACGGAAAACGACCTTGGTCGAATCACAGCTATCCCCATTATTTCACGTACGATTCTGACAGAGCCGATTGAGCGTCTGTTCGGACTTGGACTTGGCAACTGTGAGACCTCTTCCTTCGCTATATGTAACACTCCTTTCTTTGAGGTTTACGGCGGACTTAATTATACTTGGTTGTCCAGTGCGTTCCTCTTTTTGGAGACAGGCATTGTTGGTTTACTAATTTATATTTCGTTTTTCGTAATGTGTATGGTGTTTGCCATCAGACAATTTGTTAAGAAAAAGGGAAACCGACTTTTCTCTCAGATGACAATCATTATGTCAGTTATCTGTATAATTCTTGTATTTTACAATTCCTCACTTCGTTTTGAGGTTGCATATATGTCATTCTTTGTTCTGGCTTTGCCGCTTATTTCCGCAAAGAGTGCAGTAACAGAGAGTTGATATTATGAAACGCAGTCAGATTCTCAATAATGCAAAGTGGATAATTATATGTAAAATAGTCCAGTCCCTTCTGCAGTTTATAATTGGTATGTTGTGTGCCCGGTATCTGGGGCCTTCAAACTATGGACTCATAAATTACGCAGCTTCTTTTGCGAGCTTTGCATTACCTGTTGTTCGTCTCGGACTTGATGCCACACTTGTGCGCGAGCTGGTCAAGGACTCGGATGGAGAAGGGGAGATAATGGGCACATCCATTGTTATGTGTCTTGTTTCTTCTGTTCTGTGCTATGGCGGAGTGGTTGGTTTTGTGACTGTTGCCAATGCAGGCGACACCACGGTTCTCATTGTCTGTATGCTCTACAATGTAATGTTGTTTTTCGCAGCAATAGAGATGATCCAGTACTGGTATCAGTACAAGCTCCTGTCAAAGTATTATTCTCTGGTTGGTCTTGTAGCTTACGTGATTGTTTCCGTCTATAGGATATTCCTGCTTGTAACTGACAAGAGTGTATATTGGTTTGCAGTGACAAACGCCTTTGATGTAGCCATAATAGTTGTTTCTCTAGTTGTTATTTATCTGAGGATGGGCGCAGGACGACTTCGGTTCTCTTTCTCCAGAGCCAGGGACCTGTTCAGCAGGAGTAAGCATTATATTCTTGCTATGCTTATGATATCCATAATTCAGAATACAGATCACATTATGCTTACCAATATGGTAGGGGAGAAAGAAAACGGTTTTTACTCCGCTGCAATTACTTCTGCAGCTGTTGTTCAGTTCGTATATTACGCTATTATTGATTCCTTCCGTCCTATGATTCTATCCAAGAAGGAAGAGAATGAGGAGCTCTATAAACTCAATATGTCACGCCTTTACAGTGTGATAATATACCTTGCATTTCTGCAGTCAGTTGTCTTTATATTGTTTGCAAAGCCCATAATCACCATATTATATGGTGCTCAATATGCAGAATCCATCAGAGTACTTAGGGTGCTGATGATGTACTATGTATTCTCACTTATGGGAGTTGTGAGGAATGTCTGGATACTTGCAGAGCAGAAACAGAAGTATCTCCTGGGAATAAATCTCTCAGGTGCACTTTTCAATGTTGTCCTCAACTTCTTCTTGATTCCATATTTCGGAGCCTGTGGCGCAGCCTTTGCATCATTGATGACCCAGTTTTTTATGAATTTCCTTTTAGGGTTTATATTCAAACCTATACGTGAGTCAAATTATATTATGCTGCGGGGTCTGAATCCTGCTTTCCTTATGAAAGAAAGCAAGAACATTGTCTCAGAATTGCTTGATAGCAGAAAAAAGAAGAATTCATAACTGTATATTAAGGAGTAGTTATCCTGATACTCCTAAGTATAAAATATTTCATAAAGGAGAAATGTCTTATGAAAAGAACACTGGCGATAGTGCTCACATTACTGATGCTTGTATCCGTAATGCCACTATCAACACTTGCAGCAGACGTTCAGCCTCTTGCAAGTTCAGAGTACGGTGCAGGTCTTACTGTTGTTACTGACAGTGAATCCAACCTGGCACCCGGTGTCACTTTGAATGAAGTTGTAGCACTTGATTCAAATAATGATCGTGTTGAGATGTATGTCACTACTGTAGACACAACTGTTGACACTGTTAAAGTTTACGCAAACTACAAGGATAACCAGAATTCCGAGTATGGTTTGCAGACACTTTCCGAGCAGGTTGCTGCTATGGAGGCTAATTATGAAGAGCCTTTCAAGGTAGTAGCCGGTATCAATGCTTCTTATTACAACACCGCTACAGGTAAGCCTACAGGTGCTTTTGTAATGGAGGGTATTGATGTAACAACTGTATCTGAGGGAAACAATTATGCCTTCTTTGCAGTTCTCAAGGACGGAACCTATATGATCGGTAACAAGGGTGAGTACTCCTCCTACATCGGTCAGATCAAAGAGGCAATCGGCGGATATGTTCATATCGTTAAGGATGGACAGGTTGCATCCGGTCTTGATAAGACTACAAAGTATCCCCGTCAGACTCTGGGTCTTACTGCAGACGGCAAGCTCATTCTTATGACAGCTGACGGTTCTCAGGTACCTAAGACCATCGGTCTTACATATCAGGAGCAGGCAGAGGTTATGCTTTCTCTTGGTTGTGTAGATGCTATTCATCTTGACGGTGGTAACTCTGCAACCTTCGGTGGCGTTCGTGAGGGTGAGAGCGAGTTCACACTCATCAACACACCTTCCGGTAACGTTGAGCGTGCTGTTTCCAACACACTTTGTATCGTTACTACTGCAGTAGCTGATGGTACTTTTGACCATGCAGTTATCGAGGGTGATCATGAGTACATGGCTCCCAACTCAACCTACACATTCACAGCTAAGGGTATCGACGCATCCGGTGGTCCCGCTGACGAGATCCCCGCAGATGTTACCTGGGCTCTTTCTGATTCAAGCTTTGGTACAATCAAAGACGGCAAGTTTGTTTCTAACGGCACATTAGGTAATGTTGATATTCAGATGGTTCTCGATGGTAAGGTTGTAGGTTCAAAAACAATCAGCGTTGTTAACCCCACAAGCATCGCATTTGATGCAGAGACAAAGACTCTTCCTTACGGAAAGTCCACAGATCTCACTGTTGTTGCTATGTATGGTAACAACGAGATCTATGTATCAGCAGAAGCATTTGATTTCACAATTGCTGATCCCACAGCAGGTTCAATGAGCGGCTTCAGCTTCACAGCTACCACCACAGAGACTTGTAAGGGCACTTCCGTAACAGCTGAGTATAAGTATGCTGAGATGGATGCAATCACCGTTACTATCAACTATGGCAAGGGTTCTGAGGTTATTTATGACTTCGAGCAGGACAACGTAGATGAGTGGATCGGTGTTGACAAGTTCGGTGAATGGGCAGACAACAAGAATGCAGAAATCGCTGAGCAGTATCCCGACGCAAAGTATGATATTGTTAAGCTTTCCGAAAACTCAAACGGTGTAGGATTCAAGTCCAGCTCAACCTTCCTTGCAACAGAGGAGAACGGCGGACAGGTTAAGAACGGCAACAGTTCACTGGGTCTTACTTTCGACCGTCTTTATGACCAAGATACAGGTAGTTGGTCTTACAACTATGTTTACTACACAGGTGATACTCAGGTATGGCGTGATGTAGAGAATGGCAAGAACGCTACCAAGATCGGTATGTGGATCTATCTTCCCGATAGCGCATCAGGTCTTTATGCACGTATCTGCCGTACGTTTACTAAGGATAGCTCAGGCAAGCTTTATACCAACTATGACTACATGACAGTCAATGGTACAAAGTTCTCCCAGTTCACAAATATTCCCGAGTCCGGTTGGGTTTATGCTGAGTTTGATCTGACTGCTTATGACTATCAGTCATCCCTCCAGTTCAACCCCTATGAGGACTATGCAATCAATAACGGTAAGGGAGCAAATACCAACAACTATCCTGCATTCATTCAGTTCTTTGTAAACACCTATGATATGGATGCTGAGAAGGTAACTATCTATATTGATGATATTACTCTTGACTATAGTGATGTTACCGAGGACAGAGATGCTCCTGTTATCTCTGACGCAAAGATATCACAGAATATCGATAATTTTGTAGCTCTCAACGGCCAGACTGTTTCAAACAATCAGGTTTCTTTCGAGGCAACAATTGCTGACTCTACAAAGAAGGATAACTACACAGGTCTTGATTATTCTACCGCAAAAATCTACATTGACGGTATAGATATGTCTAAGGCTACAAGCTTCAAGGCTGCAGGCACCACAATGGCTCTGTCTGATGTATACCTTACAAACGGTACACATGAGATCGTATTTGAGGTTGCTGACAAGCAGGGTAACTATACAAAGCTCACAAAGACTCTCACAGTTGCTGCTACCGCAACTAATCCCATCGTTACAATTTCCGGTCACAATAATGGTAACGAGACACCTAAGGCCGGTTCTGTTTACTATGTTGACGTTGTAGCTTCTGATGCTTCCAAGATTGACAGCATCACTACAACTCTCAAGATGCAGACAGCTAACACATTTGAGCCCGAGTATATTGTTACAGCTGATGGTGTAACTGTTGATTATACTCTTGATGAGCTCAACAATGAGCTGACTCTCACTATCACCAATAACGGTGATGCAACAGGCGAGACTATCCTTGCTTCCGTTCCTGTCCGCGTATGGGCATGGAGTGAGGAGATCACCGGTCTCGCACCTTCTAAACAGCAGGCTACAACAAATTCACCTATCGTAAATATTATCGTTGATACTGTTTATGGTGAGGTTGATTATGCTGATGGTGTTGTAGACAACAACTATGTTTGCGGCTTCTACTCAGCAATCAATGTTAAGACCGAAGTTCAGGATATCAATCTCACAAGTGGTGGTGTTGCATGGCATGAGCACAATGCAACTGCGCTTGAGGATAAGGCTGCTACCTGTACAGAGTGCGGTTATACTGGCAGAACATACTGCGAGGGCTGTTCTTCTGTAGTTGACTGGGGCACAACAGTTGATGCAACAGGACACAACTATGTTGTTTCTGACGGCAAGCTTGTTTGTGAGTCTTGTTCCACAGAGAAAACACAGACAGGTCTCTATACAGATGAGACAGGTACATACTACTTCATCAACGGCGTAGCTCAGAAGGGCTGGCAGACAGTTGATGGTGCATGGTACTACTTCACTGACAGCGGTGTAGGCTATGACGGCGAGATGGAGTTTATCCCCGGCGTTACATACAGCCTCACTGATGGTAAGCTTGATTCCGGCGTATGGGCAAAGACCCTCTATGGAAACAAGTACTACTATGGTCCCACATACCACGCCAAGGGCTGGGTAAATATCGACGGTGAGGATTACTTCTTCGAGAACGGTATTGCTCTTGCTTCCGGTTGGGAGCTTCTCTTCGAGAGCCAGGCATACAGAAATTGGTACTACTTCAACGAGGATGGTACCTGTGACAAGACAATGAAGCCTGAGGACGGCTTTATCGAGTTCAGAAATGGTCTCGGATATGCTAAGGACGGCGAAGGCCTTGCTGGTCTGTGCAACATCGATGGTGACTGGTACTACTTCCATCACACAGGTTATGCACAGAAGAACGGCACCTATGGTGGCAGAATCTTCAAGGATGACTATGCAGCATACACAGGTCTGCTGACAGTCAACAATGTTCTCTACGTATACGAGGATGGTGTTACAGGTAACTGCGGACTCTATGAGTTCGATGGTGAGTACTACTACTCCTACTGGGGTGGCGTTGTTAAGACCAACGGCAAATATTACATCGATAATTCCTTCTGCGATCTTCCTGCAGGTGAGTACACCTTCGGTGAGGACGGCAAGATGGTTCGTGGTCTCATTGAGACAGAGGACGGTCTTTGCTATTACCTGAACGGTAAGCCCGCAGCAGCAGGTCTCTACAATATTGATGGCGACTACTACTTCGTTAAGGCAAACGGTATCTGCTCTGTTAACGAGAAGAGATACGCCTGGGCAACCAACTGCGATCTTCCCGTAGGCGAGTACACCTTCGGCGAGGATGGTAAGATGCTCAATGGTGTTGTAGAGATTGACGGAACAAAGTACCTCTATGTAAATGGTAGAACAGCAACCAAGGGTCTCTTCGAGATCGATGGCGACTACTACTATTCATACTGGGGCGGCGTTCTGAGAACAGACGGCAAGTACTGGGTAGACACTACTTACTGTGACCTTCCCGCAAATGCAAACTACACCTTCGGACCTGACGGTAAGATGTACAATGGCGTTGTTGATATCGATGGTACACTGTATCTCTACATCAACGGTCTCACATCCAGATGCGGTCTCTTTGAGGTAGACGGTGACTACTACTATGCATACTGGGGCGGCGTAATCAAGACCGACGGTAAGTATTGGGTAGACACAACATACTGCGACCTGCCCATCGGTGAGTACACCTTCGGCGAGGATGGCAAGATGCTCAATGGTGTAGCAGAGGTTGATGGTACTAAGTACCTGTACTTTGATGGTAAGACATCCACCAAGGGTCTCTTTGAGATTGATGGTGAGTACTACTACGCAAGCTGGGGCGGCGTTCTCCAGACAGGCGGCAAGTACTGGGTAGATACAACATACTGCGATCTTCCTGCAAACAAGAACTATGAGTTCGATGCAGACGGCAAGATGCTGGACGGCTTCGTAACAAAGGATGACGGAATCTACTACTACGTAGATGGTACAACTCCCGCTCCCGGTCTTATCGAGGTAGATGGTTACTACTACTTTGTAAACTGGGGTGGCAAGCTGGTTACAAACCAGACCTTCTATGTATGGGAGACTAACGGTTACACAATTCCCATGAACTACAAGTTCGACGATCTGGGACGCGTTTGCCGATAAATCATCTCTGATTTAGTTACTATTAATTAAACGGGCGGCTGTGGATTATTTAATCTGCAGCTGCCCTCTTTATTTTTTATTAATTGTATGCTATAATTTATAAAATATCTCAGACAGAGATTATGGGGATATCTGTCAGGACTTTGAGGAGGCTATTATGGCTATACTTGTGACAGGTGGTGCGGGATTTATCGGCAGCCATACCTGTGTTGAACTGCTCAGTACCGGTTACGAGGTTATTGTTGTTGATAACCTTTCTAATAGTAGCGAGGAGGTACTCTCTCGTATAGAGCGGATTACAGGCAAGAATACGCGATTCTATAAAGGTGACGTACGAGACAAAGAGTTGCTTCGGACGGTTTTTTCTGAGAATACTGTTGAGGCTGTCATTCATTTTGCAGGATTTAAGGCAGTAGGTGAGTCTGTTCAGCTTCCTTTGATGTATTATAACAACAACCTGACCAGCACCCTGATTCTTCTTGAGGTAATGCAGGAGTTTGATGTCAAGCGCCTTGTCTTCTCTTCTTCTGCTACAGTATATGGAATCCACAATCCTGTCCCACTCACCGAGGATATGCCTCTCAGTGCTTCCAACCCCTATGGCAGAAGTAAGCTGTTCATCGAAGAAATTCTCAGGGACCTGTATATCTCTGATGAAAGCTGGAGTATAGCTTTGCTCAGATATTTCAATCCCATTGGTGCCCACAGCAGTGGTCTGATAGGAGAATCTCCAAAGGGTGTTCCAAATAACCTTATGCCCTATATTTCTCAGGTTGCAGTTGGTAAGCTTGAGAAGCTCAATGTATTTGGTAACGATTATGCTACCGCAGACGGAACAGGAAGCAGAGATTACATCCACATCGTAGACCTTGCTCTTGGGCATCTCAAAGCTATAAAGTGGGTTATGGCCCACAGGGGATGCGATGCTTTCAATCTCGGCACAGGCAAGGGAACAACGGTCCTTCAGCTGAGAGACGCTTTCGTCAATTCTACAGGTGTGGAGATTCCTTATTCATATGCATCGCGCAGACCGGGAGACGCCGACGAGGTTTATGCTTGTGCTGACAAAGCAAGAGACCAGCTTGGCTGGGAGGCAAAATATGATATTGAAGCAATGTGTCTCGATACATGGCGCTGGCAAAAAAATAACCCTGATGGATTCTGATTATATCCTTTAATAAAAAAACAGCTACCTGCTTTTGGGTAGCTGTTTTTTTATGTGTTATATTCTTTGAACAGGTCAGATTCTATAATCAGTACATCCTCAATGGGTACTGTGGTTTTATCCTGAAATGTGATTGTACTCTCATAGTCGTCGATTCTTCTGATTATCCCTGTGTGGTCAGTGTATTTTCCGCCTGCTTTAAGCTTGTCCTTAACAAAATATGTTATGGTAACAGGACTGTCTTTGCTAAGATTACTGATAATAATCTGTAGTTTCTCATTGATAAGTGCTTTGTCACCTTCTGTGAGTTCTATCTTTTTATCTGTCAGGCGGGCAGTTTCTTTGATTGCTTCATCGTGACCTGTCAGTGCTGCAAAAGGAGAGAACTGTGCTGCACGATCCCTCATAGACATATGTGGCCTTTTGGTTGATTGGTAGTGTGGCAGGTTAATTATATCCTCGTACATCCTGTCCTCCGTTATGCTTTGTGACCGCCGATTTGACGGTTACGATCTTTAGCTGTTGCACCCTCCTCAAGGTTCATACCTTTGAGGATAGCGTTCTTTCCGAATTTTTTCTTTATATCTATCATGGCATGTTGCATTTTTTTCTCACGCTCTAGGCTAGCTTCAAGGATTCTGTTCTCCTCATCAAGTGATTTGTAATCTATGAAGAGAGAGAGCTGCTCTGTGTGTCCCTGGGATAAGAGCGATTTTTCGTCCTCAAGCTTGCAAGCTGCTAGAGTTATCCTGCGCACAAGCAGTGTTTTGTCCGTAATTTTGTCAAAGAGTTCCATAACCGCCTCAACGATTATTCGTGTAGATGAGGTGTATCTGCTAAGGTTTGTGGTACCGTGAGCATGCTTAGGGATTTTTCGGCCATAGTGGTCAGTGACAATGGGGCCTTTGTAGCTGTTTCTGATTTCAGAGTTGGTAAGATTTTCTATGTCATATCCTATGGTCAGCACGATCTGATTAGTTACAAGCCCCTTATCTACCAGATCCAGCACCAGTAGTTCCGTCATTTCTCTGGTTACAAGCTTTGCTTTCTCGGCTTCGTATGGGGTTTGCAGTACTTGTCCGGAGCTGAGACTGTTTGTTTCAGGCTTATAGGCTTTTACATCTGCAATTGTACAGGGTTCCCAACCCCATGCATGATCAATGAGAAGCTCAGCGTTGATTCCAAAAAGCTTGTACAGCAGGTCCTCGTTGATAAGAGAGTATCTCGCAACATCTCCCATAGTGAACATTCCGTTGGCAATCAGCTTTTTTTCATATCCGCGACCTATCCGCCAGAAATCCGTAAGGGGCTTGTGACTCCATAGTTTTTCTCTGTAAGAAATTTCGTCCAGCTCTGCAATACGAACTCCATCCTCATCAGCGGGAATGTGCTTTGCGGTTATATCCATAGCTATTTTTGCCAGATACATATTTGTTCCTATGCCCGCGGTTGCGGTGATTCCTGTTGTGTTGAGCACATCCTTGATTATCATCTGCGCAAATTCTCTTGCGGTCATATTCCTTGTCTGCAGATATGGAGTAATATCCATGAAAACCTCATCTATTGAGTAAACATGGATATCATCGGGGGAGACGTATTTTAGATATACATTGTATATTCTTGTGCTGTACTCCATATAGTGAGCCATTCTCGGCGGAGCGACTATATAATCAAGAGCCAGAGCAGGGTTGTTCCTGAGTGCATTGTCAAAAGGGGAGGCCCCGATAAACTTTCCCTCGGGGGCATCTGCCCGCCTTATGGCATTTATCTCCCTGACTTTCTGCACAACCTCAAACAGCCTTGCTCTGCCGGATATCCCATAGGATTTGAGCGACGGGGTAACTGCGAGGCAGATGGTTTTTTCTGTTCTGCTCAGGTCAGCTACCACAAGGTTGGTGTTCATAGGGTCAAGTCCTCTGTCAGCACATTCAACGGAGGCATAAAATGATTTAAGGTCAATACACAGATATTGTTTATTCATTCACTTTTGCCTCCTTTTATATTCTGTTTATATTATATCAGAACAAGCGTTCGAATTCAATGTTTTTTTTTGACGGTATATAAAAAAAGCGTACCGATAAGAATACCGATACGCCGGATTTGTTAATTTTATTATTTCATTTTGGATTTTGATTTATCAAAGCATTTTTTATCGAAACTGGGATTGAACGCATAGAAGTTCTTTTCATCCAACTTATCAGTGAGAAGTCTCAGGTTCTCGCCGAATCTCTGATAATGAACAATTTCGCGTTCTCTGAGGAATCGTATAGGATCGATTACATCAGGGTCATCACAGTATCTGAGAATGTTGTCATAGGTTGTGCGGGCTTTCTGTTCTGCTGCGAACTCATAAGAAGAACACGGTGCGAAAAACCCTTGAAAACACTGGATTTTTCGTTGGCGCAAGGTTTTTGTAGGTACGCCTTTGTAAAGACAACCTTCAAAAATTCCAGTGAATTTCAATGGGTACATCGGTGGTTCCTTTGATCCTTTTTCCTACGGAAATATAGTCAATCAGGATCTCAACCATCTCACGATTTAGGTGCTCAAGATTAGTATAACGCTCAATAATTTCCTTTCGATTGTCACCGACTTCAAGCTTTACATCCAGTTCTTCAATGCGTCTGCGGCTGTCTGCAATCAGGCGTTCCAAACGGTCACGATCATCAACAAAGTCTTTCGACATTACAGAGTAATCAGATGCACTGATCAGTCCTTTAACTTTGTCCATGTACAGTTCCCGAATCCCCTTGGACAGTTCTGCAACACGCTTTTCGTATGCGGCAATGTTGGTAAGGATAGCATCCTTTTGCGATTGCAGATCATTACAGAACTCGATCTTCCTTTCCAAATCGTCCTTGTTCAAATACTCCTTGGAAAGGCGGTTCAACTCTTCAATGACCATCTGTTCCAGTTTGTCAACCGAGATAAAGGAGCCGATGCAGGCATCCTTCGCTACGTGACGGTTGGAGCATTGCAAATAATGCTTGCCACGATTTTTAGAGGAGCGCATCACATATCCGCAGTTGGCACAGCGAGCCTTTCTTGCAAACAG